>CAYRDQ010000010.1:0-82200 GCA_964423155.1 uncultured Sphingorhabdus sp.
CACCGTGCTGAAATCCGGCCCAGTCCCGCTCGACATCCTTGAAGAGCAGGTCGACGCCTGGATCGCAGCGCAGAAGAAAGCTTAAAGCGGAACCATCCGGACCCGGAGCCCGTCCTTGGGCTTCGGGATCGGCCAAGCCTGCCATGCAGGGTCATAGCCGTCGGCTACCTCCACGCGCACCTGCGTGAGCAAATGGTGCATGAACAGTTTCATCTGCATATAGGCGAAGTGCAGGCCCAGGCACATATGCGCGCCGCCGCCAAAGGGCACCCAGGCATATTTATGCCTTCCCTTTGAATTTTCAGGCGTGAAGCGCATCGGATCGAAGATTTCCGGATTTTCCCAATATTCGGGCATCATATGGGTTACCGTGGGGTTGATGCTGACTGTCGTTCCCTTGGGAATCTTGTAGCCCATGAATTCGAAATCCTTGAGCGCGCGGCGCGGGATTGAGGGCACGGGCGGGATCATCCGTAGCGATTCCTTGAAGGCATATTCGGTGAGTTCGAAGGAATCGAGCTGGTCGGACGAAATCGCGCTGCCTGCAGGGGCGATCGAAAGGCATTCGGCGCGTACCTTTTCCTGCCATTCGGGATTCTTGGCGAGCAGCCAGATCATCGAGGTTACCGACGAGGTGATCGTGTCGTGCGCGGCCATCATCAGGAAATTCATATGATCGATGATTTCGCCATCGGTCATATATTGCCCATCGTCGCGGGTGGCGCGGCAGAACTGGCTGAACATATCCTGCCGGTTCGGGTTGCGGCGGCGTTCCTCAATCTGCGGACCGAAATAGTTGATGAGGTAGTTACGTCCGGCGACACCTCGCCCCATTTGCGTGAAGGGCAACGGGCGGCGCACCGGTGAAATCGACGCGGCGACCATGTCGACAAAGGCCTTGTTGATCTTGTCCGCCTCTGGCCCCAGCGGGACGCCAAGGAACGCATCGGCAGCAACGTCGAGCGTTAATTGCTTGATCGCCGGATAGAACAGCATATCGCCGCGCCAGTTGGGCAGTTGCTCGGCAAAGATGCGGTTCATGTCCGCGACATAGCCGCGCATCGGCTCCGGCTTGAAAGCGATGCCCAATGCGCGCCGGTCCATGCGGTGATGGTCGAAATCCATCAGCATCAGGCCGCGCGGGAAGAGCAGGTTGAGCACCGGACCCCAGCCCTGCTCGGATGAAAACAGCTTTTCGCGATCGAACAGCATCAGCTCATTCGCCTCGGCCCCGATCAGCGATAAATTCACCGCGCCAAAGGCCCGGGTCCGGTAAACCTTGCCATATTTCGCGATCATCTGGCGGTTGAACGCCGGCGGATCGCGCAGCAGGCGGAAGGTGTTGCCGACAATGGGCAGGCCATTTTCGCCGGGGATATGATCCAATGACTGCGGTGTCGCTCGGGGCGTCCAATGAGGGTTGGCGGCTTCGCTGCTGGCAAGGGCCATGGGAGATCTCCGGTCGGTTTTAATTGTTCGGTTAAATGCTTACTGCCATTAGTGTTAACAAGGTGCAAGCGGCTTCGCTTTGCGCTTTACAAAGCTGAACGCCAGCCAACAGCTGCATTCAGACGCAATTCAACTGGCGAAGCGCAATTTGCAACTTACGATGGACCGTGCCTGCGAATCGACCAATGGAAAAAGACGCGTGAGGCAACAACAAGGGGTGAAGCAAATGGCGGGATTGCGTGCAAAGCTGATAATGCGGATCGCAGCACTTGGTGCGGCGACGATGGGGCTTTCGGCCTGTTATTATGACGGCGGTGTAGGCCTTGGCTATTATGACGATGGCTACAACTATTATGATGATGGTTATGGCTGCGATCCCTACAGCCCGTTCGATAATTATTATGATTGCGACTATCGAGGCGGTTTCTACAACATAGGCTATGGCGGCGGATGGTATCAGGATTACTGGTATCCGGGATATGGCTTCTACATTTTCGATCGCGGCGGACGCCGCCATAACATGTACGACCACCATCGCCGCTACTGGGCCGGCCAGCGTTATCAATGGTATCGCCAGCACCGGGGCAATCGTGGCGGCGGCCATGGCTGGAACCATCGCGATGGTGACCGCCGCGACGGATGGCGTGAGGGTGATCATAGGCGCCGTGACGGTGACGGACGTCGGGATCGCTGGCGCGATGGAAACCACGGTGCGAACCCGGGCAACGCGCCCAATGCAGCCGACCCTAATGGTTCGCTATGGGGGCAGCGTTCGAATCGCAGAAACGGCGAAGGCCGGGGTGATCGACGTCGCAACTGGCAAGGCAATGAGGCTGTAACTGCTCCAAACGCTGCGCCTGCCGTTGGCCAGCCAAACCCTGCGCCAAATCCGGGCAACTGGCGGCGCGATCGACAGCCGCGTCCCGAAGGTGGCAACCCTCGCCCCCGCTTCGACAGCAGCAATCGGGGCAATTGGCAGCAGCAATCTGCGCCGCAGGCGGCACGACCCATGCCCCCGGCAGCGCAACCACAGCCCCAGCCGCGCGCGCCTCGAGCATCGCGGATGGACGGCCAGCCTTCACGACCGTCACGCGTCGAAAACGAGCGCGAACAGTAGTTTTTTGAACAAGGAAAAGGCGGTCGTGCCGGGGGGCTGGCACGACCGCCATTGTCTGGGGATGTGTACGGCGCCTGCGTGGAGCGAACCGTAGTGGACCAGGTGATCCCCAGGAACTGCTATCTTATCTAGACGCCTTCCCAGCGTCCCAATTTCTTGCCCGTGCGGCGTGCTTCCATAGCCTCATCCGCTACGCTGGTGAGATATTCCAAATGCGCTATCCGAGCCTGCTTGCGGGCCGCCGGAGTCATGCTGGACACTGATGAGATGATCGATTTCGCGTCGGCATCTGATAACCCGATCACAAGCGCCAGAAACACCGAGGCAAAGCCTAGCGATGTAATCGTTACCAAGGCAGTATCCGGCGACATTTTTTCCTCCTGAACAAACGACCATTTTTTCTAGTGAAGAAACTTATCGCCATTGCTGGTTAACTTCATGCCGCGAGGCGCGGTTAAATGAAAATTAGGGATGAAAAAAGTTGGGCGCCACAATGGGCGCCCGATGAAACATATTGAAATATAAAAATTATTCAGCTGCAATCGCCATTTCGACGCGTTGCGGCCCGCGGATCAATCCACCAGGATATACGCCAAGACACTGGCCGTCCTTGAAGGTCACCTGCCCCGACTTGATGGTATAAAGATATCCGTCGGCTTTTTGCAGCAGGCGTTTGCCGCCCGCCGGCAGGTCGAAGGCCAGCCAGGGTTTGCCCAGCTTGATCTTGTCGAGATTGATGATGTTGAGATCAGCCAGATAGCCCGGCGCGAGCACTCCGCGATCTTCCAGGCCGTACAAGACCGCCGTATCGCGGCACTGGCGCTTCACGGCATTTTCCAGGCTAATCCGCTTTCCACGCTTGCGATCGCGCACCCAATGCTGGAGCATGAATGTCGGCGAGGCGGCATCGCAGATCGTGCCGCAATGCGCGCCACCATCTGACAGCGAGTTCACGGTATCGTCCGATTCCTGAAGCGCTTCGAGGAAATCGAGATTGCCATCGGCATAGTTGAGCAATGGCAAGTAGATGAACCCCGTACCGTCATTCTGGCACAAAAGATCGTAGGCATATTCATCCGCGCTAACGCCATTGTTTGCAGAACGCGTCTGGATGCTGGCATCGGACTGCGGCTCATAATCAAAATCATCATCCATTTCGAACTGCATCGTCCAGCCCGCACCAATGATGAATGCAACCCCCTTCAATTCATCCGGGACGTCGCTGAAGTCATTCGGCTCGGCGAGCAGTTGCGCACGGAAGTCAGGATCAAGCAGCTTTGCCTTTTGCTGGTCCCAAGGCAGATCGGCAATCGCTTTCCAGCTCGGACGCAGACGGAAGGGATGCACAGTGCCCTGCCAAGCCATGATGATGCCGTTGCCACGAAGTGCGATTTGCGCGACGATATTGGCACCATTGTCATTTTCGGCGCGCATCCGCTGGATCTGCTCCTCCAGAGGTTGCTCCTTGGCGATTGACTGAAGCGCCGCAAACGTAACGGGCAGCCCGGTCTCACGGCTCAATTTGCCCATCCAGCCAAATTCGTCCCATTCGCGCATGAGGTCGGATGCCATTTCGAACACGCCATAGCCGACCCGGCCCATGCCGCGGCCGATTTCGATCAGCTCTTCCGCAGTCGCCGTGGTGCCGGGAACGAGTTCTCCGTCGATCGAGCGGTGCAGCACCGTACGCGAGGTTGAAAAGCCGAGCGCTCCAGCGCGGACGCCTTCCTCAACGATGCGCGACATTTCGGCAATGTCCTCGGCAGTGGGCACAGCACCCGGCTGTTCCCGATCCCCCAACACATAGGCGCGTACCGCGCCATGCGGGACATGCGTGCCAATGTCGACGGTACGCGGCAGACGCTCCAGTTCGTCGAGATATTCAGGGAAGGTTTCCCAGTTCCAGCTCATCCCTTCGGACAAGGCGGTCCCCGGAATATCTTCGACGCCTTCCATCAGGCTGATCAGCCATTCGTGGCGATCGGGCTTTGCCGGTGCAAAGCCGACACCGCAATTGCCCATGATCACGGTGGTCACGCCATGCCAGCTCGACGGGGCCATTTCCTGATCCCAGGTCGCCTGGCCGTCATAATGGGTATGCACATCGACCCAACCGGGCGCGACAATCATGCCGGTGGCGTCGATCTCTTCCTTGCCGCTGCCGCTGACCTTGCCGACCTGGCTGATCAGCCCGTTGTCGATCGCGATATCCCCCGTAAAGCGCGCCCCGCCTGTGCCGTCGACGATCGTTCCGCCGCGGATTACCATATCGTGCATGGTCGACTCTCCTCCTTTGAATCGGGGAGAAGCTATCACATTAATCGCGCGATTAAACCCCTATTCGGCAGGTTGTGCCGGGGCGTTTGTCCGGATTCTCGAACCGAACAGCGCGCGCAGCCGGTTGAAGCCACGGGTGATGGGTGCATGCCGATCCATCCATGCTGCATATTCGGCATAGTCGGGATCGGCCATCAGATGCTTCTCCTCAGTCTTCGCGCGCCAGTAATAGACCGCACTGACCAGCGCGAGCAACGCGGTATTGCGCACCATATCAGTCGTGCTGCCGCTGGTGACCAGAAAGGGCAATGTCGCCAGCCACCAATAGGCATTCTTGCTGACATAGGCGGGATGCTTGGTCCAGCGATAGGGGCCGTGGGTCAATATGCCGCGATGCGTCAGGTTCGAAAAGCGCAAGCCAAAAGCCACAGTCGCCCAGGCGTAGATAGCGGTAAGGATAACAAGTATGGTGCCCCATACCCATAGCAGCACCGTCTGCCCCTCAAACCAATAGGCCCAGTCGCTGGTCGCCACATGATAATCCAGCGGACCGCCATTGTTCATCAGGATGAAGGGTGGATAGCAGATGAGTGCCGCGACCCAGCCCGAGAGATAGGGATTTGCAGTGCGGATATGCGCATCCAGCGGTTTCATGGTCAGCGCATAGCCGACTGTCGCCAACTGGACATCGACGAGGAACATCGCACTGATCAGGGCATGGGTCAGCAGGACAGGATTGTTAGCGACGCTGGCAAAATCTGTGTTGACGACCTCGCTGAAACCACCCGGAACAATCGACACCATGAAGGCGAGGAAAAAACCCTTTACGGTCCACGCCCGCACATGGTGCCGGATCTCTTCACCATCCCAGTCATCGCGTCCGGCAATCCACGCCCCAAAGTGCCAACTGCCATCGCGGGGGTCGACAAGATAGCGATCGAGCCAGACGACATAAGGAACGGAAAACAGCACCAGAGGAATCGCTAGTAATGTGAAAACCTGCATGGAAAACAGGTAGAGTCCGGACCAATACCAGCGGCACAGCATATACACGACCGCAATCACCGCCCATGTTGCCCAAAGGCCGGCAAGCTTTACGATGCTGGTGTCGAGCACATCGGCCACAGGGCGGGCGAGTGACCAGTCAATCCCGGTCGAAGCACGCTTGTGCACCTTGTCGACCAGCAGCGACCACAGCACCATCGGGACTCCGCATGCCAGCACGGCCATAAGTGCAGATGATGGACCGTCAGCCCGTTCAGGCCAGCCTGGAAACCCTAAAAAGTTTGCCAAGGCTCCGAAGTTCCTGGCAACCAGCACGGCCACAAGCAGCCCTGCGAGACCGGCGAGTCCAACGCCGGTGCTGACGGCCGAAACCGGTCGCGGATCGCTTAATACGGAACTATCCTTGGTCACCGGTGACGGACGATAGTTGAAAAGTGTTAAAAAAGCGATGGCTGGAGGGCGGATACTCCGCCAACCTCATCCATCAACTTCCGCCGCGCACCCCAATGTTTATGTTGAGTTTCCAAAATGCACTGTGCATTAGGCACCGCGTGAGGGAAATTGACTAGTTGGATGAACCTACGCTTCGGCAATCCGGTTGCCGTAAAGCCCCGTGCCGCACTGCCGGTGCAGACTGGCAAGCTGTGGCTGGCCGCCGCCCTTGTGAGCTGCGCGGCGAACGTGCAGGCGCAAAGCTCATGGGAAGTTCCGCCAACGGCCCTTCCCGCCCCCAGCGCCGCACCGCTGGAAATCCAGGACACTGATGATGCGATACTTAAGCTGGCGGGAACGCTGTCGGATGCCGAGGCGTTTCGGGAAGTTATAGGGGAAGCGGTGCGGAACAGCCCGACCATAGCTGAAGGCAAGGCCGACGGCGCGGCAGCGATTGCCGGAAAGCGCAATGCTCAGGCGCAATTGCTACCGCGTGTCGACGTCACCATGAGTGCAAACCGGTCATTGGCACGCGATTTTTCCAACGATCCGGATAATGTCATCGAGCGCGCCCGCGGCAAGGGCCGAATCGATGCTGTTGTCAGCGCCGAGCAGATCCTGCTGGATTTCGGCGCTGCGCAAAACCGGGTCAATGCTGCGATCCTGCGCATCGAAGCGAGCGAGGCGGAACTCGACAGCAAAACCGAAACCGCGGCGTTGCGCGCCATCGTCGTGTGGTACGAGCTATTCGCCTATGGCCATCTGGTCGATCTCGCACAAAGTTATGTTGATCGTACCGCCGACCTGAAGAGCGCGGTCGAACAACGAATCTCCCAAGGCGTTGCCGCGCCGGTTGAACGGGCGCGGCTCGACAGCGCACTGGCATCGGGCAAGCTGCGGCTGGCGCAATTCCAGCGCTCGCTCGACAATGCCAGAGCGCGTTTCAGGGAGAATTTCGGGCTGGAGCCGCCGTTACGCGTGGCACGAGCCCCGGCACCGGGGCTACCCAGTTTCTCGCCCGACGTGCTCGCCGAAAAGGCTGGCGAAACATCCATTGTCCGTTCGGCAAACGCACAGGCAAAGGCCGCCAAGGAAGACCAGCGCGCGGCAAAAGCCGATACCCTGCCCAAGGTTACAGCAGGCGTTGATGCCGGACGATACGGTCTATTTGAGCCGGGACGCCGCGACTATGATGTGCGCGGGCGTCTGACTCTCCGCGTTGGCCTTTTCGGACCCGGCTTTGCCCGCGAACAGGAGGCTAAGGCACGCGCCGAAGCTGCCACGGCCCGCGCCGACGCAATCCGGCTGGAGGCAGAACGCGAAGCGCGCATAGCCTGGTCCGATGTCCAGGCGTTGGCCATCACCCTTGACGCCTATCAGGCAGACTATCGCGCTAGCCGCATTACGCGCGACGCGGTGACCGAGCGGTTCCGTGTCGCACGCGGCACATTGTTCGATGCGCTTGATGGCGAGGAACGCCTGCTCGCAGCGGCGGCCAGTTACATCCAGGCAATGGCCGAACTCGATTCATCGACCTATATCGCGCTTGCTCGATCAGGCGAGCTACTGGCGGAACTGCGCATCCCGCCTGCGGATAAAGAAAGCTTCAAATGAGCCGAGCCGACATTGTTCAAGAGAGGCAGCCCCGCTTTGCCGACTGGCTGATGGCCCCGATAAGGGCCAATCGTCGAGTCTACATTAAAGTCGCGCTGGCGGCGGTGATGATCAACCTATTCGCGCTGATTACGTCGTTATTCACGATGACTGTCTATGACCGTGTTGTACCGAACAATGCGACAGCCTCGCTGATTGGCCTGTCCATCGGACTCGGCATCCTTATCATTTTCGATTTCATCCTGAAAATATTGCGTAGCTATTTTGTCGATGTCGCAGGCGCAGATATTGACCGCGACGTGGGTGAAACCGTCTTTGAACGCTTGCTCAAGATCCGGCTTGATCAACCGCGCGGATCGACAGGCGGGCTGGCATCGTTGATGCGGGAACTGGAAACGCTGCGCGATTTCTTCACGTCGGCCACCCTGATGGCGATTGTTGACGTTCCTTTCATAGCCCTGACCTTGCTGATGATTGCGATGATCGGTGGGTGGCTGGTGTTGGTACCGCTGTCGCTGGTGCCGCTTGTGGCGGTCGTCGGATGGATTACCTATCCCCAGCTCGACCGGCTATCGGCTAAAATGATGGGACAGGCTATGCTCAAGCAGTCCGTGCTGATCGAAACCATCGGCGGACTTGAAATGGTCAAGAGCGCTGGAGCCAACAAATTGCTCACCAAGCGCTGGGATGATTCGGTGGAGAGCCACGCTTCGGTTTCGCTGTTGCAGCGCCTCATTTCCAATATCAGCGTAACTGTAGCCAGCAGTGGACAGCAAATCGCCTATGCAGGCATCGTTATCGCCGGCGTGGGAATGCTTGCTGACCAGTCGCTAACGATGGGGGGTTTGATAGCCTGCTCAATCCTGGGCGGGCGCGCAATGGCTCCCCTGGCGCAGATTGCGAGCCTGCTGTCACGGCTGAGCAGCACCAGGACTGCCTATCGCCAACTGAACAATTTCATGAATATCGCGACCGAAGGCACCGATGAAAATGCGCTGCAACTTGCGCAGGTCAATGGCCTTATCGAATTCCGCAATGTCGTCTTCAACTATCCTGGCGCTCCAGAACCTGCGTTGAATGGCGTCAGTTTCACGATCAAACCGGGCGAGAAGGTCGCTTTGCTTGGCCGTATCGGCTCCGGCAAGTCGACTGTGGCGCGCATGATCCTGGGACTATACCCGCCCGCCGAAGGCCTGGTGATGATCGATGGCACGGAGGTTCGCCAACTGGATACAACCGTGTTGCGTCGACATATCGGTTCGGTACTGCAGGATACGGTACTTTTGTCCGGAACGGTCCGCGACAATATCACGTTGGCGCGTGATCATGTCGACGATGAGGAAATGCTCCGCGCTTCGCGTCTATCGGGCACCCATGATTTCATGGGCACTTTGGCCAATGGGTATGAACTGCGGCTAGCCGACCGCGGCGAAAGCTTGTCCGGCGGCCAACGCCAGTCAATCGCGCTGGCACGGGCTTTCGCGGGCAAACCCAAAATGTTGCTGCTCGATGAGCCGACCAGCGCGATGGATAACCAGACCGAACAAATGATGATCGAGCGCATGGCAAAGGAATTTGAAGACCGGACCGCCATCATCATCACCCACCGCTTGCCGCTACTCCGCCTTGTCAGCCGGATCATCATCCTCGATCAGGGCAAGGTTGTTGCAGACGGACCGCGCGACGCAGTACTCAAGCAGCTCGCCGGAAAACAGGTAGCAAAATGACCGAACCCAACCTCGCACAGACCGATATATCGACGGACGGCAATCAGGACATTGCCGATCTGGAGCGCCGGTTCGCCCCAAAACTGGGACCGAATCTGTTGCTATGGCTGGTCCTCGGATTTGTAGCGGTCGCGATACTCTGGGCGGCATTGACCGAAATCGATCGCACCGTTCGCGGCACTGGCAGGATAATTCCAAGCTCGCAGTTGCAGATCATTTCGAACCTCGAAGGCGGAATCATCGACGCAATACTCGTCAAAACCGGGCAAACGGTGAAAGCCGGCGATACCTTGGTGCGCCTTGACCCGACAGAAACGGGCAGCGAACTGGGCAGTGGAAGCGCTACTGTGGCGGCACTTATTGCAAAGGTCGAACGGCTCGAAGCAGAAATCAGCGGACGGGCACCGCGCTTTCTATCGTCCAACGATACGGAAGCGTTGCGCCAGACCGAAATCGAACGCGCCCTCTATAATGCACGCATGGCTGAATTGAGCGGTATTCGCGGCGCGGCGGTTGCGCGCATCAATGCAGCTTCGCGTGCTGTGTCGGAAGCCGAATCGATGCTGGCATCACGCCAGGCAGCGGCTCGCGCGACACAGTCCGAACTGGATGCTGTACGGCCTTTGGTGCTTAACGGTATCGAACCTGCCTTGTCGCTGACCAAGGCACAGGGAGCAGCGCAATCGGCGAGCAGCGAGGCTGCCGCTGCGTCGGCTGCCGTGGCACGAGCGCGTGCGGGCGTGGCCGAGGCGCAGGCATCGTACAGCCAACAGGTACAGGACTGGAAATCCCGCTCGGCGAACGAACTGACGGCGGCAAAGGCTGAATTGTCCGCACGGCAGTCCATGATGCCTGCGCTCAGCGACCGAGTTGACCGCCGAACGGTCACCGCACCGGTCAATGGCCGTATCAACCGGGTCCTGGTAACAACCGTTGGCGGAACCGTGCAGCCGGGCAGTCCGATGGTCGAACTCGTGCCCAGCGAGGACGGACTGCTTGTAGAGGCAATGGTCAGTCCCAAGGATATCGCTTCTGTGCGAACCGGGCAGAAAGCGAAAGTCAGCCTGACGGCATATGACAGTGCAGTCTATGGATCCTTGAAAGGAAGGGTCGTAGCCATTTCGCCGGATGCCATCGTCAACGAGAAGACTGGCGAAAGTCACTATCTTGTCCGAGTGCGGACCAGCGAAAATGCACTTAAGGCTCCTTCGGGGCGCAAATTGCCTATCGGCGTCGGGATGGTTGCCGACGTATCGCTGCTGGGAGACAAGCGTACGGTGCTCAGCTATCTGCTGACACCAATTACCCGGTTGAGCGAAGAAGCCTTCCGCGAATAGCGACTATACCCGTACCGCAACCCACACGATCAACGCAGCCGCAGGAGCGAGCATCGCCTGCGCCAGCAGCGTACCTGCAATCCGGCTCATTGAAAGCCAGACAATGGTGCGGCGATATTCGGGTTGGCTGACGCGGCCTTCGACGACATCATCGGTCATTACCGAAAGTTGCGGATCGATGAGGACGAAGAGCAGGATCGTGGCAAACCCATTGACCACCGCCGACAATTGCGAGGCTGTGACGCGGAATTCGGGGTGCAGGTAACCGGCATAAAGCGAGGCGATCACACCCACGGTCAGCAGGGCTTGAGCGACCACATTCATAGCTATCACCCGCCAGGAAACTGCCGCGGGTTTGGTCCAAAGCTTGAGGTGCTGGCCGCTGGGCAATTTCACCGCGCGCGCCACCATTTTCATACCCTTGGGCGTCAGCGCGCTCCATGCCAGCTTTGCGACCGAGCGGTGGTGCTGGAACTCGTCAATCGCCGCGGTGAACCAGCGCTGGACTGTCGGCACCGCCAGCGCGCCAAGGATGGTCGCAACGGTCGCGGATAGCAGCACCAAGCGCATGTCCATCAGCAGCCGCTCGCCGGTGCCATCGGCAATCGCATTCTCGATCCGCTTGGCAAGAAAGGGCCCTAGGAAACTGTTTGAGGTGCGCGACACCAGCACGAGCACATTGAACAGCGCAAAGCTGAGCGCAATCTTGCTGGTCCGCACACCTGCAATCCGTGCCGCATAAGCTAGCGCGCCGATCAAGTGAATGATCAGCGTCAGCAGGCAGATGTTGAAAAGCGGCCAATCCATGGCTGTAATCCCCACGCACTAGTGATGTCATCCCCGCGAAAGCGGGGATCCATGGTCTGAAAATTCGGTTTCAACCGCGGAGCCAGACCGTGGACCCCCGATCAAGTCGGGGGTGACATGTTTTCGTGTGGAAAGTCTAGCTCAATCCTTGCCCTGACGCGCCAGCAAGCGCAGGCGGAGGGCATTCAATTTGATAAAGCCCGCCGCATCCTTCTGGTCATAAGCACCGGCATCATCCTCAAAGGTCACAACCTTTTCGCTATACAGGCTGTTCGGCGACTTGCGCCCAACGACCGAGGCGCTGCCCTTGTAGAGCTTAACCCGCACCGTACCCGAGACATTGGCTTGGCTATGGTCGATCGCCGCCTGCAGCATTTCGCGCTCGGGGCTGAACCAGAAACCGTTATAGATCAGCTCTGCATATTTCGGCATCAGCTCATCCTTGAGATGCGCCGCACCCCGATCCAGCGTGATGCTTTCGATGCCGCGATGTGCACGGGCGTAGATTTCGCCGCCCGGCGTCTCATACATGCCGCGCGATTTCATCCCGACAAAGCGGTTTTCGACCAGGTCGAGGCGACCGATGCCATGCTTCCGGCCCAGATCGTTGAGCGCGGCAAGCAAGGTCGCGGGACTCATCACCTCGCCATTCAGCGCCACACCATCGCCCTTTCCAAAGTCGATGGTGATATATTCGGGCTGGTCGGGCGCATCCTCCGGGTTGACCGTGCGCGAATAGACATAGTCGGGGGTTTCGTCCCACGGATCCTCAAGGCATTTGCCTTCGGACGAGGTGTGCAACAGGTTCGCGTCGGTCGAAAAGGGGCTCTCTCCGCGCTTATCCTTGGGCACCGGAATCTGGTGCGCTTCGGCCCATTCGATCAGACGGGTGCGGCTGGTCAAATCCCATTCGCGCCACGGGGCGATCACCTTGATATCCGGATTGAGTGCATAGGCTGACAGTTCGAAACGCACCTGGTCATTGCCCTTGCCGGTCGCGCCATGCGCGATGGCATCGGCGCCGGTTTCACGGGCAATCTCGATCAACCGCTTCGAGATCAGCGGACGCGCGATCGACGTGCCGAGCAGGTAATCGCCTTCATATCGCGCATTGGCGCGCATCATCGGGAAGACGAAATCGCGGACAAATTCCTCGCGCAGGTCATCGATATAGATGTGATGATCGGGAATGCCCATCAGCACCGCCTTGGCGCGCGCGGGTTCCAGCTCCTCGCCCTGCCCCAGATCGGCCGTAAAGGTCACGACCTCACAGCCATATTCGACCTGCAGCCATTTCAGGATGACGCTGGTGTCGAGACCGCCCGAATAGGCAAGGACAACGCGTTTGACCGAATCTTTCATGGGAGAACCTTTGCGTGCAACAATCGTGGCCGCGCCGCTAGCAGGGGGCGGGGTTGGGCGCAAGCGGCGGGGCGGATGCGATTCGTTAAACCAGCACCGCAACACCCAATCCGGCGAACGCCAGAACCACCGCGGTTATATACAGACGAAATGTCATGACATATCCGCGCGCGGCCGTTCCCGGTGAAGTGCGGATATCAAGGATGCGGTAAAGCACAAGGCACATCAGGCTCAACGCACCCAGAAGCGTCATCACGACCACCCAATCCGCAGCGGTGAGTGCCTCGGCCATTTCCTCGTCATCGATCGCCCAATTGGCGAGGAAATTGAGAAGGAAGCCCATCATGATGCCCAGCGATGTCACCATCGGCTGGCGGTAGGGCGTGATGTCGCGCGATTCCAAATCCGAATTTTCCGCCATATACTCAGTCGCAATCCTGCAATCTTGTCAGTTGTCCAGCAGTCGCTTTACAGCGTCCCGTCCACTGAGCAACGCACCGTGAACGGTTCCGGGATATTCAGCGCTGCACGCTTCGCCTGCAAAAACCAGCGCTCCCTTTGCCTCTTGTGCGGCAAGCGCGGTTCGATCAGCGGGGCTGCTCCCGACTGCGGCAAAGCTGTAACTACCCAATGCGAAGGGATCGCGTGACCAGCGGGTCAGTTGCACCGCAATTGGATCGGGCGCGCTGCTACCGAACATCGACCGGACAGCCGCCATGGCTTCCGCAACAATTGTCTTGTCATCCATCAACTCGACCGATTTGGCGGCCTCTGCCCCGGTGAAACCGAGCAGCACCGGTTTGCCAGCGGCCTTGGTGAAGCTGACCCATTGCGACCATTTGCCAGGATCGGGTTTGACCAGTTCGTGCCAGTCTGCATCCTCTGGCCAGAACGGTTTTTCGAACCGAAGGAAATGCTTGTTGAGCAGACCCATGCCCAGCCGCTCAATGGCCTTTTCCTTGCGCGGTGGCAGCGCGGGGGTGAAGCGAATTGAACCCGATTTGAGCACCCCCAATGGTACGGTTATGATCAGTTGGTCTCCATTGAACGTCTTGCCATTGGCGCACCATATTTGCACACCCTTGCCGCCCCAATCCACGGCACGCACGACATGGCCTGTAAGGATATCGAGCCCTTTGGAAAGATGCTCTGCAATCCGTCCATATCCGCCTGGAAAAAGCAAGTCGTCGCCGTCAAATTCCCCGCCTTCATCAACATACCATGCCGACAGGCGATCCAGGGGACCTGCATATTCCTGCTCATAATTGCCGGCAAGATAATGTGCCCTCTGCGCCTTGCGCAGGGGGGCAAGTTTGGCGGCAGGCGAAACTGCCTCCAACGCCGCATGCAACGAGACATCGGCGTTGCGCCTTTCCGCCCATGCCATGGCGCGCTCGACCTGGGTTTCGGCCCATTCGCTGCCGCTATCCTCAAGACCGAGCGCCTTGTAGACGGGGTCGATGTGCAGAAGACTATTGTCATAGCTGGTGGCAACCGTTGCTGCCTTCGCTTCTGCGGCAAGTTCGGTCAATGGATTGCCGTCGTGGCCATGAATCCAGGAAGCGCCCAGATCGATCGGCAGGTCAGCCCAGACATGGCTGGTGTGCAACCGGCCACCAATCCGCTCCCGCGCCTCGACAATGGTGACCCGGTGGCCCAGAGAGACTAGCATCTGGGCAGCGGCCAGGCCGGATATGCCAGCGCCGATTATGATGATCCTTCGCGCAGGTACAGCCGCACAGGCGCCAGACGAAAGCGAGGCAAGCGTTCCGCCCATTAGGCCCAGAAACTGTCGGCGATCAGTGGGCATGGGGCAAAGTTTTCCAGCAAATGATTGAATTTGCAGCGAAGGCTAATCAATCCGACGGTTTCAGGCAATGGCAAGTTCCAAAATCTGCCACGCCCCCAGCGCTAGGAACAATGCGGCGGCGATCCAGCGCATCACCTTCAGCGGCACGCGTTTCACCAGTTCCTCGCCCAGATAGACCGCGGGCACATTGGCAATCATCATGCCGAGCGTGGTGCCCGCTGCAACCGCCAGCACCGATTGGTATTGCGCGCCAAGCGCCACAGTGGCGACCTGTGTCTTGTCTCCCATTTCGACGATGAAAAATGCGATGGCGGTGGTCAGGAAGACGCTGCCCTTGTGGCTCACGTCGCCTTCCTCGTCGTCAATCTTGTCGGGCACCAGCGTCCAGAGCGCCATCGCGACAAAGCCCAGGGCAACCGCCCAGCGGAACCAGGGCGCGTCGAGGAGTCCTGCCACCTGTTGCCCTGCAAAGGCCGCCAGTGCGTGGTTGAGCAGGGTTGCGGCCAAAATGCCCAAAATAATGGGCAGCGGCTCCCTGAACCGGGTGGCGAGCAAAATGGCGAGCAGCATCGTCTTGTCGCCGATTTCGGCGAAAGCGACAATGGCAGTGGAGGTGAAAAAGGCTTCCATGAGATACTTCCGGGGCCGGGCAGGAAACAGACGCAATGCCACCGACAGCCCCGCCCAGCCGGAACGGACCGCCGATGCCATTGGTCTCGCCTTGGGCCGCTTCCTGCTGTCCCACATGCACCATGACCTCTCGGCCAAATATGTTGATGCATGTCCCGCTTCCATTTGGAAACGGCTGGCTACTCCCCAGATGACGGTCGCGCTTTAAGCGCGGCCCAATGTTTTGACAAGTGCCGCTTTGCTATCGAGCAGAGGCGATCCAACCAGCGATTGCCAGAAAGGGCAGCCCCGCCAGATCGGCCAGCGCTATGCCTTTGAGTGCCGATGGCGATCCGGCATGCCAGTAAATGGCTAGGAAAGAGAGCATGCTGGTTGCGATCACCGCAACGGCAAGACGGCGCGACGCCGGATCCACCATCGCCCACAGACAGGCGAGTACGACGATAGCGAACAATGCTGAGCGATGGTGCAAAAGCGCGAGTAGCGGTCCGCAGGCGTCGATACGGTATATTCGCCCGATCGCCTGCGGCCGGAACAGCAATGAGGCGGGGACGATATGGATCAGCGCGAGGACCGCGTAGCACTGCTTCTCGATCATCGCTGCCATCCTTCTAGACCCGCATCCATTCCATCCACCAGTTCCATTCCCAGCTCTTGCCGCCATCGCTGGAGGCAGACTGGTGCCAGCGACAACCGGTTGGGGTGATGCGGTCCCACACGCCGCGATAGAGCCATTTGACGCCGTCGAGCGTCTCATCCGAAATAAACACACCTTCCCCGTCGATGAATTCGCCCTTTTGCGGCGGATTGACGACGCCATTACCGGCGCTGGTCCAATGGTCCGCCCATTTCTTTTCCAGCGGCAACCAGACACGAACGCCCATGCCCATGTCGCTGCCATCGGCCTTGCGCAGTTCTTCGATACTGCCCATGCCGTTGAGGACGCGGTGGACGGTGGCACCGCTGTCAAAGCGTTGCCATTCATCCTTGGTGCCATCCTTCAATCTTTTGTGCCGGATACGCCATTCGCCCGCGAGGAAATCAAAATCGCCTGCGCCCTTGCCGGTGACGATGCCTTTGCCTGCGGGCGTGTAATCGGTGTCGATCGGTGCTTCCATATTGCCTCCTGATACGGAACGCGCGGTCAATGCGGTTGCCAGCGCGCCGACCAGCAAACCTGTGCCGCCTTGCAAGACTGTCCGTCGTTCCATGTGCCTGCCTTTCGTTGATTTCGGAAAGTCGGCAGATACATCCCTATAACTGACAAGATTTGTCAGTTATTTTCTGCTAGGCAAAATAAATGCGCGCCAGCCGCCTCTTGTCGATCCTGATCCTGCTGCAATTGCGGCAACGGTTGACCGCGGACGAACTTGCGGAAGAGTTCGAGGTTTCGGTCCGCACCATCTATCGCGATATCGATGCGCTCAGCGCGGCGGGCGTTCCGGTCTATGGCGATCGCGGGCCCGGCGGCGGCTTCCAGTTGCTCGATGGTTACCGGACCAAGCTTACCGGGCTGGACGCTTCCGAGGCCGAAGCAATGCTGCTCATCGGCTTACCTGGCGAGGCGCAGGCGATGGGTCTGGGCGATGCAGCAACGCGGGCGCGCAACAAGCTGCTGGCTGCATTGCCCAAGACGGGCAGCGAGGAGGCCAACCGCATCGCCGGGCGCTTCCACCTCGACAACCGAGACTGGTATCGGTCCGCGCGCCCGGCACCCTTCCTGTCGCGCGTTGCGCGTGCGGTACTCGACCGGCGTATGACGGCAATGACCTATGACAGCTGGAAGGCTCGCGCCGAGTGGCAGGTTGAGCCACTCGGCCTCGTGCTTAAGGCCGGACACTGGTATCTGGTTGCGCGCGGGCATGGAAAGATTCGGATTTTCAACATCGCCGATATCCAGTCGCTCGAAATATTTGAGCAAGAGTTCGAACCGCCCGTCGATTTTGATCTGGCGACCTGGTGGCAGACCGAACAGGTTCGATTCGAGGCCGAGCTTTTTTCCGAAACCGCGACACTCAGGCTGTCCCCGCTGGGCCTGAAACGACTGGCGGCGTTATCACCACGAGGGGCAACAGCGGCACGTTCGGCACAAATCGGGGAAGATGGCTGGGCGCTTGCCGAAATGGCGATCGAGAATAGCGACCATGGCGCACGCGAAATGCTGATGATCGGGCCGGAGTTGGAAATCCTATCGCCCGCAAATTTTCGCCAGCGCGTGCATGCACTCGCGGCAGGGATCGCAGGATTGAACAAAGGAGAAATAGGATGACTTGGCAAAGTTCAAAAAGCGTAATCGAGGTGATACTGGCGACGCAGCCTGCCGACCAGCAATTCCACTATCCCATCCGCCATGGCACGATGCGCGTCGGCCTGTACGCGCCCAAGGGGACGGATGCGCAGAAGCCCCATGATCAGGATGAGATATACATCATCGCCAGCGGAACCGGCTGGTTCTTGAAAGGCAAAGATCGGGTCGCCTTCGCCCCGCACGACGTCCTTTTCGTCGAAGCCGGGATCGAACACCGCTTCGAGGATTTCTCGCCGGACTTTTCGACCTGGGTGGTGTTCTGGGGACCCAAAGGTGGGGAATTGGCTTGATGGCATAAAAGGCGTAAAACGGCCGAAGCGGAGGATGGAATATGGCCAAAGCCGAAAACAAAACCAAGGAAACAGACGTCAGCGTTGAAGCCTATATCGCCGCTGTCGCCGATGCAAACCAGCGCGCCGATGCGGAAAAAATCCGCACGCTGATGGAGCGGTTATCGGGTGAGCCTGCGAAACTGTGGGGGCCTTCGATTATCGGTTTTGGCAGCTATCACTATAAATATGACAGCGGCCGCGAGGGCGACATGTGCCGCATCGGCTTCTCGCCGCGCAAGGGGCAGACGGTGCTCTATCTGATTGACGGATTTGAAGGCCAACCCGAATTGATGGCCAAACTCGGCAAGCACAAGACAGGAAAGTCGTGCCTATATATCAAGAAACTGGCGGATATTGATCAGCAGGTGCTCGAAACGCTTTGTGCCCGTTCGCTGGAATATATGGCAGAAAAATATCCGACGGCTTAGTCGGTCGATCCCTTGCCCCGCCCAGATTGCCGATATTCAAACGTGCGTTTTTCGTTGATCTTTCGAACGACAAGCCAACCGCCGATCAAGAGCATGAGGGCAATAACGCCCAATGCAATCGCAACCCTGTCTTCCATCTCTGAACGACCTCGAATCTGTCACGGTTGTAAATCCGTGTGAACTTTTGATGGCAACGGTCCTAGCAAAGTCGCTTACGCAATCAACCTACGATGATGACTAATGGGTGGGTAATTTTTCACCCCGCCGCAATTCCGGCAACAAGCATCGCAGCACCGGGTTCGAGAACTACCTCAGACAACGAATCAACGCGCACGCAAGCGCCGCGTGACGCTTTGCCTTCGCTGAAAATCATATTGCCAATGAGAGGTACCAGCCAATAGGGACCCGGATCTTCTATTCGTGACATGCCGTTCTGGTCGACCACATGATTGAGCCAGAAATACGGGCCAGAAACCAGCCGGTCATTCCCTGCTACCCGGCCACTACGGCCATCCAGATAAGGCTTTGCAATGGCAACCGCGACGCCATCGTCGAGGTGCAATTCACGCGGACGGCCATAATCGTAAAGGCGATAGGTAAGGTCGGCGGGTTGTTGGACCTCAACCAGCGATACACCCGCGCCAATCGCATGCACTGTTCCAGCTGGAATGTAGAAAAAATCGCCTGCCGCGACCGGCTTCCAATCGATCGTCGATTCGATTTCGCCAGACAATGAGGCGGCACCTAACTCCTCGGGCGTCAGTTCGCGTGTGGTCCCAATCCCTAACACTGCCCCCGGCTCGGCATCGACGACGAGCCAACATTCTTCCTTGCCGGACAAGTGTCCGCGCGCCATCGCGTCGGCATCGGATGGATGAACCTGAATCGACAGTTTCTCTGAGGTAAACAGCCACTTCACCAGCAACTGCTGTTCGCTCCTGTCTGCTGGCTGATACCATATTTCTCCGGTTTTCTGACCTTTCGGAGACTCGAAAACATCTGGAATATCGTCCCGACCCCAGGGCTTTTCGACAAAATGACGCTGCAGCAACATATTGGCTGCCTTAGCAGCAAGTCGATGTGGATTTCCATCCAACTTTCCGCTTTTGCTATCACCAAAGTCCCGCTAGGGCACCGGCAACGACAAAAGCCACTCTCCCCGGGCCCCAAAAAACAGCATGTTGGAGCCAGTCATGTCAGAATATGTGAACCGCGCCGGATTGCAGGTCGCAAGCCTGCTTGCCGATTTCGTTGAAGCCAGGGCGCTGCCGGGAACCGGTGTACAGGCCGATGCCTTGTGGCAGGGTCTGGCCGACATTCTCGCCCGCTTCGCACCGGTGAACCGTGCTTTGCTGGCCAAACGCGACAATTTGCAGGCGAAGCTGGATGCATGGCACAAGGCCAATCCGGGTCCGATTGCAGATATGGCGGCCTATCAGGCTTTCCTGAAAGAGATCGGCTATCTCGTCCCCGAGCCTGCTGGCTTCAAAATCAGTACGCAAAATGTCGATGCCGAAATCGCGACGATGGCCGGCCCGCAGCTGGTGGTGCCCGCGCTTAACGACCGATTCGTCCTCAATGCCGCCAATGCACGCTGGGGCAGCCTGTACGATGCGCTTTACGGCACCGATGTGCTCAATGCGCCAGCCGCCCGCCCAGGTGGATATGACACTGAACGCGGCGATGCGGTGATCGCCTATGCACGCAATTTCCTCGATTCCGCCGTTCCGCTGGCCAGCGGCAGCTGGACTGATTGGGATGGCGGCGACCTGCAATTGGCCGACGCCTCGGTTCCGATCATCCGCCGCGGTGACGATATCCTGTTGCGCCACAACGGCCTTGGTATCGAAATCGTCATCGACCGCGAGCATCCTGTCGGCAAGACCGACAAGGCGGGCATCGCCGATGTCATCCTCGAAGCCGCGCTGACGACGATCATCGACCTTGAGGATTCGGTTGCGGCGGTCGATGCCGAAGACAAGGTGAAGGGCTACACCAACTGGCTCGGCCTGATGCGCGGCGATCTGACTGCCAGCTTTGAAAAGGGCAACCGCATCGTCACCCGCGCGCTTGAGGATGATCGCGAGTGGGACGAGGAACTGCTTCATGGCCGTTCGGTGATGTTCGTGCGCAATGTCGGCCATTTGATGACCAACCCTGCGGTGCGCCTGGCCGATGGCAGCGAAGCGCCCGAGGGCATACTCGACGCACTCTTCACCTCGCTCTGCGCAATGCACGACCTGCTTGGCCTCGGCAAATATCGCAACAGCCGCGCGGGCAGCATCTATATCGTCAAGCCCAAGCAGCACGGGCCGGAGGAATGCGCCTTCACCAACGACCTTTTCGATGCTGTCGAAGACCTGCTGGGTCTCAACCGGCACACGATCAAGGTCGGCGTGATGGATGAGGAACGCCGCACCAGCGCAAATCTCGCCGCTTGCATCTATGCGGTGCGCGACCGCATCGTTTTCATCAACACCGGCTTCCTTGATCGCACTGGCGACGAAATGCACACGGCGATGCAGGCCGGCCCGATGATCCGCAAGGCGGACATGAAGGCCAGCGCTTGGATCCAGGCCTATGAAGCGCGCAATGTCCAGATCGGCCTTGCCTGTGGCCTGTCCGGCAAGGCGCAGATCGGCAAGGGCATGTGGGCCGCGCCCGACATGATGAAGGATATGATGGCGCAGAAAATCGGTCATCCCAAATCGGGCGCAAACACCGCATGGGTCCCCTCACCCACCGCCGCAACGCTGCACGCGATGCATTACCATATGGTCGATGTGTTCGAAGTGCAGAAGGAATTGGCGAGCAAGGAAACCCCGGCACTCGATGCCCTCCTCACCATTCCTGCCGCACCGCGCGGCCACAATTGGTCTGCAGAAGAAGTGCAGCAGGAACTGGAGAATAACGCGCAAGGCATACTCGGCTATGTCGTGCGCTGGATCGACCAAGGTATTGGCTGTTCAAAGGTCCCCGACATTCACGATATCGGCCTGATGGAAGACCGCGCTACCTTGCGCATTTCATCGCAGCATATCGCCAACTGGCTGCTCCACGGCGTCTGCACAACCGAGCAGGTCGACGCCGCCTTCAGCAAGATGGCGGCGAAGGTCGATGCGCAAAATGCCGGCGATCCGCTCTACGAAAAACTGGCAGGCAACAGCATCGCCCTCAAGGCCGCGCGTGCGCTGGTTTATGAAGGTGTGGCGCAACCCAGCGGCTATACCGAGCCGCTGCTGCACAGGTTCCGGCTGGAGAAGAAGGCGGCGGCTTAGCGTTTCGCCTTTTTCAAGCCTTTAGCCTTCCATTCCATAGCATTGCGGACGCGCCATTCAACCGATGGGTGGGTATAGAACAATATCTCCTGCAGCGCCGAGGGGCGCGGATAGCGATATTCGGCGGTCTTCACCAAGCCGCTGGCCAGTGCATCAGGCAGGTTGACGTGCTGCAGTGAGTAATTGTCCGCTTCGCGCTCGCCCTGACGGATCATGGCGTTTCTGAGTGGCTGTGCCAGCGTGAAAAACAGAGCTACCATGAAGATCAACACTGGCAACCCTTGCGGCTCACCGATTGCTGCGCGGCTGCCAAAGGCACTTGCAAAGCGAGGGAACAAGCGTTGAGCTAGGTAAAAGCCGCCCAGTGACAGGAGGGCGAACATGGCGACCATGCGCCAAGTATGGCCAAGGACATAATGGCCGATTTCGTGCCCTGTCACGACTTTCACCTCATCAAGCTCCGCCTGTTTCAACGCGACGTCCGAAATCGCTATGCGCGCAGTGCCAAAGACGCCGCCGGCATTGGCCGTAAAATTGTTGGACTGGCGGGAGCCATCATACATGAATATCCGGTCTTTCGGGATCCCGGCATCGTCGGCAAGCTTTTCGATTGCCGAGCGGACAGGGCCTTCCGGTAAGGGTTTGAAGTCGTTGAAAATGGGCTCGATCAGCACCGGTGCGAGCAAGAGCACCAATGTGATCGTCGCCGCTGCAAAGCCCCCCGACCAAAGCCACCAGTTTTTTCCAGCGCGTCGGATCAGCGCATAGATGCCAAGGAAAAACAGCCCGCCAAGCACTGCGGAAATGACAATGCCAATGGCATCTTGCATCAGGAAATCGGGAAGCGGCTGACTGGTGCGGCCATAGCTTTTCTCCCGCCCCCATTCCTCATAAATGCCCCAAGGCAGGCTTATGATTGCCGAGACAAGAAAGTAGGCCACCCCGACCAACCAAGTCCTGAGTGCCCAGCTACGTTTTTCCAGCTTCGCCGATACCCTGTCGAGGATGCCGAGCCGCACGATGATCCAAGTGACCAGCGCCGATACCAGCAGGCTCCATAACAGCATCCAGTGGCTACCGATGGTATAATCGGCGGCTTTTTCAAGCGCCTCCGGCCCCAGAGCGTCGATATAGCGCGCGGTTTCTGCCGCCGGATTAAATGCCATGCCTGTTCCTCCTGTTATCACTGTATTGCTTATGTGATACAGTTCGTCTTGGCAAGTATCTTGCCTAGCATCGCGCCAGATGGTTTATTCGCGCGCATGTGGAGGGTAATGATCCTTTATGGATTGGCGCTGGCGGGCGGGGCATTGTTGCTCGAATGGCTCGACTACAAACATGCGGTGCGGGCCTGGTCCACCGAATTTTATGTTGGCATCGTCGCCGTCCTGTTCGTAGCTTTGGGGATCTGGGTCGGCAATCGGCTGACTGCACGGCCGCGTGGACCTGCATTCGAACGCAATATTGCCGCGATCCGGTCGCTCGGCATCAGTGATCGCGAATGTGAGGTGCTTGATCTGCTCGCCTCAGGCGCGGCCAACAAGGTGATTGCGCGAAGACTCGGCATCTCCCCCAATACCGTCAAGACGCATGTCGCGCGGCTGTTCGAAAAGCTGGAGGCTGCGAACCGGACCGAGGCGATCCACAAGGCGCGGACGCTGGATATATTGCCGTAAAAATGGACGAGAGTGCTCCAATCACCCGTTTGGGCGATAGATTGAAGGGTTTTGGCGGCTTAGCCCCGACCCGTCCAAACTGAAGGAGAATGAACATGGGACGGATAATTACAGTCTATGGCCTGATCGCTGCGGTCATCGTTGTCATCGGATGGAACATCGGCATGTTGTTCGTCCCAGAAGGCGGCGCGGCCGGGATGGTCGCGGGCTATCTTTCGATGCTTGTGGCGACCAGTTTCGTGTTTGTCGGCGTCAAGCGTTATCGCGACACGGAACTGGGTGGGGTCATCCGTTTCTGGCCCGCTTTCTGGCTGGGCCTCGGCATCGCTGCCGTTGCGGCGCTAGCCTACGTGCTCAGCTGGGAATTCTATATGTGGAAGACCGACTACACCTTCATGAACGAATATATTGCGGGCTATCTGAAAGACCTGAAGGCGTCGGGTGCCTCCGCCGCCGAGATCGCAAAGCAATCGGCGGAGATGCAAGCCTTTGCCAAGCAATACGAACAACCGCTGTATAGGATGACAGTCACGCTCAGCGAATTCGCGCCGATCGGTTTGCTTGTACCGCTGATCTCCGCGGCGCTGCTCCGTAAAAGCAGCTTCTTGCCTGCAAAGGCTGCAGGCTAGGTGCCGTATCACCTCCCCTCCCGTAAACGGGAGGGGGATTTTGTAGCATCAGTCTGTTAGCTGCCAGCGTCGATAAACCGCTCGGCATCGAGCGCGGCCATGCAACCGGTGCCCGCGCTCGTCACCGCCTGACGATAGACATGGTCCATCACGTCACCGCAGGCAAAAACGCCGGGTATGCTGGTTTCGGTCGACTGTTGCTGGTTGCCGCCGCGCACCTGGATATAGCCACCCTCCATATCGAGATGGCCTTCGAAAATCTGGGTGTTGGGCTTGTGCCCGATGGCGACAAACACGCCGTGCAGTTCAACGTCCTCGGTCGAGCCATCCTGCGTCGATTTGATCCGCATGCCGGTGACGCCCATCGCGTCACCGAGCACTTCATCGAGGGTGTGGTTCCACTTGATCGTTACCTTGCCCTCGGCCTCGCGGGCGAAAAGGCGGTCTTGCAGGATCTTTTCGGATTTCAACTTGTCGCGGCGGTGCACCAGCGTGACATGGCTGGCGATATTGGCAAGATAGAGCGCCTCTTCAACAGCGGTATTGCCGCCGCCGATCACCGCCACCGGTTTGTTGCGATAGAAAAAGCCGTCGCAGGTTGCGCAGGCCGACACGCCTTTGCCCATGAACGCGGTTTCGCTGGGCAGCCCCAGATATTGTGCGCTCGCGCCCGTCGCGATGATGACTGCATCGGCAGTGTAATCCCCAACGCCCCCGGTCAGGGTGAAAGGGCGCTTCGAGAAATCGACTTTCTCGATATAATCATTTTCAATCCGAGTACCGAAACGCTCGGCATGCTTCCTCATCCGCTCCATCAGCTCGGGGCCCATCACCCCGGCATCGTCGCCCGGCCAGTTGTCGACCTCGGTCGTGGTCATCAGCTGTCCGCCCACTTCGACGCCGGTGATTATCATGGGTTTCAGGTTCGCACGCGCGGCGTAGACGGCGGCGGTATATCCTGCCGGGCCGGAGCCGATGATGATGACGGGGGCGTGGCGATCGTTCGACATTATGAGAATCCTGTTGCTTTGGTAGCCGGACATAGGGAGCGCATAGGGCGAGGCCAAGGCCGGAGGCGAAACTATCCACAAAAAGAGGCTTCCCTTAACGTCAAGCGCCTTATATCAGGCGCGCAAATTCGAGATGTGAACAGGGGAGTCCCGTATGCCCAAGATTACCGTCATTGCCCGCAACGGCGAAGGCCGCGAAGTCGAAGCTCAAAATGGCCTGTCGTTGATGGAAGTGATCCGCGACAATGGATTTGACGAGCTGCTTGCCTTGTGTGGCGGCTGCTGCAGCTGCGCGACCTGCCATGTCTATGTTGACGGCGCCTTTGCCGACAAGGTTCCGGCGATGGGCGAAGACGAGAATGACCTGCTCGATTCGACCGATGCGCGTAACGATCAATCGCGCCTGTCGTGCCAGATCCCGGTGACCGACGCGCTCGAAGGCCTGGTCGTCACCATCGCACCTGAAGATTGATTCTATTCTCTCCCCTCCCGCAAGCGGGTGGGGCCGGGGGAGGGCCTGATAGGGCTTTAAGCTCGCTTCGCTCGCCACTCCCCTAACCCCTCCCGCAAGCGGGAGGGGAATTTTGCTCAACGCATCCGCGAAAGCTATCAGACCGCCGTCACCAACCCGATGACCGCGCCGGTCATCGCCGAGCCCAGATTGCCGGCAATCCAGCTTTTGAAACCCAGCGCCGCGGTTTCCGCGCGGCGTTCGGGGCAGAGCGTGCCGATGGTCGAAACCAGCAGGCCGATACTGGCAAGGTTGGCGACGCCGCACAGCGCATAAGTCACGATCAGCTGGCTGCGCGGGCCTAGCTCGCCCTCAGGAAGCGCCGCCAGATCGAGATAGGCGACATATTCGTTGAGGATCGCCTTGGTACCCATCAACGCACCTGCAGTGGGCGCCTCGCTCCACGGCACGCCAATCGCCCACATCAGCGGCGCGAAAAGCCAGCCGAAGATGCGCCGCAGCGTCAACTCCTCCCCGCCCACCAGCGGCAAGACCGCCAGCATCTGATCCACCAGCGCGACCAGTGCGAAAACGACAATGATCACCCCAATTACGGCAAGGAACAACTGCACCCCGTCCATCGTGCCGCGAATGATCGCGTCGATGCTGCTGTCATATTTCAGGCTGGTGTCATTGGGGTCGGTCGCGGTCTTGCCATCCCCAGGCACCATCAACCGCGCAATCAGAACCGCCGCAGGCAGCGAGATCAGCGAGGCGGAGATCATATGCCCCACCGCATCTGGCACAGTCTTGGACAAGGTGGTTGCATAGAGAATCAGTATCGCGCCGGAAATGGTCGACATCGTCAGCGCCATCACCATGAACAATTCAGCCCGGCTCATTCGCTCGAAATAGGCGCGCAGCACCAGCGGCGCCTCGACCACGCCGAGGAAAATGTTCGCGCCCCCGCCTAGCCCGACGACTCCACTGACCCCCAAAGTGCGCTGCAACGCCCAGCTAAGACCGCGCACAATCCACGACAGGATTTTCCAGTGCCACAGCAAGGCCGAAATTGCGGAAAAGACGATCACCAGCGGCAATATGTGGAAAGCAATTATCAGCGGCGGCTGCACGCCATCTTTCAGTTCAAACGGCAAAGGCGCACCGCCCAGATAGCCGAACATGTAACTCGAGCCGACCAGAGTCGCCTTCTCGATTGCCTGCACCGCATGGTTGGCGACATTGATCGCATCCCAGATCAGCGGCACGCGGACGATCAGCAAGGCCAGCACCAGCTGCATCGCCAGCGCGCCGGCTATCCAGCGCCAGCCAGGCAACTGCTTTCTGTTTTCCGAAAATGCCCAGGCCAGCAGGAGGATGAGCGCTACGCCCACCAGCCCCTGAAGTTGTGCAACGACGGCCAAAGTCAGCCGCGCATCGCGGAGGTCATCGCCTCTGCGGTGACCGGATAGCCATGGCCTTCGGGAATGCAGATGTGGGGGATGCCGTCGCGTTCCTCGACATAGGTTAACAGCAGCTTGACCGGATGGTCGGCCGCATGCGCTGCAGCCTCGGCAAAGCTGGAAAATTGCGCCAGCCGTTCAAGGTTGCGCATGGTTGGGAAGATTGCCTTCACCTCCTTGCGCGCCACCTTGTCGAGCACGCCCGCCGCGCTGTCCCAAAACAGCATGCGGTTTTCGGTATTGTCGACCACAGCGGGCAGATGTGCGTCACCCGCATCGATCAGGTAAAAGCGCGTATCGAACACCCGCGTCTCAAGGCTGGGCGGACGCCAGCGCGCCCAGGGAACGAGCCGGTCAAGTCGTGGCGTCCAGCCATGATCGTCGCATATTTCCTTGAGGCTCGCGCCATCATGCAGTGCCGCACGCGCTTCGACGCAATCGGCAGCGTCGATGACCCCATCGAGGCCAAGCGCCAGCCCTGCTTCCTCGATTGTCTCGCGGATCACCGCCAGCCGGGCGGCTGCCTCATGTAGCTCCAGCCCATGGTCAAGGATGCCCGCATAGGCCCTGTCATGGTCGTCCACCTTTCCGCCGGGAAACACCACCATGCCCCCGGCAAAGGCCATCGATTTCACCCGTTCGACCATCAGGATCAGCGGTGGACCACCGTGGGGATCGTTGCGGAAAATCACCATGGTAGCAGCGGGGGTCGCAGGCGGCATGACTTCACCGGTGACGGGGTGGATCAATATTTCTTCAGACATCGCGGCCAATGCAGCACGAATGGACGACGCTGCCAAGCAATCATTTTTTTGCGAAGGGTTTTTGTAACCCGCGCGTTATAGCATCACAGGCAGCAAAGGACCGGACCTTGATGGCAAAACCCGCGCAGGCAATTGCGAGCGAAAGCGATGACGCGCTGATGGCGCGCGTGGCTGCGCGCGATGCCGATGCCTTGCGCCTGCTTGCCGATCGGCATGCCGAGATTGCATGGCGGATCGCCTATCGCATGCTCAACGATGCCGCCGAGGCAGAGGATGTCGCGCAGGAGGCTATGTTACGGCTGTGGCAATTTGCCGAACGCTGGCAGGCAGGCGGAACAGGCGTTGCAGCCTGGCTGACCCGCGTTGCGACCAACGCCTGTCTGGATCGCATCCGCCGTCGCCGTTTTGTTGGCGAAGATGCAATTCCCGAACGCGCCGACGAAAGCCCGCTGGCTGATGAGGCGATCGAGCAAGACCAAGTCCGCAATGCAGTCGCTGGCTGTATCGAGGCGCTACCCGACCGGCAGCGCGCCGCGATCGTGCTGACCTATTATGAAGAAAGGCAGAACAGGATGGCCGCCGAGATTTTGGCCATGCAGGTTAAGGCGTTTGAATCGCTGCTGTTCCGTGCACGGGCCAGCTTGCGCGATTGCGTCGAGGGCAAAGGGGTAACGGCGTGACCGAGCCTGATTTCCCGCCGCATATCGCCGCAGCGCTCGACCGGCTGACCGTTCCGCCGCTGCCAAAGGGCTTTGGCGACGCTTTGGTCGCGCGCATCGAAGCCGGCGACCTTCCGGCAGACGCGACCGCAATCACTCCGCCGCTTCCCAGCCCAAGGCGCGCCTTTGGCAGCACCGGTTGGTGCCGGTCCGGACGGATTGTGACCGTCGCAGCGGCCTTCGGCCTTGCCACCGCAACCGCCGCAGCCTCCGGATTTTTCGGCGCGCCGGTCTATGTTCCCGTCGTCAGCGATGCGCTGGCCAAGGCAAAACTTGTGGAATTGCCCAAAGCCGAGAAACCCCGCGACGAAGAAAAGAAGATGGCAGCCAAGCCGCCAATCGCGACTACGGATGTCGAGGCGGAGGCACCTCTCGCACCCGATGGACGCAAGGCGGTGCATGATCTGTATCGCCGACTGCGTGCCGATCCCGAATTCCGCGCGTTACCGCGTCAGGAGCGGCTTGCCGTGGCAAAGCAGGAAATCGCGGCGATGCTCGAAAAGGGTGAGGTGACCTTGCCCGAGTTGCGGCGGGCGATGTCCGAACGCCGCGCCCTGCAAAACCCCGAAATCCGTCGTCGTATCGAACGCGAGCTGGTCAAGCGCGAAGCGCAACAGCGCGGCGCGGTCCAAACCGGAATCCCGGTCGAGGACAAGATGGTGGCTGCGAACAGACCGCAACGCCCGCGGATAGACCCAGTCAAAGCCGAGGAGATAAGGGAGGCCTATCGCGAATTGCCACCCGAGCAGCAGGCCCGCGTCCGCGAATTGCGGCAGCAGCTTCGCAGCGCCCCACCGGCCGAGCGCCGCGCCATCCGGCAGGAATTGCTGGCCATTTGGAAAGCGCACCAGGGCAATGCGGCACCTGCGTCAAGCGAAGAAAAAATTGCAACCGAAACCGAAGGGAAT
Organism: uncultured Sphingorhabdus sp.; assembly: GCA_964423155.1. Lineage (GTDB taxonomy): Bacteria > Pseudomonadota > Alphaproteobacteria > Sphingomonadales > Sphingomonadaceae > Sphingorhabdus_B. The sequence goes on from CAYRDQ010000010.1 coordinate 29,534, forward strand.
GGCGAAGTCGTGCGTTGAATATCTGAAGGCAGTTACAAACGGCCTTCGATAAACAGCAAAGGACAAAAGCCATGAAAAAGCTGATTGCGTTTACGCTCTCCACCGCCCTCCTTGCCGGTATCGCACAGGCAGAACCGCAAACCCGCACCTCGACCTTTGACGGCCCCAAAGCCAGCGGAACGAAAACCACCATCCACGACAAGGCAGCCGGGACATTCAGTTCAGACAAGATTGTCACCCGCAAAAGCGACGGCGCCACGGCAACCACCGAACGCGACCGGCAGCGGACCGATACCGGTTTCACCGGCAGCGGATCGCGCACTGGTTTCAACGGCAAGACCGCGACCTATCACTATGAGCGTACAAAAACCGACAATGGCTGGTCGGCGACAGGGAGCGGCACCGGACCCAATGGCGGCGAATATAGCTATTCGGGCTCAAAGACGCGCACCGATAATGGCTTCACCGCCAACCGTTCAGCTTCGCGTAATGGAACAGAGGTCTACAATCGCACCGACACGGTTTCGCGGTCGGACGGCAATGTCACCCGCGATACCAGCGTCACCCGCCGTCAGCGCAAACGCTGAGGCCCTGACCCTCTCCCCCTACCCCTTGGTCACCCCGCCGTCCATCACACACCCGGCGGGGTGACCATCTGTAAAAGCCCCTCCCCTGAAGTGGAGGAGCAAAGTAAACTCTCGGCGCCCCCCATTGCCAGCCCGGGACTAAACTGGCACCATCACCCTACCCTTACCGCAACTTCGGGAGAGGCTGGATGGGAATAGTTGAACTGCTGGGCCTCGCCGCGAGTGTCAGCCTGCTATCGGGCTGGCGGCTGTACCTCACCGTTTTTGCGACCGGCCTCGCCATGTATTTCGGCGTGGTCGACCTGCCTGAAAATCTGAAGATGCTCGACGCGCTGGCCAACCCCTGGGTGATCGGGATTGCGGGCGTTGGCGCACTAGCCGAGTTTTTCGCCGACAAGATTGCCTGGCTCGATTCGATCTGGGATGGGCTCAACACGCTGATCCGGCCGCTCGGCGGTGCGCTGCTGGCGCTGGCGGTGGTCGATGCGGGCGATCCGGTCTGGCAGGTCATTGTCTTCCTGCTTGGCGGCGGGGCAGCGCTGGCCAGCCATGCGACCAAGGCAACCACGCGTGCAGCAGTAAACACCAGCCCCGAACCAGTGAGCAATATCGTGTTGTCGACCGCCGAAGATGTTGTGACCGGCGGATTGCTGGCGCTCGCTTTTGCCAATCCGCTAATCGCAGCCGCTATTGCACTGGTACTGTTGGCACTAGCCATTTGGGGCCTGTTCGCCGCTAAACGGATGCTGACGAAACTCTTCGCCCCGCAAGCTGAACCGGCACCGCCGCCTCAACCCTAGAGGCAGAACCTGTGGAGCCTAGCGACCCGTTCCGGGCTGGAATATGATTTCGCCCTGCGACGAGGCCGTCGGTGCCGCCGGCTTTGCCAGTATCGATTGTTGGCTCAATTCCAGACTACGCTTGCCGAGCCCGGCATAGAGGAAGCCACCATCGCGCAGCCGGTCGTAGAGCCAGTCACGGCGGTGGGGCTCGACAACGAAACAACCTTCGCTCGTCCCCGGCTTGCCGCCGCGTGCCGAGGTAAGGCTATAGTTGAAATAGCGCCGCCGTTCAGGGGCGTAGCTGTGCACTACTATATCACGCACGCGCATTGCGCTGTTCGAAGGATCCAGGCCATCGAGCCGCAGCGAGAGGCCGTTACGGCCATTATATAATTCACCGCCGCGCGCCGCGCCGAGTGATGACATCCAGCTATCATAGACATTGCCAAAGGCATCGGCATAGCCATCATCGTCGGGATCGGAACCTATGCCATGAGCAACGACAACAGGGTTATCGAGGCCCTGCCCGTTTTCGAGATCGACGACATAGAGCCGCGGTTCGCTGCTCCGCTTGGCGAAGTCGACGACGACGATCTGCGATGGGCCGTTGCCGCTGCCCAACCGGCAGACATGCTTTTCGTAGCTCGCCAATGCCTCGTCGAGCAATGCGCGATCAAGGCGTTGTGGTGGCACCACAACGACCGGTTCGGCTTCCGCAGGATAGGCGCTTTGCAGTCGAGCGCGAGCATCGGGAAAAACGACACAGGAAAAGCGCTTATAGGCGGGGCCGACGGGCTGTGCGGTCATGATTGTCGGGGCACCCGTGCCCGGCTGGAAAATGATTTCGGACTGCGCCATGGCAGGTGCGACAAAGGCAGCGATGCCAAGCATCGCGCACAAGGCGTTTCGATACGCTGCGAATCTGCCCCCAGGTCGCTGCATGATGTTCAATTTACAGCAAAAGCGCCGGGTTGCAAAACCCCGCGCGCACCGCCATCTCGTTTTGGAACAGCGCGACTCTTGCGCTTTGCGAACAAATCTGGAACAAGCGTCTGATGTCACTCACCCATATTTCGGTGCGCGGTGCGCGCGAGCATAATCTCAAAGGCGTCGATATCGACCTACCGCGCGACAAGCTGATCGTGATTACCGGCCTGTCGGGAAGCGGCAAATCCTCGCTGGCCTTTGACACCATCTATGCCGAGGGGCAGCGGCGTTATGTCGAGAGCCTGAGCGCCTATGCGCGGCAATTCCTCGAGATGATGCAGAAGCCCGATGTCGAGCATATCGAGGGCCTCAGCCCCGCTATCTCGATCGAGCAAAAGACCACGTCGCGCAACCCGCGCTCGACCGTCGCCACCGTCACCGAGATTTACGACTATATGCGCCTGCTGTGGGCGCGCGTCGGTGTGCCCTATTCGCCGGCAACCGGCCTGCCGATCACCGCGCAGACGGTGACGCAGATGGTCGACCGGGTGATGCAGCTGCCCGAAGGCACGCGCGCCTATTTGCTTGCCCCGGTGGTCCGCGGTCGCAAGGGCGAGTATCGCAAGGAGCTGCTCGAATGGCAGAAAGCGGGCTATACCCGCGTGCGCATCGACGGCGAATTCTACCCCATCGAAGAAGCCCCCGCGCTCGACAAGAAATACAAGCATGACATCGAGGTCGTGGTTGACCGCATCGTCGTGAAGGACGGCATCCAGACGCGGCTGGCGGATAGTTTCGAGCAAGCGCTGAAGCTGGCCGAGGGGCTGGCCTTTGTCGATCTGGCTGATGGCACGGTGGCCGAGGCCATGGGTGGCGCGGATAGCGTTCCGACCGCCTTTGGCGAAGCGCGCGCCACCTTCACCCCTGCCCCAAGCAACGTCACCGGCGGAGCGATGAAAGGCACCGGCCTGCCGCCCAATCGCATCGTGTTCAGCGAGAAATTCGCCTGCCCCGTCAGCGGCTTCACCATCGCCGAGATCGAACCCCGGCTGTTCAGCTTCAACGCGCCGCAGGGGGCCTGCCCCGATTGCGACGGTCTTGGCGAGCGGCTGGAGTTCGACCCGCAGCTCGTCGTCCCCAATGAGGGGTTGAGCCTGAAGCAGGGCGCGGTCGTGCCCTGGGCAAAATCGAACCCGCCTAGCCCCTATTATATGCAGGTGCTGGCGAGCCTCGCGAAAGCCTATGATTTCGACCTCACCACCCCGTGGAACCAGCTTGAGCCCGATCAGCGGATGATCATCCTGCACGGCACCGGCGGGCTGCCGGTCGAGCTGACCTTCATGGACGGGCGCAAGGAATATACCGTGCGCAAGCCGTTTGAGGGCGTGATCGGCAACCTCAACCGCCGCATGTTGCAGACCGACAGCGCGTGGATGCGCGAAGAACTGGGCAAGTTCCAGACCAGCCAGCCCTGCGAAACCTGCCACGGCGCACGCCTGAAGCCTGAGGCGCTGTCGGTGAAGGTCGCGATGACCGACATTTCGCAACCCACGCGGATGAGCGTGTCGGATGCACTGAACTGGTTCAGCACTCTCGACGCGCAGCTCACCCCCACGCAAAGCCAGATCGCCCGCGCCATCCTGAAGGAAATCAACGAGCGGCTTGGCTTCCTCAACAATGTGGGGCTCGATTATCTGAACCTCGATCGCACCAGCGGCACCCTCTCCGGCGGGGAAAGCCAGCGCATCCGCCTCGCCTCGCAAATCGGCTCCGGCCTGTCGGGCGTGCTCTATGTGCTCGATGAACCCAGCATCGGCCTGCACCAGAAGGATAATGACCGGCTGCTCGCCACGTTGCAGCGGCTCCGCGATCTCGGCAACACCGTGATCGTCGTCGAGCATGACGAGGATGCCATCCGCACCGCCGACTGGATCGTCGATCTCGGCCCCGGCGCGGGCGTGCATGGCGGGGAAGTGATCGCCGAAGGCCCGCTCGAAACCATCCTGAAGGCAAAGGGCAGCCTGACCGCCGATTATTTGAACGGCACCCGCGAAATCGCGGTTCCGAAGAAACGCCGCAAGGGCAATGGCAAGAAGCTCACCCTCCACGGCGCGCGCGCGAACAATCTGAAAAATGTCACGGCATCCATTCCCTTGGGAACATTCTGCTGCATCACCGGCGTATCGGGATCGGGCAAGTCGAGCTTCACCATCGACACGCTCTACGCCGCCGCCGCGCGGCAATTGAACGGCGCGCGGGTGATCGCGGGCGCGCATGACAAGGTGACCGGGCTTGAGCATTGCGACAAGGTGATCGACATCGACCAATCGCCCATCGGCCGCACCCCGCGCAGCAACCCCGCCACCTATACCGGCGCCTTCACCAATATCCGCGACTGGTTCGCCGGCCTGCCGGAGTCGGAAGCGCGCGGGTACAAGCCCGGCCGGTTCAGCTTCAACGTAAAGGGCGGCCGCTGCGAAACCTGCAGCGGCGACGGCCTGATCAAGATCGAGATGCACTTCCTGCCCGACGTCTATGTGACGTGCGAGGAATGCCACGGCAAACGCTATAACCGCGAAACGCTGGAGGTGAAGTGGAAGGGGCTGTCGATCGCCGACGTGCTCGACATGACGGTCGAGGATGCGGTGGAGGTGTTCAAGGCCGTCCCCCCGATCCGCGACAAGATGGCGATGCTGGCAGAGGTCGGCCTCGGCTATGTCAAGGTCGGCCAGCAGGCAACGACGCTGTCAGGCGGCGAGGCGCAGCGCGTGAAGCTCGCCAAGGAACTCAGCCGCCGCAGCACCGGCCAGACGCTCTACATATTGGACGAGCCCACCACGGGCCTGCATTTCGAGGATGTGCGCAAGCTGCTCGAGGTGCTCCACCGGCTGGTCGAACAGGGCAACAGCGTGGTGGTGATCGAGCATAATCTGGATGTCATCAAGACCGCCGACTGGATTATCGACCTTGGGCCCGAGGGGGGTGTTAAGGGCGGGGAGATTGTGGCGGAGGGGACGCCGGAGGATGTTGTGAAGGTGGCGACGTCTTATACGGGGCATTATTTGAAGCCGTTGCTTCAAAAAGGGAAGTGATCCGGCGAGGAGCCTTCCTCGCACTTGATCCGGGGCCGAATGTAGCAACGGTATCGACAGGTAATACAATCAATCCAGCAAAAAATCGGGGCCGACATGCTTTCGCATGCCGACCCTTTAGCTGGGGGTCTTTCAACCAGCAGCTCTGACTATCAGTTTAACAATCGCTGGAAAATTGAACAAGCCTAATTTTCTGGCCATCCAACGAATAAACCCACGCTTATAAAACAATCACTTCGATTTTGATTTTTGCGATATTGTGAGTGGGTACATTCGGTTTAACATTCGAAGAGATGTCCAAATCAGAACGCCGAAGCCGCTTAAAGCCAGAATGACGAGCAGGCCCAAACGCATCCCTTCAGTTCTGCCTGTCCAGAACAGCACGGCCACTGCGAACAGCGCCCAAGACATCAATACAAGCAGAGCTTTGAAACCGACAACCCCACTATGTGCTAAAAGCGTAACATTTTTCGGAATTGCGGGCGGGAGCGACACTTCTTCTCCCCACAGCATGATTGCATCATGAATATGCGCGACCGCAGCGTTGGAAGTGAAATACCCTGAATGTGCTTTCGAAGGGTTTGGTTCCAATTGATTCAATATCTCAATTTGGGCAATACTTGGTGCTTTCTTGTGCCCCGGAGCATACAGTTTGCCACTTATCGGATCAGCCGCCGAGTAGATATTGGTCCACCGGACCACTGATTTACGTTGGTCCGTGAACGGCAAATCTTCCACCGAGCCAGTCATTCGATCAGCAACACGATTGAATCTATGATGTCGACTCGCGGTCAGTTCAAAAAAATAGTGAAGCATTTCAATCGGGCTGCCCAAAGTAATGAAATGAGAAATCTTCTCAAATGGAAAAGCCTCTTTGGCGACGTCCAGTTTTGCGCCCATTGCCTCGCGTCGTAAGCCAATTTGAAGCAAGGCTCGATATCCGATCGATGACCCGAGGCTGTGACCAATCACCACAACCCTCTTGCATCGCGGATCTCGAATGACGTGCAACAGACTGTTCACGGCCTGCTTCAAAATTTTCTGGCGGACATCGAATAGGTCTGAACTGCCTTCACGTGCAGTCCAAAAGACAACGTCTGAAACAAAATTGCGAAGAAACTGGGACACATGCCAATAGCCGAAAACAAGGATTGGAAAGATCAGATATGCGAAATAGACGCTTGGCTGTAGAGGCATCCAACCGATCAATTTCTCGGCAAAGGGTACTTTTAATATCTCCGCAGTAATGAGCGGTGCGACGGAAAACAGCGCAAAACTGCCGGCGCCGATCAGGCCGGCAAAAAGTGTAACGAAAGCGAACAGTATTTTGAGCTGGGATCGAACGAAGCTGCTGTGCCAACGCTTCACCAGCCTTCGGACATCAGCAAAATCCCTTCGCTCACCAATTTTTTGCTTTGGCAAAAAATCATCAAGAAATTCTTTGAACCGCCCTTTTTCGTGGAGACGCCTCGCGTCCCAGGACTCAAACGCGATATAGCTATCGGCAAGTTGCTGATAAGCAGATTGGCATTCCAGTGTGGTGTTAGCCTCTGCGTTCTGCAGCCTATAAAGATAAGCAAGTTTTAGGCGCTGATGAGAACGCCATGGCGCGAATAGGCTAAGAATCGGATTGGTTGCCCGGCCAACCAACCACTTCAAGACAGATGTTGCTGGCAGACCCTGCGCTATTAGCGAAGACCAGTAACCTTCATAGATACGGAATGCACCTCGAAATGGGCTTGGAGGTGGCTCGCCGCGTTTTTTGGCGGCGTCAATTTCTGTCGTCGGGACGTCAACACGGCGATGAAATTCTATAAAACTAACTGGATCAGAATCACATTCACTATCTGCCACGCGAGAAACTTCGAAATTCACTTGTTGGCCGCGTGGATTGCCAATTTTCGTTGCATCCTGTGTTCTCGAATACTGATCAATCGCGTCGATTAACCGGCTTATCTCCTCATGGCGTTGTTGTGTGCCGATACCATGGAAATACACTACTGCCGTGTAAGACTTCGCCATGTCGCAAATCCAGTAAATATCGCAGACATGTATGAATGCATGACTGTAGTAGCAAAAGCAACCGGTCCCAGTCACAGGTTGCGATAACAGTGCGGTAATTTCTCCTCAAATACTTTCGCGGAACCCTCCGTGCCTCCGCGTGAACTCAGACACCTACAAATCCACCGCCTCCCGCACATAGCCCCAGTCGCCTGTGCCATCCCATGCCCGGCCATCGGGAAAATGCAGCTTCACCCCTGACAGCGCGGCGCGGTTGAACAGGCGCATGTTCACGCCCATGCGATCATTCGCGGAGCCGCTCTTTTCCAGCCAGGCCGCGCTCAAGGCAAAATGCGTGTTTAGACGGCAGCATCTGCATTTTAATATAATTTGCAGCATTTATTTCGATTTATATCTTTTGATGTATGGTTAACGAAATAATCATGCAACAGATTGGCGATTTTAATCGATTGCAATATCATCTCTGCGAGATTTTTTTGTTATATCGTATCGCGAAGAGAACAATCATGGCCGCTGTTTTTTTACGATTTCGGTCAATGGTTTTCTGATTTTACCGAAAATAAATATAATGCGTTTGACTTTGTTTTACATCTTGAGGAACAAGGTTTCCTTCGGATCAGAGCAACGAATGTTGCAAATCAGGGTGGAACGTGAACGTCAGGGCAAAAATGGATACCACCCGTCAGATGACAGGTGCGCAGCTGGCAATATGGTTGCGGTCGGGACCACTGCGGCCTATGCTGGATCGTGTGGTGCAAAGCGCGGCTGAATCCACCGGAATGCCGTTCATGGTACTTGGCATCCGCCATACCGATTTTTATGAAATCATCGCGTCACATGGTATTCCGCTTAGCCATTATGCGGATCGTGTTCCGGCGTCGGTGCTGGGTGCAGACCATTTCGCCCGCGAGATAGAGGTTGGCGACCTGCAAAAGCAATCCGTGTTCTGGCCATTGACCATTACCCCTATCGCAAAAACCTGGCACTATGGTTGCAACACTCCGGTCAAGCTGCAAGAGCCATTGAGTGACGGGGTGATTGCCTTGTCTGGTGCCCATTCCGAATATTGCGAACTTGGTGGTAGTGTCATTTCGACTTTACGCCGTCATGCGCGCTTTATCAGCGATATGATCTGGCTATCCAAACAGGTCCAGCTATCGCAATTGGTTAATCAACCGGAGCAGATGGTGGGCTCGGTCTTGCAATCGGCAGCAGCCGGCATTGCACAGCCCGTTTGTATTATCGACGGCCATAGGCGGATCTTGGGGCAATCTTCATCGTTCGTTTCCAATATTGAAAAGATTGGCGGCGCAAAAACACGCATAGGGGAGCCATTGGCAGGCCCTTGGCTGGGCTCGGAATTGGAGCAGCAAATCGATCTCGCCTTGGCAGAGGGCAGATCGATGCGAATGGTATCATTGCCTGGTGACGGCGCAGAAAACTTCATACTGGACATTTTTTCCATTTCCTTTGCAACGGTTGGTCGGTTTGCCGTGGTCTCGTTGACCGATCAGACGCCGCTGCTGGATCAATTCCGGGCGGGAAATGCGTTTCACGAACCCGCCGTCGCATCATGGGCCGATCCCTGCGGACCCGTATCCCGCTTTCTGTTGGAGACCACCATAGTCGGCGAGCGGCTGCACCAGCGCAAGGATACGCATTTTTTAGGCGTAAGGCGGTGGCGAAGTTCCATCCGCCAATATCAGGTTGCTGCCCTTCGCGCTCTGAAAGAGAGTTTGCCCAACGCCTTTGTCCAAACGATTGCCGCCGAAATGGTCGCCGCCATTAAAAGTGTGCACGGATCACATGAGAATTGCGTGGTTGTTCCCGTTCCTTGTGGCCATTCGGGGGAGAACTGCCTGTCGCACCGGCTAGCCCACGCCGTCGCCAATTTGCTGCAATTGCCTGTGATAGAGGCATTTGAGACGATGAAGGACAAACGGGGCAGCTCCCATCCACGCAAAAATGGTCGACGGGCGCCGATGAAATTGCGCGAAAAAATTGAACAGCCGGTCATATTGATTGATGATGTCAGCACATCGGGCAGCCACATCAATGAAGCCGCAACGCTGCTGCGGAAATCGGCTCCATCGGTTTGGCCGGTTGTCTGGATCACATCCTGAAATTGCTACGACGATGACAGAATTGTGGTGACAGTCATTAGGGTCAGAACCTATTAAATGCGCGTTCGAGGCGTCGAAATGGCAAAGACATCGGAGGGAAATGACCGCCGTCAGGCAGTTATTCTGCCTGCAAGGTCATTTTGCTTCGAGGTCGAAGCCATTTCGGCGTCCTTCGGATTTGACCCATTTTGTCCATTGCTGCGTTGGCAAGCGTTGAAATATCGACATATTCCTGCCGCTTGCCGCCTTGCACTGAACAAAATGGCCTCAAACCTCGAACGCGCATTTAATAGGTCCTGACCCTAAATTCACAAATCCACCGCCTCCCGCACATAGCCCCACTCGCCCACGCCATCCCATGCCCGGCCATCGGGAAAATGCAGCTTCACCCCTGACAGCGCGGCGCGGTCGAACAGGCGCATGTTCACACCCATGCGGTCATTCGCGGCGCCGCTCTTTTCCAGCCAGGCCGCGCTCAAGGCAAAATGCGTGGTGCAGCCGCAGCGGGGGCAGAAATGCAGCTCCACCGCCGGGGTTTCGCGATCAACCCTACCATAACCCCGCGTCTCCCCCGTCACCTCCACCTCTTCGGGCGTATAATATCCCCACCAGACGCCGTGAGACTCACACAGGCTGCAATTGCATTCGAAGATAAAGTCCGGCGCATGCGCGACCTGCACATGCACCGCGCCGCAATGGCAGGTGGCGGATAGCGGATTGGTCATCGCGCGATGGTAGCAAGCTGGCGCCGTTTGTCATGCCCCCTTCAAAAACCCCCGTCCCGCCCCATATCGGTAGCAACCAACCGGAGGAGTTTCCCACGCCATGCGCCTTTCCGCCCTTTCGCTTGCCCCGATTGCCCTGTTGTCGCTCGCCGCCTGTGGCGAAGGCGGGGCGATTGACGAGAATGTGAAAGCCACCGTGCGCCAATCGATCGTCGCCAGCTGCGCCGCGACCGCCGAGGGGCAGGTGCCCGAGGGCGTCAATGTCGACCTCGACAAGGTCTGCGATTGCGCCGCCGACAAGCTGATGGCGGGCAAGAGCGTGCAAGACCTGGTTTCCAACCCGCCCACCAGCGTGGAAGACCTTGCGCCGATCAAGGAATGCCTGAAGGAAATCGGCCCGGTAACGGTTGCCCCGCCGCCGGAGGGGTGAGCTTTTCTCGTTTCACGCAAAGGCGCGAAGGCGCAAAGAAGTCTAATCGGCGAAGCCGCTTTACATGCGCGACCACTGCTTTTGACGGACAGTAGCGATATTGGAGAATGCGCTTCGCGCGGATGAACTCTTCGCGCCTTTGCGCCTTTGCGTGAAACCCGAAAACCTCAAGGCCACAAAGCCGAGATCGGATAAAGCGCGATCAGCCAGGCCATGCAGCCGATCACCACGCGCCGGTCGTTGCTGGCAATCGCCAGCACGCAGATCGGGAAGAAAGACCAAGTGATAATGAACGCGCGGAACGTCCACATCCACGCGCCACCCACCAAAGCAATGGTGAGGGCCAACAAGGCGATGTTGCAAATCAGCACACCACCAAGAACCAGCCTGCGGTTGGCATCGAAATGGTCGTCGAGATTTGTCCATTCTTCCGGATAGTGCGGAAAGATAAGCGAGGCCGAGACGAAATAGATCGCGGTGACGACAAAGCCGCCGAACAGGTAGGGCCAGGTCACGGGGATTTTGTCCCGCAGGGTCCAACCATACATCCAAAAGGTGACGATATCGCAAGACACAAGGATACCGAGCAGCGCCGTCGCCCAGCCGATCCGCACTTTGTGTCGCGCCTTTATCGCATTGGACAGGCTGCCGAGCCCCTCTGCCAGCGCCAGCCCGAGCAACAGCCCGAACAGCGAAAAAATAAACTCAAACCCGCTCATGCCGCTCCCCCGCCTTTGCGGCTCTGTGCCAAAGTGCGCGGGGTGGGGCAAGCGAAGAGGCGGATTATCCGATAAAACTCCGCGCCTTGGCAATGGTCTCGGCGAGGCCGGCGCGCATCGCTTCCCACGCGGCGCGCTCGTCCGCCGCGTCTTCGGGCAGCGTCTTCTCGATCAGGTCAATCCCCGCCCACAACATGCCTTCATACCAGCCGGCCTCGACCTTCAGCGTTTCCTGATGGTGGGGGATCGAATCATAGAGGATGATGCGGATCTCCTCGGGCCGTTCGAACCAGATCATCAGGCAATAGAGCACATTGCCGACCATCTCCGCCTCGAGCAGCGCGCGCTTGCCCAGGCCATGATGTTCAAAGCTTTCCTCTGCCGCCGGATGCGCGGCGTAGAAACGCGCCATCAGCGGCGCGGTGATATCGCCCACCGCGTCGGCGACGCGCTCCAGGCTGCGCTCGACCAGCGCCAGATTTGCTGCCCTGTCGTGCATGCGCATCCTCCCTCCCGCTACTGATACCACAACGGGGGTGCTGCGCGAATTGATATCGGTCAAGCAGGATGCTGTCCTACATGGCAATTTTGTGCTTGGGTGATGCGATGGACTTTGCACGTTGCCCTGCCTCCACACGCATTCGCGACCGCCGCTTTTCCCGCCGCGCCAGGGTGCCATAAGGTGACACCCACCCCCATGGGTGCAAGTGGATCTTTGTTACCTTATGCGGCGATTTTGCGATTTGCGATCAGCCGTGCCTTATCCACCGTTATATGCCCTTTGGGAGATTTGCAGCGTGCCGCAAATATGTAACACAGCGTTTCATCACGGGACAGCCACTGTTCCGGACCAGCCTTTCGGGTCGCAAAAATATAATCCGGGGGAGGGTATATGGCTACATTAGTGGATAGCCACGACGCCGAGCGGCGTTTTTACGGGCGTATGGCGCTCGCCATCATCATCGCCATTTTCATCGGTTTTGCGCCGAGTTTCTATCTTTTCCAGATGGTCAGCTATCCGCGGCCCAACCCGCCGCTGACCGCGCTGACGCTCACCCACGGGCTGGTGGCGACCGCCTGGCTGGCGATATTCTACACACAAATCCGGCTGGTCGCGGCGAAGCGGCGCGATATCCACCGCCAGCTGGGCGTCTGGGGCATGGCGCTCGCGCTGCTGATCCTGCCGATCATCTATTTCACCGCGATCGAGGCAATCCCGCGCGGGCTTCACCCGCCGATCATCGACGCCGAAAGCTGGTCTGCGGTGCCGCTGCTGTCGATCCCGCCGATGGCCTTCCTGCTCTGGATGGGCTGGCGCAACCGGATGGACCCGCAGGCGCACAAGCGTTTCATGCTGGTCTATACCTTGTGCATGGTCGAACCCGGCATCGGTCGCTGGCCGATTTTCCCGCCGGTGATGGCGGGGCATGTGGCGAGCAACATCCTCGCCTTTGCCTTCATCATCCCGCTGGTGATGTGGGACCGCAAGACCAATGGCAGCCTGCACTGGGCGACCAAGGCCGGCATTGCCGCGCTCGCCTTTGGTTGCTTCGCACGCTATGTTTTCTGGGGCCTCGGTATCTGGCCCGCGATCGTCAGGATGTTGCCGGGTTAGGCGCCAAGCCGCTCGGCGACGAGCGTCTTGATATCGGCCTCGGGCCGCGCGCCATAATGGCTGATGACTTCGGCGGCGCAGACGGCACCCATCGTCAGGCAATCCTTGAGGTCGCGGCCTTGCGCCAGCCCCGCAAAAACGCCAGCCGCGAACAGATCGCCTGCGCCGGTGGTGTCGACGACGCGGTCGACTTTTTCGGCACCGACGCGTGCATGTTCCGCGCCCCGATGCGCTTCCGCTCCCGCCGCGCCATGCGTGCAAACCAGCATCGGCACGCGTTGTGCCAGCGCCGTAACCGCGGCTTCGATATCGTCGGTCTGCATCATTGCGCGCACTTCGGTGTCGTTGGCAAAGAGCAGGTCGAGCGAACCATCATCCATCAGCGCGAAAAACTCGTCGCGATGGCCTTCTACGACAAATGCGTCGGACAGCGTCAGCGCAACCTTGCGTCCCGCATTTTTGGCGATGGCAATCGCGCCCGTCATCGCCGCACGCGATTCAGGCGCGTTCCACAAATAGCCTTCGAGATACAGCCAGGCTGCATCCTCGATCTTGCCTTTGTCGATCGCAGTCTCGGGAAGGAACTGCGCCGCACCGAGGAACGTGTTCATCGTGCGCTGCGCATCGGGCGTGACCAGGATAAGGCAGCGCGCGGTCGGCGGCTGACCCGGGCGGGCGGCAACATCAAAGTCGATACCGGTCGCACGGATATCATGCGCAAACACATCGCCCAGCTGGTCTTGCGCGACCTGCCCGATAAAGGCGGTCTTGTGGCCTAGCCTTGAAAGCCCGGCAAGAGTGTTCGCCGCACTGCCGCCGCTGATCTCGCGCCCCGGGCCCATCGCATCATACAGCGATTGCGCCCGATCGGCATCGATCAGCGTCATCCCACCCTTGTTGAGCTTCTGCGACTCGATAAAGGCGTCATCGGCATCGGAAATCACGTCAACAATAGCATTGCCGATGGCCAGCACGTCGTAGCGGGTTTGCGTCATTTACACTTCCTGCAATGAGTTTGGCGCGCCCTAATGCGGCTTGTACAAAAGGGCAAGTGGCTTGCATGTGTAATACACCCGCACTATTTAGGTGGAATGTTCAGAGCCATCTCGCTCGGCTTCGCCAGTCTTTCGGACAAAGGCATCATGCGCATCCTCGCACGGGTGATGCTGCTCACTCTGCTGTCCTTCGTCTTTTTGGGTATCGGCCTGTGGTTTTCGATAGACTGGCTGTTCCATGCCCTCGGCTTTGCCGATGATGGCGAGTTGAGCGCCGTCGCTGCAATCGCCGTGCTGCTGATCGGCGGGTTGGTGTTGTTCCGAATGATCGCGATTGCGATCACCTGGGTCTTCTCCGACGACATCATCGATATCATCGAGGCAAAGCATTATCCTTTCGAGGCCGCGCGCGGAAAACGGCCAAGCAACTGGCAGTCTGCCCGGATGGGTATGCGTTCGGCCATGCGCGCTCTGGGATATAATATGTTGGCGCTTCCCGTTTACCTGATTCTGCTGATTACCGGAATTGGCGCACCTCTGGTGTTTCTGGGTGTTAACGCATTGCTGCTAGGGCGTGATCTTGAGGATATGCTCGTCGCGCGCCACGGGCACCATCTTGCGGCATTCGGCAAGGGTGAAAGGATGCTGCTCGGTGTTGCGGGTGCAGCTGGCATGATGATTCCTTTTCTGCAATTCGTCGTTCCGGTTGTCGCAACCGCAGCCGCCGTGCATATGGCACATGGAAAGATCAGGGTGACAGTCTAGTGCATCGCATCGCAATCCTATTGGCAGTAGCGATGTCGCTAACTGCATGCGGTGGAGCAAGCGAAGCACGCCCTGCGTCTGCATCGGTACCGCTCGACAGGCCGGCAGCGCCCGTACCCGCAACACGACCCGTCCTCACCTCGAAGGGTCTTGAGGCAGTGATGGGCAAGGATATGCCAACGCTGATCCGCATGTTCGGTCAACCCCGCCTCGATGTGATAGAGGTTCAGGGGCGCAAGCTCCAGTTCAGCGGGCGGGCATGCATTCTTGACGCCTATCTCTACCCTGATGGCAAGAATGGAGCGGAGATCGTGACCCATGTTGATGCGCGCCGCGGCGACGGCGCAGAGGTTGACAGGGCGCAATGTGTCAACGCGTTGATGGCGCGCTGATCTCCCACTCCAAAATAACCGATTCATCAGACTCAAATTTGAGTCGTTCTTGTTTTTCGGTCGAAAATCTGGGCGTATCAAGCTGTGCCAACGCCCATATAGCAGCACCGCGAACCAACGGGTTGGGGTCGTCCAGTAGATGCGCCAACGGATCAATCAGACTTGGATCACCACTATTCCCGGCTGCTATTGCAACGTTGCGGACAAAGCGATCGCGCCCAGTGCGCTTGATGGGAGTTCCCGCGAAAAGATTTCGGAAGGCTGTGTCGTCAAGTAGAAGCAATTCCGCTAACGGCAGTTCAGACAATTCAAGTCGCTGCGCCAGCGCTTTCTGCACCGATGCCGTTGCGGCAAACTTGTTCCAGGGGCAGGCGGCAAGGCAATCATCGCAGCCATAGATATGGTTCCCCATCGCTGCGCGGAATTCGTGCGGGATTGGGCCTTTATGTTCAATCGTCAGATAGGAGATACAACGCCGCGCATCGACCCTATAGGGCGCAGGAAAAGCATCAGTGGGGCAGGCGATCTGGCATGCACTGCACGATCCGCATCGATCGCGACCTGCCGGGTCGGCTTCCAATCGCGCGGTCGTATAGATGACGCCCAATAACAGCCAGCTTCCATGCTGCCGGCTGACCAGATTGCTGTGCTTGCCTTGCCAACCCAGCCCGGCCGCCTCAGCCAATGTCTTTTCTAGCACCGGGGCGGTATCGACAAATACCTTCACTTCGTCGCCAGTCTGGTGGACGAACCATTGTGCCACACGCTTAAGCGCGCCTTTGACTACATCATGATAATCCTTGCGCTGGGCGTAAACCGATATGCGCCCTAGTTCGGGTCGCAGTGCAAGACCCATCGGATCAGTCTCAGGCGTGTAGCTCATACCCAGCATTATGACGGACTGCACATCTGGCCAAAGTCCGTCGGGTTTTGACCGCTGTTCGACGCGCTCGGCCATCCACAACATGTCGCCATGCCGTCCCTCGTCCAGCCATTGGCGAAGACGCAGACCTGCCGCAGGTGCAATTTCGGCAGGGGCAACGCGGCAATCGGCAAACCCCTCGGCCTTCGCTTTTTCCTTAAGCGCGTTAACCAAATTTGTCTTGTGTCTTTTCACGCGCTGTCCCTATTCGGGTATCGGACCAGTATCGAGGCGATTTACCATTATGCATGCAATCGAGGCACGCGGGCTTGTCAAGCAGTTCGACGGATTCCGCGCGGTGGACGGCATCGACCTGAATGTGCCGGAAGGGAGCATTTACGGTATATTGGGGCCGAACGGTGCCGGAAAGACCACAACTATCCGCATGCTGTTGGGTATTATCGATCCGGACGAGGGTACACGAACCCTGCTGGGATCGGACCGGCCGTTGTCGCAATCAAAGCTTGTTGGCTATTTGCCCGAAGAACGGGGGCTGTATCAGTCGATGCGCGCCATCGACACCATAGCCTTCATGGGGGCATTGCGCGGCATGCCGTTGAAAGAAGGTGAGCGTCGGGGCCGCGAACTCATGGAAGAGGCGGGGCTAGGCTATGCTATTGATCGCCAGATTCGCCAGCTTTCCAAGGGCATGGCACAAACTGTCCAGCTTCTTGGCACGATTGTGCACGACCCAAAATTAATCGTGCTTGATGAGCCGTTTTCCGGGCTGGATGCACTTAACCAGGCCAAGCTGGAACGGATGATCCGGGCGCAGGCCGAACGGGGCGTTACGATCATCTTTTCAACCCATGTCATTGCGCATGCCGAACGGCTTTGCGAACGCATTGCCATCATCGCAAAAGGAAAGGTTAGCTTCGACGGCCTGGTGTCCACCGCGCGAGACCGGCTTCGGCCGCAGGTTCATATGGAAACTGAAAACGGCGACGGGCCATGGCGCAAAGCTCTACCTGCCGATGCCAGACATGAAGGCAATTGGTGGCACTTCACCCTTCCCGACAGCGGAGTCGAGCCGTTGTTGACTGCACTCGTCGAGGGCAAAGCTGGCGTGAAATCATTATCCATCGAACGCCCCGGACTACATGACGCATTTGTTGCGATCGCCGGTGAGGATGCGGCTGCCGAAATGGATGCGCCGACTGCGGAGGAACTGTTATGATTGAGACCATCCGCGCTGCCTTTGTCATCGGACGCAGGGATTTCACCGCGATCATTTTTTCGAAGGCTTTCTTCTTTTTCCTGCTTGGCCCGCTGTTTCCGTTGCTGGTCGGCGGTGCGGCAGGTGCGCTGGGTGGACAGGTTGCGCGCGACATTGATCGTCCGGTCATCGGTATTGCCATGTCAGCGGAGGAAAGCAGGCAGCTACTTGCCGCAAGGGACCGTTTGGCACTCGAGATCGGCGATCGCCGATTGCCCGAGATGCGCGAATTACCCCAACAGGTTGCAAGCGCAAATCCGGAAAAACTTCTTGCAGACAAAAAGAACGGGCTTGCCGCCGTTTTGACCGGGACGCTGGAAAAGCCCATCCTCACCGGCACAAATGGACCGGTTGAAAACTATCGCGGCGATGTGGCTCTTTTGAGTGCGCATGCCACGAATGCCGCAACAATAGTCATGCCCAAAGTCGAGGCAAGGCTGGTTCAGAGCAGTGCGGGCAATGAAAAAGCCAAACGCCTCGCCACAGCACAAGCGACGCAAATTTTGCTGTTCATGCTGACGATGTTGCTCGCCGGAATGGTGTTGTCCAATCTGGTCGAGGAAAAGGCAAACAAGATTATCGAGATACTCGCCGCTGCCGTACCAATGGACGCTGTGTTTCTCGGCAAGCTGTTTGCCATGCTCGCCATGGCTTTCGTCGGTATAGCTGTCTGGTCAACCGTAGGCTTCGGGCTAGCAAGCCTTTCAGGCCCCGCTTTGCCTAACCTGCCGACCCCTGCTGTCGGCTGGCCGATATTCACGATTCTGGGAATCGTCTATTTCACCATGGCCTATCTCATCCTTGGTTCGCTGTTCCTCGGGATCGGCGCCATGGCCGCGACTGTACGCGAAGTGCAGACCTTATCGATGCCAGTTACCATGGCGCAACTCATCAACTTCTTCCTCGCCATGTACACCGTGACCAAACTGGGCGAACCGATCGAGATTTTCGCCTGCTTGTTCCCATTCACCTCGCCCTTTGCGATGATTGCGCGCGCAGCGCAGGATGCCACGCTTTGGCCTCACCTACTGGCGGTGCTTTGGCAAGCATTTTTCGTACTTATCATCCTGCGCGTTGGAGTTTACCTGTTCCGCCGCAACGTGATGAAGTCTGGGAGTGCAGGCAGGATCAAGGATTCTGGCGGCAAAAAGTTGTTCGGTCTGGTCAAACTGCCGGGACAAAATTGCTAACACGCAATTAAGTTGCTTATCGAAACGGGATTGACATTATTGTCAGCAATGGCACTCTTCACGACAAAGAAGAGGAGTCTAAAATGGCAACTGCCCCCGCGCTCGATACATCGGCAACCGAATCCGGTGAAAAGCTGCCCTGGAAAGTCGTCCAGTGCCCGCATGAGTGGGATGTGACGCGACCGGAAATCTATGTCGAGGACCGTTGGCATCCGATTTTCAAGGAAATGCGTGAGCAAGCCCCAATCAACAAGGTCGAAGGCAGCGGCTTTGGCAGCTATTGGAATGTTACCACGCTGAAGGCGATCCAGCATGTCGAGGCGTTGCCTGACATCTATTCTTCTTCTTTCGAACATGGCGGCATCACGTTGGTCGACGACGAAGCGCTCGATGAGCCGATTCCCGAAGATGAACGCATTGTCATGCCGATGTTCATCGCGATGGACCGGCCCAAACACACCGAAGAACGCCGCGTGATAGCACCTGCCTTCACCCCCGGTGAAATGGAACGCATGACCGGTGATATCCGCCGCAGGACAGGCGAACTGCTCGAATCACTGCCGGTCGGCACCGCCTTTGACTGGGTGGACAAGGTTTCGATCGAACTGACCACGCAAATGCTGGCCTTGCTGTTTGACTTCCCTTGGGAAGACCGGCGCCTATTGACCGAATGGTCCGACTGGGCCGGAGACGTTGAACTGTTCCGAACTGAGGAAACACGTAAGGCGCGCCTCGCGAAAATGTTTGAAATGGGGGCTTATTTCCAGCGCCTGTGGGACGAACGCAAGAATAAGGGCGAAGCCCCTGACCTGATCAGCCGCATGATCCATTCACCCATGAAGGACATGAACCAGTTCGAATATATGGGGAATCTCATCCTGCTGATCGTCGGCGGAAATGATACCACCCGCAATTCGATGTCAGGCTATGCCTATGGCCTGCACAGCTTTCAGGACGAGCGCGAGAAACTCGAGAAGAATCCCGAACTCATCCCCAATGCGGTCAGCGAAGTCATTCGCTGGCAGACGCCGCTCGCGCATATGCGGCGCACAGCACTTAGGGACCATGACCTGTTCGGTGCTCCGATCAAGGCAGGTGACAAGATCGGCATGTGGTATCTTTCGGCCAATCGAGACGAGACCGTATTCGACAATCCCGACAAACTGATTGTCGACCGCGAAAATGCGCGCCGCCACCTGTCCTTCGGCTATGGTATCCATCGCTGCGTCGGCGCTCGCCTCGCCGAGTTGCAGATCCGCGTTCTGCTCGAAGAAATGGCGAAACGTCGCCTGCGCCCCAATGTGGTGGCCGAACCGGTGCGCGTTGCCGGCTGCTTCGTACACGGTTACCGCTCGATGGATGTTGAACTCAGCAAATATTGACGCTCGACTGAAACTTTCTGGCGGCTGGCAACGTATCTAGTTGCAGGCCGCAGAAAGGAATTCGAAATGACCGCCTTCAGCAAAAGACGCTTTCTCACCGCAATCGGGGCGTCTGCGATCGCCCTTTTATCCGCAGGACGCGTTGCGGCGCGCAAAGCATTCGCAGTTGTTAAATCCGATGCGGAATGGAGGCGTATCCTTTCTCCGGCTGCTTATCGCGTATTGCGACAGGAAGATACCGAACCGCCCTTCTCCAGCCCGTTGAACAAGGAAAAGCGGCGAGGCAATTTTGTCTGCGCCGGATGCGGCCAGAAACTTTTCAACTCTGCCACCAAATATGAAAGCGGAACTGGCTGGCCCAGCTTTTACACCCCGATCAAGGGTGCGATCGGCACAAAGATGGACTATGGCTTGCACCTGCCAAGGGTGGAGGTGCATTGCTCCAACTGCGGCGGGCATCTGGGACATGTTTTCGACGACGGCCCAAAGCCGACCGGCAAACGTTACTGCATGAACGGCGTCGCGATGCGTTTCGTTCCGGTTTGACGAAGCTTATTTGACGTCATTGATTCCCGAAAAATCGAGGTCACCGCTCTTCTTGGGCGCTTCTGGCTGACCGTTTCGCTCGATAATGCCCAAGATCGCGCTGTTGCGACCGTCTTGGGCTGCATATTCGCGAGCGCTGAGCCCAGCTACGGCATCGCGTTTGTCGGGATTTGCGCCTGCCTTCAAAAGTACACGAACCATTTCAGGATTGCGAAGTTGAACCGCACGGATCAGGGCAGTTTCACCGCTCCGATTGGTCGCGTCGACCGCTGCCTTGTGCCGGATCAATCGCTGAACACCATCGATAAAGCCGAGTTGCGTGGCAAGCATCAATGGTGTGACACCTCTACGATCCGCGAGGTTGGGATTGGCCCCTTTTTGCAAAAGATAACCAAGCCATGTGTCATCTCTGCGGGCGACCACAATGTGCAGCGCTGTCTCGCCGGTTCCATCGCGTTTGGTATTGATGATAACCGAACCAGGTTCATTCAAGAACTTCTCTGCTTCGGTCCCGTCGCGGTCCTCAACAGCCTTCAGGAAATTATAACTGTCCGAAAATTGCGCTGCCGCGGGTTGCACCATCAGCAACGTCGCGACGCACGCCAAAACTAATCTGCGTGATTTTGTACGGATGATACGCATTGCCCCAGTCCCGATTCGACTATCCAATCTTGAAATCGGGCCCTTAACAGACCAAGGCTGGCGCTGCCATGAACAAAATTGTCCCAACTCTCATCGTCGCGCTCGCTTTGGCTGGCTGCGGCCAGGAAAATTCGCAGCCTCCCCTTTCCCAAGCGCCGCTTGCCGGAGCAAAGATCGGTGGTGCATTCACATTGACCGATCAGGACGGAAAACCGCGGAGTTATGCCGAATTCGACGGAAAATATCGCATCGTCTATTTCGGATATACCAATTGCCCTGACATCTGCACACCGGACATGCAGAATCTGATGGCCGGCCTCAAGCAATTTGAAAAGACCCATCCGGATCTTGCGGACAAAGTGCAACCCATCTTCATTACCGTCGATCCCAAGCGCGACACACCCGGGATTCTCAAGCAGTTTGTGTCGGCATTTCATCCCCGATTGATCGGCCTGACCGGCAGCGAAACCCAGATTACTGAGGCAGCGCAAGCCTTCGCAGTGCATTTCGAAAAAGTCGAAGGATCGAGCCCGGAAGCCTATCTTATGAGCCACAGCCAGACCCCCTATCTGATGGGGCCTGATGGTAAACCGCTTGCCCTTCTGCCGGCAGACCGGCCGGATAGCGAAGCCAATGAAGGTGACGCCAAACTGGTTGCTGCCGACCTGGCGACATGGGTGCGCTGATTTGGCGGATCGTCCATTCTGGGAGCAACCGATCGAAGCTCTGACGCGAGAACAGTGGGAAGCGTTGTGTGACGGATGCGGAAAATGTTGTCTGCACAAGGTGGAAGACGAGGATACCGGACGCATCTATCCAACCAATGTAGCCTGCAAGCTACTCGACCTGAAAAGCTGTCAATGCGCTGATTACCGCCATCGCCGGATGCATGTTCCAGACTGTATCCGGCTGACTCGACGTACGATCGACGACTATCCCTGGTTGCCATCGACGTGCGCCTATGTCTTGCGTGCAAATGGCGAGCAGCTACCGGAATGGCATTATTTGCGCTGCGGAGATCGGGATGCAGTGCATCGTGCTGGTATATCGGTCAAAGGTCGGGCAATATCCGAACTCCATGCTGGACCGCTTGAAAACCATATTGTCGAGCAGCCTCTCTGATCCGAAGGCGGGGGACCCGGTCGTCGACATAGAAGGCGAAAAGGTTCCAGTTCGCATAAGGCGTTCTTCCCAGGCTAAGCGCATCTCTATGCGCGCCGACGCCATAAAGCGCGAAATACGCATCACGATGCCTCCTTATGCGCCTACCCAAGCGGCTTTGTCCTTTGTTGCCCAAAAGCGGGAGTGGATTGCTGCAAGGCTGGAAAGCGCCCCTGCCGCGAGTCCGATAAAGGCGGGAATTGCCATTGCGTTTGAAGGAGTGGCGCACCGCATCGAATGGAGCGAAACGGCACCACGACGTGTTCAACGGCTGGAAGGTCCTGACGAGCCCTCTTTGCGGGTCGGCGGACCGGAGGATATGGTTGCTGGCAGGGTTTTGCGATGGCTGAAAGAGCAGGCGCGCACAGCCATGACCGCAGAAATTGCCGAATATTGCCAGGCTGCCGGAGAAGCTCCGCCACGTCTGTCATTGGGTGATCCCCGAAGCCGCTGGGGCAGCTGCTCATCACGCGGCACCATATCGTTGAGCTGGCGGCTCATCATGGCCCCGGCCTTTGTTCGCCGTTCAGTGATTGCGCATGAGGTTGCACATATGCGGCATATGGACCACAGCCCGGCCTTCTACGCATGGTTTGACGAAATCTTTGAAGGTGACCGCAGGGCAGCAGACCGCTGGCTAAAAATGCATGGAACCGCGCTACAAAAAGTCGGGCGTTAGGGCCTCTAACCCACTGTCAGCGGTCCATGATCGAGTTGCGGCAGCACATAGCGTGCGAACATGTCGCATTCGTTCATGTGCGGATAGCCCGACAGGATGAATGCATCGATGCCCAGCGCCTGATAGGCCCGGATTTTGGCAAGCACCTGATCGGGATCGCCAACGATCGCCGCGCCGCACCCGGACCGGGCCCGGCCGATACCGGTCCATAGATTGTCCTCGATATAGCCCTCATTGGCGGCGGCTTGCTGACGAAGCTCGGCCTGGCGTGCGACACCAAAGGTCTGCGCGTCGAGCGACTTGTTGCGGATGGCATCTCCGGTATCGGCATCGAGTTTCGACAGAAGCCGGTCGGCATAGGCGCGCGCCTCGGCCTCGGTCTCGCGAACGACGACATGGACGCGGAACCCATATTTGAGTTTGCGACCGAATTTTGCAGCCCGCTGGTCCATATCCGCGATAAGATCTTTCGCGCCCTGCAATGTTTCGGGCCACATCAAATAGACATCGCACCCCTCTGCAGCGGCATCGCGCGCGGCAGGGGAAAGGCCACCAAAGTAGAGTGGCGGGCATTTGCCGTTGGCGGTCTTCATCCGGGGCGGATCGATATCGAATTGGTAATGCTCGCCCTTATGGTCGAGATGCTCGCCATTGAGCAGCGTCTTGAGGATATGCATCGCCTCGACCGTGCGGCGGTAGCGGGGCTCTGAATCCATCTTTTCGCCGGGCATGTCGGACGAGATGATATTGACGTTGAGGCGACCACCAGCGATCTGGTCAATCGTTGCGATCTGCCGCGCGAGTTGCGGCGGCCAGCATTCGCCGATGCGAACGGCCATCAGCAATTTGATCCGCTTGGTCAGCGTAGCGATGGCGCTGGCAAAAGCGGTCGTATCCAGGCCAAGGGCATAACCCGAAGGCAACAGGATATTGTCGAAACCGCCCTCTTCGGCGCGCAGCACAATGTTGCGGCAATGCTCCCAGCTTGATGCAAGCGCCGGATCGGGGCGCCCTAGAAATTCATAATCATCGTCGCACAGTGCGGAAAACCAGCTGATTTCAAGCTTGCCACTCACGGTAAGGGCACTCCCCTTGCTGCGACCAGCACCGCGTACCAATCGGCGCGGGTCCATTGGATCTTGTAGGCATCTGCCGCCTCGGCGATGCGCGCCGGATTTTGCGAGCCAACAATAGGGATCGGACGCGCGGGATGCGCCATGATCCAGCTATAGGCAGCAGCTGTGCGCGACACCCCATGAGCTGCAGCAACCCCCGACAGGGCAGCCGCCACCGCACGTTCGCGTTCGGTCTGCGGATCGGCAATCCGCCCACCACCCAGCGGCGACCAGGCGAGAACCGCCATGTCCATGGCCATGGCCTGATCGAGTTCTCCATTTTCGACACAGTCAATCCGTACCGGTGACAGTTCGGGCTGGCTGGAAACGACGGGTTGGTTCAAAAATTGGGCGAGCGTCGAAATCTGCGCCTGGGTGTAGTTCGAAACGCCGAACGCCCGTACCTTCCCCGATTGCACGGCATCCTCGACCGTGCGGGCAATTTCCTGCGGATGGGTGAGGACATCGGGGCGGTGGATTTGCCAAAGATCGATGCGATCGGTCTGCAGGCGCCGCAGGCTGGCGTCGATCGCCGACGCCAAATAGGTCGCGCTCGAATCATAGGGAATGGGCGGCATGATGCCGCCCTTGGTGGCGAGCACCATTCGGTCGCGCATTCCCGGATTCTTTGCGAAAACCTGTCCCAAAAGCTCTTCGGCATCGCCAAAGCCAACACCGGGAGACACGAAACCATAAATGTCGGCGGTGTCGAAAAAGGTGATTCCGGCGTCAAACGCTGCATTGACCAGTTCGGTCGCGGCATCAATATCCCGTCCTGCGAAGCGCCACATGCCCCATGCCAGGCCGCTGACTTCGATACCGCTTTTCCCCAAAAGCCGCATTTTCGGCGGGCTTGGCAAGGTCTGGTTAGCACTCATCGGACGTCAAGTCTCCCCTTATGACAACGGTGTCTTATTGGACCCGATTCCCTCGCCGCGTCAAGGCTGCTTTTGTCAGATTTTTGGAAGCGGGGCAGTCGAGCCGCGTTCGATCAGGTCGTGCTGGAGCCGCTGGTGCACCACACCATTGTCTTCGGCAAACAACCGATCGGTAGCGGCATAAGCGAGCTCGCGAACCGGCTGGCGAATGGTCGTCAGCGGCGGCCAGACGAGCTGCGCCAAGGGCGTATCGTCAAAGCCGGCAACCGAAATGTCGCTTGGGACATCAAGTCCGATCCGGTGGGCATAAGACAATACACCTGCCGCCATGTCGTCGTTGCTCGCGAATATCGCAGTGGGTTTGTCGGAAAGCTGCAGGAGCACCTTTGCCGCTTCCATCCCGCTTTCGAAATCGAATGCGCCGGGGCGTACCAATTGCGGTTCATAGGCGATCCCTGCTCGATCGAGCGCCCGCCTGTAGCCGAAGTGGCGCTGGTCGCTCGCCATATGATTCTGGTGCCCGACGACGAAGCCGATCCGGCGGTGTCCCTGATTGATCAGGAAGGTAGTCATATCATCCGCAGCCTGCGCATCATCCATGAAAACCGAGCTTGTCAGCGCATGATTGGTACCCGGCGAGATGCGGACAAAGCGAATACCGCGCCGCTCGAGCTCGCTCAGCGCAGCGGGTGCATCGGTCACTGGAGAGGACAAAATGACTCCGTCGACATGGGTCTCATCGATCAGGCCGCCGATTTCCTGTGCCAGATCGGGGGAGTCGATATCGACCGGCTGCGCCAGCATCCTGACCCCCTCCTCGCGACAGCGATTCCACACCCCTTCCTGCACGGCATGGATGTAATAAGGGCTGTGATTGTCATAGATCAGCGCGATCTGGAACGAGCGCGATCCCGCCAGCGTGCGCGCCGCAAGACTGGGGCTGAAGTTCAACGCAGAGACCGCCTCTTCCACCTTGCGGCGGGTTTCCTCGCGAACATATTTTTCCTTGTTGAGGACGCGCGACACTGTCTTGATCGAAACACCCGCCAGCCGGGAGACATCCTTGATCGTCACGCGCATGGCATTTGGGTAACAGTCGCACAAAAATCTGCAAGGGGCGTTTCTGCCCTCTTGCCAAGTCGCAAGGATTTTGTGACAAGGCTGTCATAGACACCGTTGTCATACGGGGGAGGAGCATTGGTAGAAGCGGTTCGTTATGGCCTGGTAGGCACCGGGATGATGGGAATCGAGCATATCCAGAACCTGGCGATTACGCCGGGCGCAGTGCTGACTGCGCTTGCCGATCCCACCGAATCCTCGCTGGAATGGGCCAAGGACGCGTTGGGTGAGCGGGCCGATGGGGTTCAATCCTTCACCGATTCCGCCGCGCTCGCCGCATCGGGCCTGTGCGACGCAGTGATCGTCGCCAGCCCCAATTTCACCCATCGCGACGTGCTTGAGCCGCTATTTGATGCTGGCCTGCACATATTGTGCGAAAAGCCGGTAGCAACGAAGATCGACGACGCGCGCTGGATCGTGCAGCGCGCGGCGGACACGCCGGGCATTTTCTGGACCGCGATGGAATATCGCTACATGCCACCTGCTGCCGAATTTATCGCGCAAGTACATGGCGGCCGCATCGGCACCCTGCGCATGCTCTCGATCCGCGAACATCGCTTCCCATTCCTGCCAAAGGTTGGCGACTGGAACCGTTTCGCCGAGAACACGGGCGGCACAATGGTCGAAAAATGCTGCCATTTCTTTGACCTTATGCGGCTGATTACACAATCCGAACCGGTCCGTGTCTATTGCTCTGGTGCAATGGACGTAAACCATCTCGACGAGCGTTACGACGGGCGCCGCCCCGACATCATAGACAACAGCTATACCACAGTCGATTTCGCTAATGGCGTTCGCGCTATGCTCGACCTGTCAATGTTCGCCGAGGGCGCTGAAAATCAGGAAGAAATCACCGCCGTGGGCGACAAGGCGCGGCTCGACTGCCTGATTCCCGAGGGCAATCTGGTCTACTCGCCGCGCACCGGCTTCATGCAGCCCAAGGCGGTCAAACGGAGTCATGTCGCCGTCGATGAAGCGGTGCTCGCGGCGGGCCACCACCATGGCTCCACCTATTATGAGCACCAGAAATTCTTGGCTGCCATCCGCGGCGAAGGGCCGGTAGAGGTCACCGCACACGACGGACTGATGGCGGTTGCCATCGGGACCGCCGCCGAAATCAGCGCCCGCGAAAAGCGCGTGGTAGAGATGAGTGAATTGGGATTTTGATCCACATAAACTAAGAAAAGACGTGCAGGAGGAAATTATGAAATCACATCTGAAGTCGACCAGCGCACTGACATTAGCCGGTGCTGCCATCATCACTCTTGGCACTGCAACTCCAGCAATGGCGCAGGTCGAAGAGATCGTGGTCACCGCGCAAAAAGTTGAAGAAAATGTGCAGGATGTGCCAATAGCCATCACGGCAGTATCCGGAGATACGCTGACCGACAGTGGTACAAACAGCCTTGAAGACCTTGGTCAGCTGGTCCCGTCGGTTACCTTCCGCAAGGGTACAACCAATGCCAATTCGGCAGTCGTACTCCGCGGTGTCGGTACGATTTCCTTTTCAATTGCGGCTGAACCGAGTGTTTCGACGGTCGTCGATGGCGTGGTGTTAAGCCGTTCGGGTCAGGCATTTGCCGACCTGGTCGAGATCGAGCGACTCGAAGTGCTGCGCGGTCCGCAAGGAACGCTGTTCGGTAAGAACGCATCCGCAGGCCTGATCAATATCGTTTCTAAGGGTGGCGAAGACACATTTGGGGGCTCGGCTTCGTTTGAATATGCGGAAGGCCGTGAAGTGCGTGTCCGCGGCACTATGGCTGGCCCCATTGCCGAGGATTTGAGCTTCCGGGTCAATGCCTTCTTCGGCAGCTATGCCGGTAACATCACCAATGTTTCGACCAACAACGCGCGCGATGAGAAGATCAACGGTTACAAGCGCGCCGGCTTCCGCGGGCTTCTTGATTTTGACAATGGTCCAGCGCGGGTCAAGATTATTGCCGACTATTACGAAGCTGATGATGATTGCTGCGGCGAAGTCACCGGCGTGTCGCGCGGTGCCGTGCTCGACCGCGAACTCAACTTGCCGCTCGGCATTTCGCAAGGCGAAAACCAGCGTTATGTGAACCACAATCTGGTTACCAAATCGCTAGATCGCCAATGGGGTTTGACCGTAAACGGTGATTTCGATGTGTTTTCCGATCATACGCTGAGCGCGATTTACGGCTATCGTAGTTGGCGGAACCGCGAACTGCGCGAAGGTGATTTCCTGCCGCGCGCCATCGTGGGCACACCCGAGCTGCACGATGACGGCTTTGTCGAAACCGACCAGCAATCACTCGAACTCCGTCTCGCCTCTTCGCAGGATAAGGCGTTCAAATATCAAATTGGCGGTTTTTACTGGCGTTCGGAAAACACGCAGGATTTTACCCGTCAGGTCGTAAGTTGCGCCTCTTCAACATTGCCTGTTGATCCGCGTACTGGCGGCCGCCCATGTAACCTGAACGACACCGTAAACACACTGTTTCCGACCGCGACATCGAACAGCCTGGTCGACATCGAAAACTATGCGCTGTTCGGGCAGGCTACTTATGATTTCAACGACTGGATCGGGCTGACCGTCGGTCTGCGCTGGACCCACGACTCGATCGACTTCACCCACCGTCGCCTTGCTGGACGCAACCTGATAACGGGTCTTCCTGCAACCGGGCCGGGCATTTCCGGACTGCCAGCTGGCGGTACGATTGCTGGTGGTGGCAATGGAACCGTGTTGTCGACAGGTTCGTCAAGCAACAGCAATTTCTCTGGCAAGGCCGTGCTAACCGCCAAGCCGACTGAAGATCTGTTGCTCTACAGCAGCTTTACCCGTGGCTATAAGGGTCCGGCATTCAACGTCTTCTTCAATCACACAGCGCCCACCAATGCGGTGCCGATCGACGAAGAAACTTCGGATTCCTACGAACTGGGCTTCAAGAGCCAGTTTGCTGACAAGCGGATCCAGCTGAACGGCTCGCTGTTCCAAGCGACCTACGATGGTTTCCAAGCGAACAATTTCGTTCTTCTCAATGGCGCCGTGGTCACCAATCTCACCAATGCCGGCACGGTCCGCACCGAAGGTTTCGAACTCGATCTGCTTGCTAACCCGGCCGAAGGTCTCGATCTGTTTGCCAATGTCGCCTATGCCGATGCAAAGGTACGCCGGTTCAACCCGAACCCGCTTACCAACGCGCCCGATGCGCGCAACGGGACGCGTCTGCCGCTGGCACCGAAATGGAGCTGGAATATTGGAGCGGAGTATCAAACTCCGTTCAGCCTGTTTGGAGCGGACGCCAAGGTCTATGTGCGCACCAACTACAGCCATACCGGAAAGCAGTTCTCCGACCTTGGCGAAAGCGGCCCAATTGATGGCTACGGCCTCTGGAATGCCAGCGTTGCCTATTCGGACGCCGATGACAATTACCGCGTGACATTCTTCATGCGTAACATCACCGACGAAAGCTATGTA
Organism: uncultured Sphingorhabdus sp.; assembly: GCA_964423155.1. Classification (GTDB taxonomy): domain Bacteria; phylum Pseudomonadota; class Alphaproteobacteria; order Sphingomonadales; family Sphingomonadaceae; genus Sphingorhabdus_B. The sequence continues at coordinate 59,003 of CAYRDQ010000010.1, forward strand.
CTGCTCAACACCAGCGCTGGACAGCGCCTGCATATCCCGCGCGATGCCGATCGCTATATGGGCGCATCATTCCGTGTGAACTTCTGATGCGTTGATACCAATATCATGGGGCCGGGGAGCACAGCTTCCCGGCCCTTGTTTTTCCAGGGGATGGAAGGCAGATGAAAGTCATCACACCACAATTGCGCTGGACGCTTTTCGGCCTTCTGTGCGTCGCCGGTATTTTCAATGCGATGGACCGACCGATCATCGCCATCCTGAAACCCGATATGTCCGCCGACTTTGACTGGACGGACGAGGATTTCGGCAATCTTGCCTTTGTCACCCAAATGGCCGCGGCATTTTCCTTCCTCTTCACTGGCTGGCTCGTGGACAAGCTTGGGGTCTGGCGCTCGATGATTGCCGGCGTAACCACCTGGAGCCTTGCCGCGGTGGCGCATGGCTGGGCGGTTGCGGCCTGGCATGTTGTCGGCGCACGCATCGGCCTTGGCGCAACCGAGGCGGTGCAGACGCCGCTGACCATCAAGACCGTGGCCACCCTGTTCCCGCCCGACAAGCGCAGCTTGGCCTTTGGGGTGGGTACCGCGATTGCGGGAATTGGCACCATTGGCATGCCCTTTTTCATCCCGGTCCTTGCGGCCGAAATGGGCTGGCGCGGGGCGCTGGTTTTCGGCGGGGTGGCGGGATTTGTAACGCTGGCGTTGTGGCTCTGGTTCGCGCGTGGCATCCGCTTCGACGACGGCGCAGAAGACAGCCAGCACGACTTTTCGGATGATGGCGCACCCTATGGCCCGATCCTCAAGGAACGTCGCACCTGGGCGATCGTGGTCGCCAAGGCGATTTCCGATTCAACCTGGTGGCTGATGGGATTCTGGCTCGCCGATTTCTATCGGAAGACCTTCAACCTCTCGACCGAAGAACTGGCTGTGCCGCTAGCGATCGCCTTTCTCGGTTCAGGCGTGGGCGCGTTGTTTGCCGGCTGGATATCGACCCGGCTGCTCGAAAGCGGCTGGAGTGTCAACCGGGTGCGCAAGACGGTAATGCTGGTCTCCGCACTGATCGTCACCCCTCTGCCCTTCGTGCTGCAACTCAACAGTTTCTGGCCTGTCGCAATCATGATGGGCGTGGTGATGGCGGGTCATCAGGGCTTTTCGCTGTCGATCTTCTCGACCATTACCGACGTCGTACCGCGTGCCAAGGTGGGCCGGGTAACCGCCTTTGGTGCGTTTATGGGCAATATCGGCGGCGCACTGATCCAGCCCATAACAGGCGCGGTCTTGACCGCCGGGCTGGGCTTTACGCCCCTGTTCCTGTTTGCAGCTGTCTCCTATCTGCTGGCATTGGGCTGGCTACACCTGCTGCTGCCCGAAATCCGACGCGCCTGACCTTTCAGAAAGCGGATGCTTGACGCGGCAAGGATTGCGTACATAATGGAACATATTAGGAACATTTGTCCGATTCGCATCCATGCTTGCTGCCCATCAATTCGGCCTGAAGCCTCCCACCGCCGTTCCGCGCCATGCAACTGGCGTGGAAACGCTCGACGCCGTGTTGTCAGGTGGTTTTGCCCATGGGCGGTTGCATGAAATCTACGCCGCAGAAACGGATGATCTGGCCGGGGCGACGGGTTTTGGCGCCATTATTGCGGCTGGAATGGCAACCGAAACCAAACCGCCAATCTGGCTGCGCACAAAATGTGTGGGCAGGATCATTCAGGGCGAAGGCTGGGCAGCATTGGGCGGCACACCCGGCAACTGCCTTTTCCTGCTGACCGACGATGCCAAGGCATTACTGCGCGCTGCGGTCGATGCACTGCGCAGCAACGCGCTGGGCGCGGTGATTGCCGAGGTTCCCGGAAGGATGGCGGAACTCGATCTGACCGCCAGCCGCCGTTTGGCGCTCGCCGCCGAAAAGTCGGGCACCGCTCTTTTCCTGCTGCGCAGCGGGGCGGAGCCGGTGCCGAGCGCCGCCGAAACGCGCTGGCGGGTGGCGGCGGCGCCATCGCGCGCGCTTCCCGCCAACGCTCCGGGTGCGCCTGTTTTCGCGATCGAATTGTTGCGCCAGCGTTCGGGGCCATCGGGGCTCAGCTGGCAATTGGAGTGGAACCGTGACCGACGCATCTTCACCGAAGCGGCATCTGGCGATCTGGTTTCCGTACCTCGCCGCGGATCGCCTGCGGCAGCAGGAGCCGGACCGGTGCCTTTCGGCCAGCGCGCCGCCTGACGCGGCACTGGCCTTTGTCGCCAAGCAGAAAAATGCGCTGCGGCTGGCGGCGGTGGATGCGGCTGCGCAAAGGCTTGGACTGGCACCGGGAATGGCGCTTGCCGATGCGCGGGTGCGCGTCCCCGGCCTGATCGCGGTCGAGGCCGACGCGGCGGCGGACCGGCACTGGCTCGATCTGCTCGCGCGTTCGTGCACCCGCTTCTCGCCGCATATCGTGCCTTGCCTTCCCGATGCCATCACCATCGACATCACAGGGTGCGAGCATCTTTTTGGCGGTGAGGCGGCGCTCGTCGAGGCGGTCGCGGGGCATGTCGAACAGCGCGGGATGACGGCGCTCCTTGCCTGCGGCGGCACGGCAGAGGCGGCACTGGCGCTTGCCCGCCATGCGCGGCTGCCGGTGGTGGACGAAGGCAAGGCCATTCACGGCTTGCCGGTGGCAGCCCTCGGGCTCAATGAAGAAGCGACACTGGGGCTGGTGCGTGCGGGGCTGAAAAGCGTCGGTGCAGTGGCGGCGCGCCCCAGCGCGGCGCTCGCGGCTCGTTTCGGGATAGAGGCGGTGCGCGCGCTTGAACGGTTATTGGGCGAAGAGCATTGCCCCGACACGCCGCTGCACCACCAGGCCCCCTTGCGCTTTGAACGCCGCTTTGCCGAACCAGTTGCGCATGAGCGCGCGGTGGCGGCGGCTTTTGCTGAATTGCTGGCGGAGGGCGCGCGCGTGCTCGAGGAGCGCGGGTTGGGCGGTCGGCGTTTTCGCCTGACGCTCGATCGCAGCGATGGCGCGAAGCGGCGGCTCGAAATCGAAACCGGCGCGCCGACGCGCGATGCCGCGCTGGTGCTGCGGCTGTTCGATGAACGGATCGCCTCCCTTGCTGACCCGCTCGATCCGGGCTTTGGCTATGACCGGCTGCTGCTCCACATCCCGCTGGCGGAACCACTGGCTGCAACCCAAGCCGCGCTTGACGGGGCGGAGAAGGCCAATGGTCGCCTTGCCGAACTGGTCGACCGGCTGAGCACGCGGCTTGGCCCCGGCAGCATCCGGCGGCTGGTGCCCAATGACAGCCATATTCCCGAACAGGCCCAGCTCGCACTGCCCGCCATCCACTGCCCGGCGCCCATGCGCTGGCCCACCCCGCGCGCGGGTGAGCCGCCGCTGCGCCCGCTCTTCCTCTTCGATCCCCCACAACCGGTCGAGGTGCTGGCCGAGGTCCCCGACGGGCCGCCGCACCGTTTCCGCTGGAAACGCACATTGCATGAGGTGCGGCTCTATGAAGGGCCCGAGCGGATCGCGGGGGAATGGTGGCGGCTGCCTAAATCCCCCTCCCGCTTGCGGGAGGGGTTAGGGGAGGGCCTGTCAAAAGTTGCGCCCGTCTCGGGCCCTCCCCCGACCCCTCCCGCAAGCGGGAGGGGAGAACTGACCCGCGACTATTACCGCGTCGAGGATGTGCGCGGCCGCCGCTACTGGATTTTCCGCCACGGCCTGTATGAGGAAAAGGCGCAGCCAACATGGTATTTGCACGGCCTGTTCGCATGAGCTTCGCCGAGCTGGTCGCCGCGACCAATTACAGCTTCCTGCGCGGGGCATCGCACCCTGCCGACATGGTGTGGCGTGCGGCACTGCTGGGGATGAATGGCATCGGTATTGCGGATCGCAATAGCGTCGCCGGCGTCGTCCGCGCGCACGTCGCCTGGCGCGAGGTGCGTGCGCAGATGCCCGATTTCCGGCTAGTCGTCGGGGCGCGGTTGGTCTTTGCAGACACCACGCCGGATATCGTCGCCTATCCGATGACCCGCTTTGGCTGGGGGCGGCTCACCCGGCTGCTCACGCTTGGCAACCGGCGCGCGGTGAAGGGCGATTGCATCCTCTATTTGGCGGACCTGCTCGAACATGGCGACGACCTACTTCTGATCGCACTGGGTGGGGAAAGGGAACTTCTTGGCCACCTCAAGGCTGCTTTCCAAGACCATCTCTGGCTCGGCGCAACGATGCCGCGTGGTGGGGCCGACGCTCGCAAGCTTGCCGAACTGGCAAAGTTAAGCACCACCACCGGCATCCCGCTGCTTGCCACCAATGATGCGCTCTATGCGACGCCCGAGGCACGCGCGCTGCACGATATCGTTACCTGCATCCGCGAAGGCACGACCATCCAGAGTGCAGGCAGGCGGCTCCTCGCCAATGCCGAGCGACACCTGAAGCCGCCCGAGGAAATGGCGCGGCTGTTTCGCCACTACCCGCAAGCGATTGCAGCGACGCAGGATCTGCTGTCGCGCATCGCCTTCACGCTCGACGATCTCAAATATGAATATCCGCACGAGCCAGTCCCACCCGGCTGGGAACCGCAGGATTGGCTCGAACATATGGTGATGGAGGCCGCAAAGCAGCGCTTTCCCGAAGGCGTGCCTGCCATCTGGCGCAAGACCATCGACGACGAATTCCGCCTGATCCGCGCCAAGGGCTATGCCTATTACTTCCTCACCGTGCACGACATTGTCCGCCATGCGCGCAGCCTCGATCCACCGATCCTGTGCCAGGGGCGGGGCAGTGCCGCCAATTCGGTGGTCTGCTACCTGCTCGGCGTCACGCCGGTTGACCCGGTGGCGAACAAGCTGCTTTTCAGCCGCTTCCTCTCGGAAGAGCGCAACGAACCACCCGATATCGATGTCGATTTCGAGCATGAGCGGCGCGAGGAGGTGATGCAATATATCTATGCGCGCTATGGCCGTGAGCGGGCGGGGATCGCAGCGACGGTGATCCACTACCGCCCGCGCAGCACGATCCGCGAGGTGGGCAAGGCGCTGGGGCTGACCGAGGATGTGACCGCGCGGCTCGCGAGCACCATCTGGGGCAGCTGGGGCGGCAATGCACCCGAGGCGCGGGTGACCGAGGCGGGTTTCGATCCTGCCAATCCGGAAATCGCGCGACTGAAAAATCTGGTCGACCAGTTGCTCGAATTCCCCCGGCACCTCTCGCAGCATGTCGGCGGTTTCGTGCTCACCGAAGGGCGGCTGGATGAGCTGGTGCCGATCCACAATGCGGCAATGCCCGACCGCACCTTCATCGAATGGGACAAGGACGATATCGACGCACTGGGGCTGATGAAGGTCGATGTGCTCGCGCTCGGGATGCTGACCTGCATCCGGAAGGCATTTGATATTTTGAACGGGCCTCTTCTCCCCTCCCCTTCAGGGGAGGGGTCGGGGGTGGGGCCTATCCGTAACCGCAACGTCGGACTGAGACGCCCCACCCCAACCCCTCCCCTGAAGGGGAGGGGCTTAGATCTCTCCAATATCCCCACCGAATGCCCCGAGGTTTACCGCATGCTGCAAAAGGGCGACAGCATCGGGACATTCCAGGTCGAAAGCCGTGCGCAGATCAACATGCTGCCGCGGATGAAGCCCGCCTGCCTTTACGACCTTGTCATCCAGGTCGCGATCGTGCGGCCGGGGCCGATCCAGGGCGGAATGGTGCATCCCTATCTGCGCCGCCGCAATAAAGAGGAAGCGGTCGACTATCCCTCGCCCGCGCCGCCGCACGATCCCGATGAACTGCGCGACGTCCTCGAAAAGACACTGGGTGTGCCGTTGTTCCAGGAACAGGCGATGAAGCTTGCCATTGTCGCCGCCAATTTCACCCCGGCGCAGGCCGACGGCCTCAGGCGGGCGATGGCGACCTTTCGCAATGTCGGCACGATGCACCGTTATGAGGAGATGCTGGTCGATGGCATGGTCGCGCGCGGCTACACCCGCGACTTTGCCGAACGCTGCTTTGGCCAGATCAAGGGCTTTGGCGAATATGGCTTCCCCGAAAGCCATGCGCAGGCCTTTGGCTGGCTTGCCTATGTGTCGAGCTGGCTCAAATGCCACCATCCGGCGGTGTTCACCTGCGCACTGCTCAATTCGCAACCGATGGGCTTTTACGCTCCCGCGCAACTGGTGCGTGATGCGCAGGAACATGAGGTGGAGGTGCGTCCGGTCGATGTGGGTGCGAGCGGTTGGGATAATGGGGTGGAGTGGACGGCAGGCGAAAAGCTGGCTCTGCGTCTCGGTTTTCGCCAGATCGATGGTTTCCGCCAGGCATGGGGGGAGGCCATCGAAGCTGCGCGTGCATCCGGCCCCTTCACCTCGATCGAGGATCTGGCCCGCCGTGCTGCACTACCCCCTGCCGCCTTGCGCAAGCTTGCCGATGCCGATGCCTTTGGTTCATTAGGCAAGGGTCGGCGCGATGCGCTGTGGGAGGCGCGGCGGACCCCATCCGACCAGCTGCCGCTCTTTGCCTTTGCCGATGCGGCGGAACTGGGTGCGGAGCCCGATGCGCAGCTGCCCATAATGCCGCTGTCGGAGGAAGTGGTCGCCGATTACCAGATGCTGCGGCTGTCGCTGAAGGCGCATCCGATGCAGTTCCTGCGGGAACGTTTCACCCGCGAAGCTGTGCTAAGCTGCGCCGATACCAATGCCGCGCCCGATGGTCGGCGGGTGGCGTGCGCGGGCATCGTCCTCATCCGCCAGCGGCCGGGCAAGGGCAATGCCGTGTTCATCACGATCGAGGACGAGACCGGCGTGGTCAACGCGCTGCTCTGGGCGCGCGACATGGAGAAGCAGCGGCGTGCGGTGATGGCGTCGCGGCTGATGCGGATCGAGGGGGAAATCCAGCGTAGCAAGGAAGGCGTCGTTCACCTGATGGCAAGCCGCATTATCGACTGCACCGAGCGGCTAGACCATCTCTCCGAAAGTCACCGCGCCGATCCGCAACTTACGCGTGCAGACGAGGTTGCCCGGCCGCAGCAACCCCGCGCGCCCGGGCCGCGTGCACCGGGGCGCAGTGCCGGACACCCGCGTAATGTGCGGATATTGCCCAAGTCGCGCGATTTTCATTGAGCCGACAATCTCCAAAGGCGAGTCGCGTTTGGAGCTTGTGCATTGCCCACCCCGCCTATAGGCATTGCACGCACACAGGAGAGACTGGCAGGCCGCATGCAAAAGGACGAGCTCGGCAATATGGGACTGGCCTTGCCCGAGATATCGCTTGCGATCGGCATAACGGGGCACCGGAGCCATCATCCTATTTTTGCTGCCAATAGCGCCGCCATTGCGGATAGCCTTGCCGAACTGATGGCGCTGCTCGGCCGATTGGCCAGCGAATTCACGCCAGAGGGCGAAGCAGCGGTATTGAGGCTATATTCGTTGCTCGCATATGGTGCCGACCTGATGGCGGTGAAAATCGCTAACCAGATGAAATGGCCTGTCATTGCACCCCTTCCCTTTGGACGACCGCTCAATCTGGCTATCAATGCGCAGCCAAACAACCTTGAAGATATGCAATCGCTACTCGCCGGTCACAATCCGGCGATGCCCGAAACCGCAGCCCGCGCAGCCGAAATCCGCTCGGCCGACTATCGGGTCAGCGTTTTTGAACTTGCTGAGCAGGATGACAAGGCCGCCTCGCTTTTCGCAGCACATCTCGCGGCACCCGACGATCGCGCCGCCGAACAAGCCTTTTTTTCGTTATGTTCGGACCGAGCTGCGACAGCCGCCGGGGTAATGATCGAACAATCGGATATTGTCATCGGCATATGGGATGGCGAAACCCACGGAGCGATCGGTGGAACACGACATACGATAGAGGCCGCGCTTGATCAGGGTGTGCCCGTCATCTGGATCGACGCACGCAATCCGCAAGGCTGGCGGCTATTGCAAGCCAAGGAGCAGATGGCATGCTTGGCCGAGCCGGAGCCACAGTTAAGAGACGAGGCGGAGATTGCAGCCGTTATTAAAGCAGCGATTCTTCCCATAGGCGACAGATGGCAAACCGTATTCGAGCTGGAAAAGTGGCGAGCCAAAAGCAATAGATTGCTCCATGCCTACAGATTGATCGAAAACCTTTTCGGAAACAGTGGGGGTGACCGCTTCAAAAGCCTGACCCAGCGATACGAACATCCTGATCGCATCATCGAAGGCAGCGGCGGCGCTATGGTCCGCGCTGCCACCGCGCTCCCTGACAGCGACCCACGTATATCGACCCGCATCGGAAGCGACGTGCTTCGGCCTTTTGCCTGGGCGGATGGTGTTTCGACATGGCTTTCCGATGCCTATCGCGGCAGCATGGTCGCCAGCTTCTTCCTGTCTGCATTCGCGATCATTGGCGGCATGGCATATCTGCCCTTTGCAAGCATCGAACAGAAATGGTGGTTCGCCGCGTTCGAATTCGTGCTGCTAGCGGCAATCATCGGTATTTTCGTAACGGGCAAACGCCTGCGCTGGCATGAACGCTGGTTCGAAATAAGGCGCGTCGCCGAATATTTCCGGCACGCGCCAATCCTGCTGCTGCTAGGCGCTTCACGCTCGACAGGCCGTTGGCCAAGAGGTGCGGATGGCAACTGGCCAGAGTGGTTTGCGCGGCATTCCTTGCGCAGCATCGGACTGCCAGAAATGAAGGTTTCGACACCGTTCTTGCGACAAACGCTCCAGCTTATGCTTGAACAGCATGTTACGCCCCAGATGGCCTATCATAGGCAAAAGGCCGCTAGGCTTGAACGCGCGCAGCACAATCTGGATCGTTTTTCCGAATTGCTGTTCCTGTTCGCCGTGGTGTCGGTGGCGTTGTACCTGATGGTCGAACTTGGCTCCGCGCGCGGCCTGTTCCCTGAATCTTTACCGCATGCAATCGCCAAGCCCTTCACATTCCTGGGCGTGTTATTCCCTACGCTGGGCGGCGCCTTCGCAGGCGTGCACTATTTCGGAGACTTTGAACGTTTTGCCGCAATTTCGGAGATCACAGCGGAAAAATTGCGAGATGTTGCCACGCGTATCGGAATCCTGCTTAGCGCACCGGAGAATGAAATCACCTTTAGTCGCGTATCGGCGCTCGCGCATGCCATCGATGACATCGTTGTTGATGAAATCGAAAACTGGCAATCAGTCTTTGCTGGCAAGCACATAACCGTGCCTGTTTGATTGCTTGGGGATCACATTGAAGGCGCCGAGATGCCGCCTTGACTTTACTACAATTTACGCGCCTATTTCGGCCTTACGGACAGCCATGATAGGGAATGCGAATGTCCACCCGGAATGCGATCCTGATACTGATTGGTCTGATTGGAAGCGCGGGTGTGCAGGCCCAGGATGACCAGCAGGTTGAAGATCAAACCACACCTGACACTGTTGGCGTCGATTATTACTCGGTCGAAGAACCCGGAGAGCCCTGGTTGCCGCAGTTGGACGAAGCGGAAGAAGAAGAAACCGAAGAGGCAAGCGACGAGGAACCGGTTATCCGGGAACCAGCAGGCATACCGGATCTTGAGCCCATATATTTCGATGCCGCCGAAGAGGCAGATGAAGACAGACCAACGCGGGGTTCGTTCGGCGGTCACAGTGTCAATGACGCCGACGCGCCCTGGCAAGCACAAATCTATTATCCCTATGACGCGCCCGAATATGCCAAATATCGCGCAAAGGAACCTTTATGGGCGCTCCAGCATGTATGCGGTGGTGCGCTAATTCATCGCCAGTGGGTGTTGACCGCTGCGCATTGTGTCAGCCGATCGATGGTCGCTTCGGGTCATAGAATCCGGCTGGGCCAAGAGGATATCTCCAAGCCAGGGGGGTGGACCTACGATATCATCGATGTGCGAATTCCCGATCGCCCGACAACCGGAGCTGGCCTACGGCCTAACGACATCGCGTTGATCAAAATCGCGATGACTCCGCAGAATATGCCGCCGCTTTCTCAAGTTCAAACTGTCGATATCTATCGTCGGCGACCTATAGCGTTTGGCGATGCAGTATCGGCCTACGGATGGGGGAAGACCAGCAATGCAGGGCGGACAAACGCGTTGCTGTTGCGGGTTCCATTGACAATCGAAACCGAGGCCAATTGCAAAAAGCGTATCGCGGCAACCATTGATTACCGGGTCGTTTGTGCAGCTTCTCCGGCGCGGAAGACGTGCACCAACGACAGCGGTGGACCGTTAATCGACACCAAATCAGGATCATTGGTCGGGATTGTCAGCGGTGGAGGTAAATCCTGTGCGCCCGATGGCGTACCCACCGTCTTCACCTACGTTCCCAGTTTCATGCAATGGATCAGGCAGGAAACAGGCGGGGCGGTGCGTTAACACCGCCCCTTAACATCTTAATTGCTAGGACCGACCTTTACCGCGCCGGTCTGCTCCCCTGCAGCGGCGGGGGCGGCAGCAGCCGCATCGTCAGCCGCAGCCTCACCTTCCTTGGCCGCATCTGCAGCTGGCGCGGCGGCAGCATCAGCAGCTGGTGCCGCGGCCGCATCAGCAGGTGCAGCAGCTTCTTCAGTCGCTTCAGGAGCAGCCGCTTCTTCTTCGGCTGCGGGCTGGCATGCTGCCAGTATCACGCTGGTGGCCAAAGCGGCCGAGGCAATAATCAGTTTACGCATGGTTTCTCTCCCCTGTTAATTGGGGTTACAAGTTACCCGAACCCTATGGCTTTAAGCAACCGAATAAAGTCGGGCTGATTGCGGAGCGGATCGAGCATCGGATCATATCCCAGAGCAGTCATTCCGCCATCGCGGAGCACGCGTGCCTTTGCGAGTGTCTGGATCGCGTCGTCATACTGCCCCCATTGGGCCAATATCTGGCCTTGTTGGTACAAAGAGACGGTTTCGGTATCCTTCACGAGCTCTTCATATGCAGTTTTGGATGCGGCAATATTCCCTAACCGATGCTGGGCAATCGCGACACCGGCCAGTCGCGACCATTTATGCGTTTCCGTCTCAAACTCGGCTAACGCCTCCCGATTCTTGCTCTGTGCGAGAAGCGCCATGCCGATGTGCGATCGGGTATCGGCCAGGTCGGGGGTGAGCCGGATGGTTTCTCGAACCGCCTGTATTGCTTCTGGATAGCGTCGCGCTGCAAAATGAACCGTCCCCGCAATGCGACGGATGAGCGCGTTGAGCGGATCGAGAAGGATCGAACGGCTGATAGCTGTCATGGCATCGCTATCCCGTCCTGTTGCTGCACAATAGGCTGCAAAACGTGCCAGCACCGGAGCTTCCCCCTCACCCAGCCGATAGGATAAATCAAAAGGCGCGCGGGCTGCCTTTATGTCGAGTACTCCTTGAAACAGTATGAGTGCCAGCGCGGAATGCGCATCCGCAAGTCGTGGCGCCAGATCAACTGCGCGCCGAGCCGAGGCGATAGCAGCCTCATAATAGTTCTTTATTTCCGACGCGCTGCCATATTGACCGGCGACTGAAGCCAGTGCCCTCGCCCGCCCTGCATGCGCGGCTGCAAACCGAGGATCTGTTGCAACTGCGGCCTCAAACTGGACGACAGCTTCGCGTTCTTCTGCCTCGTTGCTGGCATGAGAATATAAATCCTTGCCCCGAAGATAATGGTCGTAGGCGACGACATTCGAAGTTCCGCCGACAGCGGCGCCTCCGCCTCCCAGCTCGGTCGCCAATTCGGCGGCGATTGCTCCTGCAATTTCGCGCTGCACTGCCAGAACGTCATCGAGTGGCTTTTCAAAGGTACGTGATGGCCGGTTAACTCCGGTTTTTCCATCGATCAGATCGATCGTTATGCGAATGACGCCTTTTTCAACACGAACAGCTCCATCGATCAGCAGCGCGGCCTGCAATTTCTTCGCAAATGACAAAATATCCTGCTTGCCGCGTACAAAAGTCTCGGACGATACTTGGCCTATGACCTGCAGCGCGCCGTTTTGCGATAATGTGGATCGTATCTCGGTGGATAAGCCGTCGGCCAGATAATCAAAGGCGGTATCATCGCTCTCATTGTTAAAGGGTAGGATAGCGACACGGTTGGCGTTGGCCTTGCCCCCGGCAAGGATACCCGTTTGCCATGCTGCAAAGCCGCCTGCCATAGCGGCCATGGCACCGCCCGCGATTAGGGCATTGCGACGATTTAAGGCCATTTGACGCGATACAGGGCGCGGGATGATGTCGGCCGTCTGCGCTCCGTGCAGCCCCTCGATTGCCTGCAGCATCCGCTGCACTTCGATATCGTTCAGCTTCAGATGGGAATGCGAAAGGTCAATCGCCTGAAACTGCCCAAAACCAAGCGGCGGGGGCGTGCCGTCGAGCGACAGCGGCACCAGCACCCTCCGGTCTCGCCCGCGCGCCGCCTCATCATGCACCCAATGCGACGCGACCGAAGCCTTTGACCAAAGTACGACAACTGCGTTCGCCTTTTCCAGCGCTTCCTCGGTGATGTGTGCGTATCGACTCCCGCCCTTGATCAGTCCGTCCCACCAGACCGGAAAGCCGCCGGCTTCAATCAATTCGATTATCGCCTTGGCTTTAACCTGATCTTCGCGCGAATAGCTGAAAAAGACCGACAAAGCAGGCCGGGTTCCATCCATTTCCGATGGGTCGCGTCCGTTCAAAATCCTGTGCCCCCTTTTATCCGCCGTGCGGATGGGCAAGTGCCACCTCAGGTCTATGCTTTTCCACGCTTTACAATTTGCCGCAACCGATAATTCGGCACAACGGAGTCAACGGCCATGTTTAGGCCGGAACCAATAACGACTTAAGTCTTGAAAAAATGGTGGAGCCTAGGGGAGTCGAACCCCTGACCTCTTGCATGCCATGCAAGCGCTCTACCAACTGAGCTAAGGCCCCAAATGCCGCAATACAGCACGGCTATGTCGTTTCAGAGGCGCGCCTTTAGCCGCACTGCCCCTGCATTTGCAAGCGGGAAAATAGGCTAGCCATTCCCCCGCCCGTTATATGATTATTGTTCGTCGCCGTCGTCGTCGGTGCCAGCGACACCAAGGTCGTCGTCACCGCCAAGGTCAACGTCATTATCAGGCGAAACATCGCCATCTACCGCATCGACATCGATGTCGAGATCGTCGTCACCCAGATCGGCATCGTCCTGCTTTTTCTCAGCTTCCTCGAACGGCAGCGGCTGTTTCGACTTCAGCACCGGTTCGGGCGTCCACTGGTTGCCGCATTCGATGCACTCAACCGGTTCGTCCTTGGTCAGATCGTAGAATCGCGTGCCGCATTTCGGGCAAGTGCGCTTGGTTCCCCATTCAGCCTTCACCATGGTGGGCCTGTAATCCTTTCAAAATTGCGTGAAATGCGGTCTCGATAGGGAGACTCGCTGCAAACCGGCGCCGCCCTTGCCACAGCGAAGCGCGCCTGTCAAAAATTTGTGTAAGCGTTGACTTGTCCGCAGGCTGAAAGCAAAGCACCTGACCTATGCACAGCGCCCATCCCCGTCCCGCTTTTTTCGCGCCAAGAGGTCCGCTTCGCGGCTCGGTCAAGGTTCCCGGTGACAAGTCGATCAGCCACCGTTCGCTGATGCTTTCGGCTCTCGCCATCGGCGAAAGCCACGTGTCGGGCTTGCTCGAAGGGGAGGATGTGCTCTCGACAGCCACCGCCATGCGCGCGATGGGTGCAACGATAGAGCGGACCGGTGAGGGCGAGTGGCGGATTCATGGTGTGGGCGTGGGCGGACTGCTCCAGCCGCAAGGTGCGCTCGACATGGGCAATAGCGGCACTTCGACCCGATTGCTCATGGGGCTGGTCGCCAGCCATGCGATCAGTGCAACCTTTGTTGGCGATGCCAGCCTGTCCAAAAGGCCAATGGGACGGGTGATCGATCCGCTGTCGCTGACTGGCGCGGAATTCAATGCCTCTCCTGGTGGCCGCCTGCCCTTGATGGTGCGGGGAATTTGCCCCGCGGTTTCGATCCATTATAGACTGCCGGTTGCCTCCGCACAGGTGAAGTCGGCCGTACTGCTTGCCGGATTGAACACAGCTGGCATCACCGAAGTCATCGAACCGATACCCACACGCGATCATAGCGAGAGGATGCTCGCCGGATTCGGCGCCGAGTTGACTGTCGAAACCGATGCGCAAGGCGTGCGTCATATCCGCCTGGCCGGTGAGGCCGAGCTGAAACCGCAAACTATTGAAGTACCGGGTGACCCTTCCTCCGCCGCCTTCCCGATTGTCGCCGCACTCATCACACCGGGCAGCGAAGTCACCGTCACCCATGTCGGCATGAACCCGACGCGCACCGGCATCTACAAGATGCTGGAAGCGATGGGCGCGGACCTCAGCTATTCCAACGAACGTATCGTGGGCGGCGAGCCGGTTGCGGACATCACCGCGCGCCATTCGACGCTGAAGGGTATCGACGTGCCGCCCGATGTCGCGCCGAGCATGATCGACGAGTTTCCCGTCTTCTTTGTAGCTGCCAGCATGGCTGAGGGTCGTACGGTCACCAGCGGCCTCGACGAATTGCGCGTCAAGGAAAGCGACCGGCTGGCGCTGATGGCGGCAGGGCTTGGCGCCATCGGCGCACGCGTAAAGGAGCTTGAAGACGGCCTTGTGATCGACGGCAGCGGCGGCGAACCGCTCGCAGGTGGCGCAACCATCGCCAGCGCGCTCGACCATCGCATCGCAATGAGCTTTGCAGTCGCCGGGCAGAATGTGCGGACCGCATTAACGGTCGATGATGTCTCGCCGATTGCGACCAGCTTCCCGACCTTTGAAGCGATGCTTGAAAATTTGAGGCGCTAGGGTGATAACGAGGCAGGGGGAATTGCAATGGATATCCTGTCTGGTTCGTCTTCTAAAAAGCGCACTGCATTTTTTCTGGCGCTGGCCGCTGCGCTGACGGCGACTTTGCTCTTCGGCTTCAGCCGAACTTTTTTCCTGCAGCCTTTGTTCGACGCCCCGTCGCTGACGGTGCCTTTTATCGTGCATGGGATATTGGGGACAACATGGTTTGCCTTGCTGGTACGTCAGGCATGGCTTGCACGAACCGGGCAAATTGCCGCGCATCGTAAGCTAGGTACTTGGTCACCCTTTCTGGTGTTGGCGATTGTTGCCTCGACCATCTGGGTCATGTTCGTCAACCTCAGCCTTCCCATGACTGGAAGTGGCCTGCCCCGCCATGCGGGCTTTTTGATCCAGGCCAGCACAACCATATGGTTCGTCGGGCTGTTCCTTTTCGGGTGGGTACATCGCAACCGTCCAGACGTCCATAAGCGCGCCATGATATTGGCGACCATTGCGATGATGGCTCCCGTCTTTTCGCGCATCAGCCGATTATTTCGTGACGGAGGCCCACCGCCTATTGATTCGGCCTTTCTAGCCACATTGTTTATTGGCGCGCTGGCTTGGCACGATTTGCGGTCGCTGAAAAAAATCCATCCCGTCACCTTATGGGCAGGGTTAGGATATCTCGCATGGGTGACCGTGCGCCAACCTATAGCCAAATCGGATGGCTGGGCCGCAATTGCAGTGCCGATACTTGGCGGCTAAAGCCGCCAGCATGATCATCGCAGTCGACGGACCTACAGCCTCTGGCAAGGGCACCATCTCCAAGGCACTCGCCGCGCATTATGGCCTACCCTGGCTTGATACCGGCTTGCTCTATCGGGCGGTCGGGCGGCAGGTAGCGTTGAATGGCGGTGATGCCGACAATCCGGCAGATGCGATCGCAGCATGTGCCTTTCCCGACGACCTGCTCAACGATCCAATATTGCGCGATGAGGCAACCGGTGGCCTTGCCAGCCGCGTGTCGGTGCATCCGGGTGTTCGCGCCGCGCTGAACAAACGCCAGGTTGATTTTGCCAACCAGCCGGGCGGCGCGGTGCTCGACGGCCGCGACATCGGAACGGTAATTGCTCCGCATGCCAATGTGAAACTGTTCGTCACCGCCTCCGCCGAAATCCGGGCCGAGCGGCGTTTCCGGGAAATGCAGGGACGCGGCGCATCAGTCGATTTCGACACCATCCTCGCTGACATCCGCGCCCGTGACAAACGCGATACCGAACGCGCCGATGCACCACTTAAGCCTGCGGAAGACGCGCGCTTGCTTGATACCGGCAATTTGACTATAGGCGCGGCCGTTCAGAAGGCGATTGAGCTGGTGGACGCACGAAGAGAGAACCGGTCAGTTAAATAGACCGGCCGCATCAAACCGCATTTCGGGGGCATATGGCAAAGCGCCGTAACAGGGCTTTGGCACGATGGCCTCTGTTGCTGTTCGATGCGTCAATCAAGTGCGTTGTCGCGCAGATTTTGGCCGTTTTCTGGATGCCTTTGCAGCATGGGGTTGCAGGGGCAGTCTGGTCAAAGACCATCGGAACCAACCGATTGGCCGGATAAAGCGTAAACAAGGAACTCTAACCATGGCAAGTTCGCCTAACCCTACCCGCAACGATTTTGAAGCGTTGCTCAACGAATCACTTGGTGGTGCAGAAGGTGGCTTTGAAGGCCGCGTCGTCAAAGGCACCGTAACCGCAATCGAAAACGACTTCGCAATGATCGACGTCGGCCTCAAGAGCGAAGGCCGCGTGGCTCTGCGCGAATTCTCGATGCCCGGCCAGAAAGCCGACCTCAATGTCGGTGACGAAGTCGAAGTCTATGTCGATCGCGTCGAAAACATGAACGGTGAAGCCGTGCTGTCGCGCGACCGCGCGCGCCGCGAAGCCGCATGGGACAAGCTGGAAGGCGAATTCGCCGCCGGCAACCGCGTCGAAGGCGTCATCTTTGGCCGCGTCAAGGGCGGCTTCACCGTCGACCTCGGCGGCGCTGTGGCATTCCTTCCCGGCTCGCAGGTTGACGTTCGCCCTGTGCGCGACGTTGGTCCGCTGATGGACCTTGCCCAGCCGTTCGTCATCCTCAAAATGGATCGCCGCCGTGGCAATATCGTTGTTTCGCGCCGTGCTATCCTCGAAGAAACCCGCGCTGAACAGCGTTCGGGCTTGATCCAGAACCTGACCGAAGGCCAGATCATCGAAGGCGTCGTCAAGAACATCACCGACTATGGTGCGTTCGTTGACTTGGGCGGTATCGACGGCCTGCTGCACGTCACCGACATCAGCTACAAGCGGATCAACCATCCTTCGGAAATCATCAATATCGGCGATACCGTGAAGGTACAGATCGTCCGCATCAACCGCGATACCCAGCGCATCAGCCTTGGCATGAAGCAGCTGGAATCGGATCCGTGGGAAGGTGCAGTTGCGAAATATCCGGTTGGCGCACGCCTTTCGGGTGCTGTCACCAACATCACCGAATATGGTGCATTCATCGAACTCGAACCCGGCATCGAAGGCCTGGTCCACGTTTCGGAAATGTCCTGGACCAAGAAGAACGTCCACCCCGGCAAGATCGTTTCGACCAGCCAGGAAGTCGATGTTGTTGTGCTCGATGTCGATCTCGACAAGCGTCGCATCAGCCTCGGCCTCAAACAGGCTCAGGCCAACCCCTGGGAAGCATTCGCAGAGAAGCATCCGGTGGGCTCGACCGTCGAAGGCGAAGTCAAGAACGCGACCGAATTCGGCCTGTTCATCGGCCTCGATGGCGATGTCGACGGCATGGTTCACATGTCGGATATTGCATGGGGCATTTCGGGTGAAGATGCACTGCACCTCCACCGCAAGGGTGAAATGGTCAAGGCAATCGTCCTCGATGTTGACCATGAAAAGGAACGTATCAGCCTTGGCATCAAGCAGCTTGAAAAGGGTGCGCCTGCAGCAGGTGGTGCCGTTTCGTCTAGCGGCCTGAAAAAGGGTGCGACAGTTACCGTCTCGGTCCTTGAAGTCCGTGATGGTGGCCTTGAAGTTCAGGCTGGCGAAGATGGTGCAACCGGCTTCATCAAGCGCGCCGATCTTGGCCGCGACCGTGACGAACAACGTCCTGACCGCTTCCAGGTCGGCCAGAAATTCGACGCCATGATCACCGGCTTTGACCGTTCGAAAAAGCCCAATTTCTCGATCAAGGCTCTGCAGCTTGCTGAAGAGAAGCAAGCCGTCGAGCAATATGGTTCGTCGGATTCGGGCGCTTCGCTGGGCGACATTCTCGGTGAGGCCCTGAAGAGCGCCAAAAAGTAAACATTCGAGAAGTTCATGAAGGGGGCTGTTCCGTTATGGAACGGCCCCTTTTTTGTCGGCTCGCGATTTTACAAATCGCCAGAATGTCGTTGTAACCTAGGTGCAATTCTGACACTATCGTGCGTGTTGAGGGGTATGACCGAGTCTGCGGACCGGTTTGTTTGGAGGCATGGGCGATGATCCGATCTGAACTGGTCAAAAAGTTGGAAGCAGAAAATCCGGGCATGACTGCGGAGGAGGTCGAGCGAATCGTCGATCTGTTCTTCAACCAGATCATCCAGCGCCTTGCTGAGGGTGGTCGTGTGGAAATCCGAGGATTCGGCGCATTCTCGACCCGATCGCGCAACCCGCGCAAGGGCAGAAACCCGCGCACCGGCGATGCGGTAGACGTTCCGGCCAAACGGGTGCCTTATTTCAAGCCGGGTAAGGAAATTCGCGAGCGGCTGAACAAATAGTCGCACCATTTATTGCAAGACGGTCTGGTATCCCGGCCTTTGCTGTGCCATGCGGCTTCAGGGCTTTCCCCTGTGTGCGGACGTGGCGAAACCGGTAGACGCAACAGACTTAAAATCTGTCGCCCTTTGGGCATGCGGGTTCAAGTCCCGCCGTCCGCACCATATCATCGGAGCCAATGTAAGGTTGCCCTTGCCTTGAGCAGCGCCTAGTCTGGCGACATGCGCTGGCTGGCCCTGTTTTTTTCAATTTTGCTTGCCGCCTGCGGCGTTGCGAAAAATGAGAAAGGCCCGAATGACCGCACCATCGTTCGATTGATGGAGGCCGATTCAAGAGGGCTGGATCCACAGATAGTCTCCGATCTAGCCTCCACCCGCATTGCGGCCGACCTGTTTGAGGGGCTGGCACGTTTCAATGCTAAGGGTGAAACGGAAAAAGGGTTGGCTGAAAGCTGGCTAACAAGCCCGGATGGCCGTATCTGGACATTCCGACTACGCCCCGACCTGCGCTTCTCCGACGGCCATAGGCTGCATGCGGAAGTTTTCGCGAAGGCGTTCGATCGCATCCAAGACAAGCAAAGTGGATCACCCCATGGTGCGTTGTTCGGTATTATCAGAGCGATTGAGGCACCGGATACCCGAACGGTGATCATTTACCTCAAAAAGCCTTTTCCGCAGCTACCTGCACTGCTCGCACATCCAGCAATGGCTGCGCTACCATTT
The DNA here is from genome assembly GCA_964423155.1 of uncultured Sphingorhabdus sp. Classification (GTDB taxonomy): domain Bacteria; phylum Pseudomonadota; class Alphaproteobacteria; order Sphingomonadales; family Sphingomonadaceae; genus Sphingorhabdus_B. Next base: position 78,247 of record CAYRDQ010000010.1, read on the forward strand.
CACAGGATCGAGACTGTCGGGGAGAAATGGGCAGCGGACCGCCCGCTGGTCACAAGCGGCGCCTATCGGCTGACCGACTGGAGGCTGAGCCAGCGGTTGATACTCGATGCAAATCCGAATTGGCATGGGGGAAAACCGCGAACGCAGAGGATTGTGTGGAAACCGATGGACAATCTCAATAGCGCGATGCGGCTAATTCTTTCGGGAGGCGCCGATATCGGCAGTGAATACACGCCTTCGCGCCATCATTGGCTGCGCAAAAACCACCCTGAAACGATCCGAAACGCCCCTTTCCTCGGCACATATTATTTTGCTTTCAATACTCGCAAACCGCCGTTCGATGACGTACGCGTGCGTCGGGCCCTGGCCATGGCTGTTGATCGCGAATGGATAGCCAGCAAGATGGTCGATGCAGGTAACAAGCCAGCCTGGGGTTTGCTTCCCCCCGGCCTTGATGGCGGGAAAAGCTATCGGCCAGATTGGGCGAAACTGTCCAGAGGCGAACGTCTGCATGCGGCACAACAAATGTTGGCAGAGGCGGGCTATGGCCCGAACAGGCCGCTGACTTTCGAAATACGGTTCAACAGTTCGACAGAGCACAGGCGGGCGGCAGTTGCGATGGCTACGATGTGGCGTGATCTTGGCGTGCAGGCCAAGCTGCTCAACAGCGAAGCTAGCCTGCATTTTGACAGCCTGAAGCGCGCTGATTTCCAGTTCGCGCGATCGGGCTGGATTGCTGACCTGCCCGCTCCCGAAAATTTCCTTGCTGTCCATCGGAGCGATGCCGGGGCACAGAATTATTCGGGTTATGCCAATCCTGGCTTTGACATTGCACTGGATAAGGCGATGTCCGAGCCGGATATGCAGGAAAGAGCAGACTTGATGCGCAAGGCAGAAAGGATATTGATTGCGGATATGCCAATCCTGCCGCTTTACTTCTACGCCTCGCGTTCACTGGTTCGTCCGGAAATCAGGGGCTGGCAAGATAACCCAGGCAATAGCCACCCCAGCCGAACTCTCTGGAAGCAACAGTGATGCAACGGCTGGGCCTTGCAGGGGCACTGCTGCTGCTCGCTGGATGCACGCAAGGTATAGACAATAACCGCTTGCGCGCCGATGTGATCGAAGACAGCCCACGAGAGATAGCGGTCAGCCGAATGCCGCTGTCCCCTGCTTCAGCCTATTTACGTGGTGCGACTGCCCAAGGGCTGGTCGCCTTCGACGCCGAAGGCCGCGTAGTACCCGCCCTAGCATCGCGTTGGATCATTACCGACGATGAACTAGGCTATATTTTCCGCCTTCAGAAAACGCGCTGGAACAACAACCGTGAGGTCAGTTCGGACGAAGTCGCTTCGGCACTTCGCCTCCGCATCGGCGAACTGCGCAAAACGCGGTTCGGTGCGGAATTGTCCAAGGTTGATCGCGTTTTGCCCATGACAGGCAAGGTTGTTGAAATTCGCCTGACCGCGCCCGTCCCGAATTTGCTTGAGCTGCTGGCCCAACCCGAATTCGGATTGATCCACAAAGCCAACGGTTCCGGTCCGATGATTGCGGAGCGCATTTCCGGTAATCTGCAGTTGAGAAACCGGAAGGAAGCAGTCGATGGCTCGATCGAGCTCGACGAAAAACGGGTTACGTTGGCGACGTACATGCCTTCGCAGGCCCTGGCGCGATTTACGCAACAACAAACCGATCTCGTGCTCAACGGTCGCTTTGAACATCTTCCACTACTCACGGCCACCGAGGGCAATGGGGCTGGAACACGTTTCGACGCTGTTCCAGGACTTTTTGGACTGATGTTCGTTGCCGATGGTCCATTTCTGTCGAATGCTGCCAATCGGGAAGCCATAGCGAAAGCCATTGATCGCCCGCGCTTGCTGACGTCGTTCAAAATTACCGAGTGGCGCGAGACGCTGACGCTCGCCCCCGAGACCCTGAGGAACCGCGAGCAGATTCCTCGCCCGGACTGGGCCAATCTTAACATGCAAGAGCGCAAGAGCGTCGCACGATCGACTATCGCCGAATGGGAGGCCGCCAACGGTCAGGTCAGACCGCTGCGAATTGCAATGCCACGCGGGACGGGTAGCCGTATCGCCTTTGCCCGGATTCGTAGTGACCTTGCAACAATTGGTCTTGATGCCGAACGGGTAACCTACGCCCAACCAGCCGATCTCATTCTGATCGACAGGGTTGCGGATGTTTCAAGTCCTGGATGGTATCTTGAACAGCTGTCCTGCAATACAACCCCGGTTTGCAGTTCCAAGGCTGATCAGCTGCTGGACGAAGCGCGGAAGGCGACAACGCGCGAGGAGCGGATCCAGCTGTGGGGTGAGGCTGAGCGCGAGTTGATTGCGACACGCAACTTCATACCTATCGCAAACCCGTTGCGCTGGTCGCTGGTGCGTGACGGCTTGCTCGGCTTTGCGCAGAACCCTCGTGGGTGGCATCCCTTGCAATATCTGGGGCAAGAACCGACATAAGCGGGAGAAGGAGGCGCCATGCCCATTTCGCAGGACCAGTTCGATCAGATTACAAAATCCTTGCCCGCATTGGGGAAGGACCCACATTCGGTGCGCCAGCGCGTCGAGGCGATGGAGCAATTGCTCGAGCGCAGTTTCCATATCCCTGGCACCAAAATCCCTTTCGGGCTCGATTCGGTTGTGGGTCTGGTGCCGGTGCTGGGCGATATCGTTACTGCAGCCATGGGCGCCTATATGGTCTGGGAAGCACGCAATCTGGGCATGTCCAAGTTTCAGCTGATGCGCATGGCAGCCAATGTCGGGATCGATACCGCCCTTGGTGCAATTCCACTCGCCGGTGACGCGTTTGACTTTCTCTGGCGGTCAAACAGCAAGAATTTGCGGATCATCAAAAAGCATCTCGACAAACATCATCCGGGAACGCGAATTATTGAGGGTTAGCTTCCCCGCCAAATCTTGAGCTGTACGTTATCAGGTGCGCCGCGGGTAAAAGCCGGGCAAGCCCGCGGCTTGAACTTCTTGTCGAGGCAGATGTGCACTTCCTCGAGCCAGCCGCGACGGTTGGTCTTCATCTTCATGGCCTTTTCCGGCAGGCCGTCATTGTTGAGTGCAAACTCTTCGGCAAGCCGCGCGACGGTTACCGTGCCTTCCTTTTCGCCTTCGCGCGACAGACGGTCCATATCCGGAAACTCCATCGCGTTGAACAACAGCCGCGCGGCGCCAAAATAGGTTTCTGGCTTGCGCGCCATGCAGGTGCCATGTTTCGCCCATTCGTGCTGGAGCAGCTGGACCGACGGCGTCATGCAGATATTCTCTGCAATCACCTTTCGCGATAAAGGTTCCGCACGGCGGCACCATTGCGGATAGTTCGGCCCCTTTGCCTCGGGCCATAGCCCGTGCAACACAAAACCGAATTCGCCCATCGACTTTCCGCATTGCAGCGCGTCATCGGGATCATTTTCCCTGCCCCTGCAATGTTCCCGGCTCCAGCTAAGCGCAAGGATATAGCCGTCCACCGGCGTCCTACGAACATCGGCGGGCTTGGGATATTCGGGCTGGGGTCGCGGAAGACTGGCTGGCGGTCGGCACTGCCAGGCCTGCGCAAGTGCGGGTCGATGCGGGGCCGACGTTGCAAGCAAGGCCATCGCCGGAAGCGCCAACGCAAACCTAGACCACATCGAAATCGAGCCCGATATCGGCCGCAGGCGCGCTTTGAGTGAGGCGACCGACCGAAATATAGGTGACGCCGGTTTCGGCCTTGGCGCGGATGGTTTCGAGCGTCACCCCGCCGCTCGCCTCGGTTGGCACGCGGCCTGCGACCAGCTTGACGGCCTCGTTGAGCTGTTCAACATCCATATTGTCGAGCAGCAGATGGGTTGCCCCCGCCGCAAGCCCCGGTTCGATCTGCGCGATCCGGTCAACCTCGAGGATGATGCGTTCGACGCCATGCTCCCGGGCGCGCCGCACCGCCTCT
>CAYRDQ010000011.1:0-78828 GCA_964423155.1 uncultured Sphingorhabdus sp.
GGCCGGGCAGGAACACGCTAAGGTCGACAACCCTTATGCCCGACAATTTACCCATATTTTAGACCCACCATCATTTACGTTTTCGAGTTAACAGCATGGCAGGAGCGCAAAGGCAAGCTGGGCAAAACGCGAAATTAGCAGGACGCCTAACAAAGCCGCTTGACCAAATGGAGCTTTTCGCGTTCGGCAGGCAAATGCGCTTCTTTTCCGACAATGCGGCCCCGGTTCATCCCAAAATCATGCAGGCAATTACCGACGCCAATCGCGTCGACACGGCCTATGACGGCGATCAACTGAGTCAACAACTCGACGCCAAATTCTCGGAACTGTTCGAGCATGACGTCGCGGTGCTGTGGGTTTCGACCGGTACCGCCGCCAACTGCCTTGCGCTGGCCTCGATGGTCCAACCGCATAAGGGGGTCATTTGCCACCGCGAAGCACATATCGAGGTGGATGAGTGTGGCGCGCCGGGATTTTACACCAGTGGCGCGAAGCTGATGCTGGTCGAGGGAGAGGGGGCCAAGATCGCGCCGGATACCATCCGCGACCTGCTGTCTACCATTCGGCCGGATGTGCATCAGGTTCAGGCGGCGGCGATTTCGATCACCAATGCGACCGAATATGGTCTTGTCTATACGCCCTGGGAAGTCGCGGAACTGGGTGCATTATGCAGTGATAGCCGATTGGGACTGCATATGGATGGCGCGCGTTTTGGTAATGCGATTGCAACGCTTTGCTGCAGTGTCGCCGATGTAACGTGGCGCGCGGGCGTCGATGTGCTGAGCTTCGGCTTTGCCAAAAATGGCGGAATGAATGCCGAAGCGCTGGTCTATTTCGACCCGGCGATGGCCGACGAAGCGCGGTATCGCCGCAAACGGGCCGGGCATTTGCTTTCGAAAGGGCGGTTTCTGGCGGCGCAGCTATTGGCGTTCCTCGACCAGGATTTGTGGCTCGACAATGCACGGGCAGCCAATGCCGCTGCCCAAACCATCGCCGCTGCGGCACCCGGGCGATTGCTGCATCCGGTCGAGGCGAACGAAATCTTCATCCGCATCACGGCACCAGAAGCCGCCGCGCTTCGAGGGCAAGGTTTCGACTTCTACGACTGGGGAGAAGGCGCCGCACGCCTCGTAACAAGCTGGCATCACCGCGAAGAGGATGTTGCACCGCTCGCCAAAGCCATAGCCGCGCTGTGACCCAGCCTTCATCCTCCGTCGCAGCCGCTGAACCCGGCTTGCTCAACCCGCGCATTGCGATCCCATTCCTGATCGTTTCACTGATCTGGGGGTCAACCTGGCTGGTGATCCGCGATCAGTTGAGTGTTGTGCCCTCAAGCTGGTCGGTGTGCTACCGCTTCGCCGTTGCTGCGATGGGTATGTTCATACTTTCGGCATTAACCCGTCAATCACTGCGCATCGATGCCAATGGCCTGAAATGGACATTGGTTCTTGGCGTCATGCAATTCACGTTCAATTTCAATTTCGTCTATGCGGCGGAGCATCATATCACCTCCGGTCTGGTCGCGGTCATATTCGCACTGCTCATCATTCCCAATGCGCTGCTCGGCAAATGGTGGTTGGGCCGCCAGTTCAGCCGCAATTTTGTTATCGGCTCGATCATTGCGACGGCCGGTGTGGCATTGTTGATGGTGCAGGAATATCGCGCGGCCCCGGTTGGCGGCGAAGAAGTGCTGATTGGCACCGCGCTGACCTTGATCGCCGTACTTTGCGCTTCGGTTTCGAATGTCATGCAGGTGGCGCCGTCGGTCAGCAAATATCCGACAACGACGATACTCGCCTGGTCGATGCTGTGGGGTGCAATCGCCAATGCCGCATGGTCATGGATCAACTACGGCCCGCCGGTGATCGAGATGCGAGCGGCCTATATCGGCGGCGTCCTGTATCTGGGGATCATTGGATCGGTCGTCACCTTCCCGCTCTATTTCGGACTAATCCGCAAAATCGGCCCCGGAAAGGCTGCCCATACAAGCGTTCTCATCCCTGTCGTCGCAATGCTGCTGTCGACCCTGTTCGAAGGTTATGATTGGTCGGCACTGGCTGCGGCTGGTGCTGTTCTGGCATCTATCGGCCTGATTGTTGCCATGCGAACGCGATAGACTCGCCAAGCCGCGAAAGGCGCGTTAGTCTCTCCCTGAAGAGGGGAGAGTCTCATGGAACAGCTAAGCGGGCAGGACGCCAGTTTCGTATATCTCGATACACCCAATACACCGATGCATATCGGATCAGTGGGCATTTATGATCCGTCAACCGCTCCGGGCGGCTTTGTCCGCTTCAAGGACATATTGGCGCATATCGAAAGCCGATTGGACAAGGCCCGCAGTTTTCGGCAGAAACTGGTCCGCGTTCCCTTCGATCTCGACCATCCCTATTGGATCGATGATCCGAATTTCGATCTCGAATATCATGTGCGGCACATCGCCTTGCCCCAGCCCGGAGACTGGCGGCAACTGTGCATCCAGGTGGCGCGCCTGCACGCGCGTGGCATGGACCTTTCCAAGCCGCTTTGGGAATTCAATGTTATCGAGGGCCTCGACAACATTCCCGGCATTCCCAAGGGCAGCTTCGCGCTGGTCGCCAAGGTGCACCATGCGGCAATAGACGGCATGTCCGGGGTGGAGCTTTCTGCTGCCGTCCACGACATCGAACCAAAACCGGTTGAGCGCAACGCAAAGACAAACTGGAAAGGCGAGAACGAACCCGCCATTACCGAAATGCTGATGCGGACCTGGGTAAACTCGGTAACGCAGCCGGTAAAGTTCGCCAAAACTCTTGCGCAAACGGTGCCCGGTGCAGCGCGGTTGATCAGCCAGGTTGCAGGTGGCGATGTTTCGCTCAAAGGCACCAAGATGGCGCCGCAAACCTTGCTGAACGGCAAGGTCGGCCCGCACCGTGTATTTGACGGCGTCCCCTTCCAGCTTTCCGATATCCGCGCGATCAAGGACCGTATAGAAGGCGCAACCGTCAACGATGTAATCCTGACGATTATCGGGGGCGGCCTGCGCAAATATCTGATGTCGCGCAAGAACCTGCCGAGCCAAAGTTTGCAGGTGATGGCCCCGATTTCGGTCCGCGCCGAAGGTGAAAAGGAAGCCCTCGGAAATCTTGTATCGGCGATGGTGGTACAGATCGGCACGCATATAGAAGATCCGATGGAACGGCTTGCATGGGTTCGCAAAGAGGCGATGAATTCCAAGGCGATGACTAACGCTGTCGGTGCCAGGACACTTACAGATTACAGCCAGTTCCTGCCCTCCGCGCTCGCGGGCCTTGCAGCGCGGCTCTATACACGAATGGGCGTTTCAAACCTGCATTCGCCGGTATTCAACTGCGTCGCCACCAATGTTCCAGGCCCGCGCGTCCCGCTCTATTTCGCGGGAGCAAAGCTGGTACGCCAGATGGGGATGGGGCCGGTGTTTGATGGCATGGGCCTGATCAACACAATTTACAGCTATGGTCCAGAAATCGCGATTTCCTTTACCAGCGACCGCGACATGATTCCCGATCCGGCCAACTATGCCGCAGCGTTGAAGGAGTCGTTTGAAGAGTTGCTAAACGCTAAGCCCAAAGCTGAAACGAACAGCAAGCCTGCTGCCAAGAAAGAGGTCAAGGAAGCGCCAAAGCCCAAGGCGGCTGTCAAACCGAAAGCGGTTGCAAAAAAGGCTCCAACCAAAGCCGCCAAGAAAGCCGCTGCGCCGAAACCCAAGGTTGCGGCGAAGGCCCCAATCAAAGCAAAGGCCAAGCCCAAAAAATGAGGGCGCGCCGGCAATTGCTGGTGCGCCTCCAAATAATCGATTTTCGAAAATCAGTGGCCGCTTGAGGGATAGAGCAAGCCGCGAATTCCACTGCGTTCAAAGGGTTTCCATTGCCCCTCGGGCAAGGCAAGCCGATCGGCAATTGCCCAAAGCACGGTCGGATTCACACCCAGACCACAATGACTGCCTTTCACCTCGATATTGTCGGTGTGCGGTGCTTTGGGTTCGCGGCTGTTCTGCCATGCGACGATGCCGTCTTGTTGCGAGTAGATCGCGGTTGAAGGGACCGGCGGGACTTCATGGCTTTCAGCCATTTGCGCCTGCACATTTGGATCGTCGACGCGATGCCCGGTCATCAGTTGATAAGCACGCCATGCATTGGTCGATTTCGGGTTGCCGACAATCGGCGAACCGAGCGAAATCACCTGTCGGACCATGTCAGGACGACGGCGTGACAACTGCCGCGCCAAGGTGCCACCGAGCGACCAGCCGACAAGGCTGACCTTCTGCCCGGTCTCAGCATGGATCTGTTCCAACCGCGAAATCAAATGCTCCCCATTGGGGCCGATAGCCTTTGGTCCCAAATTGCGGCCCAATTCCCAATGAAAGGCGTTGTAGCCCAGTTTGTCGAGATAGGTCTGCAGGGGCTTCATCGAAAATTCGGTTGCCATGAAACCGGGCAGCAAAAGCACCGGATGGCCATCGCCTTTGGGCGCCTGCATCAATATGGGGCTGGCCCAAGCGGTTGAGCCAAATTCGGCCAAGGCACGAGGAAACTCGGTCAGCGCGAGAAACAGCGAAGGACGCGAAACGTCTTCAATAGCGGCAGTTGCCAAAAGCACTCTCCTGCGAACTTTAAAGGTCCGATCTGCGCCGGATTTGAGCAAAGGCTGGCGTAACGCAGAGTCGCCGTCAATCCGGTTTTTCGCCTAAGCTGTGGATCAAAGCCATAAGCCCTTGTTTATAATCCGGATATTGCGGAACCCATCGCAGTTCCCGCTTCGCTTTCCGGTTCGATATGCGCCGGTTTTCGGCATAAAAGGCCGCGGCCATGGGTGATAGCGCCGCCTCTTCCAGCTTTTGCAGCGGCGGCGGCGGGCACCCTAAAAGCATGCTCGCAAACTCGATCACTGCATTCTGGCTGCACGGAAAGTCGTCCGCCAGATTGTAAATTCCGGGCGAAGAGGCAAAACTGGCGATGACGCCGGAGACAATATCGTCGACATGAATGCGGCTGAAAACCTGGTTGGCAATGTCGATGCGATGCGCCTTGCCTTCACGCACCCTGTCGAGTGCCGAGCGGCCGGGACCGTAAATGCCTGGAAGACGGAAAATTCGGGTATCGCTGCGAAGCAGTTGCCACCTAATATCGGCGGCGGTGCGGGCGATGCGGCGCCCAGCACCAGTCGACGCGCTTTCATCAATCCACGCGCCATCGGTATCACCATAGACGCCCGTCGAAGAAAGATAACCAATCCAACGGGCCGGCGCTGTTTCTATCGCGGTACCATATCGATCCAGGACGGGATCTCCGCATTCGCGCATCGGGGGAACCGACGACAATATGTGTGTTGCGTCCAGGAGTGCTGCGCGAATGGCGGCTGCATTGTCGAAGCCGATTGTCGCGGTTGAGGCGCTGCGGCTGGTGCCCAAAACCTCCCACCCTTCTGCACGAAGCCGCGTCGCCAAACGACTCGCGGTGTAACCCATTCCGAAAATCAGCATCTTGCCGGTCATGCTCTGTCTGTCCTCGCTTGAAGGTCAGACGTCAAGCATGTTGCCAAGCCCTAACGACACTGCGAATAGGGGCAAATGGAGAGGGTATCTGCCGACAATCTTGAAGTCTTGCGCAGCAGGCTGCTGGGTGACATTCCGCACGGCTTTATGGGACGACGCGGCGGTGTTTCCGACGGCATCCATGCAGGCCTGAATGTCGGACTGGGATCGGATGACGATCGCGAGGCCGTGCTCGAAAACCGGCGCCGTGCTGCGCATGCCATTTTGCCCGAGGCCGAATTGGTGACGGTTCACCAGATCCATTCACCCGACGTAGTGACCGTCACCCAAGCTATCGGGCTGGAGGCGCGCCCGCAGGCCGATGCAATGGTGACCGACCGGCCGGGTCTTTTGCTAGGAATATTGACGGCGGATTGCGTGCCGGTGCTTTTTGCCGATCCGCAGGCCGGGGTGATTGGCGCGGCGCACGCCGGATGGAAAGGCGCGATTAGCGGGGTGACCGATAATACACTCGCCGCAATGGAAGCGCTCGGCGCAAATCGCGCCCGCATCGCGTGCGCCGTTGGCCCCTGCATTGCACAGAAAAGTTACGAAGTGGATGATGGCTTTTATCGTCACTTTGTCGAAGCGGCGGACGAAAATGAACGTTTCTTTGGCAGCGGCAAGCCCGGCCATTGGCAGTTCGATATCGAAGGCTATGTCGCGGCGCGGCTGGCTGCCGCAGGGGTGACCAGGGTCGAATGTCTGGGCGAAGACACCTATTCGCAACCGGAGCGCTTTTTCAGCTATCGCCGCAGCTGCCACCTGAACGAGCCCGGCTATGGCCGCGAAATTTCTCTGATCGGTATACGAGGCTAAGATGACGGCGAAGCAGATGGGTTTGTGGGCCGGCATCGGGGTATTTGCGGCGATGCTGCTATTCGGGCCGCCAGCGTCGATGGCAACACCAGCCTGGCATGTAGCTGCATTGACGGTGCTGATGGCGATCTGGTGGATGACGGAGGCTTTGCCGCTTACAGCCACCGCGCTCTTACCCTTCCTCGCGCTGCCGTTCATGGGCATTATGAGCGCCGGCGATGTTGCCAAGGAATATTATTCGCCGATCCTGTTCCTGATTTTAGGCGGTGCCTTTTTCGCCCTAGCGATCGAGAGGACAGGCATGCACCGCCGCGTCGCGCTCGGCATTTTGGGGTTGGCCGGCAAGAGCAATTTCGCCTTATTACTCGCCTTCATGGCGGCAACAGCGTTTCTGTCGATGTGGATTTCGAACACTTCGACGGCCTTGATCATGACGCCGATTGCTGTCGCTGTGATTGCAGCTGGCGGTATTAAGGAGGAAGATACCGACGGGATGGCTGGTGCTCTGGTGATGGGCGTTGCCTTTGCCGCGTCGCTGGGTGGGCTGGGTACTCTCGTCGGATCGCCGACCAATGCGATATCGGCGGGCCTCATCGAAAAGCAACTTGGCTTTGACATCAGCTTTGTCGACTGGATGAGCTTTGGCGTTCCCATTTTACTGGTCGCTGTTCCCGTAACAGCCTGGATTCTGGCGCGTGTGCAACATATCGACCACACGCCCTTCGATCCGGTTGCCGCGCGCAGTGCCATCGGACAACAAGGCGCATGGAGCGGAGCAGAGAAAAGGCTGTTGCCGCTAATCCTGCTCGTTATCGGGCTCTGGCTCGCCCAACCACAGCTCGAAGCGGCGCTGCCAAAGGGATCTATCACCGATGGCACCATTGCCATTGCCTGCTCCTTGCTGCTGTTCCTAGTTCCCGATGGCAGTGGTCGAACGCTGCTCAACTGGAAAGAGGCGGATCGCGCGCCATGGGGTGTGATCATGATGTTCGGCGGCGGACTGGCCCTGGCTGCAGGTATAAGCGAGTCGGGGTTGGCCGACTGGCTGGGCGAAGCGTTGAAACCGCTGGCAGGAGTGCATCCCGTAATCATCGCGTTGGCGGTGACGGCGTTGGTAATCCTCATCACCGAATTTGCCAGCAATGTTGCGACCGCCAGCGGCGTCATGCCGGTTATTGCCGGGCTGGTCGCAGCGACAGGATCAGACCCTTGGCTGCTTGCTATGTGTGCTTCGATCGCCGCCAGCTGGGGCTTCATGATGCCGTCGGGCACCGGCCCCAATGCGATTGCCTGGTCTACGCAGCATGTCGCGCTCCCGCGTATGCTGCGGGCCGGATTGGCGATCGATCTTTTCGGCATCCCGCTGATCGTCGGAACCGTCTGGATCGTCGCGACGCTCCACTGAAAGCGCGCAATTTAGTTTCAATTGAAACAAATTTTGCTATAGGCCTGCGATCAAGGAGATTGACGCATGACCGATGCCACCACGCCCCGTCGCAAGAGCAAATCACCAATCAAGAAAATTGGCGGACGCACCCTTAAACCTTCAACGCTGATGATGGGGCACGGCTTCGATCCGGTGCTTTCCGAAGGCGCGCTCAAACCGCCTATCTTCCTGACTTCTACCTTTGCATTCGAAAATGCTGCCGCCGGAAAGCGCTTCTTCGAACATATCACCGGAAAGCGTAAAGGCCCGGCCGATGGGCTGGTCTATTCGCGGTTCAACGGGCCCAATCAGGAAATCCTCGAAGATCGTTTGGCGGTTTGGGATGGCGCGGACGACGCGCTGGTATTCTCCAGCGGCATGTCCGCCATCGCCACGTTGCTGCTTGCGCTGGTCAGCCAGAATGACGTGATCGTCCATTCGGGCCCACTCTATGCAGCAACCGAAACGCTGATCGCTCGCATTCTGTCGCGCTTTGGCGTTTCTTTTGTTGATTTCCCCGCAGGTGCCAGCCGCAAGGAAATCGACAAGGTCCTCGCCAGCGCGCAAAAAATGGCCAAGAAAAAGGGCGGTAAGGTTGCACTCGTCTATCTTGAAAGCCCGGCCAACCCGACCAATGCCCTGGTCGATGTAGAGGCAGTCCGTGCGGCGCGTGATGCCGCATTCCCGGGCGACGTGAAACCCGCCATAGCCATCGACAACACCTTCCTCGGCCCCTTGTGGCAACAGCCGATCAAACAGGGTGCCGAACTTGTCGTCTATAGCCTCACCAAATATGCAGGTGGCCATTCGGATCTGGTAGCCGGCGGCGTGTGCGGCGATCAGGCACTGATTGATGCCATCCGCCCGATGCGCAACACGATCGGTACAATCTGCGATCCCAACACGGCGTGGATGCTGCTGCGCAGCCTCGAAACACTCGAATTGCGCATGACGCGCGCGGGCGAAAATGCAGCAAAGGTCTGCGCTTTCCTGAAAAGCCATCCGAAAGTCGTCGGTCTTGGCTATCTGGGCATGATCGACGATCCTGCGCAGCAGGATATCTACAACCGCCATTGCAGCGGCGCAGGTTCGACCTTTTCGGTCTTCATCAAGGGCGGGGAGAAGGAAAGCTTCCGCTTCCTCGACGCGCTCAAGATTGCCAAACTTGCAGTCAGCCTTGGTGGCACCGAAACACTCGCCAGCCACCCGGCAGCGATGACCCATCTGTCGGTTCCCGAAGAACGCAAAAAGGCACTCGGCATCACCAACAATCTGGTGCGTATTTCGATCGGGATCGAAGACCCGGATGACCTTATCGCCGACTTCAAGCAGGCGCTCGATCAGGTCTGAGGATCAGGTGGCGGGATCGCCGTCCCGCCAATCCAAAATCTGCCACCCCTTTTCCCGCGCCATCCGCTCCAGCGGCGGGTGCGGGTTGGTGGCGAAGGCTTCGTCCGCAAAGGAGAGCAGTGGCGCGTCGGAAACATGGTCTGAATAAGCGCGGATATGGCATTGATTCCGTTCAAGCCCCTCGGATGCCATCCACGCTTTGACCCTGTCGAGCTTGGCATTGTCGTAGCAATTATGGCCGTCAATCCGCGCGAGGACATGGCCACTGTCGCTGGTGGCCAATTCGGTTGCGATTACATCTTCGAACCCGAGCCGCGACGCGATAGCCTCGACATATAGTCGGTATGAGGCGGTAGCGATAACGTGCCTGTATCCTTCAGCCTTCTCGGCATCGATCCGCCACTTCGCTTCCTGATAGACATTTTTTCCCAGGACAAGGTCGGCATGCCGTTCCAGATGCCGGGCAAACTGCACACGCGGTACCTTTCGGCCGATCAGCAGGCTTTGAGAAAACTGCTTCAACTGGCTGCGGCTCCAGAACCGGCACAGATAGAGCAATAACCCCAAAGGCAAGGCTGGCATCAGGACCAGCCGCCAGGGAGACTTGTTCCACGCCATATGCATCAGAAATCCGTTGTAGGTCGCCCGCCGGGTGACCGTCTTGTCCATATCATAGATCGCAATGCGGATCATGGTATCGCTGCTCATTGCCTCTAGCATAAGGCTTGAACCAAAATTGCAAAGCCTTGACGCTTGTTATGCGGGCAAGAATGCGCCAATCATGCACGCATGGCGCAGGCTGCTGATTTCACTGAAGAGCAACTGCCCGAAGGCGGAACGATACTCCGCCTCGGTGGAACGCTGGCCATATCCCAGATCGGTGATTTAGATGACCGATTGCGCAGCGTTGCAGTAGGCCTGCAGAAAATCGACCTTTCAGCGATCGAACATATCGACACGGTCGGCGCATGGCTGATCTATCGGACAGCGCGTGACCATGGCGCGCAAATTGTCGGCGCAGATTCCGACGCCCAGCGACTGATTGCCGCTGTAAGCGGGTCGGATGATGTCGAAGTCGAGACCCCGAAACTCTCCCCTGCCCTCCGCGTGCTGCACGAAGTGGGCGAAGCCGTAGTCGACATCGCCCGCATGTTCATCGAGTTTGTCGGATTCATCGGCCAGTGCGTGAAGGGGTTCGGAAACCTGATCCTCCACCCGCGCCGTTTCCGCGTGCATTCGGTCATACAGCATTTCGACATGGTCGGGGTCCGTGCCCTGGGCATTATCGGTCTGATGAGTTTCCTCATCGGTATCGTCATTGCCCAGCAAGGCGCCGTACAGTTGCGGCAGTTCGGGGCCGAAATCTGGACAGTTAACCTGATCGGTCGCCTGACGATGCGCGAATTGGGTGTGCTGATGACCGCGATCATGGTCGCTGGCCGATCCGGTTCCGCCTTTGCCGCGCAGATCGGGACGATGAAGATTACCGAAGAGGTGGATGCGATGCGCACGATCGGCGTAGTACCGGTCGAGGCTCTGGTAATCCCCCGGATTCTTGCCACTGTGATCATGATGCCTTTGCTGGGGCTCTATGCCTCGCTGGTGGCAATCATCGGCGGGGGACTATTCTGCTGGATGACGCTTGACATGCCACCTGCCACTTTCGTCCAGCGCATTCGCGAAGTCACGCCGCTAACCGATTTCTATGTCGGTATGGTCAAGGCTCCGGTTTTCGGCGCAATCATTGCGCTGGCTGGCTGCTTTCAGGGCATGCGAGTACATGGCAATTCCGAGCAGGTGGGTCTCAAAACCACCGCTGCCGTGGTGCAGGCAATATTCCTGGTTATCGTTCTAGATGCCTTTTTCGCGGTCTTTTTCACCGAGATCGGATGGGATTGATGGGCGCCTCACCCCCCATCATTTCCGTCCGCGGATTGCGCAACGCCTTTGGCGAGCAGGTGATCCACGACCAGCTCGACCTCGATGTCCGCCCGGGCGAAATCCTCGGCGTCGTCGGTGGTTCCGGAACAGGAAAGTCGGTGCTGATGCGGTCGATCATCGGGCTACAGGAACCCGATGCAGGCGAGGTTGAGGTTTTTGGCACTTCGATGCGCGGCAAGGAAGAAGATGAAGCCTTTGAAGTGCGGAAACGCTGGGGCGTGATGTTTCAGGGAGGCGCGCTATTCTCGACGCTGACAGTGGCTGAGAATGTACAGGTGCCGCTGCGGGAGTTCTATCCGGATTTCGATTCAAAACTGCTCGAAGAGATCGCACGCTACAAGATCCATCTGAGCGGTCTGCCGCCAGAAGCAGCGCACAAATACCCGTCGGAGCTTT
Source organism: uncultured Sphingorhabdus sp. (assembly GCA_964423155.1). Classification (GTDB taxonomy): domain Bacteria; phylum Pseudomonadota; class Alphaproteobacteria; order Sphingomonadales; family Sphingomonadaceae; genus Sphingorhabdus_B. Next base: position 11,481 of record CAYRDQ010000011.1, read on the forward strand.
CCGGTGGCATGAAAAAGCGCGCCGGGCTGGCCCGCTCATTGGCCATGGATCCGGAGCTGTTGTTCCTCGATGAACCGACGGCGGGGCTTGATCCGATAGGAGCGTCCAAATTTGATGAACTGACCAAGGGGCTACAGGAAACGCTCGATCTCACAGTTTTCCTGATCACTCACGATCTGGACACTTTGTACGCCATTTGTGATCGTGTGGCTGTGCTGGCGGATCGAAAGGTTATTGCGATCGGGAAAATCGACGAGTTGCTGGCCACCGACCATCCTTGGATACATGAATATTTCTCCGGCCCGCGTGGCCGAGCAGCGCGGTTAGGCCATGAGCGGCAGACTGCAAGTGGGAATTAGCATGGACAAGCAATCGGCGGGGAGGCCATAAGGCGCGCAATGGAAACCAAATCCCATTATGTCCTCGTGGGCTCGGTCACGCTGGTCTTGCTTGCCATTTTGGCCGGCTTCACCGTCTGGCTTTCGCGTTTCGGCGATGGGGCCAAGGCGGAATATGACATCTTCTTTCAGCAATCGGTGAATGGCATCGCCAAAGGCTCGGGGGTAACATTTGCCGGTGTTCCGGTTGGACAGATCAAGGACATCAAATTGTGGCGTCCGGATCCGGATTTCGTGCGCGTCCGCATCGCGATCGACGCAGACACGGCAATTCTGCAAGGGACTACCGCAACGATCAGCGGGGTTGGCTTTACCGGCGTTTCGGAAATCCAGCTCGATGGCGCCATCAAGGGTGCCCCGCCAATCCGCTGCCCGGACGTGAACCCGAAAAGCGAATGCCCAGCCGGAAAGCCAGTAATACCGACCAAGCCAGGAGCGCTTGGCGAAATCCTCAACAACGCGCCTCTGTTGGTTGAACGCCTTTCGACACTGACGGAGCGGCTCAATACCGTTCTGTCTGACAAAAACCAGCAGTCGATCGAACAGATCCTCAACAATGTTGAGAGCCTGTCCGGTTCGCTTGCAGGTCAGGCGCCTGATCTGAGGGCAGCAATCCAGGAATCGCGCGCGACGTTGGCCAAGGCGGGGGCCGCTGCCGAGCAGCTCACTGCTCTGTCTAGCAACGCAAGCAGTTTGCTCGACAGTGAGGGCAAGCCAATGCTCGCCGAATTGCGCAAGACACTGCGGTCAGCCAATGGTAGCCTTGCTGCGCTGGAAACATCGCTGAACAGTGCGAGTCCTGCGCTTGAAACCCTGAATTCGCAAACATTGCCTGAAGTTAATCAATTGGCGCGCGACTTGCGCCGATTGTCGGCTTCGTTGCAATCAGTAACCGAGCGTCTCGATCAGCAAGGCTTCGGCGGGCTGGTTACCGCACCCAAATTGCCCGATTACGAACCAGGCAGGAGCAAATGATGTCGGGACTGAAATTCACACGCCCCCGCTCAAACTTTATTTTGCTGATCGCTTCTGCAATCACATTATCTTCATGCGTAAGCTTTGGTGGCGAAGCCCCTGTCTCAATGTTGACTTTGTCGGCCGATGCCACTTTGCCGTCCGGCAGTGGGAATAGCGGGATGGCAAAGGACGCACTAGTTGTGCTTGCTCCCGACGTACCGCGAAAGCTTGATACAAATCGGGTTCCTGTTCAAATCGATCCAGGCAATGTCGCCTACCTCAAAGACAGTCTGTGGACCGACAAACCTGCTATCCTGATCAAGCAGATTCTGACGGAAACCATAGCTGCGAAAAATGGTTCTTTAATTCTCAGCGAGGTCGAGGCAGCGGGTAAAGCAGAAACCTATCTTTCCGGGCAGCTTAGCGAATTCGGCATCGATGAATCTTCCATGGAGGCAGTAGCTGTTTTTGACGCCGTCAGGCTAAGAAAAGGACAGCCCATCGAGAAAAAGCGCTTTGAGGCTCGCGAAAGCGTTTCTCGCATCGAGCCAAGACAGGCCGGCGCAGCGCTCAACATGGTCGCGAACAAACTATCGACAGAAGTCGCAAACTGGCTCAAATCAATCTGAAGCAGCGGACATAACTGGTATACGATCAAAACCTTCGGGTTTTGGCCAATGGGGATGCGAGAAACCCAAAACCTTGAATAAGCTACCCATAGCGGATGATTCTACAAGTCGATCTCTCGCAGCGAGAATTTCCTCTGAACGGTCTGGATTGCCAGCAGCCAGCGCATTTATGCGATAATCGATACCTAGTAATTTGAGCCACTCGCCTTGCTCGACTGGGCCGCTGATGGTTATTTCCGTTGCGGCAATCGAACCGACCAACGCCGCAAAATCGACGTGGGCCGTTAGGTCATTTTGGCCCGGGTTTTCGAACGGGTTTGCATATTCATGAGCTCGGACTGCCTGTAGCGTGTCACCGATGCCGGGCATGGTATAACCGTAATCAATCACCAGCACCGCACCACCTTGTGCTTCAATTTGCTTTGCCAGCGCCTGCATCACCTCGATTGCTTTAGGGCAAGCCTCGTAAATACTATGACTGGGGGCGTTCCTGAATTCCTCGGGAACCATTGCATCCATCGATTGAAGGCCAGGCGTAGCCATGAATTTGCCGCCGCGATCTCGAACGACAACACGCTCACGCCAGCCGGCATGCGTTGCGATATACTGGTGAACTGGCAAGGCATCAAAAAACTCATTGCCGACAACCAGTAGAGGTCCAGAAGTTGGGAGTTGATCAAATACATCCGCAAATTGGGCTTGCGGAACTTTCCCAGCTTGGATGGCACGCAATGCAGGACTGGTTTCGATAAACAGGACTTGCGGCCTGAATCCATGCTGCTCCATCGACCGGAGCGCATCTGCGGCCAATGTCCCCCTTCCGGGGCCCAACTCTACATATGTGCAGTTTTCGGGACGACCGGCCCGTATCCATATATCAGTCAGCCATAAACCTATTAGTTCGCCAAAAACCTGACTGATTTCGGGAGAGGTGATAAAGTCGCCACCTGCTCCAAGAGGGTCCCCCTTTGCATAATAGGCCCGGTTCGCCGCTTCCATATAGTGGGCTACGCTAATCGGACCGGCCTGCTCGATGCGCTTGGCCAATAAGGCAGATAAATTGACGCCTTCAGGCAACACTGTTTGTTCCGGCCACCGGTTCCACTCTTTGCCGACGGGCCTTCGCCGTCACCACCAAGTACAGGCCCAGCAGCAACATCGGAATGGTCAGCCATTGCCCCATACTCAGGCCGGTCTGCTCCACCACATGTTGAAGATGAGCATCCGGTTCCCGCACAAATTCGATGCAGAAGCGGGCAGAGCCATATATCAACGCCGCAGTTCCGAACAGGAAACCTGGCTTGTATCGAGCGTCAGTTTTGAAAAATAGCGGCCACATTATCGCAGCCATTAGCAAACCTTCGGCCCCAGCCTCGTATAGCTGGCTAGGGTGCCTCGGCAGGTCGCCGCCATTGGGAAAGATAATTGCCCATTTTACGTCAGTAACGCGCCCCCAAAGTTCGCTGTTCGCAAAATTTGCGAGCCGGACCAAAAAAAGTCCAAATGGAATACAACAGGCGATGTAATCGCACATTCGCAGAAATGACAGACCATGCCTTCTCGCCATTAGCCAAATCGCGAAAATTGTACCCAGCGCGCCGCCATGGAGGGACATGCCACCTTCCCAAAGCTTGAGTATCTCAAGCGGGGTCGCCAGCATGCCAGGTTGGTAGAAAAGCACATAGCCTATCCGTCCGCCGAGAATGATACCGAGTGTAGCATATAGAATCATGTCATCGGCATGCTCACGTGACATCGGCGAGCCGGGCTTGCGTATCAATTTTGTTAGCAGCCAATATCCAAGCAAAATGCCGAAAAGATAGCCAAGCGAGTACCAGCGCAGTTCAAAGATTCCGAGGTTAAGGGCAACCGGACCGATCCCGAGATCGGTGAATTTCAGATATTCGCCTGCTGCTGCAGCGGCTGTAGCTATGAACAAGATGTATCCCCTCTTGGATTTGCGGCTCTATATAGCCAAAAGGGCAATATAAAAAAGAACAAAGGAGAGATTCGCATGCCAACAGCCTTGGACCTGGCAATTGACAGCACGGTTACCCGGCTGATGGAAAATGATGGCCCCTTGTCCGTTGCATATGTCGAGAAATATGGCGTCCAAATTCCGGTGATAGCCAAAGCTCCACCGAATTTGCGCGACTATCTTGCGGCATTCTGTGCGCTAAATGCAGATAAGGAGTTTCTGGTCGACGGCGACATTCGACTGACATTTGCCGAATGCCACGCAGCAGCGCGCGAGCTAGCTGGCGGTCTTTCGGAAGGGTACGGCCTGAAAAATGGAGATCGCGTTGGCATTGCAGCCCGCAACTCTGCCAACTGGATCATCGCATATATGGCGATTTTGATGGCTGGCGGCGTCGCCACGTTGCTCAATGGCTGGTGGCAAGGAGGAGAACTGGCAGACGGTATCCGTATGGTAAATTGCCGCTACGTCCTCGCCGACGCACAGCGCGCAGCCCGCTTGCAAGGTGAAGATATAGGCGAGGCAGAGCTAATACTGTTTGAGCATGATTGCTTGCCACTCGACGGGTTGAATGCACTGTTGTCGAAAGGCGGCGGACTATCATCCAGTTTGCCGGATATTGATCCGCTTGATCCCGCAACCATCCTCTACACATCAGGATCAACAGGACAATCAAAGGGCGCATGGTCAGATCATCGCGGCGTTGTGCAAGGCGCGATGAGCTATGTTGGCCAAACGATGGTATTTTTCGAAATTCTGTCATCGATGGGAGACGCACCCGCCCTGCAACCTTCTACTCTTCTAAATGTCCCGTTGTTTCATGTCACGGCAGCGGTTCCCGTACTATTGCAAAGCTTCGCCATCGGCCGCAAGTTAGTGATGATGCCCAAATGGGATGCCGAACATGCGATGCAGTTGATCGAAAAGGAAAAGATTACCTATTTCGTTGGCGTCCCTCTTATGAGCATCGAAATCGCCACACATCCCAACAGGCTGAAATATGATCTCACATCTTGCACCGCTTTTGCTGCGGGCGGTGCACCGCGTCCGGTCGAGCATGTGAAGCGGATAAAACAGGAAATGGACTGGGGTTTCCCGCTGCTGGGCTATGGCCTCACGGAAACAAACGGGGTCGGGTGCGGCAATTTCACCGAAAACTATCTTGCTAAGCCGGATAGCACCGGCCCGGCAACCAAACCCCTTGTGGACCTTGCTATTCTGGATGACGACGGAAAAAAGATGCCACAAGGCGAACGGGGCGAAGTTTGCATAAGGTCAATAGCCAACTTCAACGGTTACTGGGAAAATGACGAAGCCACTCGCGCAGCCTTCACCTCTGATGGCTACTTCAGAACTGGCGATATCGGTTATTTGGATGAAGACGGGTATCTTTTCATCGTAGATCGCAAAAAAGATATTATCATTCGAGGTGGCGAAAACATCAGTTGTCCTGAAGTGGAGGCGGCAGCCTATGAGCATGACGGAGTCGCTGAACTCTCGGTTTTTGGCATAGCTGATGAACGCTATGGCGAAGTTCCTGGTATTGTATATTTTACGAAAGATAATGAAGAAGTTTCCCCTGATGAGCTGAAGGCATTCCTTCAGGCAAAGCTAGCTCCGTTCAAAGTTCCGGTCCATTTCTGGCGCGTCCATGAGCCATTGCCGAGGCTGGGTACTCAGAAAATCGATCGGGTCACGTTGCGACGTGAATACAATGCCAAGGTCAAGGAGCTTGAACAATAACGCTTCCTCGAGCTTCTCGCATACACTAGGCAAAGCTCAATGAGATCCAATCGGATGCGAAAACGGGATATAATCGACCGTGCGAAAGTTGGGGAAGCCATAGCTTTTGCTGTGTCTAGCGCATCTGGAACTGCGCAACGACAAACTGTTCTCACGATCCTTCAAAACGCGCTCCGTGAAGGCAAGCAAACCATATCGAAGCGGCTGGCTGGTCAGCCGTCTAGAGGACGAATTTGCGCCACCGACCAAGCATTTCTTATTGATCAGATAATCCGGATTGTATTCGACTATGTAACCGAAACTCTGTTTCCTGTAGCCAACCGTTCCTCAGCCGAAAAAATCGCCTTGGTTGCCGTCGGTGGATACGGTCGCGGAGAAATGGCTCCCTTTAGCGATGTCGATATTGCCTTCATAACGCCGTACAAACGGACGGGTTGGACCGAACAAGTCGTCGAATCGATGCTGTATCTGCTTTGGGACCTGGGTTTAAAGGTGGGGCAGTCGAGCCGTTCGATAGACGAAACCATCAAGATGGCGCTCGAAGATCTAACCATTCGGACGGCGCTGCTTGAAGGCCGATTCATTTGGGGTGATCGCGAAGTTTATGAAGAGGCTTCATTGCGCTTCTGGAATGAAGTTGCTGCAAAAACAGGGCCCGACTTCATCGCTCAGAAAATGGTGGAGCGCGACGAGCGGCACAAGCGAATGGGTGATAGCCGCTACGTGGTCGAACCGAATGTCAAAGATGGAAAGGGCGGTTTGCGTGATCTGCACACGCTATATTGGATCGGGAAATATGTTCATCGTGTTCGGTCGCCTTCGGCATTGGTTGACGTCGGGCTATTGACTGCCGAAGAATATCGCAAATTTGAAAGAGCAGAGAATTTTCTTTGGACCGTTCGTTGCCACATGCATGACATAGCCGGACGGGCTGAGGATCGACTAACGTTCGATTTGCAGCGCGAAGTGGCGGAACGCATGCGATTTTCTGCAAGACCAGGCCGGTCCCCGGTTGAGCGTTTCATGCAGCTTTATTTTCTTAACGCCAAAACTGTTGGCGATCTGACGGGCCTGTTTCTGGCACATCTGGATGAAGCGCACGCCAAAAAAGGTAGGCGGTTTTTACCGAGTTTCACCCGAAAACCAAGAAAGCTGAACGGATTTGTCTTAGATCGTGGTAGACTCGCATTGCCTACCGACGACTTTTTCCGGCAGGATCCGGTTCGTTTAATTGAAATATTCCATCTGGCCGACAGCTATCAACTCGAAGTGCACCCTCTGGCTATGCGCGCTGCGCGTCGAGATTCGAGATTGATCGACAGTTCCGTTCGCAACGACGTGCGAGCAAACCAACTGTTTCTTGATACTCTATGCTCCCCCAGAAATCCTGAGACGGTTCTACGCTGGATGAACGAAGCAACGGTGTTTGGGCGCTTCATTCCCGATTTTGGGAGGGTGGTCGCCCAGATGCAATTTGATATGTATCATCACTACACCGTTGATGAGCACTCGATACGGGCGATAGGATTACTCGCCGAAATTGAACGCGGTGATCACAAGTCCGATCATCCGTTATCCTCAGCAATAGTTCGGCAAATTTTGAGTCGGAGGGTATTGTACGTAGCAGTCCTGCTGCATGACATTGCCAAAGGGCGTGGTGGTGACCATAGCATTTTGGGTGCGGAGGTCGCACTCAACATATGTCCAAGGCTGGGACTATCAGAAGCTGAGACCGAAACGGTATCATGGCTTGTCCGACACCATCTATTGATGTCAGCGACGGCATTCAAACGAGACCTATCCGATTTCAAGACCATTCTAGATTTCGCACAGGCCGTAACATCTGCCGAACGCTTGCGGCTCTTGTTGGTTTTAACCGTTGTCGACATCCGAGCTGTTGGTCCAGGCGTATGGAATAGCTGGAAACGACAACTGCTATCCGATTTGTTCGAAAATGCGGAAGAAGTCTTGCGACTTGGACACAAGCAAAGAGGGCGTGAGGACCGCATCACAGCCAAAAAGACAAAGTTGCAATCCGCTCTCCCGCTATCACCCGACAAGTTCAAACGCTTAGCCCGACGGATGCCGGAGGCATATTGGATTGCCGAACCGGACGATATTATCGAACGGAACATGCGACTGTTGCTATCGGACGATCATATGCAACTGGCCATTGACGCCTGCTATTATCCCGATCGCGGGGCTACACTCATCACCGTCTTAGCTGCAGATCACCCAGGTCTATTCTATCGGATTGCTGGAGCCATTCATCTCGCTGGCGGAAATATCATCGATGCGCGGATTCACACCAGCACCGATGGTCTGGCTATTGACAATTTCCTCGTGCAGGACCCTTGGGGCCGCCCATTTCAGGAGAAAACACAAATTGAGAGGTTGCGGCAATCCATTGGCGACGCGCTTGCGAATAAGAGCAAGTTGTCACCCAAACTGATGGCAAAACCGGTGGCCTTGCGTAGAGCGGAGGCTTTCAAAGTTGCCCCTTCGGTTTTGGTGGATAACAAAGCGTCCAATCGATTTACCGTAGTAGAAGTCAGCGCTGCGGACCGTCCAGCGCTGCTAAACAACCTTGCGCTGGCACTGTTCCAGTCAAAGGTGACTCTCCACAGCGCCCATATTGCAACTTATGGTGAAAGAGCGGTCGACACCTTTTACATTACCGACTTGTTCGGCGGTAAAATTGAGACAAAAACTCGGCTCAAAGCATTGGAAGCCCGCTTGATTGAAGCTGCTTCCGGTAATTTCGAAGAACTGCAGGCAGTAGCCTGACTTTCGCGCGTATTCTGCACATTCAATTCTGCTTCAAACCAAAAGAAAAGGGCCAGCGGTTAGGCTGGCCCTTGTCCTATTCGCTTGTGCGAAGTTATTACATGCCCGAACCCGGACCGTAGGTCACTTCAACGCGGCGGTTCTGCGCTTCACGAACACCGTCAGCGGTTTGAACCAGCGGAGCCGATTCACCGAATGCTTCGGTGCTGATCACGCCACCGGGGACGCCCTTCGATTCGAGGTAGGCGCGAACCGTCGCGTTGCGGCGCTGCGAAAGACCGACATTGTAACGATCCGAACCTGACTTGTCGGCGTGGCCGGCAAGCATGACACGGGCGTTGCCGCAATTGGCATATTGCGCAACCGCATTGTCGAGGGTCGAAGCAGCGTCAGGACGCAGGTTCGATTTATCCCAATCGAAGAATACGATGTACGGTCCCGTGCTGCAGACCGGAGCCGGCGGCGGCGGGGGTGGTGGCGGCGGCGGCGGCGGTGCTACGACCGGCGGCGGCGGCGGCGGCGGCGGAGCAACAGGCTCCGGCTCCGGTGCGCCACCGAAGTTGTAGACCAGGCTTCCCATCAGCGAGTGTGAACGGAAGCGTGTGCTAACGTCACGGCCAAGGCGATCAACCAGGTCGACGCCTGAGGCGTTGAAGAAGCGATACTTCAGACCAACATCCCAGCTGTCGCTGATCGGAGCGCGAACGCCGGCAATTGCCTGCCATGCGAAACCGGTATCCGAATCGTCGAGCCATGACGGCGCGGCGAAAGTCTGGTGAATATCAACGCGAGCAACGCCCGCACCGGCGCCGACAAAGCCCTGAATGCCATCGTCATCGCCGAAATCCAGCATGCCGTTGACCATGAAGCTAAGCGCATTCACGTCGCCACCGGTAGCACGGGTACCACCACCGATCAGCAAAGGCCCTGAATCACGGGGAATCGCAGCTACCGAGCTGGAAAAGCTCTTGAGATCGGCTTCACGATAGCCAACTTCTGCTTCAAGACGGAAGCCGCCAAAGTCGTAACCTACAACGCCGTCAAAATCATAACCGGTATCGGTGTCTGCAGAACCTGCGATCGGCACTGGGCCAATATCAAGATCCAGATCCTCTACCAGCATTGCGCCGCCATCTACTCCAACATACCATTGGCCATCGCGGGCCATTGACGGTGTTGCCAGAGCGGTGGAAGCGAGTGCCAAGCCTATGGCTAACTTACGCATCAACTTTCCCCTTCTTCTATCTTAGGAATGAAAATCGGTGCCGAGTTTGTATCGACTCTCGCTTCGGCTTGCAAGCTAACTTTGGCGCTAAACTGTTGCCAAAATGTCGCCTTTAGTCGGAATTCGACCGCAATAAGGTAGTGAATTTACAGGAATCAATAACTAGGCCGCGTGTAATCTGCCGGCCAGTAGGGATTAGTTGCCTGACAGCAATCCGATAGTTCCCAGTTTATCGATCAGCGCCGTTAGAGCCGCTCGGCATTCCTGATCCACCATTCCACCGCCGGTTGGAGGAAGTACATTCTCCACCACGGTCCATTGCTGGCTGATAAAATACTGGAAACTTTGTGCATTCCTTTGCCAAACCCACATCCCGTCTGTCGGCAAAAGAAATCGCCACGAACCACCGGTCCATAGCGCAATCTGATTTTCCCTTGTCAAAAAAGCACCGACGGCATTTGCCCCGACGAGCCAGCATTTGCCCCTATCATTGCTGCTTGGAACCGGCGGAACCGAAACAACAGCCTCTACAACCGGATGCAATGCCGCATCGACCAATACCAGTGCCTCATTATGGGTAATTTCCTTTTGCGCCTGCGCAACAAACAGTTGCGGCAATGCGAAACGAGGAGTGTTGTTCTCCATATCATTTCCTTTTGAAACATAAGTTAGGGCACACCGTCTCAACTCGAATGCGATCAGCAGCGGATCGGACAGTGCAAAAATGCCGATTTGACGAATTGCGATTTCAATCATTGAGCCGCGCTACAAGGAATTTTCCGCGCATCCACTCGCCGCTTTCAACACTCAGCTCATAGTCATCCAGCACACCTGACAAGGCATTGGACTTGATCCGTGTTTCCGCAGCCGAGCCGGTAAACACGCCCGCGCCCGATACAGATACCGACCGCACGCCTGCCCCCGACAGCAACTCGCGCCAAACGCCCGAACCCATGTTGGTGATGACGACCGCGTCGCCATTGATGCTCAGCTGCGTCGTGCGCAATCCTGCTACCGTTGCATAAACCGGCGGCAATCCGCCATCACCCACCTTCAGCAAGAAGGCACTTCCCTTTTCTGCGGGCATCGATACTGTCTCCTCATAGGACGACTCAATCTGGGGAGAGGAAGTCGCCATGTTGCATTGGTTTGTGGCCGCACCGGCCTTGATTGCTGCACCCTTGCCGGTGCAGCAAAATGCTGCTTCGCCGAAGTGCGATGTCGGTCCGGTTGCGGTGTCTTTTCGTCTCGAACCGGCTGTGCCGCTGGTTCCATCTTTTGGCTGGTCACCGGAGGTCGCAGCCCAGGTTTTGGCTATCGGGGGCGCTGTAACAGCTCCCAAAAAGGATGCGCCCGATCCCGACGGCAAATTGCCTTCGACGCAGCCAGAATATCGCGATCCGGCGCAAGCATTGCCCGAATGTCGGGAAGAACCGGTCAAGCGCCGCAAGCGCAAGAGCGATTATCCGATGGCTTGAGCAATCAGGTCGTCGAAAGTATCCTTATCCGATAGTCGATTACACCCGCCCAGGCACCGGCTGGATTGCGCGCGACGAACGAGCGCAGGAAAACAATGCTGGCAATGCGCCAATTGGCGAGATCACGCGGCAGCGCCGCCACCGCATCCTCGACACGACCAATGAGTTGGTGCAGCCGAGTCGCACTTTCGCCATCATCCCAGACGGTTAGTCCAATACGAAGTTCGCGACCAAGCGCCTTGGCTGGTCTTGAACTTGCGGATTTTGGCGAGCGTTGCCGAATTCATCACCCAAACCGCCCCCTGGCGAAAGGGCGCGCGCAGCGCATGGACGAGGTCGAGCAGCTTGTCTTGAGGGTTGGTCGCCGGGAAATCAGACGCCGCGCCCACGGGCACATATTGCAGCTGGCCAAAGCTCCGCGTTGCATCTCCGGTCGCTGCGATAGTGTAGGTCAGAAACCCTTTTGGTTTATCTATGCTATCACTGTTAACAAATGCGGTTCCTTCGGCCTTGGCAAATTGCGTCGCGATTTCGTCCGCCAGCCACGCTTCTACATCGAACTGCGCATCGTCGAGCATCGCCTGCGTCGCCGCCGGATTGGCGTAAAGCTCGCCAAAGCTGGTTACGATTTCGTTGAATGTCGGCGTTGCGGTGGTCGGGCGCGCGGCAACTTCGGATGCCCAGCCGGATGCGACGCCGTTCGTGGTCACCAGCTTACGATAGCCCGCGCTGCCCACCTGAACGACATTAGCAACTGCGCGAATCGGGGAGATCGATTTCAATGTCGCATCGATCACCGCGTCGATTTCCTTAGGCACCGCATATCCGCCGTCAGCAGGCACATTACCGGCAAAGCTTTTCAACTCAACCTCGCGACCTTTGCGCAAATAGCCTTCGACAAAGGCCGAACGCGCCGGATCGGCCACATTGTCCACTGACAGCTGCGGCCGAACAATGGCGGCAGGAACCACCGCCGCCTCAAATGCCGCCTCCAACGGGTCGGCCTTCACTTCATAGTCCATGCTCTTCTACAAAAAAAACGCGCCCAAAGTGGACGCGCTGTAAAGATTCCAATTTGATCGGATTTACTGTTCGAACTTCACTCCTGTTTCGCAAGCCAAAATTGCCGTTTTCAACAAGTTGGCATCGACATCCCACCAACCTTCAAGTTCAGTGAGTAGCGGCAATAATTTAGTGTCCGCCACATAACCCGCAGCCTCGACAACAAGAGTACCCACTCTTTGTTCGCCGAGCATTTGCTGGACGAGCGAAGTTGCCTCAGGTGCATTTCTCTGGGCCAGACCCAACACCGCCTCACTCCGTACGTCAAAATCGAGATCAGATGCCGCTATCAGCAAGGCCTCACGAATCGAAACAGTGTCAAAATCAGTTTGCGCGAGCAGGAAAGTCGCCCAATCGCGATTTGCCCGATCAGCATCGCGCGTTAGCCGGATCAAATAGTCGAGATTTTGGTTTCCAAATTCTCCATCGAACGGAATTTCGTCCGCAATCACGGCCTGAAGAAAATCCGATGGTGGCTGATAGTGCGCCATCGCCCATCAGTGCCAAGTTCGGTGTCGCGTTGCAAATCTATCCTGCAACGGCCAACACCCGCGCCAGCGGTTGCATGGGATGGTTGACGACGCTGACCTCGATGAGGTCGAGGTCGGTTAGTTCACGATATGTTACCTGCGCGCTTCCGCGCACGCGATAGCCGAAGGATAGCCCTGCCCCGCTCGCAACTGGCGGCGCGGACGGGTCCATCTGCGCGAAAACGCGCAAACCGCGCGCATCCTCCTCGACCCGCTCGACAAAGCCGATGCGGCGGCCCTGGTCATGCTGCCAGAGCAGCGGCAACCCGGCCTTCGCCGCGCGCGCAAAGGCGCCCTTTCGGACAATATCGCCGCCCCGGTCGGGATGGTCGAAAATGGCGGCATAGCCGGCAAAGCGCGTCATTTGATCACCAGCCCGCCCAGCCCCAGCTTGACCGCAAGGCCAATCACCAGCACCGCGAGGGCCCGCGCACCAGCAATTCGACCACCGCCTTGCGCGCCGACCGCTTGGCATCGCGCCAGGCAGAGAGTAGCTCGCGCAGATCGGCTATATCCTTGGCCGCGCTCTCATCGGCGAGGCCCAGATGCGCCAGCGCCCGCTGGGCACCCGCCTCCGAAGCCAGGGCGAGAAGGTCGCCGAGCTGTTTGTCTTCGATTGTCATTTGGTGCCATAACGGCGTTACGATGTCAATATATTTTACCTATATGGTTATTATCCTCACTAGAGGCTGGTTTGCGCTTTCCAGGCGATCTGCAATTCCGTGGGCGAACCTGATCCGAAAACATAGCGGTCAGGGCGCACCAAGACCGCATCGGCACCGACCCGGTCGAACCAGCTATCGAGTTGGTCGGCAAATGCAACCAATCGAGCCGAGGCGACATCGCCGCGTGCGATCAGCCAATGGCCTGCACCCAGTTGTTCGTCGAGTCTGGTGCCTTCCGCCGTCACGAATTGCGGGAAATAGCTGCCCGCCGCCTCGCTGCCGCCGAGAATCGTCCCCGCCGAAATGGGCGGATAGGCCGGTGGTCCATCGGGCAATTTGCCCAATGCCCGCGCCAGCTTGAACTTCATGTCGCGCAGGAAGGCGCCCCATTTGCTGGTGATGCAAACTGTTTTGCCCATCATGATCGCCATGTCGATCGTTGCGCGGAAATTGGGGGCGCGTTCGGGCTGATAACTGTCGAGCAATGTGTCCGGCGCTTCACCCTTGACCACCACCGCCAGTTTCCAGGCGATATTCGCTGCATCGCGCAGACCGGAACACATGCCTTGCCCCGCAAAGGGCGGGGTCTGGTGCGCCGCATCACCAGCCAGCAGCACCCTGCCTTTGCGCCAATGCTCTGCGATCCGCGCGCGAAATGTGTAGACCGCCTTGCGCTCCATCCGCACCGCGCCCTTCACATTCCACGGCTCGAGCAGCTTTTCGATGAAGGCATCGTCGCTCACCTGTTCAGCCGTCTCGCCCGGCTTGACCATGAACTCCCAGCGATGCCGCCCCTCGCCCATCAGCACGCAGGTAGTCGGCCTTTCCGGATCACAGATCTGGAGGTTCGCGCTCGGCAGCCGCGAATAATCATCGACCAGCACATCAACGACCAGCCAAGGCTCCTCGAAATTCAGGTCTTCGAAGGCAATTCCCGACGCTTTGCGCACCGGCGAGCGGGCGCCATCCGCCCCCACCAGATAGCGCGCCCGAATGACATTCTCTCCATCGGGCGTTGCAATCCGGGCGGTTACGCTCGCGCCTTCATCGACGAAGGAGATCAGCTCCCACAGGCTGTGCAATTCTGCATTGGAGAAAGCCGACAGCGAGCGGCGCAGCGCCGCCTCGACCGAGGGTTGATGGATCATGTTCGCTGCCGGCCAGCCGCCAAGCCCGATCTGCTCTGCACCCTCGAAGCGCATCAGCACCTCTCGCTTGGCATTCAGGAAATCATAGCGCGACGCCCGGCGGCTGCGGGCCATCACCTCCTCGGCCACGCCCGCCTCCTGCAGGATGCGCATGCATTCATGGTCAATATGCGCCGCGCGCGGCAACGGATAGATATCCGCCTCTTTCTCTGCGACAATCACTTTCACCCCGCGCCGTGCGAGCAGCACTGCCAGCGTGACCCCGGTGGGCCCGCCGCCCGCGATCAGGACGTCGCAGTCGAAACTCATCGACCGAATTCCTTGTGGTAGCGAGGAATGAAAAGATGCTTGCCCTTGATCGCTGCTGTCAGCCTGTCACCGACGACCAATCCTCCCCCGATGGGCAACACGCTGGCACCAATTTTTGGCCCAAGCGGCAACAGTATGGGAGGGGCTTTCCAGCGAGAATAGGGAACAAGGCTTTCAAGCTTTGCCCCATTCGCCATCCTGCGAAGCGTCTGGGCCAACCATGGGGTCTGACGCATCGTCGACACCACCGTCATGCCCTCGCCAGTCGCCGCCAGATCACCGATGGCAAAGACATGGGGAAGGTTCGACGGACGCAGCCATTGGTCCACCGCCAACTGCCCGTTCGGTTGGCGGGTTGTCCCGGGCAGGCTATGTGCCGGTGACTCGGCAATCCGCGTTCCAATAGCGGGGATAACCAATCCCGAAAGCGAAGCGCCGCCGGCAAACTTGATCGTACCTTCAAACGGTCCAGAGCTGTGTTTCAGGGCTTTCACGGCTTCACCCAGATGCAGGTCTATGCCCAGCGCTGAAAGGCGTTCGACAAGTTTGGCGTGCAGCTTTTCCGGATACATTGGAAAAAGCCGGGCCTGGTCCGAAACCAGCGCCACTTGCTTTTCGGGATGCGCAGCCTTGATCTCACCGGCGAGTTCGACGCCAACCGCACCGGCTCCAACGATGATGACTTGCGCCGCCGATGCAATCTGCGCCGAGACGTCTTGCATCCGTGTCCTGAAACCGGCCGCGCTGTCGCTTTCTGGCTTGAACGGCGCGGCATAGTGCG
The DNA here is from genome assembly GCA_964423155.1 of uncultured Sphingorhabdus sp. Lineage (GTDB taxonomy): Bacteria > Pseudomonadota > Alphaproteobacteria > Sphingomonadales > Sphingomonadaceae > Sphingorhabdus_B. The sequence continues at coordinate 27,171 of CAYRDQ010000011.1, forward strand.
AGCCGGTGGCCACAACGACTGCATATGCCGGTACAAATGTGCCGTCCGAAAGCCTCACGCCGCGCGCATCGATCGATTCCGCGCGGGCTTGCCGAACTTCGCCACGCTTCAACAAGCGGTCATAGGGAATGATAATCTGGTCGAGCAACCCGGGCTCCACGGTTGCGCGGATTGCCGCGACATTGTGCACAAAAGCCTCGCGCGCCTCGATCAGCGTCACGTCGAGATAGGGATCGAGCAACCGTGCGAGATTGAAACCCGCATATCCCCCGCCGACAATGGCTACCTTGAAACCGTCGTTCACGCTCAGGCCTCCGCGACCATCGTGCCCTCGATATGGCCAAGACCGTCGATCTCGCAACGCACGACATCGCCTGCCTTCAGGAACTGCCGCGGGTCCATCGCGGCACCCACACCGCCCGGTGTCCCCGTGAACAGGCAATCGCCCGGCTCCAGCGTCATCCCGACCGAGAGATGCTCGACCTGCTGCCAAATGTTGAAGACGAGGTGCTTGCTGTTCGAATCCTGCCGCTTCTCGCCATTAACGAAACAACGCAGCCCCAGATCGTGCGGATCACCCACCTCATCGGAAGTCACGATCCATGGGCCCATCGGCGCGTGCGTGTCGAAACTCTTGCCAAGCGACCATTGCGGCCCGGCATGTTGCCACATGCGTTCGGTCACATCATTGCCAACGCAATAGCCAAAGATGGCGGCAGGGGCATCATCAACGCCCAGATGCTTCCCGCCCTTGCCGATCACCGCAACCAGTTCGACCTCATAATCGTTGGTCATCGTGCCGGTGGCGATTTCGATATCGTCATAAGGCGCATTGACGCTGGTCTGCGCCTTGGTGAACCAAACCTGCCGTTGCGGGGTTTCCATCTTCGATTCCTCGATATGGTCGGCATAGTTGAGGCCGATTGCGAAGATCTTGCCCGGACGCTGCACCGGCGCCTCGAGCTTCACCGACGCCAACGGCACGCCGCCGCCAGCAGCAGCCTTCGCCTCAAGGCCAGATTTCAGGCTATCCCAGTCACGGATGAGGTCGATCATCGTGCCTTCGACGCCGCTGTCGATGATGGCATCACCAACGACGATGCCGGTGCGGGTTTGGCCATTGGCGGTATAGGTTGCGAGTTTCATGCGGGATTTCCTTTTGGCTGACGGCTGAACAGCCGTTTGATGCGGATATTGAGAGCGGTGAAAAAGGCGACAAGTCCCGGCGGGGGCGACATCTTGCCGGCAAACATCGGATGCGGGCTGCCCCATTGCACCGCGAGCAGTGCGCTCATCGGCTGCTTCTGCGGCGGATCGGCGGCGGTGAACAGGTCGCCATCGGTCCAGTGCTCAAGCTCGTTTCCGAACGGATCTTTCCAGTAATCGAACACCTGGCTGCCCATGATGTGGCGGCCCACACCCCAAGCGGCCTCGCGCTTTTTGAATTTGAGGTGCTGGTGGCCGAGCATCAGGTCATCGAGATTGGCGACCTCGAACGCGGCGTGGAGCAGACCGAGCGGTCCCGGCAATTGGGCAAGGAACAGCGTGTGATGGTCCGCAGGCTTATCGCCGCGGTCGCAGCGCATGAACGCACCCAAAGGCACGTCCTTCGCAGCCTCCACCTCGTCGGAGGTCAGGAAGCCGAAGCGATCCTTGTACCATTTCTCCGATACACGGAAATCGCGGACTTTGAGCACTGCGTGGCCGATGCGGCGCACATGCGCGGGCGCAGGATCGAGTCGCACCATGGCGCGGAAACGCGGTTTGTCGGCGGCGGTGTTGCGCGGCGGGTCGGCGATGGGCAGCGACGCCTCACCCCTTGACTGGCCAGCGACGACTTCGACGCCATAGCCATCGGGGTCGGTCAGCCGGATGATCTTGCCACCGCCCGGCTCCTCCAGCTCCTCGACCGCCACACCTTCGGCAGCCGCCAGCTTTTCCAGATCTGCGACCGTTTCCGCCCGAAAACCAACTGCGAGGAATTGGGCGTCACCCGGCTCGGTCACATGGACGAAAGGCCGGCCATCGCTGCCCTTGCCATAGAGCCGCCCGCCTGCCTCGAATGTGTGCATCCCGAAATCGTCGAGGAAGGATCGCATCGCACCAAGGTCAGGCGCGGCAAAGCGCACATGCGCAATATCCTCGATCTTGATGACCGGCATCGCTTCTCCTCCTCGAATCATTTCTGACTATTTGGTCAAAATGATTGCGTATGACCAAATAGTCAAGTAGAAAGCCGAAATGGTCAGCCGAGCAACCATTGATGCCCCTTCCCCGCGCGCCGCGCGCACCCGCGCGGCGCTGATCGCGGCTGGTTTCGACCTCCTTGTCGAACGGCCGATCGATGCCATCCCGATTGATGACGTTGTTGCGCGAGCCGGGGTCGCGAAGGGCAGCTTCTTCAACCATTTCACCGACAAGCCGGCATTTGCCGAGGCAATCGCCAAAGAGGTCAGGCTGGAGGTGGAAGAACTGGTCACCCGCGCCAATGAAGGCATTGTCGATCCGGTCGAGCGCATCGCGGGTGGCATGCGGGTTGCGGCTGAATTCGCCTTGACCCAGCCCAAGCGAACAAGGGTTTTGTTGCGCAGCCAGGGCTCTTCGACAGCGCGGGCGCATCCACTCAACCGTGGCTTGCGCGACGATATCGAGGCCGCCATCGCGCAGGGCCTGCTCCGGCCCGAAGCCACAGAAAGCGGTATGCTCTATTGGTTGGGGCTTTGCCAGGCGATCATGACCAACATCGTCGAGCGAAAGCCGAGCGAGGCGGATGCCCAGAAACGCCTTTGCGAAATGCTGGTTCTGGGGCTGACGGGCCTTGGAATATCGCCAGACAAGGCAAAGAGCGTCGCCACAGCCTGACAGGGGCAGAACATCCCCCTTGCATAGATGGGCCTCTTATGGCTCAATCCGCTGGCCCAAAGCGGTGGGGGGATTCAGGCACCGCCTTGATTGAAAGGGCGGATCGATGCGCCACAAATTGCTTGCTTTGCTTTTCCTTACTACGTCGTCGATGTCGCTTGCCGAACCGACACCCAAGGAGCAATTGCTGCAACCGCCGGCAGAGGCGCGCCATTATACGATCAGCTCCGAAGCCGGAAAACATGGCGATATCTGGAACTGGAAAACCGCCGATGGCAAAGAAGCCTATCGGATGTCGATGTCGCTGCGCGGCTGGATTACCGAAACCGACCAGACCACAACTTTGGGTCCGGATGGCCGACCGACAACAATTTCCATCCGCGGTTTCACCGATTCAGGCGACGCGAGTGAAGAATTCAGCATAGACGCCAATGGCATTGCCCGATGGAAAACCGCTGTGGATGAGGGTAGCGCACCGATCGGGAACAAGCGGTACAGCACCTATGGCGGCCCTTGGCTTGCAGGCGAGAACGACATCAACGCCCTCGTTGCGGCGGGTCCTGCCGGGATCGACCTGTTGCCGGGTGGCCGGGCAAGCATCACGATCGGCAAGGCAACCGAAATCGACGGACCCGCCGGCAAGGAAACGGTCCAACTGGCTTTCATCACCGGATTCGGCTTTTCACCTTATCCAGTGTGGCTCGACGGCAAGGGTCGATTTTTCGGCAATGCGGGCGTGATCTCGCTGTTGCCAGCCGGATATGAGAAAGTCGGATCGAAACTGAAAAGCCTTCAAGAAGAATCCGAAGCGGAAAGGGTCCGCGATGTTGCGAAGACATTCCTCAGTCCGGCCAACCGCAGCCCGACGCTGATCGACAATGTGCTGCTGTTCGATTCGGTTGCCGGGAAATACCTCCCGCGCCGCGCGGTGCTGGTACAGGATGGCAAGGTGAAAGCGGTCGGCCGCGCCGGATCGCTCAAGCTGCCCAAAGGGGCAACACGGATCGATGGCAGGGGCAAGACCTTGCTGCCCGGCTTGTGGGATTCACACCTTCATGTTGGCGGCAATGATTGGAACCTGCTGCAGAATGTCGCGACCGGCATCACCAATTTCCGCAGCCCGGGATCAATGATCGATGAATCGCTTAGCCTCTTCAAACGCCGTTCCGCGGGCGAATTGATCGCGCCCGACGGCAAGGTCGCGGTGATCATCGACCGCAAGGACCCACTCGCCGCCCAAGGCGCGCTCACGGTCAGTTCGGCGGAAGAGGCAGTCGCTGCAGTACGCAAGATCAAAGAGGCGGGCCTTTCCGGCGCCAAATTCTACACCTCGATGACGCCTGAATGGATTGCTCCCGCCGCGGCCGAGGCGCACAGATTGGGGCTGCATGTCAGCGGCCATATTCCGGCGGGAATGCGCCCGATCGAGGCTGTGCGTGCTGGCTATGACGAGATCACCCATATCAATTTCATCATGATGCAGGCGATGCCCAAGGAGGTGGTCGACAAGGCAAACACTGCGGCCCGCATCGAAGGGCCGGCCAAATATGGCAAGGATGTCGATCTCGATTCGCCCGAAATGCGGGCCTTTTACAAGGAGCTGGCCGAGCGGAAGACGTTCGTCGATCCGACATTGGTGGTCTGGGAAGGCAGCTTGACGTCGGATGGCAGCGCGATTTCGCCCGCTTATGCGCCATTCGCTGCCATTTCTCCGCCGGCAGTCTCACGCAGCATGAAGATCGGTGGCTATCCGCTGTTCGACGGGCTCACCCGTGATGATTTTCGCGCCAGCTATGCAAAACTGGTCGGCTTGGTCGGGCGACTGCACAAGGCAGGCGTTCGCGTGGTTGCTGGTACAGATGGATCGGGGCTGGAGCTTGTCCGCGAACTTGAGCTGTACCTCAAGGCAGGACTGACCAATGCGGAAGCGCTGCAGACCGCGACCATCGTTCCCGCACGGATGACCGGCATGGCCGATCGCCTTGGATCCATCGAACCGGGCAAGACTGCCAGCATGATCCTTGTCGAAGGCGACGCCTCGCAAGACATGGGCGCGCTGCGCCGGATATCGACGGTGTTCCTGGACGGCTACCGGCTAGGCGGTGACGAACTGCGGAAGGCAAGCGGTTTTAGCGGAATGCCCAAATAGGGGCGGGGCTGGTTAACCCAGCCCCAAAATCTTCCTCTCAAAGGCGATGCCTGGGGCAAAGCTGGGACGTCCCAGTATCGCTGCCAGATAAGCGGTCAGTTTCGGATAGGCAGTTGCATCGGGTCCGATGCCACAATGCGCGACATTCACGAACGGGCTGGCCACTGCAATATCGGCCAGTGTCAACCGGTCAGCCACAAGGAAACCCGAAGCGGGGATCACGCTTTCCAGATAGTCATAGACCGGCACCATTTCGGCCTCGCCCTGCTTGGCCAGCTCTTCATCGCCGGGCTTGCCCATGAATTTTGGCGAAACGATGCGGTTGAAGAAGATCTTTCCTCCGGCTGCGGTGACGATCGTATCGGCAAATTCATCGAACCAGATGGCCCGCGCGCGATCGGCTGGGTCGCTCGGCAGCAAGGCGGGTTCGGGATGCTTGGCCTCCAAATAGGTAACAATCGCAGTCGAATCCGAAATCTTGAAATCACCGTCGGCAAATCCGGGCATCTTGCGAAACGGGCTGCAAGCCAGAAAATCCGGATTGGGATCGCCAAGGCCCACGGCGACCTTTTCAAGTTCAAGGCCCTTTTCAGCGGCGAATGCGGAAACCTTGCGGACGAAGGGGGAGAGCGGTGCACCATAGAGAATCATTGCAGTTATCCTTCCTTGACTGATGTGCGATACCTGCCATTCTAGTTGCATATTGCAACCGATAAATGGCTTTGCTTGCCAATCGTGGTGAAGCGATTAAGCCCTTGGATCAGACCGCCAAGGGGGGATGCGATGGAAGGCCTGTTACTGCTGATTGCCCTGGTCCTTGCGGTCTGGCTGCTCAATCTCAATGGCCGTATCAAGATGCTCGAAGAGCGGATCGGAATATTGATCGACCGGATCAACGCCGGCCCCACCCCGCCGGTCGAGGCGCAGCGTGACCTCGTGGAGCAAGCGCCAATACCGGTCGCCAAGGCCTATGCCAGCCGCAAACCTGCGACGGTAAAAGGCGAAGTACCGGATGAATTGCCACGCGCAACGATCGAGGCTCCACCGCCCAGACCCGAGCCTGAAGTTGATACCGTGCCAGCCAAAAGCTGGAGCTTTGAGGAACTTGTCGGCGGCAAATTGCCGATCTGGGTTGGCGGAATCTCGCTCGTATTCGCGGGCTTTTTCCTTGTGCGCTACACTATCGACGCTGGCTTGCTCGGCCCCGGCACACGGTCGGTGCTCGCGACTTTGTTTGCGGCGCTGCTGATCGCAGGAAGTCAATGGGGCGGACGCTTGCCCAAAATTGGCGAGTCCTTTTCCGCCGATCCGCGCATCGCCCAATCGCTCGCGGGCGCCGGTATCGCGATCCTTTATGGCACGCTCTATATGGCCACCGAGGTCTATGGTCTGATCGGCGTTCCTGCTGCCTTCACCCTTCTGATCGCGACCACGATCCTCGCCTTTGCGCTTGCGCTCCGCCATGGCCCGCCGACAGCGTTGATGGGCTTGATCGGCGGTTTTGCCGCACCCTGGGTCGCGGGACTGGGCCCGGACAATGTGCCGGTGCTGCTGCTCTATCTCGGCGTCTTCCTTGCGGGCCTGTTCGGGCTCGCGCTGTGGCGCCGCTGGCTATGGCTTTTGCTACTCGCAAGTGGCGGTGGCGCGCTTTGGACCATCGGACTGATCTTTACCGCGCAAAGCGCCTTGCCGCTGCTAGGTCTGTTCGTTCTCTTATCGGGCGGTGCCGCAATATTGGTCGGTGACCGATTTGTCGGCAGCGATCCAAGACTCGCGGCAATGGCGCGTTATGCCCCTATGGCGCTAGCGCTTGTGCAACTCGCCATGTTGTTACCACGCCTGCAATTCAGCTGGATCGGCTGGGGCCTCTATGGCGCGCTTTCGGCTACCGCAATCGGCCTAGCATGGCGTGACGAGCGACATTTGCCCAGCCTGTTTGGCGCGCTCTTACTCTGCATGATGCCATTGGCTGCGGGCTGGGATAGTCAAGCCTCGCGAATGATGATGGTTGCGGCCTCAATCGGAATTGGCTTGCTTTTCGCCATCCCGTCCCACCTGCGCTCGCGCAGTCAGAAGGATAGCAAAGCGCATTGGGCGATGCTCGCGCTGATGGCGCAGGCAGTGCCGTTCGCGGCAGCCTTTGCGGTTGCCAAACCGGACTATTCCGACCTTGTCTGGGGCGCGATTTCGGTGCTGCTGATCGCGCCTGCAGCCTATATTGCTTGGCAATGGCGACAGGTGGAAAGCCGGATCGACCAGATCGTGCAGGTTGCCAGTGCAGCTCTTGCAGGGGCGATGGGCTGGCTGGCGCTGACCCATATCCTGCCCAACGACTATATTGCCAGCGCGACGATCGCCGTCGCAGCGGTATTGGCGGCATGGGCGATGCGTACGAACGGTACCGCCATGCAAAAGCTGGCGGCGATCCCGCTGGGCTTCGGCCTGCTTGCCTTGGTTGCAGGGTCGTGGCGCTTCCTCGACTCGCTGGGCGGCGCATTGGGTGGAGAGATACTAAACGTGTCTGGCCTGCCCGACATGCCCGAAGCTGCGAAAATGACCTTGCTGCCGTCGCTGCTGGTTCTGGCCATAGCCGCACTTCCCATATTCGCGCTCGGCCGCTGGTCGCGGCGCATGGCGTGGATTTCAGGCAGCACAGGCCTGCTCGCTTTCGTCTGGTTGATCGCCAAACAGATCGCGCATATCGATAGCCCGTCGCAATTCATCACTCTTGGTCTCGCCGAGCGGGTGGTGATGACGCAAATGCTGTTCTTCGCTGGTTGGCTGGCGATGCGTCGCGCGTCGGGCGAGTGGAGCATCTGGGCCAAGGCAGGCCTTGCTGTGACCGCGCTGGCGCTGTTCCGGTTGTGCTGGTTCGACCTTGGCGTGTTAAACCCGCTTCACGAACCGCAAGCATTGGGCCCGGTGCCAGTCGCCAATCTTGGTACCACACATCTCGCGCTAACCGCCTTTTGGTTATGGCAATTGGCGCGCAGTTCGTTCGTTACAAAGGCAAACCCGCAACTACCCCGGCTAGCCGAAATAGGCAGCCTGCTTGCGATGGCTCTGACCGCATTTGTCACCGTTCGCCAGCTGGTGCAGGGCAATTTGATTTCAGGGGCGACGATTGATGTCGGTGAGAATTATCTCTATTCGGCAGCCTTGCTAGCACTGTCTATCGGTTGGCTCGCAATTGGCATCCATACTGGTCTCGCCATCCTGCGTCTCGCCGGGCTGGCGCTGCTCACCGTCGTCACGCTGAAGGTGTTTCTGATCGATGCAGCCGCTTTGGAGGGCGTGCTTCGTATCCTGTCCTTCATGGGGCTGGGCATCGCATTGATCGGCATCGGCTGGGCCTACGGCCGTCTCATGCGTACAGGTGCTACACCCCCAGAAACAGCTTGAGCGAGGGCCATTGCGCGGCAACGGCAGCCCGTCCTGCGTCGATTGCAGCGCGGATCTTTGCGGGCTTGAACTCCAGCGTGTCCGAGGCCTCAAAACCTGGATCGGGAGCGATAATGCGGATCGGCGCAAAGCTGTAACGCGCTAGCTGCTCATCCAAAGGTTGCAGCGCGCGGGCTATCGATGCCGCTGACAAGCCCAGATCGGTCAACCGGTGGAATTGCGTCTCCCGTGCGGCAATCAGATCGTTGACCAGCATCGCATTGCCAGTATCGTTTGACGACACTTCAGATGCCAGTATGCCCGCAGAACGCAACGCGATATCGACCAGATTATCGTAGATTTTGCCTGGCGATGTCGGCGGCTTTGGCGGCGATGCCAGCACCACAAGCAAGGCGCGCGGCTTGAGGTGCATCGCGCTCGATAACGGCGTGACATTGCGAACCCCGCCATCGACCCATTGCTCTACCACACCATTGGCGTCTTTCGATTTGAGAGGCTGAAAAAATGGGGGTTGTGCCGATGAAGCATAGACCCAATCACCGATATCAGGGTTTTTTTCATCAATATCGCGATATTCACCGGTCGCCAGATTGACCACGCCCACCAGCAACTGACGCTTTGCCGCCTTCAGTTTTGAAGGATCGGCATAGGCCTTGATCTTTTCGCGGATCGGCTTGGCATCGTAGATCGAGTCTGCCCCGAACAGCGCGCCGCCTGCGCCCAAAGGCCGTTTCTTGTAAATATCGCCATTGCCTTTGATGTCGAGCCACTGCTGCACCAGCCCCGGCATATCGTTCATCGCCCCGCCTAGTGCCTGAATCGCACCGGTGGAAACGCCGGCAAAAATATCAAATTTGACGCCACGTTCCCGAATGAGCGCATCCAGTACCCCCACCTGAAATGCACCTTTGGCGCCACCGCCCGATAATACCATTGCCAAACCGCCAGCCATGAGCATTCTCCTCTTCAATCGGAATCTGCCCCCGGCGACTCGCACAGCGTGCCACTATTCAGTCATGTGCCATAACAGCGTTTCGAAGTCAACTTATTTTATCCTATATGGTTAATTAGCGAGAAGGCTTGCCATTGCATTCGGTTCGGCTAATCAGCCAGCACTTTTGGGGATCAGGGATGCTGCAAAAACTGTACGACTGGATGATGGACAAGGCGGCGCATGCGCATGCCGAGCGCTGGTTGTTCCTGTTCTCCTTCATCGAATCGAGCTTCTTCCCGATCCCGCCGCACCCGCTGCTCGGCCTGATGTGTCTGGCGCGGCCAGACCGGGCGATCCGTTATGGCGCTATCTGCACACTCGCGTCGGTGCTCGGCGGGTTGTTCGGCTATGCCATCGGCTATTTCGCCTATGAGACCATTGGTGTTGCGTTGCTAAAGGCCTTGGGCCTCTGGGAAACATTCCCGGCCGCCGCTTGCTATCTGCGCGAATTTGGCGCGGAAATCATCCTGATCAAGGGTGCAACGCCCATCCCGTTCAAACTGCTGACGCTGACTGCCGGCTTCATACAGATGCCACTATTCGACTTCATCTGGTCCAGCGTATTGAGCCGCGCCTTCCAGTTCATGCTGGTCGGAATATTGTTCTGGAAATTCGGCGCGCCCATCAAGGCCTTTATCGACAAATATCTGGCCTGGGTCAGCGCCGGGTTCATCATCGTCGTAGTTGGCGGCTTTGTCGCCTTTTCGATGCTGGCTGGGGGCGGGTCAAAAGCGAGCGACAAATGCTCAGGCGTGACGACTATGGAGCAGGTGTTCCAGCGGACCTGATCAGGTCGCGAAGATCTGGCTGTCGTCGGCAAACGCCTTGAACTCGAGCGCATTGCCACTGGGATCGGTGAAAAACATCGTCGCCTGCTCACCTACCTGCCCCTTGAAACGGATATAGGGTTCGATTCCGAAACGCAGATCTGCTGCCTTGAGTCGTGCGGCCAACTCCTCCCATTGCGGCATCGTCAGCACGATTCCGAAATGCGGCACCGGAACCTCATGACCGTCGACAGCATTATGGATCGGTCGCGGCTTCATGCCGGCATCCAAATGCGCAACAATCTGATGACCATAGAGATCAAAATCGATCCACTGGTCCGACGAGCGCCCCTCGCGACAGCCTAACATTTCGCCGTAAAAGGCCCGCGCGGCCGCAAGATCGTGCACCGGAAAAGCAAGGTGGAAGGGACGCAGGCTCATTCAGGCGGCATCGCCAGCGCAAGCGACTCCCCAAGACGAAGGCAGCGCGCCATTTTTTCTTCTTTGCTAGGCTCTATTTCGAGCTCCCCCTGCAATTCGTCAGCGGTTACCGGCTTGGGCTTTTCGCCTGAAGGCAGCCCCTTTGCTTTCATTGCAAAGGCTTCTGCCAGTCGCTCGAATGCCTTCGCGTCACGACTGCCGATTCCCTCACTACCCGAAATTTCCTTATACGATATGTCGATCAGTGCCTTGCAATAGCGGATGCGATGCGGACTCCCCAGATCCTCGTCCAGCTGCGTACGATACTGCGCGATCTTGCCGGGCTCGTCAGTCTGCCAATCGGATTCTGGAGCCAGCATCGCCGGGCTGTCATCGGTAGGCGCGACCTGCGTTGCCGCATCGGCCGCTGCAAGTTCTTCATCCATCAACGGCTTGCACAGCTTTACCCGTCCGCGCACATATTCCATCGGATCTTTGGCATCGTTCATTTCGATGACCTTGGCCTGCTCCGCCTCGACGGCCTGCTGAATGGCAAAGGCCACCACTTCGCGCGGCTGGCCGCTTTCTTCCATGATCCGTGCACCGACCATACCCGCCCAGCGTTTGCCGCTCTCGCGCATGTCAGGGAAGGTTTCGGGCAGCTCTTGTCCCGTCCGCTGTTCATGCGCGATGAGGCCGATGGTGGCAACGCATCCAATATTGCGCATCTGCGTGTCGTTCAGCGGAATCGGCGGATTGGGCGCCAGCATCAGCGCGAATATGGGGATAAGGGACATGCTCGAACTGCTAGCACCCACGGGCTGAACGGCAAGCAACAAGTTTGCACGATTGCAATTGTCATATTTGCCCTCCATGTCGGCAATCGATGGCAAAGCTGCTGACAGCACTCGAAAAACATGCGCGACTGACGCTGCTGATCGCGGGCGGGATTTCTGCCACCGGATTTGCGCCGCTGAACCTGTGGCCGCTAACTTTGGTTTGCCTAGCGCTGCTGATGCACCTTGTAGCAATGGTGGAGAGCGGCAAACGCGCCTTCCTCCTCGGCTGGCTGTTTGGCTGGGGCCATTTCGCCATCGGCAACAACTGGATCGCCACCGCCTTCACTTATCAGGCCGCGATGCCTGCATGGCTGGGATGGATCGCGGTGTTTTTGCTTGCGCTCTATCTGGCGATTTATCCGGCACTGGCCTGTTGGGGGGCGTGGCGGATTGGCAAATTCGGGACCGCTTCAAATGCTGGGACAACACTGCCTTTCGTCCTCGCCTTTGCAGGATGCTGGATCATAACCGAATGGCTGCGCAGCTGGGTGTTTACGGGCTATCCGTGGAATCCATTAGGCGTCGTAGCGGTCGGCGATGCCGCCTCGCCTACGATCTATATCGGCAGTTACGGCCTTTCAGGAATGGTCATCGGTGCGACCGGATTGCTGTTGCTGCTGAGGGGAAAGCAGTGGAAACAAGCCACGTTACTTGGTCTGCCAATGGCCTCTTTCGTTGGACTGTCATTCCTTGACTTCACAGGGAGTAGCATAATCGCCGCTATCAACGGTAAAGTCATAGGCAAACGCCATGTCATGACCACCATCGTCCAACCCAACATCAGCCAGATCGACAAATATGCCCCCGGCTATGATGCGATCAACTTCTCGCGACTAGCACAAAATAGCCGTCCACTAAGCAAGAATGAGATTCTGACGAATTACTTCGCCCACCCAAGCGTAAAGCCCGAGGATGATGTGGCACAGGCTGCGCAAGCAGCAGCCGAAGCTGCCGCGATTGCTTCAGCACGAGCGCTATCCGCGCAACCCCGCCTGATCCTCTGGCCCGAGGCCGCCATCCCGTGGCGGCTGGAGGATGGATACCCGGCCCGATATTACCAGTTCCAGCCCGGCGAGACCGCGCAGGGTGCCCGGATAGCCCTTATGAAGCTGATGAACCCCGCCGACGTTCTGCTCACCGGCGTCGACCGGCTTGAATTCGACAAGGATCGCCAGCTGGTCGGCGCCCGCAATAGCGTTACGGCGATGGACAGTTCGGGCAAACTGCTTGCGCAGTATGACAAGGCCCATCTGGTCCCCTATGGCGAGTATCTGGCGCTGCGCTGGTTGCTTGAACCATTGGGCGCGACACGGCTGGTGCCGGGAACAATCGATTTCTGGCCGGGGCCGGGGCCACGTACTTTGGACCTGCCCTTCAACGGTCGGCGCGTGAAGGTCGGCATGCAAATTTGCTATGAAATCATCTTTTCAGGGCAAGTCACCGATCGCGCCAACAGGCCTGAGTTCATCTTCAATCCCTCAAACGATGCCTGGTTCGGCAGTTGGGGGCCGCCGCAGCATCTGGCGCAGGCGCGGCTTCGCGCTGTCGAGGAGGGCCTGCCGGTTATCCGCGCCACCCCGACAGGCATCAGCGCAGTGATCGATGCCGACGGTCGAATTGTCGAGAGCTTGCCGCTTGGCAAAGCCGGTCGCATCGACGCATTTCTGCCAATGCCCAAGAACCCGACGCTATTTGCACGCTTTGGTAACATCCTTCCGCTAAGCCTTGCCCTGCTGCTGATCGCACTCGCGTTGATGCCGCTTGCCCGACGTCGGACTTCCGGCTAAGGCGCACACAGCACATAAAGATTTCTTTATACGCAGATACAGACACTTAAACTGGGACAACCATGCGTAACTCATTCCTGTTCACGTCCGAATCCGTTTCCGAAGGCCATCCTGACAAAGTCGCCGACCAGATTTCGGATGCGATTGTCGATCTTTTCCTGTCAAAAGACCCCGAGGCGCGCATCGCGTGCGAAACACTGACCACCACCCAGCTGGTCGTTCTTGCCGGTGAAATCCGCTGCAAGGGTGTCTACGAAAATGGCGAATGGGCAGCGGGTGCCAAGGAAGAAATCGAAGCCGTAGTCCGCAAGACCGTTCGCGAGATCGGCTATGCGCAGGAAGGGTTCCATTGGGAAAATTTCCGCTTCGAAAACAACCTGCACGGCCAGTCCGCGCATATCGCGCAAGGCGTCGACGCTGCCGAAGACAAGGATGAGGGTGCGGGCGATCAGGGCATCATGTTTGGCTATGCCTCGGACGAAACCCCTGACCTGATGCCTGCAACGCTCGATTACAGCCACAAGATATTGGAGCGTATGGCCGCCGACCGCAAATCGGGTGCGGCACCTTTTCTGGAGCCCGACGCCAAGAGCCAGGTCACTTTGCGCTACGCCAACGAACGCCCGGTCGAGGCAACCGCGATCGTCGTGTCGACCCAGCACGCCCCCGGTTATTTCTGGCACAAGGGCGAAGGCGATGCTGCGAAATATGCGACCTTGCGAGATTATGTGAAGGGCGTGATCGCAGAAGTCATGCCCTCTGAACTGCTCACTGCCAATACTGTGTATCACATCAACCCGACTGGCCGTTTCGAAATCGGTGGTCCGGATGGCGATGCGGGCCTGACCGGGCGCAAGATCATTGTTGACACCTATGGCGGCGCAAGCCCGCATGGCGGCGGCGCATTCAGCGGCAAGGATCCGACCAAGGTCGATCGCTCGGCTGCCTATATTACCCGCTATTTGGCCAAGAATGTCGTTGCTGCCGGGCTTGCCCGCCGCTGCACGATCCAGCTAAGCTATGCCATTGGCGTCGCCGAACCGCTTTCTGTTTATGTCGACCTGCACGGCACCGGAACCGTCGATGAGGGCAAGCTGGAAGCATTGTTGCCCCAGCTTGTTCGGCTGACGCCCAAGGGCATCCGCACCCATCTGGGCCTGAATAAGCCTATCTATTCGAAAACCGCAGCTTACGGCCATTTCGGTCGACAGGCAGTTGGCGATCAATTCCCCTGGGAACGGACTGATCTGGTCGAAAAGCTGAAAGCTGCTTTGGCTTAAGCCGGAACCGCTTCCGCAAAAACCGAATCTGGAGACGAAGTGTTGTCGATGGCAACCCTGTCCCTGCCGTTTTCCTTGGCCCGATACAGTGCGCGATCGGCACGTCTGATCGCATTTCCAATGTCTTCGAAGGCGTCAATCGTCGTCACACCTATACTGGCGGTGAATCGTACTACGTCATAGGGAGCGTCCAGCCTTGTCGCAGCGAGCGCTGATCGCAATAATTCGGCCAGCTGCAGGACTGGATCGCGTTCACCCGGTCGGACCAGAACAACAAATTCCTCACCGCCCACACGAGCAACTTCGCCAAACCCCTGGCAGCAATTCAGCAGCGTCTGCGATGCGGCAACAAGCACGCCGTCGCCCACACCATGTCCATGCTTGTCATTGATCTGTTTGAAATGATCGAGATCGACCATCATGACGGCGCCGAAAGGATGCACAGCCCCCTGCTTTTCCAGCATCCGCTCCAGTCCGCGCCGATTTGCAACCCCGGTCAGGGGATCGATGGTTGCTGCAGCATAGTGGCGCGCCACCATGTCAGTTGTAATCGCCATAACCAGCAAAAATGCGAGGCTCAGCGCGAAAATCGCGGATGAGAAGTAGAATATCATCATATATTGCGACCAGATGCTGGTACGCGCATATTCGCTCGACTGGTCGAGCGTGAAATAAAAGGCAAAGCGGACGACATAGCATAACCAGCACATGGCAATGACGAATGCCGTCACCTTGTCGAGTCGGTTGGTCCGGTGCCGGAAAAACCTGGGCAAAGCCAAAGATAGAATGCAAATTGCAACCGTCGACGCATTCGGTACCCTTATCGCCACGCTATCGACGATGAACGTCGCATAAAGGTTGATTGCCAATCCGACAGTAAACAGGGCAACCGCAGGTTTCACGGGCGTACGATCGCCGTGCCGCACCAGGAATGCGTCGGCGGTATACCAGATGACGAGCCAATGCAGCGGCACAGCAATGGTAAAGAACCAATTTGGGAACATGCTGCGCTGCGTGTCGAGCACGATGGCGAGCATCCCGATGCCAAAGGCGGCTGCACCTTTTCTGGCAGATGACGATCCCCCTTCCGAACGGGCAAGCGTCATGAATACGGCAGTAAAGACGCCGTACATGACAGGTAAAACCCAAAAGAAGATCTTGTCAGTAATCACGCCGCCCCCGAATATTCCCCAATTGATAATCTTAATGTACGTAAGTTGGTGTAAATCGGGTAAAAATCGGACGCGGCTTTTACTCCGCTTGCACTTGCCGCTTATTTCGCTAAGCGCCGCCGGCATGACTGCGAACAAAGCCGGAGATCCGACCACGCTGAACCGCCTTTACGGCCGCTCCAAGGGCAAGAAGTTGCGGATCGGACAGCAGGCATTGATCGACAATCTGCTCCCGCAGATCGCGGTGCCCGATGAAGGTCCGGTAACCGCTGAACGCCTGTTCGGTCATGATCGCCCGCTACATTTCGAAATCGGCTTTGGCGGCGGGGAGCATATGGCATATCGCGCCGACATGCTGCCCGATCATGGCTTTATCGGTTGCGAACCATTTGAGAATGGCGTCGCGCAGGCGCTTACCCATGTCGACAATTATAACGGATTAGGGCCCCTGCCCAATATTCGCATTCATATGGGCGATGCGCTAGAGGTACTGACCCGAATTCCCGATGGCAGCCTGAGCTTCGTCTATCTGCTCCATCCAGACCCTTGGCCCAAGGCGCGGCACGCCAAGCGGCGCATGATGAACGACGGGCCTATCAACATGATTGCCGCCAAATTGAAACCGGGCGGAGAATTTCGATTCGGCACCGACCACGCAATCTATTTGCGCCACGCATTGATGGTAATGCAGAAACATCGGCATCAATTTGACTGGCTATGCGAAGGCCCTAACGATTTTCTCAACCGCCCCGGTGGCTGGCCGGAGACGCGCTATGAGGCCAAGGCCCGCAATGTCTGCGGGCACGAGGTCTGGTATTTCCGATATCGACGGAAATAGTCCTCAACGCGAAACCGTCGCGTCGACTTTTTCCACCCATTCCGGGAAGAAGCGCGGAGCGCGTTTCGACCATCCCGGAGCCGTCGCCACCGCCTCGGTAATAGACTGCAACAATTTCTTGCGTCGTTCGGGCTGCAGATGCGGCATCGAAGCAGCAGCGCAGAATGCAGCTGGAAGCCACGGCCTCGCCTCAGCACCGATGAGGCGTTCGTAGAGGAAACGATAGGCACCAAAGCCATCGATCCGCCCCTGCCCCAGATCGAAAGCAGATACCGAGACAAGTGCCGCCATAAACGGTTCGGCATCCTCAATGGCGCTACTATCGGGAATCAGCGTACGGATATCTGGCAAGCGGTCATAAAATCGATGCTGCGCGGTGATGCTGGCGGCCTCGGCAGCATCGCGCGACCATAGTTCAACTGCATCCTTGCGATCAAAAGCCACATCTAGTGAGCGGCGGATATAACGCTGGCTCGCGGCTGCAAAGCTCGCAAACTCCTTGATTTCGGCAAGGGTGAGCATACCCGGCGCGTTTCCAACATTCTCATTCATCATCATGGCCCCCTGAAAATCGCCATGACCGGAAACTGCCACAAAGATGGTTACCGGGATGTTAACATTTGCCGTCTGCACGCAATTTAGCGACTTACTTCGATCAAGACCGACTGTTATTCGACAAGTAGCGGTGCGAGGGGGCGCATTGCCGTGCCGTTTCACCTAGGGAGGGATGATGAAACCGGCGATTCACAGACAAAAGCCATTGGTTGGGCACCAGCTCGCCTTTCTGACAATCCTCGGATTTTGGGTTCTCAACTCGATTATCGTATCACTTCGTGCCGCCGTCCTTGAATTTCCCGCGCAGGACGAATTGGCACTGCGGCGTATTGCGGTCACGCTGGTTGGTATCGCAATGACATGGTTGCTTTATCTCATCCTCAGGGCATTTGATCATTACCGTCTGGGTATCAAGTTCACCGTCGCCGCGATTGGCGCTGTTCCGGTGGCGACCGGCATAGCTTGGGTCAATTTCTATGTTTTCTACCTTTACGATCTGAACGGCTATTTCGATGACAATATCCTTCGCGACCACATCCGCGAGGTTCGTCAAGCGGTCGGCAGCGCGCCCTGGCCGGAAATTGTGGATAATGCGATCGTGCGCTATTTTTCCATTCTTGCATGGGCCGCAATGTATCTGGCGATAGGTTATGCCCGCGAAATCCGCGAAGCCGAACGCACCGCTTCGCGTTACGCGCAGGCTGCGCAAGATGCCGAACTGCGTTCGCTCCGCTATCAGGTTAATCCGCATTTCCTGTTCAACACCCTGAACTCTCTCTCGAGCCTGGTGATAAAGGGTGATCGGGACAAGGCGGAAGCGATGATCCAGAATCTATCAACCTTTTACCGCACGAGCCTCTCCAGCGATCCGCTTGAAGAGGTTACACTGGAAGAGGAGGTCGAATTGCAGGAACAATATCTGGCGATCGAAAATGTTCGGTTTCCAGACCGGCTGCGTGTGACAATTGATGTTCCAGCGGACCTTGGAAAAGAGCGGGTTCCGGCTCTGATCCTGCAGCCACTCGTAGAAAATGCGATCAAATATGGTGTTTCGCGAACCACACGGCCGGTCACGATCCGGATCGGCGCGCGCCGTGTGGATGGATTTATGATCCTGACAGTACAGGATGATGGTGACAAGCTGCCCAAAAGCGATGCCGGCGGTAACGGTATTGGAATTGCCAATGTCCGTGACCGGCTTGAGGCGCGCTATGGCGATGCCGCACATCTCGTGGCAGGCCCCCGTCCGGAAGGCGGGTTTGAAGCCAGAATAGAAATTCCCATCGAACCTACGGACCAACAGTCATGAGTCGCTTACGTACCATCGTCGTCGACGACGAGCCGCTTGCAGTCGAGCGGTTGCAAATCCTGTGTAACGCAGAGCCGGATATCGATCTTGTTGGGACGGCTGGTGATGGTGCCGCCGCGTTGCGGCTTGCCCAGTCGCTGCTTCCCGACCTGATCCTGCTCGATATTGGCATGCCCAAAATGGACGGGATCGGTGTTGCGCGCGCTGTTGCCCTGATGGAGAAAAAGCCTGCCATCATTTTCGTGACCGCATTCGACAATTTTGCGGTTGAGGCGTTCGATCTCGACGTTGTCGACTATATGCTCAAGCCGGTGTCCGCTGATCGGCTATCACGTGCAATTGCCCGCGCCGTCACCACGCGGTCGGGAGGGTCTGACGGCCCTAGCGAAATCGACGCTACTGGAGCGAGTGACTCGGACTATGCGAGTGAATTCTGGGTTTCGCATCGCTCAGAACTGATACGCATCGCATCGCTCGATATCGAGCGGGTTGAGGCTGAGCGAGACTATATGCGATTACACACTGGAGGGCGCAGCTATTTGCTGCACCAAACGATTTCGGTGCTGGAGCAACGTCTCGATCCCGCGCGGTTCCAGCGCATCCACCGGAGCCATATCGTACGGCACGATCTGATAACCGGGTTACGCCACGAAGGCGGTGGCGTCTGGCATGCGGTGTTGAACAATGGCGAGTCTATGCGGATCGGGCGCAAATATTTGGCCGAGGTCAAAAAGCTGGCGGGTAAATAGTCGAAACGGGTTTGCCCGCCAGCGTCCTTCAGGCGTTTATTGATCGATGGCCACTTTCACATTGCCTCCTCTAACGGCAATCGCGCGGGCCGTGTCGCGCATGGCGGAGGTTCGGGCGCGGGTTTCACAACGTTTCTGATCCATCCGCTCGGCGCTTGTTCGCGCGCCAGGATATGCGCAGACACTAATCACTGCGCTGTTTATCCGCTTTTTCAATGCGCGTTGACCGGCGGATGTCGACAGGTCGAGATCCGTATATTCAACCTTGCGCTGCCTTTCGCCAGCCGAAACCGACGTCGCGGAAAAACCATTCAGGGCTATCGCTGCGGCCAGAACCAGTTTCACGGTTTTTGCCATATTCAGGCTCCTAAAATTGCGGGCCTTAAGCACTTTCCGGGCCCTTGGGAGAGAGGTGCAGGCCGAAGATCTTACGCTGGGGAGCATCCAAGAAATCGACCTGCCCATTCGATATGGAGTGATTCGGAGCAGGGTTCATCAGACGTTCGACGGGAAGGCGAAAGTTGTTCACAAGCCGACAAATGACGCGACAAACGAACGCGCGGAGGCGACCAACGGCAATCACCTGCGATTAACGACTACATTTGTAGTTATATCTGATTCAAATGAGCCCCGCCAACGGGCTTGAGGGATCGGCATACATGCGGCGGCCCATCCGACCGGCAAGATAGGCTTCACGCCCCGCCTCTACCGCCAGTTTCATCGCACTCGCCATGCGCACCGGGTCTTTGGCCTCGGCAATGGCGGTGTTCATTAAGATGCCGTCGCAGCCGAGCTCCATGCCGACGGCTGCGTCCGAAGCGGTTCCGACTCCGGCATCAACCAGCACGGGTACCTTGGCCCCTTCGACGATCAGCCGGATGGTCACGCGATTCTGGATGCCAAGGCCCGACCCGATCGGCGCGCCCAATGGCATCACCGCGACTGCACCTGCATCCTCAAGCTGCTTGGCGGCGATCGGATCGTCGACGCAATAGACCATCGGAAGGAAGCCTTCCTTGGCCAATATTTCGGTCGCCCGCAGCGTTTCGCGCATGTCGGGATAGAGCGTCTTGGCTTCGCCGAGCACCTCAAGCTTTACCAGATCCCAGCCGCCTGCCTCGCGCGCCAGCCGCAAGGTGCGGATCGCATCTTCGGCCGTAAAACAGCCGGCGGTGTTCGGCAGATAGGTGTATTTCTTGGGATCGATATAGTCGGTCAGCATAGGAGCATTCGGGTCCGACACATTCACCCGGCGCACTGCGACAGTGATGATTTCCGCCCCCGATGCAACCAGCGCCGCGGCGTTCTGCTCGAAATCCTTATATTTGCCGGTGCCGACAATCAGGCGCGAGGTAAAGGTTCGACCGGCGACGGTCCAGCTATCGGTGTTGCTCATGGGATGGCGCCTTAGCCGCCACCAACAAAGTGGACAATCTCCAACTGGTCGCCCTCTTCGATCATCACATCGGCATGCGTCGAGCGCGGAACAATCTCCAGATTGCGCTCGACCGCGACCTTTTTCGGATTGAGGCCAAGTTCCACGACCAACCCCGCAACCGAAAGCCCTGCCGAAACGCGGCGCGGTTCACCGTTGATGGTGATTGCGATCATCGAGAGTGTGGCGGTATCGGACATTTTAGCTCGCTTTTTGCTGTCACCCACATATAGGGTCCGGCAACAACTTTAGGCAAGACTATCGACGGAAAAACGCCTTGGCTGACACAAAGCTGATCTATGTCCTCAATGGCCCCAATCTCAACCTGCTCGGCACGCGCGAGCCGGAGATTTACGGGACCGACACGCTTGATGACGTCGCCGGGCGGCTTGATGACCAGGCGCGGGAGCTGGGTTTCGAGATCGATTTTCGCCAATCCAACCATGAAGGGCATCTGATCGATTGGCTGCATGAGGCCCAGGCAGAGGGCGCGAAAGCGGTTCTGCTGAACGCGGGCGCCTATACCCATACCTCGATCGCGCTACATGATGCGATCAAATCGATCAAGGTGCCTGTGATCGAGGTCCACCTTTCCGACCCGAAAAAACGTGAGGAATTCCGCCATATCAGCTATGTCGGTATGGCGGCGCACAGCTGTTTTGCGGGCCATGGTGCAAAAAGCTATGAACTGGCGCTGGACGTAGCGGCGCGTCTCTGATTAAAGCGCCCGATACACAGGGTCTCAGGAGTAAAATTATGAACGGCAAAACCGGCGGAATGCAGGTCGATACCAAATTGGTGCGCGAACTGGCCGAGTTGCTGAATGATACCGGCCTCAGCGAAATCGAGGTTGAGGATGGTGACCGCAAGATCAAGGTCTGCCGCAACATCCAGGCGGTGGCCGCAGCGCCCGTCGCCTTTGCAGCCCCCGCTGCGCCGGCAGCACCTGCCGCACCGGTTCTGCAAGCTGAAGCTACTCCGGCAGCGGCGCCTGCCAATGCTGTAAAATCGCCGATGGTGGGAACAGCCTATCTGACGCCAGAGCCCGGCGCCGCCCCCTTTGTGAGTGTGGGCGACAAGGTTTCGGCGGGCGACACCCTGTTGATCGTCGAGGCGATGAAAGTAATGAATCCGATCACCGCGCCCAATGGCGGCACCGTCAAGTCGATCTTTGTCGAAAGCGGCCAGCCGGTCGAGTTCGACCAGCCCTTGATGGTTATCGAGTAATCTACCGATGGGTATTGAAAAAATCCTGATCGCCAATCGCGGCGAAATTGCGCTGCGTATCCACCGTGCAGCGCATGAAATGGGCATCAAGACGGTCGCGGTCCATTCGACCGCAGATGCCGACGCGATGCATGTCCGCTTGGCCGACGAAGCCATCTGTATTGGCCCGCCTGCGGCGAAAGACAGCTATCTCAACATCCCGGCTATCATCTCGGCTGCCGAGATCAGCCACGCCGATGCGATCCACCCCGGCTATGGCTTCCTGTCCGAAAACGCGCAGTTTGCCGAAATCGTCGAAAGCCACGGAATAGCTTTCATCGGCCCCAAGCCCGAGCATATCCGGACGATGGGCGACAAGGTGATGGCTAAGAAGACCGCCGGCGACCTTGGCCTGCCTTTGGTGCCCGGCTCCGATGGAGCGGTTTCCGAAATCGGCGAAGCCAAAAAGATTGCCGAAGCCGTTGGCTATCCCGTGATCATCAAGGCTGCTTCGGGCGGCGGCGGGCGCGGCATGAAAGTGTGCAACAGCCCGGACGACCTCGAAACGCTGATGCAGCAGGCAGGCAGTGAAGCCAAGGCCGCCTTTGGTGACGCGACGGTCTATATCGAAAAATATCTCGGCAACCCGCGCCACATCGAATTCCAGATTTTCGGCGACGGCGAAGGCCATGCCATCCATCTGGGCGAGCGCGACTGTTCGCTGCAGCGCCGACACCAGAAGGTTCTTGAGGAAGCGCCATCACCCGTTATCTCCGCCGAGGAGCGTGCGCGCATGGGCGGCATTGTCGCGAAGGCCATGGCTGACATGGGCTATCGCGGCGCGGGTACGATCGAGTTCCTCTGGGAAAATGGCGAATTCTACTTCATCGAAATGAACACCCGCATCCAGGTCGAACATCCGGTGACCGAGATGATCACCGGTTTCGACCTTGTGCGCGAACAAATCCGCGTCGCCGAAGGCCGCGGGCTTTCGGTGACGCAGGACATGCTCGAATTCCGTGGCCATTCGATGGAATGCCGGATCAATGCCGAGGATGCCCGCACCTTCGTGCCCTCCCCCGGCAAGATCGGCCATTATCATGCAGCCGGCGGGATGCATGTGCGCGTCGATAGCGGCATGTATTCGGGCTATAGCGTCCCGCCTTATTATGACAGCATGATCGCCAAGCTGATCGTATATGGCCGCACCCGCGAAAGCTGCATGATGCGCATGCGCCGCGCGCTTGAGGAAATGGTGATCACCGACATCAAGACCAACATTCCGCTGCATCAGGCCCTGCTGCGTGACCCCGATGTGATCAACGGTGATTACACAATCAAGTGGCTCGAAGATTGGCTGGCGAAGCAGGACAGCTAAACCGGCGGCATTTTGTCGCCGCAGCGGCTATGGTGCCGTTGATCGGTTGCGATCGTGCCGAGGAAATAGCAACTCCGCGAAATTCGGCTCAGCCTCGGCTCAAGCCGGGCCGTGGCGATCTGGTCGAGTTGACTACGCTCGACCCGACGATCCGGCTCGATATCCGCTATGCGACCACCAATAACTTCACCGGCCGCCAGCTTTATGACCAACCGCGAGCCTTCCTCGTCCGGCCTGCGGCCGAGGCCTTGGCCCGGGCCCACAAGGTGGCGCTGAATGAGGGCTATGGCCTGACAATCTTTGATGCTTACCGGCCGTGGCGGATCACCAAGGCTCTGTGGGATGCGACCCCGCCGGGGCAGCAGCGCAACTATGTTGCCAACCCGAAAAAGGGATCAAAGCACAATCGCGGCTGCGCGGTTGATCTATCTCTGCACCATCTCGACACGGGCCAACTGGTCGAAATGCCCAGCGGCTATGATCAGTTCAGCAAACGCGCGCATCGCGATTTCATGGACACCTCACCTATGTCACGCGCCAATCGCGCCAGGCTCGAACGCTGGATGGAGGCGGAGGGTTTTGTTGGCATTTCGAACGAATGGTGGCATTTCGATTTTTCCGGGTGGGAGGGGTTCCCTATTCTCGATATCCCCTTCGAAGAGATCGGCTAAGCGAAATTCGTTCATCTAAATCGCACCTTTCCTGAACATTACTAGTCCATTCAGCCTGCTGTCAGCACGAATCGGAAATAAGCGTCTCCATCGGGCAGCATCGTGCGGCCCGCTGCATCGGGGACCAACGATGATGAAGAAGAAGATTTTGATCGGCCTTGTTTCGGCAATAGCTCTGTCGCCGGTTGCGCAGGCCCAAACTGTGTCTCAGGCAGATATGCAGGCAGATATGAGCGCCGACGAGGCCTCCCAATTCAAGCGCGGCGATGGACGCCGTGGCGGCTGGAATCGCGGTCAGAGCCAGCAACAGCCCGATCAGGCGAATAGCCAGAATGAGCGCCGCTGGGAAGGACGTGGCCAGTCAGAAGACGCCAACGAAAACTGGCGGCAGGATCGCCGTCGCGGCGACAGAGGCCAGCAACAGCGTGGCTGGGACCGTTCGGGCGACAATAGCTGGAACGATAACAATGAGGGCCAACACCGACGCGGCAATCGCGACGATGGCAGCCAGGCCGGCGGCAGCTGGAACGGCCAACGCAACGGCAACAGTCGTTGGGAAGGGCGCCGTGACGATTATCGCAACCGCGGTGGTCACGACTATGGCTATGACAATCGGGGCTATGACAACCGCGGCTATGATAACGGACGCGGGGACCAGCGCGAGTGGGGCAATCGCCGCAACGACGACCATCGCTGGAATGACAAGCGCAGCTATGACCGCGGCGACAATCATGACTGGGATCGCGGCTGGCGCAGCGACCGCCGCTACGACTGGCGCGGGCACCGCGAACGCTATGGCAACTATTACCAACCCGGCAGATATAGCGCACCCTATCGCCACGACCGCTATCGCCGGTTCAGCGTAGGCATCTATATCGGTTCGCCTTTCTATTCGAACCGTTACTGGATCAACGAGCCGTCCTATTATCGTCTGCCACAGGCTTACGGCCCGTATCGCTGGGTGCGTTATTATGACGACGTGCTGCTGGTCGACATCCGCAACGGTTATGTCGTCGACGTGATACACGACTTCTTCTGGTAATCCTGATCCCTCCAGAAGTCGGAAGAGCCCGGGGTACCTTCCTCCCCGGGCTCTTTTTGCTTGAAGCATGGCGCTGGCTTCAGCATGTTCGGATACGAATATGGGAGGAATATCATGATCCGGAATGTGCTGTTGGTGGGTATGGCCACTATGTCCTTTGCTGCACCAGTAATGGCCGATACCAAGGTCATCCTTGCCGGCAATCTGATCGCTGATCCGGCCGAAGGCGCGACTGGTCCCGCAACCATCACCGTCACCGACGGCAAGATCGTTTCGGTGACGCCCGGACTAGCGCGGGGTGACATCCCCAAGGGCACCACTTTGGTCGACCTGTCTGGAAAAACCGTATTGCCGGGGCTGATCGACCTGCATGTCCACCTCACCAGTGATCCCGGAGGAGACTATCGGAGCGAGGCAGTCGATACCGACGAATGGGCAACTATCATAGGCGTGAAGAATGCGGCTTTGACGGTCAATGCCGGTTTTACAACCGTCCGCGAGGCCGGATCGGCTCAGAATACCGCCTTTGCGCTTCGCCGCGGTACTGCAGACGGGACACTGTGGGGCCCACGCATCGTGGCCGCCGGTCCGGCACTGTCGATTGTCGGAGGACATGCCGATGTCACCGGTTTCCGCCCCGAAGTGTTGCGCGTGCTTGATAGCGGCTATACGTGCACCGGCGCGGTCGAATGCGCCGAAAAGGTACGCAAGGCGTCCAAAATGGGGACCGATGTCATCAAGATAACGGCAACCGGCGGGGTGTTGTCACAACAGGGGCGCGGGCTGGAGGCGCATTTCAACAATGCCGAGTTGACGGCAATTGCCGACACCGCCCACTCGCTGGGCCTCAAAGTCATGGCCCATGCGCATGGCGCGCGCGGGATAGAAGCCTCGGCGGCAGCCGGCATCGACACCATTGAACATGCGACCTTCGCCGATGAAGCGGCGTTGAAGGTTATGAAAGCCAAGGGAACCGTGCTGGTGCCAACGCTGATGGCGCTCGAAGGGGTGCGCGCGCGTATCGGCAAAGGGATTTATACGCCTACTGTAGAGGTCAAGGCGCGCCAGGCGATCGAGACCGCCGGGCGTCAGGTCTCCAGATCGAAAACGGCTGGTGTAACTGTCGCCTTTGGAACCGACGCAGGCGTGTTTGAGCATGGCCTCAATGCGGGTGAATTTGCTTTGCTGGTCAAGAACGGACTCACCGCGGCTGAAGCAGTTGCCAGTGCAACCACAATAGCCGCACGCACGCTAGGCCTGGAAAGCGAGATTGGCAGAATTGCTCCAGGCTATTCTGCGGATCTGATCGCGGTGGATGGCAATCCGCTCGAAAATGTCCGCGTTCTTGAAAAGGTCGAATGGGTCATGGCGCGGGGTCGAACGAAGGAGTGACGCATGTGGTGCTCGAAATGCGACACTTTGCAATGCTATTGAAGATTCGAATCGCCAATTCCCGGAGCTGAGCATTAATGTCCGCCGAACCAGAAGCGCCAGCCAAGTTCGATCCCAACAACGATCCCAAAAAGCTGGCTGCTATAGGGTCCTATGTAACCAAACGACTGGCGCGTAATCCCCTGATCATGCCTGTCGAGGTTCCCGACGCCCAGATATATTTGTATCAAGGATTTCTCGGACCAAAGGACTGCCAGATACTGATCGACAAGATCGACGCCGATGCGGTGCCGTCGACCCTTTATAAAGGCACCGAACAGGCCGGTTTCCGAACCAGCTACAGCTGCCATCTGAACCGGTGGGACCCTGATGTTGCGCGGATCGAGGCACGGATGAGCGATACGCTGGGAATCGACAATAACTTTGCAGAAACGATGCAGGGGCAGCGCTATCAGGTGGGCCAGGAGTTCAAATCGCACCACGACTTTTTCCATCCCGGTCAAAGCTATTGGGAAACCGAAGGTCCCAGAGGCGGACAGCGAAGCTGGACGGCCATGATTTTCCTTAATGAACCCGAGGAAGGTGGAGCCACCGAATTTCCGCACCTTGGCATTGGAATTCGCCCCAATGCCGGGACTATGCTGATGTGGAACAACATGAAGCCCGATGGCACTATGAACTATAAATCACTGCATACGGGTACGCCGGTAAAGCAGGGGGTGAAGCACATCATCACCAAATGGTACCGTCAGAACAACTGGCTGGAACTCAACACCGTATCAGAATGACGCCGTTGAGGGCTGCCTGTCGGCCGTCTGTCGAAAGCCATTTGCCTGTCAGGCAGTCTTGGCTCTTTGCCGCCTGCAACAGTTCAACCGGAGAACAGGAATGAAATCAAGACTTTTCCTAGCCGCTGCCCTTGCCGCAGCGCTGGCATCCCCTACCTTCGCCTTCACGGCGGCAGCGGCGGATCAGACTAGCGATGCACAGAGTGAAGGCCAGAAACTGGCCGCACTATTTGCCGCCGACGATGAAGCCAGCCTGAAGCGAAACCCGCTAAACGCCCTCTTCCGTGGTGACATGCGCTATGCCGACCGTTTGGGAGATTATATCAGCGATGCCTATTTCGATGGCGAACGCAAGGCGGCCGAGGCCAATATCGAGGCGCTCAAGTCCGTCGATCGGGCCAAGCTCAGCGCAACCGACCAGATCGCCTATGATGTATTCCGGCAAAACCAGCTCGATACGCTGAAGGGCCTTTCAAAGGAGATCATGGACCTGACTGTGGTCCGGCCAGTCAATCATTTTGCTGGCTTTCACACTTTTTACCCTACCTTCGCCAGCGGCCAGGGCGCGGCGCCATTCAAGACCGTCGCCGATTATGAAAACAATTTGAAACGCCATAAGGAATTCATCCCGTTGATGGATGCCTCCATAGGCCGTTTCCGCGAAGGCATGGCTTCGGGCGTGTTTGAAACGAAACTGACCATTACCAATGTGATTGACCAGTTGAACACCCAGCTGGCCCAGAAAACCGAGGAATCCCCTTACTTCGGCCCGGTTACCAAATTCCCCGCCGATTTCAGCGAGGCCGACAAGGTGCGCCTGACAGCCGAATATCGCGACATTGTAGAAAAAGGCCTCTATCCGGCCAATCAACGTCTGCGCGACTTCCTGCGTGACGAATATCTACCGCTGGCGCGCGAGGGTGTCGGTCTTTCCTATATGAAGGGCGGCGACAAGCTGTACCAATATATGGTCGAGCAGACGACCACCCTGCCCCTAAAGGCGGCCGACATCCACAATCTCGGTCTGTCGGAAGTGGACAGGATCAAGAAGGGCATGGAAGCCATCAAAAACGAAGTCGGCTTCAAGGGAAGCTTGCAGGACTTTTTCGAACATCTGCGAACCGACCCGAAATTCAAGAAGGAAAGCAGGGAAGCACTGACCCAGGGTTACTACGACATTGGCAAGAAAGTGGACGAGGTCATATCGACCCAGTTCAAATATCTTCCCAAGGCCCCGCTTGAAATCAAACCCTATGAAGAATTCCGCGAGAAATATGAGGCTGGCGGCAGCTATCAGCAGGGTACGCCTGATGGTTCGCGCCCCGGCACCTTCTATTTCAACGCCTACGACCTGCCGAGCCGTACCACCCCGGGCATGACGACTTTATACCTCCACGAGGGCGCACCCGGACACCATTTCCAGATCAGCATCGCGCAGGAAAATGACAAACTGCCTGCTTTCATGCGCTTTGGCGGAAACACTGCCTATGTCGAAGGCTGGGCGCTTTACGCCGAGACGCTGGGCTATGACATGGGCCTGTTCAAGGACCCATATCAGCGCTTTGGCACATTGTCGGATGAGATGCTGCGCGCGATGCGGTTGGTTGTCGACACAGGCCTCCACAGCAAGGGTTGGACCCGCGACCAGGCGATCGAATATATGCTCGCCAACAGCGATATGGGCAAAACCGATGCCACAGCAGAGGTCGAGCGCTATATTGCCATCCCCAGCCAGGCTTTGGCTTACAAGATCGGTGCGCTGACCATCCAGAAACTGAAAGCCAGGGCGCAAAAGGAACTTGGTGCGAAATTCGACGTGCGCGAATTCCACAACCAGGTGCTCAACACCGGCGCGCTGCCACTAGCGGTGCTGGAGAGCAAGATCGACAGCTGGATCGCATCGCAAAAATAAGGCGTTCAGCAGCTATTCAAAGCTACTTGGGCAGCTTTCCCCGAAAGGAGGAAGCTGCCCATGTACATTTTAGCACTTACGTTCGCCCTGGTAGCAACTGCGCCAGTTGCACAGGATCGTGGCAGTCCGCTGATCGACTATGCAGGCTTCCGTGATCTGACCACGGAAGTGCAACCTGTACGATCGGAGCGGTTAATTTCGCTGTCTGAGTTCAAGGCCCGCGCATCCAAAGCCGATGTCCTTGTCCTTGACGCCCGCTCGGCTCAAGCCTTTGCCCAAGGACATATCGAAGGCGCTGTGAATTTGCCTTTGCCTGACTTTACAGCAGAAAGTCTCGCTGAGGTTATCGGTGCCAACCCCAATCGCGAAATCCTGATCTACTGCAACAACAACTTCACCAACAACCGCCGCCCGGTGGTAACCAAGGCGCTTCCGCTGGCGCTTAATATCCAGACCTTCATTAACCTTTACGGCTATGGCTATAAAAATGTCTGGGAACTGGGCGAAGCGGTGGACATGAATGATCCCCGTGTCGGCTGGGTGAGTGCCGCCTGAGTAAAATGCGATGAACCGTTTGCAGGATTGACCAAAGCTATATTGCGTCCTGAGTACTGTTTCGTCACAAAGCTATATGGTGGTGGAGAGTATTGCGGGGGGCAGATGCTTAAACGACTATTTGCTTTTATTGTCTTGATGCTGCCACTCCCCGCATTTGCGGAATGGCATGAAGCCAGCAGCGATCATTTCGTTATTTATGCGGATCAGAGTTCGGAGCAGGTTCAGCGTTTTGCTGAGAGGCTGGAGCGCTATCATAGCGCAATGCATTTTTTGCTGAACCGGGAAGGTCGCAAACCCAGCCCTTCAAACCGCGTTACAGTATATGTGGTCAAAAACGTCGAGCAGGTACGCAAGTTATTTGGTACAGATAGCAAATATTTGGGCGGCTTCTATGTTCCGCGCGCTGGTGGGACACTGGCAATTGTTCCGCGCATAGAGGCCGCTAAGTCGGCGTTGGATTATTCTGGCGAGCGAGTACTGCTACACGAATATGCCCATCATGTGATGTATGGAAGCAGCGCCTTTAGCTACCCATTATGGTTTTCGGAGGGCTTTGCCGAATTCTACGGCAACGCCGGATTTGACGCCGACGGATCCGTGGGACTGGGCCAGCCGGCGGCTACCCGATTAGTCGAGATGATGCTGGCAAAAAATGTCCCGATCGAACTAATGCTGGACACCAAAACCTATCTTGCGAGCAGAGCGGGCAAAAAGGGCTATGACGAATTTTACGGCAGGAGTTGGCTGCTTTTCCATTATTTGACTTTTGCACCACAACGGAAAGGCCAGCTCACAGCATTTCTGAAAGAACTTAGCCAAGGCAAATCTGATATTGAAGCTGCCCGTTTGGCATTTGGTGATCTAAAAGCGTTGGATAAAGAGCTCGATAAATACGCAAATCGTACAAAAATGAGCTCATGGAGGCTGAAACCTGCCGCTCTTCAAATCGGCGAAATCCGCATTCGCAAACTTGACGAAGCAGAGGCAGCATCAATGCCGGTACGTATTCGGTCACGGCGCGGTGTAGATGAGGAAGGGGCTAAAGAGGTTTTGCCTTTGGCGCGCGCCGTTGCCGCGAAATATCCAAAAAGCGCAGCTGTGATGGCTGTTCTGGCCGAGGCAGAATATGATGCGGGTAACGACGATGCCGCGATAGCTGCTGCTGATGCTGCCCTTGCGCTTGATCCGAGAAACGTGAATGCGGCTTTGCAAAAGGGCTATGCAATGGCGCAGAAAGCAAAAAGGTCCGAAGCGCCTTCGAAAGCGTGGGTAGCTGTCCGCAAACAGTTTTTGACTGTCAACGCGATCGAGAATGATCATCCAATTCCGCTTATTCGCTTCTATGAAAGCTATATAGAGAATGGCGATGCGCCAACGGACAACGCGCTGGAAGGCTATGTCTGGGCGCTGCAACTGGCGCCATTTGACAAGAATCTGAGGATCAAAGTAGCGGAAGCTCTTACTATCAAGAACCGGTTTGATGATGCAATCCAAACGCTGCGCCCCATAGCAAACGATCCGCATAACGATGAGCTGGGCAAATTTGTGAACGATTTGATCGAAAAAATTGAAAAGCGCAAAGCAGAGTTTGCTGAGGCAGCTCCGACGGGTACTGCATCGAGTGTTGAGACGAAAATATAGCACATTTGGCAGAGCTGTCGATGATGTGTAAGTGTCGCTGATGCCAGCCGTTAAAGCCGCCAATCCTCGGACGATCTTTGCCCCTGAAGACTGGGCGGTGATCACGCGCATTTCGCCCTGGTTGGGGATTTTCCAGATCGTCCACGCATGGACGGTCGTGGCCCTCGCAGCCTTTGGTGCGACCTGGGTTTGGGAGCAGAACTGGCTCGCCGGATTGATTGCAACACCCGTCGCGCTTGCGATATTGGGCGGGCGGCAATTGGGGCTCGCGATCCTGATGCACGATGGCGCGCATGGCTTGTTGCACCCCAATCGGCAGGTGAACAACTGGCTGGGCCAATGGCCGTCCGGTGCGGCGACCGGCAGCGACCTGCACGCCTATCGCGCCTATCACCTGACGCATCATAAATTCACCCAGCAACCCGAAGACCCCGATCTGTCGCTGTCCAAGCCCTTCCCCACCAGCCGCGCTAGTCTGTGGCGGAAGGTGGTGCGTGACCTGACCGGGCAGACTTTCTTCAAGCAGCGCAGCCACCAGTTTGCAGCCGCGCTTCGCGGGCTCAAGGCAATGCTGAGTGGCGAAGCAGGCAGTGCGGAGGACAAGCGCGATACCAGCGCGGGCCGCGCACTCAACTTGCAAAGCCGCAGCGGCATCAATGCCCCCGTGGCCAATATAGAGGGCGCGAAAACCGCTGCGCGCACCGTCGGGCGCTTCCTGTTCGTGCAAGCTATCCTGCTGGCGATCTCGCTCGCTCTCTGGGGCTGGTTGCCCTTCCTGCTTTGGCTCGTGGCGCTGGCGACAACCTTCCAGCTTTTCCTGCGCATCCGCAATATCGCCGAGCATGCCTGCACGACCACGGGCAGCGATGATCCCTTCAGCCATGCGCGCACGACCTATGCAGGCCTGATCGAACGCGCGACCGTCGCACCCTATTGGGTCAATTTCCACAGCGAGCACCACCTGTTCATGGGCGTGCCCTGTTACAGCCTGCCGCGCGCACATGCCCTGCTCGGCAAGGGCGGCTATCATGCGAAGATGACGATTGAACCCAATTATTGGTCAGTATTGCGCCGGGTTACAGCCATCCCGACCGCTTGAAGCGGTAGTATAGCGTGCCGCAAATCACGAACATCACGCCCAACACGGCGAAATAGCCATATTTCCAGCGCAGTTCGGGCATGACATCGAAATTCATCCCGTAAATCCCCGCAATTGCCGTCGGCACCGCAAGAATAGCCGCCCACGCCGCAAGCTGACGCGTGATCACACCCTGCCGTTGTTGCTCGAGCAAGCCGCTGGTCTCAATCACGCTGGTCAGCGTATCGCGTAGCCCCGCCACGCGGTAATTCACCCGGCGAACATGATCGGCCAAATCCCGGAAATAGGGATCGATGTCATTATCGAGCTGCGGCAGGTCGATATTGACGAAACGGTTGGCGAGATCCTCCATCGGCCCCAATATCCGTTGCAGCCGGAATAAGTCACGGCGCAGCGTGAACAGCCGCGCGGTCTGCGCCCGGTTGAGGAAAGATTCGAGCGCATGGTCCTCCATCGCCAGAACCTGTTCCTCCAAAATGTCGATCACATCGAAATAGCCATCGACGATGAAGTCGAGGATCGCGTGCAGCACAAAGTCCGGCCCATGCTTGAGCAGCCAGGGGGTTGCCTCCAACTGCTGGCGCACCGGCGCATGGCCACGCATCGAGCCATGGCGGACGGTGATGATGAACTGCCGCCCGACAAAAATCGCGGTGTTGCCATAGGCTATCCGCGTTCCGCCATCGGTCCCCTCAAGATGCACCGTGCGCGCGACGATGAACAGCGTTTCGCCATAGCTTTCCATCTTGGGCAGGTGCCGCGGGTCGAGCGCATCCTCGACCGCCAGTTCGTGCAGCCCGAAATGCTGCTGGATCGTCTTGATCGTTGCCGCATCGGGTTCATGCAAACCGATCCAGATGAAATCCTCTTTCTTCTCCAGAGTCGGGATCGGTTTTGCCAGATCGACTTCGGTCAGCAGCCGCCCGTCGCGGTAAATGCGGGCGGCGATAACGCTCATCCCAGCGCCTCGGCGATCAGTTTGCGGGTATTGGCGATACCGTAGAGCGCGATGAAGCTGCCCATGCGCGGCCCTGCGCTGGAGCCGAGCAGCGTTTCATAGAGCGCCTTGAACCAGTCACGCAGATTTTCGAACCCGCCGGTCTTGCCAATTTCATAGACGATATTCTGGATATCCTCGGCAGGTGCATCGGCCGGAAGCGGCGCGAGTTCGGCATCGAGCCTATTCAGCGCCTCAATCTCGATACCCTCGGCCTTGCGCCGTTGCAGCGTCGGCGCGACATGATCGCGGTTATAGGCAAGCGCGAGGTTGATGAGGTTCGCGAGTTCCGGATGCGTCGCGGCATTGGCATCGGGCACATAATTGCCAAGATACCCCCACACCTGCGGCGCGGTTGCGTGCGGCCCCATCACACCGGCAAGGTTCAGCAGCAGCCCGAAGGTTACCGGCGGCACGTCGGCGGGCACCTTTCCATTGTGGATATGGTGCACCGGATTGCCGAGCTTTTTCTCGATTTCCTGTGCTGCATAAGACCCGCGGAACTGGAAATACTCATCGACCGCGCGCGGGATCACGCCCAGATGCAGCTGCTTTGCGCTTTTGGGTTCGCGATAGGCGTAAAAGGCAAGGCTTTCCTCGGTGCCGTAAGACAGCCATTCCTCGAGGCTCAGGCCATTGCCCTTCGACTTCGAAATCTTCTCGCCCTTTTCGTCGAGGAACATTTCATAGATCAGCCCCTCGGGCTTGCGCCCGCCGAGCACCTGCGCGATCTTCCCCGACTGGATGCCGCTGTCGGTCAAATCCTTGCCGTACATTTCATAGTCGACGCCGAGCGCGACCCAGCGCATTGCCCAATCCACCTTCCATTGCAGCTTTGCCTGCCCGCCAAGGATCGACTGGGTGATCGTCTCGCCCTCATCCTCGAACGAAACCAATCCAGCCTCTGCATCGACCACCGTAACCGGAACCTGCAGCACGATACCGGACTTGGGGCTGACCGGCAGCACAGGTGAATAGGTGGCAGCACGCTCGGCACGCAGCGTTGGCAACATGATGTCCATGATGCCCTGATAGTTGCGCAGCACGCCCTTCAGCGCCTCGTCAAACTGGCCGCCTTCGTACATCGTGGTCGAGGAGACGAATTCATATTCGAAGCCGAAACGGTCGAGGAATTCGCGCAGCATCGCATTGTTGTGATGCGCAAAACTCTCATATTTCCCGAACGGGTCGGGGATGCGTGTCAGCGGCTTGCCCAGATGTTCGGCGAGCATCGCCTGGTTGGGCACATTGTCGGGAACTTTGCGCAGGCCATCCATGTCGTCCGAAAAGGCAACCAGCCGGGTCGGCATGTCGGCCATTTCTTCAAGCGCGCGGCGGACCATGGTGGTGCGCAGCACTTCGTTGAAGGTGCCGATATGCGGCAGGCCCGATGGGCCATAGCCGGTTTCGAACAGGACGGGCGCCGGCTTTCCGTCCTTGGCGGGCTTGCCCTGCGGAAAGCGTTTGAGCACGCGCCGCGCTTCTTCATAGGGCCATGCCTTGGAAGCGAGAGCTGCGGTGCGCAATGCTGTTTCATCCTGTGTCATAATCGCGCCCCAATTGCGCGATTAGTGCTACAACGCAAGAGAATCATAACCAGCCAACTCCAAAGGGTCGGTATGTCCAAAATCATGGCTCCGATACCGCCAGCATTGAAACAGGCGTTGCAAAGTGAATTTGTCGCGGGCGAGCAGCTATTGTGGAGTGCCCAACCGAGTGGCATCAAACTCAAAGGAGGCTTTGGAATCTGGCTTTTCGCGATTCCTTGGACATTGTTTTCGCTTTTCTTGGAAGTCATGACGTTTCTCCCATGGTTTGCGAGCAGCAAGACACCCGCTGGTTTCCAGCTGACCTTCGGCATTGTTTTTCCGATCTTTTGCTTGCCCTTTTTACTCATCGGTTTCTGGATGTTGTGGCAACCCATAGGCGCCATGCGAAAGGCCCGTGATACAGTTTATGGGCTGACCAACCGTCGTATGATCCGGATCGTCATTGGCAAAAACAAGGTAGCTTCGAGCGTTTTACTCGATCAGATCGGACCAATTGAGCGCAAGGAAGAACGCGATGGTTGGGGCCATCTTCGGATCCAGACGCACAGTCACATCGATAGTGACGGTGACCGATCTACCGAAAAATTTGAAATACTGGGTATCCCGGATGTCGCAACTCTGGAGCGATTGATTATCCAAAACACACGAACGGGCGCCGGTTAGCGTTGCCATTTCGTTCCAGTTACGCCATCACTAAAACATGAAGTCCATGCTTCCCTTTTCAGCATTACATGCAAGCCATGCTGGCATGTGGATCGCTTCACCCGATGGCGAAACGCGCCGGATCGGCAAGGCCGAGGCGGTGGCGAAAGCTGCCGAAACGCCAATGATCCTGCTCAACGCGCCGCTGGTGGCACAACGGCTGGGCTATGCCGAATTGTCGGGGCTGGACCTGCTCGAACTGTTCGCTTTCGTGCATCCCGCCCGCTTCGCGGTACCGACCGCAAAGGGTTTGGCCAGCGTGCTCGGGTTAGAGGCGGCGGGCCATGACGAAGCCATTCCCCGTTTCCTGCAGGCGGCGGCCGCAAAACTGATAGCTACCCTCACCGACCCAAATTGGCCCGAACGTGAAGGGGCGTGGGATGCGGCGCAGGCACTGACCCGGCTCCGCTGGCCATGGGCGCGGGTGGTCGCGGACCAGTTGCCAAAGCCGCAGGTCAAGGAACGCTGGCTGTTTTCAAAGCTGCCCGAATGGGAGGAAGCCCCGCCACGCACCCCGCCCCGCTCGGTCCAGCTCGATCGCGCCGCAGTCGATGCGCAACTCGCCCGGCTGACGGGTAGCGAGGCCGAAGTGCGCGAAGGCCAGCGCGCCTTTGCCGAAACCGCCGCGCATATTTTCGACCCCCGCCACCGCAAGGGTGAGCCCAATATGCTGTTGGCAGAGGCGGGTACAGGTATCGGCAAGACGCTGGGCTATCTCGCCCCTGCCTCGCTCTGGGCGCAAGAGGCCGACGGCGCGGTGTGGATTTCAACCTATACCAAGGCGCTGCAACGCCAGTTGGTGGGCGAAGCGAGGCGCGTTTTCCCCGATGATGCGACGTTCCGGCAAAAGGTGGTCGTCCGCAAGGGGCGCGAAAACTATCTCTGCCTTTTGAACCTTGAAGATGCGCTGCAAGGCGGCTTTGCGGGGCGCGCGGCGATCCTCGCACATCTGGTCGCGCGTTGGGCGGCCTTCACTGCCGATGGCGACATGATTGGCGGCGACCTGCCGGGTTGGCTCACCACTTTGTTCCGCCGCAATGGCACCACCGCACTGACCGACCGGCGCGGCGAATGCATCTATGCAGGTTGCCCGCATTACCGCAAATGCTTCATCGAACGCGCCAGCCGCTCGTCAGCGCAGGCGGATATCGTTATCGCCAACCATGCGCTGATGATGGTCAACGCGGCGCGCGGGCGTGAGGAAGCGAGCCGCCCGACGCGCATCATCTTTGACGAGGGCCACCATCTCTTCGACGCCGCCGATTCGACCTTTGCGGCCGCACTGACCGGTGCAGAGATGATCGAAATCCGCCGCTGGGTGATTGGCCCTGAAGGCAAGGCACGCGGGCGGCGGCGCGGGCTATCGGCGCGGCTCGCCGATGTTGCCAGCTATGACGAAGAAGGCGGGCTCGCGATCGAGGCCGCGCGCGAGGCGGCAGAGGCGTTGCCCGGTGACGGCTGGCTCGGCCGCGTCAACGAAGGCGTTCCATCGGGCCCGGCAGAACGCCTGCTCGCCGCTGTGCGCGCCACCGTTTATGCCCGCGACGAGGGGCAGGCTGAAAGCGGCTATGGCCTCGAAACTGAATATGCCAATCTCGATGCACCGCTGATCGAGGCAATTGCCGATCTGATGAAGGCGCTCGAGGCACTCGTCAAACCGCTGATGGTGCTGGGCCAGAGGCTAGAGGCATTGGTTGAGGAGGCGCCCGACTGGCTCGACAGCGCAGCCCGCGCCCGCATCGAAGGCGCGATGGCGAGCCTCAGTTGGCGGGTCGATACGCTGCGCGGCTGGATCGCCCTGCTGGGGCGCGGCGGTGGCCCCGCCGATCCGGATTTTGTCGACTGGCTGGCGGTCGATCGCGGAGAGGGCCGCGAATATGATATGGGCATCCACCGCCATTGGCTCGATCCCACCCGCCCGGTTTCCAGCGTCGTCCTAAAACCCGCCCATGGCATTTTGACGACCTCGGCCACGCTGCGCAGCGGCGGCGATTGGGATACGGCGGCGGCGCGCACCGGCGCAGCGCATCTCGACCATGAAGTCGAGCATTTCTCGGCGCCCAGCCCGTTCGACTATGCGCGGCAAGCCGAGGTGCTGATCGTCACCGATATCCAGCGCGGCGACTTGCCCGCGCTCGCCGGGGCTTATGCCGCTTTAATCGGCGCATCGCAGGGCGGTGCGCTAGGGCTCTTCACCGCAATCCGCCGCCTGCGCAGCGTCCATGCCCGGATTGCCGACCGTTTGGCGCGTGATGGCCTCCCGCTCTATGCCCAGCATGTCGATCCGATGGATACCGGCACGCTTGTCGATATTTTCCGCGATGATCCTCACGCCAGCCTGCTCGGCACCGATGCCTTGCGCGACGGGGTCGATGTGCCCGGCCATTCGCTGCGTCTTGTCATCATGGAACAAGTACCTTGGCCACGGCCAGATATATTGCACAAAGCGCGAAGGCTGGCGGGCGGCGGGATGGATTATGAAGACCGCATCATCCGCTCGCGCCTCGCGCAGGCCTTTGGCCGCCTGATCCGCAAGGCTGACGATCATGGCCATTTCGTGCTGCTTTCCTCCGCCACGCCATCCCGATTGCTGACCGCATTTCCGCTAGGGACCCCCATCCACCGCGTCACGCTCAATGAAGCGGTGCGGCGGATCAAATCCGGTCTTTCCCCTGCAACAATTTTCGGGCAGGGCGCTGGCGAGACGATATTGGACGAGGACATACCTTTTTGACGAAGACGCTGTATCTGCTGCGCCATGCCAAGTCGGGATGGGACGATCCGGTCGCGCGCGATTTTGACCGGCCGCTGAACAAGCGCGGCGAGAAGGCCGCGCGCACCATCGGCCAATGGATGGCCTCCAACGGAGTGA
The DNA here is from genome assembly GCA_964423155.1 of uncultured Sphingorhabdus sp. Taxonomy (GTDB): domain Bacteria; phylum Pseudomonadota; class Alphaproteobacteria; order Sphingomonadales; family Sphingomonadaceae; genus Sphingorhabdus_B. The sequence continues at coordinate 65,537 of CAYRDQ010000011.1, forward strand.
CCTTTGAGCATGTGATTGCCAGCCCCGCGGTGCGCGTGATCGAAACGTTGGATGGTGTCTGGGCGGGCTACGGCCGCAAGATGGAGCCGACCTGGGAAAGGCGAATCTACCTGGCGTCGAGCGCGTCCGTGCTTGATGTGCTCCGTGAGGTCGACGACGCGCATGAGACGGTAATGGTCGTGGGCCACTGCCCAGCTGTTGAAGATTTGGTATTCGATCTAGTACCCGACGATGGCAGCTCGCCTTTACGCGATGAGGTCGAGATCAAATATCCTACAGCAGCACTTGCTCAGCTCGAAATCCCGATCGACCATTGGGCCGACATTGGAAAGCGCGTCGCGCATCTGAAGCGCTTTGTTCGCCCACGCGATCTGGACCCCAGCCTCGGACCCGACGCCGAGTGACGCCGATAAACTGGCGCAAGGCTGTCCCCGGCGACGAAGAGGTCCTGTCGCTATTGGGGCAGGCGACATTTTTGGCGACCTTTGCCTTCGACCATCCAGGGCCAGCGCTGATCCGGTTTCTTAAGGAACTGCACAGCCCCGAATTTTATGCTGGCAAGCTCGCCGACCCCGATATTGATGTCATCATCGGCGAAACCCCCTTGGGCGCGCCGGTCGGCTATGCCCTGCTCTGCCCGCCTGAGCATCCGGAATTCCAGCGGGAGGGTGATTGGGAACTCAAGCGAATCTACCTGCTCGGCCCGTGGCAAGGCGGCGGGAATGGCGCGGCACTGTTACAAAAGGCCATTGATGTCGCGCACAAAAGGCAAGCACGCCGTTTGCTGCTGGCGGTTTACAAAAACAATGATCGCGCTGTCGCTTTCTATAAAAAGCACGGATTTTCGAAGATTGGCGACACGATCTTCATGGTCGACGATGTCGAATTCAGCGACATGCTGTTTGCCCGCGAGATGGGCATTTAGGTCCAGTGCTGCACATATATTGTGCAGCCGCGAAAAGCGCTTGTGCACTGCCTAAATTTTTGACAGCTTCATGATTCATGGAGCAACCCGGACCGGCTTTTGACGAAATGTTGCGCCCCGATGGCGGTGCGCGCCGGGCCTATTCGGATTATGCCACCTGGTTTCACGGACAGCAATTGGCCGCGCTGCGCAAAAAGGCCGAAGAGGCCGACGCCGTCTTTCGCCGCACCGGCATCACCTTCAATGTATATGGTGCGAACGAGGCCGAGGAGCGGCTGATCCCATTCGACATAGTGCCGCGCATAATAGGCGCCAAGGAATGGTCGCGACTTTCACGAGGTATCGAACAGAGGGTGCGCGCGATCAACGCCTTCCTTCACGATATTTACCACAGGCAGGAAATTGTCCGCGCCGGCCGCGTACCCGAAGCATTGATCGCGAAGAACAGCGCCTTCCTGCCCGCGATGATCGGCTTCACCCCGCCGGGCCGCGTTTATACCCACATCGTCGGGATCGACCTTGTCCGCACGGGTGAAGACGAGTTTTACGTGCTCGAGGATAATGCGCGAACCCCTTCGGGCGTGTCGTACATGCTCGAAAATCGCGAAACGATGATGAACATGTTCCCAGAGCTGTTCAGCGCAATCCGCGTCCGCGAAGTGGGCAGCTATCCCAAGAATTTGCGCAGGTCACTCGAAGCCTGCGCGCCAGAGGGTTGTGAGGGGCGGCCCGTGGTTGCGGTGCTGACACCGGGTATCTACAACAGCGCCTATTTCGAGCATGCCTTTCTTGCCGACCAGATGGGGGCAGAACTGGTCGAGGGGCATGATCTGAGGATCGTCGACGGCCGCGTCGCCATGCGCACCACGCAGGGCTACAAGCCGATCGACGTCCTCTATCGCCGCGTCGACGATGATTTCCTCGATCCGATGAGCTTCCGCCCCGAATCGCAATTGGGCGTTCCCGGCATCATGGATCTCTATCGTGCGGGCAAGATCACCATCGCCAATGCGCCCGGTACCGGCATCGCCGATGACAAGGCGATCTACAGTTACATGCCTGAAATAGTCGAATTCTATACCGGCGAGAAACCACTGCTCGCCAATGTACCGACATGGCGCTGCGCCGAGCCCGAGGCGCTCAAATATGTTCTGGCCAATCTGAAGGACCTGGTGGTCAAGGAAGTCCATGGATCGGGCGGCTATGGTATGCTGGTTGGTCCCGCCGCGAGCAAGGCGGAGATCGAAGCCTTTGCCAAGAAACTGAAGGCGAGGCCTGCCAATTACATCGCCCAACCTACACTGGCGCTGTCGACGGTACCGGTGCTCACCAAGGTCGGCCTCGCCCCGCGCCATGTCGACCTGCGGCCCTTCGTGCTCGTTTCGCCCAATGGTATCGAGATAACCCCCGGTGGGCTGACGCGCGTCGCTCTCAAGAAGGGTTCGCTTGTAGTCAATTCGAGCCAAGGCGGAGGCACCAAAGACAGCTGGGTGCTGGAGGACTAGATGCTCGGCCGGACCGCAGGTGGCATATTCTGGATGTTCCGGTACCTCGAACGGTCCGAGAATATGGCACGGCTGGTCGAGGCCGGGCATCGGATGGCGCTGACCCGCGGCAGTGGATCGGACGAGGAATGGCGCTCGGTAATCCTGACTGCCGGATTGCAGGCCGCCTATGAATCGCGGCACGACGATTATGCGCCGCAGCATGTCGTCAACTTCCTGTTGCGCGACAAGACCAATCCTGCCTCGGTCTATTCGATGCTGGAAACCGCGCGGCACAATGCGCGGATGACGCGGACGGCGCTGACCCGCGAAGTGTGGGAGGCGACGAACATCTTCTGGATGCGGGCGAAAGAGGCGATGGCGCGCCCGGTCCGCGAAACCGACCTGCCGGGGCTAATCGCGATGATCCGTCAGCAATCGGCGCAGGTGCGCGGCGCGCTGCACGGATCGATGCTGCGGATTGACGTGTACAATTTTGCCCGGCTGGGCACCTTTGTAGAACGGGCGGACAACACCGCGCGCATCCTCGACGTCAAATATTATGTGCTGCTGCCGTCGCTATCCTTTGTCGGCCAGCCGCTCGACAATGTGCAGTGGGAGACGATCCTGCGTTCGGTTTCTGCAGAACACGCCTTCCGCTGGCTCAACGCCGGGGATACGCGTCCGGTCGGCGTCGCCGAATTCCTGATCCTCGACGAACGTTTCCCGCGCTCACTCGCATTTTGCTACCAGAAACTGTTCGGCAATCTCTGCTATCTCGAAAAGGATTATGGCCAGCGAATGCCAGCGCATGACTTGGCGGCGGAAATCCACAACGGCCTGCAAACCCGTTCGATCGACGCGATTTTTGAAAGCGGATTGCATGAATTCCTGACCGATTTCATGGCCTGCAACGCACAGCTCGCCGCCCAGATCGAGCGCGATTACCGGTTTTATGGCTAAACCGATGCTGCTGAAAATCCACCACCGGACACATTATCATTACGAGCATCCCGTGCCCTACGGGTTGCAGCGGTTACGCATGATCCCCAAGGAGAATGCGGCGCAAAAAATCCTTAAATGGGAGACCGATATAGAGGGCGGCCAGGTGCAGGCCGACTATATCGATTATCACAATAACCATATCCTGCTGATCAGCATCGACGAAGGTGTGAGCGACATTACCGTCGAATGCAGCGGCGAAGTTGAAACTTTCGACACCGCAGGCGTGATCGGCAAGCATGGAGGGCATGTGCCGCTTTGGTATTTTCTGCGCCCGACTAAGCTAACCGAGCCCAGTCGGGAAATCCAGGCACTGGCCAAATCGGTACAAGGCGAAAATCTGGACCAGCTGGCGATATTGCATGGCCTGTCATCGAAGATTCTTGCGACCGTCCGCTATGATATCGGCCATACGGATGCCGCAACCCCTGCCGATGCGGCACTCGCCGCTGGCCATGGCGTGTGCCAGGACCATGCCCATATCTTCATAGCTGCTGCCCGCTCGCTCGGCATTCCCGCCCGCTATGTCAGCGGCTATCTTATGCTCACCGATCGGGTGGAGCAGGAAGCAAGCCACGCCTGGGCCGAAGCACATGTCGAAGGCTTGGGCTGGGTCGGTTTTGATATATCCAACGGCATCAGCCCCGATTTGCGCTACGTCCGCGTTGCGACCGGCGCCGATTATGCCGAGGCGGCCCCCATTTCCGGCATATCCTATGGCGGCGGGGAGCAGAGCATGGTTGTCAGCCTTGCGGTTGAACAGTAACGCATCGCTAAACAGGATTCAGGGGCAGGAATTAAGTGACCTATTGCGTTGGAATGAAGCTGGATTCGGGGCTGGTGTTCATGTCGGACACGCGCACCAATTCGGGTGTCGATAACATCTCGACCTTTCGCAAGATGCACACCTTCCACAAGGCCGGCGACCGTTTCATCACCATCATGACGGCGGGCAATCTTGCGACCACACAAACGGTGATGAGCACGTTGGCTGAACGCAACAAAGCGCCAGAGGAACGCGATCCATCGATCCTCAACGCACCTTCCATGTTCCGCGTTGCGCAGATTATCGGGGATTTGCTGCGCGAAACCATCCGCGAACGCGAATTGACGGGGCTCAACGCCGAAACGACATTCAACGCGACGCTGATCGTTGGCGGCCAGATCAAGGGCATGGAACCCCGTCTTTTCATGATCTACCCGGAGGGGAACTTCATCGAGGCGTCGGACGACACCCCTTTTTTCCAGATTGGTGAAACCAAATATGGTCGGCCGATCCTGGTGCGCGGGTTCCAGTCGGACATGAGCTTTGAAAGCGCAATCAAACTGCTGATGGTCTCGTTCGATTCGACGATGGCGGCCAATCTATCGGTCGCACTGCCGCTCGACATGCTGATCCTGCCCAAGGACGGGTTCGAGCCGTTGCAACACCGACGGATCCAGGTCGATGATCCCTATTTCAGCAAAATTTCGAGCGGATGGTCCGAAGCGCTGCGTTCCGCTTTCTATTCGCTGCCCGACTATGTGATCGAATAACGATCAGGCGGCAAGCGCCGCAGCCAGCCGGTCGCGGATCGCGCGCAATTCCGGAACGATATTCGGCGAACGCACCGGCGCCGCAAACAGGTCATCCGCATTGGTTGGCATGGCTGAGGCGGCTTCCGCAGGCTTTGGCGTTGGCGTAGCGTCCACCTTGCCGGATTTGGCAAGGAAAGTTCGCGCGCCCCGGATGGTATAGCCTTGATTGGTCAGTAGATCCTGGATCTGGTAGAGCAAAGCCACGTCAGAGGGGCGGTAGAGCCTACGCCCGCCCGCCCGTTTCAGCGGCTTGAGCATCGGGAACTGTTCTTCCCAATAGCGCAATATATGAGTCTTGATTCCCAACCGGTCGGCCATTTCGCCGATGGTCAGGAAAGCTTCGGGTGCCTTGTCCATGCTGCGTTATTTGACCTTGTGGCGCAGGCCCTGGCTGGCACGGAAGGTCAAGACACGGCGCGGGGTGATCGGCACCTCAACGCCCGTTTTGGGGTTGCGACCGATGCGTTGGGCCTTGTCGCGAAGGACGAAGGTACCGAAACCGGAAATCTTCACATTCTCGCCTGCAACCAAGGCATCAAGTATGTGATCGAGGAGCGATTCTATCATCGCGGAGGCGTCTGCGCGTGAGAGGCCAACATGTCGGTTAATTGCTTCCGCAATATCCGCGCGCGTCAAAGTACCAGCATCTGCCATGGTTTCTCCTCTGAAATTCACGCGACCCCCGTGATTCCTTCGGAACATATAGCAATTTCAGGAGGATGTAAAATGCCAGACGATTTTTTACCTGTCCAAAAACAGGTCACATGCGGACGACCGATGCACCCCATGTAAGTCCGCCGCCCATCGCCTCCAACACGACGATGTCTCCGGCCTTGATCCGGCCGTCGCGTACGGCTCCGTCGAGCGCCAGCGGCACCGATGCGGCAGAGGTATTGGCATGTTCCGAAACGGTCAGGACAACGCGTTCCGGCGGCAATCCAAGCTTCTTGACCGTTGCATCGATAATCCGGGCGTTGGCCTGGTGCGGCACCACCCAGTCGATATCGGTCGGCTCCAGCTCTGCCTGGTCGAGCACTTCGTACATGACACTGGCCAGATTGGTTACGGCATGGCGGAAAACCTCGCGCCCGTGCATGCGCAGCTTGCCGACTGTGCCGGTGGTCGATGGCCCGCCGTCGACATAGAGCAGTTCGTTATGCCGCCCATCGGCGTGGAGTTGGGTCGCCAATACGCCGCGTTCGCCTGTTTCGCCCGAAAGCACAACCGCGCCGGCACCATCGCCGAAGAGTACGCAGGTTCCGCGATCCTCCCAATCGAGCAGGCGCGTCATCGTCTCTGCTCCGATTACCAGCGCATTTTTGGCAGAACCTGCCCGGATCATGCTTTCCGCGACCGAAAAGGCATAAAGAAATCCGGAACATACCGCCGCCACGTCAAAGGCAACGCCGCCATGATGGCCAAGGATGTGCTGTACCTTGGTCGCTGCGGCAGGGAAAGTCTGGTCGGGGGTGCAGGTCGCGACGATGATGAGGTCAATATCCGCCTCGGTCATCCCGGCTGCGTTGAGTGCATTGCGCGCGGCTTCGGCGCCCAAGGTCGCGGTCGTCTCGTCTGGACCGGCAATATGGCGGAACTTGATGCCGGTGCGTTCGGTAATCCATTCGTCCGAGGTATCGACCTTGGCGGCCAGTTCATCGTTCGAAACCCGGCGCTGCGGCAGCGCGCTACCCGTCCCCTTGATGACGGCGCGAAGCGCGGGTCCGCTCATTCCTCGATGACTTCCTTGCCTGCGATCTGTTCCAGATCCTGGACGATCCGTGTCGTGATATCATCCTCGACCAGCCGCGCAGCGACCTTTACCGCATTGGCGACACCTTCGATGCTGGCACTGCCATGGCTTTTGACGACAACGCCATTGAGGCCGAGGAAAACCGCACCATTATGGTTGTTCGGATCGAGATGATGCTTGAGCAATTCGGTCGCGGGGCGCGAGACGAGGAAACCGAATTTTGAACGGATCGAGCTGGTAAAGGCGCGGCGCAACAGGTCGGTGACGAAACGCGCGGCACCTTCGATCGATTTCAGCGCGATATTGCCCGAAAAGCCATCGCAGACGACTACATCGCAATCGCCACGGTTGATCTTGTCGGCCTCGATAAAGCCCTGAAAATCCATATGCAGTTCAGGGCTGGCGCGCAGGTGCTGCGCAGCGAAGCGGAGGCTGTCGGTGCCCTTCAATTCCTCGGTGCCGATGTTCAGCAGGCGGACGCGCGGCTTTTCGGCGCCATAGAGGATGCGCGAATAGGCCGCACCCATTACCGCGAACTGGACGAGGTTGCGCGCATCGCATTCGGTGTTCGCCCCCAGATCGAGCATCACCACATCATTGTCGGTGAGCGTCGGCAGCAGCGCGGCGAGCGCCGGACGGTCGATCCCGGGCATCGTGCGCAGCGCCAGCTTCGCCATCGCCATCAACGCTCCGGTATTGCCCGCGCTGACCGCGGCGGCGGCATCGCCGGCTTTCACCGCATTGATCGCCAGCCCCATCGAACTGCCGCGCGATTTGCGCAGCGCCTGACTGGGCTTGTCATCGCCGGTAACGACTTCGGTGGTGTGGAGAATTTCGGAGGCCGCGCGCAAATTCGGGTGATTTTCAAGCGCAGCCTTGATCTGCACCTCGTCACCCACCAGCAGGAATTTGAAGCTTTCGTGCCGATGCCGCGCCAAAGCCGCGCCCGCGACCATTACGCGCACGCCTTCATCACCGCCCATCGCATCGATAGCGATACGCGGTGAAGTGGTCACGATATCATCCCTCCTTCAAGGAAGAGCGTACGTCCGGAATTAAGCGACAGCGAGGACTTCGCGGCCGTTATAGTGGCCGCAAGCCGGGCACACATGGTGCGGGCGCTTCAGTTCGCCGCAGTTCGAGCATTCCTGGAAGGCTTCGACCTTCAGCGAATCATGGCTACGACGCATGCCGCGCTTGGACGGCGTGGTTTTTCTCTTGGGGACAGCCATCTCGGCACCTGTTCCATTTCAAAAAAATCTAGTGTTTCTGCGGCTTTAAAGCGAAATGGCGACGCTGGCAAGCAAGGCCGGAAGCGGCGTCCAAAACACCCAAAGCTGCGGATGAGGGGCGGCTAATACCGATTTTTCCGCGCTTTGCAAGGTGCGACTTGGCTGTTAGCACCGCATTCGAACAACGGGAGGATATTAAATGCTTACACTACCTATCACGCTGACAATCGCCGCCGGTGCCGCGCTGGTCAATATCTGGCTGATGATCCGCTGCGGACAGGCGCGCACCAAGGGCGGCGTGTCGATCGGCGACGGCGGCGACGAATTCCTGATCCGTCGCATGCGCGCCCACGCCAATTTCGTCGAAAGCGCGCCCTTCGTGCTGATCCTGATCGCCGCGCTCGAAGCCACGCAAGGTAGCGCAAACTGGCTCTGGTATGTCGGCATCATCTATATCTTCGGCCGACTCGCGCACGGCCTCGGCATGGATGGCGGCACGCTCGGCAAGGGCCGGACGGTCGGCACGCTGATCACGCTGCTTACGCTGCTCGGCTTGGCGGGCTATGCGCTGTGGAGCGTCTATTCGAATCTGGGTTGAGAGGCCCCACCCAAAATCACGGCATAAGGTAACAAAGCTCCACATGTACCCATGGGGGTGGTTGTTACCTTATGTCACCTTTGCACGAGAATGTGGTGATCGGCACGGGGTGCGTGCCTCGGGGATATTCGCTGCCCGGCGATACCGCCCAGGCTGTCAAAGAGCGCAGGTCGCCAAACGGCAACCCGCGCGAACGGTTGCAGGATAAATCATACATTTCAAGGGTGGAGAGCAAGGTTTGCCTTCTTACCCGTTACATCCGATATATAGCCGATGAACGCCAACCCGCCTTCCTCGAACTTATCACATTCGACCGGCGCATTCGAGCCGATTGAACGCGTCACCAACCGGCTGGTCGGGGCGGCGTTCTCGCCGCATCGGCACGATACCTACACCGTCGCTTTGACGATGGCTGGCGTGCAGGCATTCAACTATCGCGGGGCGATGCGGCATTCGCTGCCAGGACAGGTGCTGGTTCTTCATCCCGACGAATTGCATGATGGGCACTGCCACGATGAGGCCGGTTTCAGCTATTGGGCAGCCTATGTTCCGCCGACACACGTGCAGGCAGTGCTTGGCAGCGCGGAGCTGCCGTTTGTGCCCAATGGCGTCTCGGCCAATCCTGCGTTGATCGCAGCGGCCATGACGATGGTCGTCGACTGCGCGGGCGTCGAAGATCCCGGTGCCTATGAAGATGCGCTCTACGATCTGTCGCACGCCATGAACCGAGAGGCGGGTACGGTTTCGACCGTACGGACTGCCCACCGAACGGCCGTGTGGCGAGCGCGCGAATTTCTCGACACTGCCGTCGTTGGCGGCGCGCGGCTTGTTGAGCTTGAACAAGTGACTGGCTGCGACCGCTGGCAGCTGTCACGTGATTTCCGGGCCCTGCTTGGCACCAGCCCCTATCGTTATCTGCAGCACCGGCGGGTCGATCTTGCCAAGCAGCTTTTGCGCGAAGGAGCCAAGCTGGCCGATGCCGCCCATGGTGCCGGCTTTGCGGATCAGAGCCATTTCGGCCGCACTTTCCGCAAGGCCGTTGGCCTCACGCCAAAGGAGTGGCTTCGCTCGGACCTGTTCCGCACGATCATTCTATAGCCGTTTTCGACCGGCGGTTAGTCTGTGCGTCATGACACAGATCATCTTCTCCGACGAGGCACCAAAAGGCTGGCTACCACCGAGTATCGCCGCCCCCTTTATCTGCATCTTCCTTTTTGCCATCAGCATGACGCCGTCCGATCTCGGACTCGAATATCTCGGATTTACTGACGCGAAGGGTTCGCCGCAGGGGCCTCTGGGCTTTTGTCTCCTTCTGGCTTCGTTCACTGCCGTGGGGCTTGCGGTATTTGGCTGGGTGCACTGGGTAGAAAAGAGAAGCCTCACCAGCGTTGGACTTGGCGGAGCACAACGGCTCAACAAGTTCCTGATCGGACTGGCCATTGGCATTGCCATGATGGGCTTGATCGTGGCGGTGATAGCGCTTTCCGGCGGATACCGTGTCGCCGACCTGGCGCCTGCCTTTTCCAGCCCTGCTGCGATTGGCTGGATATTCCTGTTACTTGCTGGCTTTGGTGTGCAAGCGAGCGTGGAGGAGTTCGTTTTTCGCGGCTGGCTGTTCTCGACCGTAATGCGGCGCTGGAACATGACAGCCGCCTTCATATTGAGTTCCGCCGCTTTCACCTTTTTACACTTCTCACCCAGAACACCGCTGCTGATGTTGGCCATGACCTTCACCTTCGCGATTTTCGCCTGCGCCTGGGTGCGTCGGTCGAATTCGATCTGGGGGGTGATGGGCTGGCACGTCGGCTGGAACTGGTTCGGGGGTACCGGCTTTGATGTGCCGATTACGGGTCTGGACACCGGCCTGCCTGCGCTGGTGATGAAAATGGTGCCGGTCGGGCCGGCCTGGCTCCATGGTGGTGGGGAGGGACCAGAGGGAAGTGTGTTTACGCTTGTGTTTCTAGCGGCGGGTAGCCTGATCCTTGTGTGGCGTACAAGGCAACACGAGCGGGACGAAAACGATGAACGACGTTCGGGAAACCGACCGTAGTCCCATCGCTTTACAAAGAATCAAGTAATGGCGGTTGGGCAAGAAGACCGAGGCTGTGTTTGGCCGATCGGAAATAGCGGTTTTCGCATTGTCCCGGCCAAAACCAGATAGTCAGCACCCTCCAGCCTGACGGCCTACCGACACCCCCTCAACTCAGCGCATAATCCGAAACATAAGCATTGACCTTGCGCTCATGGCCGAACTGGCTGGTCGGGCCATGGCCGGGGATGAAGGTCACATCGTCGCCCAGCGGCCATAGTTTCTGGGTGATCGAATCGATCAGATCCTGATGGTTGCCGCGCGGGAAATCGGTGCGGCCGATTGAGCCTTGGAACAGGACGTCGCCGACAATCGCAAGGCGGCTCGGCCCGTGGTAGAAAACCACATGCCCCGGCGTGTGCCCCGGGCAGTGGATGACATCGAGGGTCAGATTGCCGACCGTCACGGTATCGCCATCGTGCAGCCAGCGGTCGGGCTCAAAGGTCTTGGCGTCCATCCCCCAGCGTTTGCCATCATCGTCGAGCTGCGCGATCCAGAAACGGTCGTCCTCATGCGGCCCTTCGATTTTCAGGCCGAGTTCCTGCGCCAGCATCCCCGTCTGCCCGCAATGGTCGAGATGGCCATGGGTGACGAGCAGTTTCTCCAGCTCCACCCCGGTCTTCGCCACCGCATCCTTCAGCTTGTGCAGATCGCCACCCGGATCAACCAGCGCGCCCTTGTTTGTCTCGGTACACCAGAAAAGCGTGCAGTTCTGCTGCAGCGGAGTGACGGGGATGATAACCGCCTTCAGGGGCGGCTGGGCGTTCAGGTTTGAAGTTATGTTAGACATCGATGTTATTTGGCGATGGCAGGAGTTTAACGCAAGCTCGCTTTGAGTGCGCTATTTGCCTGCGCGGTCAGCGATCTGGCAAAAAAATCATCGCCGACGCCATAACCATCAGAGTCTGCATCATTCACGCCCGGACGTGCTCAGCGAAACTTTGGTTGAATTTCTTCGTTAGGGCCGTCCACGTTCCAGTCGATTCCGCGCGGTATCGAACCGGTCGGTGCATAGGCCAAAGCGATTGCGCGAATTTGAAGCGACGCAAATGCCGCGGGATTGTCTGGCGCGATTTCCAGCGGAACGTTTGAATGATACGAAACGATCTTACCGCCACTATGCAACTCTATCGCAGTGGAGGTTCCATCGGTCACTCCTTGCCAGTGGCCACGCCATTTTTCCGTTTTAGAACTCAGTGTCCTGAATAAACTCGTATATTCAGGCGCAGGAATGACAAACGCAAACCGCAACGGTTTTGCCGCTGGATCGCGTTCCTTCCAAGCTGGGTTTATGCTTCGCTCGGCGCTTACTGTCGCGTCGCCGCACATTTTGGAAACAGGCTGTTTGTCGAAGTGTTTTGTGCGATCAATCACACGGCAGCCCTTTTTCAGTGGCACCACATCGAAACGATAGTGGTAAATTCCAAATGATGGCGCAATTATGATGCGTATCGCATCGCTGTTGTACGTTTCCAGTTTACCATGTCGAGCGAATCCATAGATTCCACTGCCCGGGCCATTTGCCAAAGGGCCATCGAACGGCAGATCATCTGGTCCGCAGCCCGCCACTAATAGCGCACCGAGCAATGTGAGAGTTGCAGACGATTGCATCGAACAGTCCTACAACCGCCGTCCCACCCAAACAACCCGGCCTAATACCTGCACCTCGGCCGGATCGCGTTCGGGCCAGGAAGGATAGGCCGGATTGTCGGACAGCACCGACAGCCGCCCGCCCGGCGCGCGCGCCAGCCGTTTGACCATCAGCACGCCGTCGATCCGGATGACGTGGATACCGTCGCGCAGCGGCTTCAGCGCCGCGCCCTTGTCGACCATGATGTCGTCACCGTCGCTGAGCACCGGCTGCATCGAATCGCCCTCGACGCGGATCAGCGAGACGTTGCGCGGTTCGACGCCCAGCTTGCGCAGCCAGGCCTCGTCAAAGCCGACCTTGCCCGCCAGCGCCTCCCCCTCGGCCAGCGCCCCTGCCCCCGCCGATGCGCCCACAGCCAGTTTGGGAACCAGCTTCAACCCGCCGCGTTTCCCGCTGCCTTCCTCCTCCGGCGCGCCCAATAGCTGCGGCGCAACGCCATAATAGCGCGCGAGGATCGAGCGTTCCCGTTCCGGCAGGTTCTTCGGGCTGCCGCGCTTGATATATTGCTGGATATAAGCGGGGTTGCGCCCGACAAGCCGCGATAGCGCCGCATAATCGTCGCCATGCGCCTGCACCAGCCGGTCGAGTTCGGCACGCGGATCGCTGTTTACCATCATTTGTCCTTAGCAATAGGATTTTTCCTAGACAAGTAGGATTTTTCCTATCAGCAATGTTCCTATCATGTTCTCATCGATTCGTCGGCGGGAATGACCGGAAAAGGGTGGTGCTCGATATGCGCAACGGCCGCTGCCTGCGCCCGGCGATGGTGTTGAAGGCCGAAGCCTTTATGGCGGCGTTCGAACGGCATCTCGACCTGCTCGACATGCGGGAGGCGGCATGAGAGCCAATGGAACCTGCGGGTTGACCAACGCCTTGCTTGCGATGCTCGCTGATGCCGGGCCAACCCTGATCAGCCGGAAACAGCAGACCTGGCACAGCGCGACTTTTTCAGGCGAGCGCGTTACGATTGTCGTGCAGCTTGA
>CAYRDQ010000012.1:0-74538 GCA_964423155.1 uncultured Sphingorhabdus sp.
TTTCGGGGGAAGCGGTTGCTGCGCTCGACATGGAAGCGCGGATGACATTGTGCAATATGGCGACGGAATTCGCGGCCTTCAGCGGCATAATCGCGCCCGATCAAACGACTTTCGACTATATTGCAGGCCGCCGTTATGCGCCCGCCCAGCTGCCTGACTGGAGCAATCTGGTCAGCGATGCAGGTGCAAGCTTTGATCATGATATCCTGATCGATGCATCCGAGATCGAACCGATGGTCAGTTGGGGGACATCTCCGGGGCAGAGCATGTCCATACAGGCGCAAATTCCAATCGAAGCAGATCGTAAGGCCCTAGAATATATCGGTCTTGAGGCAGGTCAGGCAATTGCTGGCACGCCAATCGACGTCGCCTTTATTGGCAGTTGTACCAATAGCAGACTGTCAGACCTGCGCCGTGCAGCGGCAGTGGTCAAGGGCAAGCGTGTTGCCGACGGTGTCCTGGCGCTGGTCGTTCCGGGTTCGAGCGCAGTCAAGCGCGCAGCCGAAACAGAAGGCCTGGATCGGATTTTCATCGACGCCGGATTTGAATGGCGCGAAAGCGGCTGTTCGCTGTGCTTCTATGCAGGCGGCGAGAGCTTCCCGCCCGGCAGCCGGGTTATCTCTTCCACCAACCGCAATTTCGAAGGGCGGCAGGGACCAGGAATCCGGACCCATATTGCGAGCCCCGAAGTCGTCGCAGCAAGTGCGCTCGCCGGCAGGATCGCGGCGCCATGAAACCGTTTACGTCCATTACAAGCATCGCGGCGCCGTTGATGATCGACAATGTTGATACCGACGCCATCATTCCTTCGCGCGAAATGAAATCGACTGGAAAATCTGGTCTCGCCGATGGCCTATTCGCGCCTTGGCGATACACAGAAGCAGACAGCCGGACGATCAACCCGGAATTCACATTGAACCGGCCCGAATTTTCCGCTGCCCGCATCCTGCTGGCTGGCGCGAATTTCGGCTGCGGATCGAGCCGAGAGCATGCCGTATGGGCATTGAAAGAATGGGGCATCGACTGCGTGATTGCAGAGAGTTTTGCCCCGATTTTCTACAATAACTGCATCAGGAATGGCCTGTTGCCAGTCTGTCTCGACAAGCCAGCGATCGAAACGATGCAAGGACAGGTCATCACCGTTGATCTGGCGGCGCAAACTGCAAAGGGCCATCCCTTCGAAATTGGCAGCGAAGCGAAAATGATGCTGCTTGAGGGTTTGGACGCAATCGACCTAACGCTTAAACATCGTGACGCCATTGCCGCCTGGCTAACCGACGACCGCAAAGCCCGGCCATGGGTGTATCTGGAGAAACAGACATGACGCAGATCCTCGTATCGGAAGTGGGGCCGCGTGACGGACTGCAATCCACTCACCGGATTATGACGCTGGAGGCAAAAAAAGCATGGATCAAAGCCGAAGCCGAAGCTGGCGTGCGCGAAATTGAGGTTGGCAGTTTTGTCCCGCCGAGCCTGCTTCCGCAACTGGCCGACACTGCCGAAGTTGTGGCCTACGCCAAGACAATTCCGGGTCTGAATGTCGTCGCGCTGGTTCCCAATGCCAAAGGCGCTGCTCGCGCCGCTGAGGCTGGTGTACACGGCATGTCGATACCCTTCAGCATGTCTGAAACGCACAGCATCAAAAATGTCCGAAAATCGCATAGCGAAATGATCGAAGAGATCGCAGAGGTGGCAAGAATAGCAGACGAAGCAGGCATTCATTTCGCGGTCGGGCTCTCCACCGCATTCGGGTGCACGATGGAAGGAAGGGTTCCTGACGATACGGTTGTCCGGTTGGCCGAAGCGGCGGTTCGCTCCGGTGCCAAGGAACTGAGTCTCTCTGACACTACCGGCTATGCCGACCCCGCTCAGGTCAAACGCCTTGTCCGAAAAGTGAAGTCGGCAGTGGGCGCGGACAAGCTGACAACGCTCCATCTCCACAACACAAGGGGGCTGGGCCTCGCCAATGCGCTCGCCGGGCTGGAGGAGGGTATCACCACGCTCGATGCTTCATTGGGTGGTATCGGCGGGTGCCCTTTCGCACCCGGCGCATCGGGCAACATCGTGACCGAGGATTTGGTCTTCATGCTCAATAGCATGGGCTATGATACGGGCATCGATCTCGAAAAACTACTGAAGGTTCGGGACATTGTGGCAGCTGCCTTGCCCGAAGAACCGCTTTATGGATTTACGCCCGACGCCGGGCTGACGCTGGATTATGCAACAAGGGGCAAGGCATGACTGACGCAACCCAAGGTCCGACACCGCTTTCAGGGCTGCGTGTAATCGAATTCACGCATATGGTGATGGGGCCTGCCGTTGGGCATATCCTTGCAAGCCTTGGCGCCGAAGTGATCCGCGTGGAACCGATAGGGGGGGACCAGACGCGCCGCTTGCTCGGGTCCGGTGCTGGCTATTACCCCATGTATAACCGGCACAAGCAATCGATTTGCCTCAACCTCAAATCCGAAGCCGGGATCGAAATTGCCAAGAAGCTTTGCGATAGCGCCGATATCCTTGTCGAAAACTATCGTCCGGGCGCGCTTGATCGTCTGGGCCTCGACTATGAAGGCCTGAGCAAGCGTAATCCGCGGCTTATCTACTGCTCCGAAAAAGGCTTCCTCCCCGGCCCCTATGAAGAACGCACGGCGCTTGACGAAGTCGCGCAGATGATGGGTGGGCTCGCTTATATGACCGGTCCACCCGGCAGACCGTTACGAGCAGGCGCGAGCGTCATCGACGTGACCGGCGGCATGTTTGGTGTCATTGGTATTCTCGCTGCATTGGAAGAGCGACACCGCACCGGCAGGGGGCAAAAGGTCATTGCCTCACTTTTCGAGACAACCGTCTATCTGGTGGGCCAGCATATGGCGCAATATGCGGTCACGGGGAAACCTGCTGCCCCAATGCCGGCACGGATCTCGGCATGGGCAATTTATGATGTGTTCGAAACGCGCGATGATCCCATCTTCATCGGCGTCGTAACCGATGCGCTTTGGGAAAAATTCTGTGCGCTGTTCGGGCTTGATGATTTATGGGCTGATGAAGGATTGCGCAAAAATAATGACCGTGTGCTCGCCCGCGACAGGATCATGCCACAGATCCGCGAACTGGTGGCCAGATTCACGCGTGCGGAAATCATCTCCAGACTGGAAGGCACAGGCCTGCCCTTTGCTCCGATCGGCAAGCCCGAGGAATTGTTTGACGATCCTCATCTGACCGCATCCAATGGACTGGAACCTGTAGTTTTCGAAAACGGAACCACAAGCCATTTGCCCACCTTGCCGCTCACTATGAACGGAAATCGTTTCAATGCGGAGGCGACTATCGATGCTGCAGGCAAGGACAGCCATGCTGTGCTTGCGGACTTAGGTTATTCAGAACAGGACGTGGAAAAGTTTGTGCAAAGCGGGAGTGTTGCAGCGGCTCTCAACTAAACCGATACAGGAACGCACCAATGGAAACGGTGACCCAGAACTGGGGGCAGTTTCCGGGGCACCTCATTACCGAACTTGAATAGCTAGTCATATATTTCAATGACATAAAAGTTCCATTCGAATCCCTCCGTCTCCGCCATTTCTTCCGCAAAGCCTAGTCCCGCACTAACCTTGCTCCGATGTCATTGGCGGCAGTTTGCAGCAGCGGCAGGTTCCTTGCCTGCCACCGACGGTGATCGGTTTGCGTTGCACGCGAGGCTGAAATGGCGGCGATGACTTCCCCCGCACTATTGCGGACGGGTACGGCGATGCACTGCAAGCCCGCCACCACCTCTTCGTCATCAACAGCAAAGCCCGTACGGGAGACCTGCTGCAATTCGGCACCGAGCAGGTCCGGATCGGTGATTGTGCGTTCGGTGAGCGCAATGAATGGCCCAGCTTGAAGATATTCCGATCGTGCGTCTTCCGGGAGATGCGCGAGCAGCACCTTTCCTATCCCCGAACAATAGGCCTCCAGCTGCATCCCGACCTTGGTGAACAGATCGCCCGCGCTGGGCCCGGATTTGACGAGATAGGTAACCATGTCATTCTCGAAGATGCCAAGCTGCGCCACGCAATGCATGCGCTTTGCTAGCCGGTCGAGAATGGGTCGCGCTGCATTGGCCATCATCAGCTTCGTGTCCAGAAAGCCGGCCAGTTCATGCAGCCTTGGCCCCGGCAGATGCCGTCCATAGCCCGCAGGCACAAGATAGCCCGCACCCACCAGCGCTGTGATGTGGCGGTGTGCGGAGGCAACGGGGATCTGTGTTTCGCGCGCCAGCGCCGCGACCGATGACTGGGCTCCGTCGCGCACTACAGCCTCAAGCAGCTTCAACGTACGCACAGAAGATTCCATTGATGTTTCCCACATAGTGAGAAACTAGCAAATCGCTCAACTGGAACCAAGCGGCTTTGTGCATTAGTGCTGCAATCAGCAAAGAGAGGTGAGTCTGAAATGACCGAGACTGTTCACGAAACCGCTGCCCGGGCGCTACGCGATGCCTATAGCGGCGGGGCGATTGCGCCAATGCGCCAATGGCTGGAGCCGACCGACATTGATGGCGCCTATGCCGTGCAGGAGATCAATACGCGCTTCTGGGTTGATCAGGGACGACGCATCGTCGGGCGCAAGGCTGGATTGACCGCGAAGGCGGTGCAGACCCAGTTGGGCGTCGACCAGCCCGACTTTGGCGTGCTGTTCGAGGACATGGAAATTAAGGATGGCGGCACGCTCGATCCCGCCCGCGCCTTGCAGCCCAAGGCGGAAGCCGAAATCGCATTTGTACTCGGCAAAGACCTCCCCTCGCCCGACACCACGCCCGACGAGGTTGCTGCTGCGGTAGCGACCGTCCATGCCGCCATTGAAATCGTCGACAGCCGCATCGCCGACTGGAAAATCGCATTTGCCGATACTGTTGCGGACAATGGCTCGTCCGCCTTTTACGTCCTCGCCAAAGAGGGCAAGCCGCTGCCCGGCCTTGATATATGGAGCGCGGGGATGGTGATGGAAATCAACGGCCAGATCGTCTCGCTGGGAGCAGGCGCAGCAGCGCTTGGCCACCCGTTGAACGCCGCCGCATGGCTGGCACAAACATTGGCAAAGCGTGGCGAGCCATTGAAAGCAGGCGACGTCTTGCTCACAGGCGCACTCGGCCCGATGGTTGCGATGGCCCCGGGCGACCATGTCCGCGCGGTTGTCGGCGGCATCGGCGAAGTCAGCTTCACATATGGAAAGGCAGCATGATGGCCAAGACCAAGGTAGCGATCATAGGATCGGGCAATATCGGCACCGACCTGATGATAAAGATCATGCGGCTGTCTGACAGCCTCGAAATGGGTGCTTTTGTCGGCATCGATCCCGACAGTGACGGGCTGAAGCGTGCCGCGCGGATGGGTGTACCGATCACGGCAGAAGGCATTGACGGCCTGATCGCCATGCCCGAATTTGCCGATATTGAGATCGTCTTCGATGCAACGTCTGCAGGCGCCCACAAACACCACAACGACGTGTTGCAGGCCAAGGGCAAGCGCGTCGTCGACCTGACGCCTGCGGCCATCGGTCCCTATGTCATCCCGCCGGTCAATGGGGAGGCATGCCTCGACGCGAAGAATGTCAACATGGTAACCTGCGGCGGACAGGCGACGATCCCAATCGTCCATGCCGTAAACCGCGTCGCCAAGGTGCATTATGGCGAGATCGTTGCCTCGATCTCCTCCAAAAGTGCAGGGCCCGGCACGCGCGCCAATATTGACGAGTTCACCGAAACCACCAGCCAGGCGATCTGCGATGTTGGCGGTGCGACACGCGGCAAGGCGATCATCATTTTGAACCCCGCCGAACCGCCGTTGATCATGCGCGACACCGTCTATTGTCTGTGCGCAGATGGCGACCGTGCGGCGATTGCCAAATCGGTCGAGGATATGGTGGCCGAAGTGCAAACATATGTCCCCGGCTATCGTCTCAAACAAGCGGTCCAGTTTGAAAGCATCGGCGACAACAAGCCGCTGCGCATACCTGAAATGGGCGGAGAATTTACCGGACTGAAGGTCAGCGTGTTCCTCGAGGTCGAAGGCGCCGCGCACTATTTGCCCGCCTATGCTGGCAACCTCGACATAATGACCTCGGCCGCACTGAAGACGGCTGAAAAGATCGCGGCGCGTATGCATGAAGGAGCAGCAGCATGACCTTGGACCCGACGACAACCAAGCTGTACATCCAGGATGTCACCCTGCGCGACGGGATGCACGCGATCCGGCACCAATATGGTCTCGATCATGTAAAGGCGATTGCCAAGGCGCTCGACACGGCCAAGGTCGATGCCATCGAGGTTGCGCATGGCGACGGCCTTCAAGGCTCCAGCTTCAACTATGGCTTTGGCGCGCACACCGATTGGGACTGGATCGGCGCGGTTGCCGAAGTTCTGGAACATAGCGTTCTGACCACGCTTCTGCTGCCCGGCATCGGTACGGTTCACGACCTAAAACATGCTTATGAGATGGGTGTGCGTTCGGTTCGCATCGCGACGCACTGCACCGAGGCAGATGTCTCGAAACAACATATCGAGGCCGCGCGCAATCTGGGCATGGATGTCTCCGGCTTTTTGATGATGAGCCATATGTCCGAGCCCGAGCCACTCGCACAGCAAGCTAAGCTGATGGAAGATTATGGCGCGCATTGCGTCTATGTTACCGACAGCGGCGGTGCGATGAACATGGATGAATATGCCGCTCGGTTGCAGGCCTATGACCGAGTACTCAAGCCCGAAACCCAGCGCGGCGTGCATGCGCACCACAATCTCAGCCTGGGTGTCGCCAACTCGATCGTCGCGGTGCAAAATGGCGCGATCCGCGTGGACGCTTCACTCGCCGGAATGGGCGCAGGTGCTGGCAATGCACCGCTCGAAGTCTTCATCGCTGCTGTCGATCGTATGGGCTGGAACCATGGCTGCGACCTGTACACGCTGATGGATGCCGCCGAGGATCTGGTGCGCCCGTTGCAAGACCGTCCGGTCCGCGTCGACCGCGAGACACTAACGCTCGGCTATGCCGGGGTTTATTCCAGTTTCCTTCGTCATGCGGAAAAGGCCGCCGACGACTATGGCGTCGACACCCGCGCAATCCTGACCGAAGTGGGCAAACGCAAGATGGTTGGCGGGCAGGAAGACATGATTGTCGATATCGCGCTCGATATGGCGAAAAGTGCCTGAATGCCTATGAGAGTGGTACCGTATCGAAACGCCCCATAGATTAAGTTTGACGCTCATTACTTTCTCCGCGGATCAGGTCTTTCGGCAAAGCGGAGCGGTCTAACCGCTGGATGTATCAACTGAAAGTTTTGACTGCACGTCAGCGCCCCCAGGGTGCGGACCAGCCCAAACACGCTTTAGTTGGCCTGTCGAAATCCTTGTTTGGACAGCAAAGACTTCTATTGCATGATAGCGTCCATAGGCTTGAAAGGGTTCGCAGCATGATCGACGACACCAACTTTACCGGTAAGACCGTGCTGGTGGTTGGCGGATCGAGTGGCATCGGGAACGGCATCGCGCATGGTTTTCTGCAGCGTGGCGCCCGCGTTCACATCTGGGGTACGCGGGCGGATCGGAATGAATATGACCCTGCCGACGGGTCCGACCTGGCCGATATGGGCTATGACTGCGTTGATGTTGGCGACCCGGGTGCCATTGAAACGGCGCCTGTTCCCTTCGACCAACTCGACGTGCTGGTGCTTTGCCAGGGTACGGTTGTTTACAAAAGAGGTGAATTCGAACGGCCTGGCTGGGACAGGGTAATGGCCGTGAACCTTGACAGCCTGATGCACATTGCACGCAAGTTCAAACCCAAGCTCCTCGATAGTAAGGGTAGCGTGATCATCGTCAGCTCGATTTCAGGGTTGAAGGCCAATATCGGCAACCCGGCCTATGCAGCTTCAAAGGCTGGGGCGATCAGTCTTACCAAGACGCTGGGCCAGGCATGGGGGCCCGAGGGGATTAGGGTAAACGGCCTTGCTCCGGGTCTTGTCGATACCAAATTGACCAAGGTCACAACACAAAGCCCCGAAAGGCTGGCGGGAGCGTTAGCCAATATTCCGCAACGGCGCATGGGTCTTCCAGCCGATATGGCGGGCGCTGCGATCTTTCTCGCATCACCACTTGCTTCTTATGTCACCGGACATACGCTTATCGTCGATGGCGGACTTTCGCTTTAGGTGAAAGTACGCTCAATGAACCAGAAGGCCGATATTGTTCCGATAGCATAAGCCGTCAGCCGGAGAACAAGGGCAACCGATCCTGGCGCTATCCTTCGCAGCGCCATCAATACCAAAGAAGCTATTGCCACGATGACCAGTTGACCCGCCTCAACCCCGAGGTTGAACGTCAGCAAAGCGATGGGAACATCGCTTTCTGGCAGACCGATTTCGTTTAGCGCGCCAGCGAAGCCGAAGCCATGCAACAAGCCAAACCCGAAAGCGACAATCCATGGGATACGTTCAGACAGGCGAAGTTGACCTGGTTGGCGCTTGACTATCTCGACCGCCAGAAAAAGGATCGAGAGCGCGATCACACTTTCCACCGGCTTTTGCGGCAGCCCCAGAAATCCTAGTGTCGTGCCAATCAATGTAATCGAATGCGCAATAGTGAAGGCGGTCACAGCTTTCGCTATGGTCCAGAAACCTCTCAGCAAAAGCACCAGCGCGACGACAAACAACAGGTGGTCATAGCCAAAAAGGATATGGTCGATTCCGGTGACGAAATAGGTGCGCGCAACTTGCCAACGCCCGGGCTTTTTTCGAATTTCCACCAAAGGTTGAGCAGCGGTTAGCCGCAATGCCTGGACTGGCCGGCCGAGCAAGGCGACTCTTACCAAAACGTCGATCTGTGACGCCTCGAAATTGCGAAGACCAATAGTCTTCCCGGACAGGTCACCAAGGCAGTTAATCCGATATGTCGTTACCAGCGCGGCAGGTACGCGTTCGCGCAACGGTTCAGAATCGGCGCGGCAACCCTCGGGAAGGACTGGCGCCGTTTCCGGCGTTACCCCTCCCTTCATCGGCGATTTCCATACAAGCGTCCAGCTTTGCGGAGAAATCTGTGTGAATTCGAGATATCCCGGCCGCAATTCGTCTGCGATGGCGGGCGCGGTAAACCCCGCCATCATCATCAGCAACAGAAGAAATCGCATCACGGCTGCGCTATTCTGACGGTATAACCGTCGAGCAAAATTTGATAGGCCTTTGCCTTACGATCTTCGAGCGTCGCGGCACGCCAGTCATTTTCAACGCTCTGACGAACGTCGGCGAGTTTGGGCATTGCTGCCAAACGCACTTTGCGAATTCGTACCAGATGCAGGCCAAAACCAGACCGCACCGGACCACTCCATTTGCCTTCGGGCTGCGAAGCAATAGCAACCGAAAAATCTTCTCCAAAAAATCTCGCGATTTCCTCACGACCAGAATTTTCAAGCGATGCGGGAAGGCTGATCGACTGGCTTTTGGTTTTCCAATCGCCGCCTGCGTTCAGTGCGGTGAGTAGCCCGGTTGCGCGGACCGCGTTTTGCCCCAAATAGACTTGATCGAAACTGTAACTGGCATCCGTCGCATATCGTGCCTTGTTCTTGTCAAACCAGCCCTGCAAAACCGCATCTGACGGTTTGGCATTCTCGATTTCCGCTGTGGCCAGAAATTCCATTTTCGCACGAAGCCGGCGGCGGATCACGGTATCGTTTTCGTCCAATCCCAAACGCCTGGCTTCGCGATAATAAATTTCCTCGCGAACATAATCACGGACAAGCGCGTCGATTTCGGACTGGGTAGGCGGGCGCTGCCAGGTTTGTTCCCACGCGGAAACGAGACGCGATACCTGTTCTTTGTCGATAGTAATTTTCCGACTTTCGGGGTCAACCTCTTCACCCCACCAGCCGGATAACAGGAAAACCGCCAATCCCGCCAAAAGGAAATGCACCAATGGTTCTCGCAATGCCGATTTCAGTTTGTTTGAAGTATCCATTAACCCTCCCAGCTTGTCTGCGCGATTATCGGGTTCGCCACATGCGGGCAAGTATCACATTTCGGATGTTGCACCATCGGGCCTCTCCCCATATGGCAGCGGGCTAGGAAAGGGAGTAGACTGCATGAAAACCCGCGCCGCTGTAGCGTTTGAAGCAAAAAGACCACTGGAAATCGTCGAGCTTGACCTGGAAGGCCCCAAGGCGGGCGAGGTGCTGGTCGAGATCATGGCGACCGGCATTTGCCACACCGATGCCTATACGCTCGACGGCTTTGACAGCGAGGGGATTTTCCCGAGCGTGCTCGGCCATGAGGGCGCAGGCGTAGTGCGGGAGGTTGGCGCCGGTGTGACATCGGTGAAACCCGGCGACCATGTGATCCCGCTTTACACCCCCGAATGCCGCCAGTGCAAAAGCTGCCTTTCGGGCAAGACCAATTTGTGCACCGCGATCCGCGCGACGCAGGGCAAGGGGCTGATGCCCGATGGCACCACGCGGTTCAGCTACAAGGGCCAGCCCATCTATCATTATATGGGCTGCTCGACCTTTTCGAACTTCACCGTGCTGCCGGAAATCGCGGTTGCCAAGATCCGCGAAGACGCGCCGTTCCAGACGAGCTGCTATATCGGTTGCGGCGTGACCACCGGTGTTGGTGCTGTCATCAACACCGCCAAGGTACAGGTGGGTGACAATGTCGTAGTCTTCGGGCTTGGCGGTATTGGCCTTAACGTGATCCAGGGTGCCCGGCTTGCCGGTGCCAACATGATCATAGGCGTCGACATCAACCCCGATCGCGAGGAATGGGGCCGCAAGTTCGGTATGACGGCGTTCCTCAACTCCAAAGGCATGAGCCGCGAGGATGTGGTCGCAAAGATTGTCGAAATGACCGATGGCGGCGCGGATTACACCTTCGACGCGACCGGCAATACCGAGGTGATGCGCATCGCGCTTGAAGCCTGCCATCGCGGCTGGGGCACCAGCATCATCATCGGGGTTGCCGAGGCCGGCAAGGAAATCGCCACCCGCCCGTTCCAGCTTGTCACCGGCCGTAACTGGCGCGGCACCGCTTTCGGTGGGGCCAAGGGCCGAACCGACGTACCCAAGATCGTCGATATGTATATGAACGGCAAGATCGAGATCGACCCGATGATTACCCATGTGATGGGTCTCGAAGAGATCAACACCGCTTTCGACCTGATGCATGCGGGTAAGTCCATCCGCAGCGTTGTGGTCTTTTGAGTTCCCAAAACGAGGAGAAAACCGATGTATAGCCATATGATGGTGGGCAGCAACGACATTGCCCGATCGAAGAAATTCTATGACGCTACCTTTGCGGCGTTCGGCGGCAAGCCCGGGATCGAAGACCCCAAAGGCCGCTTGATCTACATGCATAACGGGTCGATGTTCCTGGTTACCCCGCCAATCAACGGCGAACCAGCAACACATGGCAATGGCTGCACTATCGGCTTTGCGATGTCGCCCGAACAGGCTGATGCCTGGCATGCGGCAGGCGTCGCCAATGGCGGCACCGCGATCGAAGACCCGCCGGGTGTACGCGACGGCGGCGCCATGAAACTGTATCTCGCCTATCTGCGCGACCCCGATGGCAACAAGCTGTGCGCTCTGCACCGCATGCCCTGATTTGATTGCGAAAAGCCAGATTTTTGCACGCCTTACGCTCCTCGGCATAGCCAATCATGCCGGGGAGCCAGCGGCGATAACGATGAACGAAATGCCCAAAGGGCCGTGTCAGCATAGCCTTATCGCCAGCACTTTGTGCGTGATCGAGACCATAGCGGCGTGAAACGGCTAACCATCATCTGGCACAGCATGACCGGCGGCTCGAAAGCGCTGGCCGAAGCGGCGGCGACAGGCGCCATGGAGTGTGGCGAAATCGAAACAAGCCTGATCAAGGCCCACGACGCAGAGGCGTCGGCCTTACTCGACGCCGATGGCTATATCTTCGCCTTCCCGGAAAATCTCGCGGCGATCAGCGGCGAGATGAAGGCCTTTTTCGACCGTTGCTATTATCCTTGCCTCGGACAGATTGAGGGGCGGCCCTTCGCCTTGCTTGTCTGCGCAGGCTCCGATGGAAGCAATGCCGTGCGACAGGCTGAGCGCATAGTTACCGGCTGGAGGCTTAAACGCATTGCCGACAGCCTGATCGTCTGCACCCAAGCACAAACGCCAGAGGAAATTCTTGCGTCCAAAATCCTCCGGGAAGCGGACCTATCCAAGGCCCGAGAATTGGGCGCCGCGATGGCCGAAGGACTCGCGATCGGGATTTTCTAATCGCGACTATGCTCGCTCTTTACCCAACGTACCGTCCCTGACGAGGCGCGCATCACCACGCTTTCGGTGGTGATCTTTCCGTCACGGGTGCGCTTCACGCCTTCGAGCAGCGATCCGCTGGTCACACCGGTTGCGGCAAAGATGCAGTCGCCCTTGGCCAGCTCCTCAAGATCGTAAATCTTGTCGAGATCTTCGATGCCCCATTTGCGGGCACGCAGGCGCTCGTCATCATTGCGGAACAGCAAGCGTCCCTTGAACTGGCCGCCAACGCAACGCAGTGCTGCCGCCGCGAGCACACCTTCGGGTGCGCCGCCCGAGCCCATATAGAGGTCGATCGTGGTATCTGGATTGGTCGTAGCGATCACCCCAGCGACGTCACCATCGGGGATCAGCATGATACCGCACCCCAGCGCGCGCAGCTCGGCGATCAGCTTCTCGTGGCGCGGGCGATCAAGCACACAAACGATGATTTCTTCGGCCGGAACGCCCTTTTCCTTGGCGACGGCGAGGACATTTTCGGTCGGCGTCTTGGCCAGATCGATAATCCCGGGCGAATAGCCGGGGCCAACGGCCAGCTTTTCCATATAGACGTCGGGTGCATTCAAGAGGTTACCCTCTTCGGCAACCGCAAGCACGGCCATCGCATTGGGGCCGGCCTTCGCGGTGATCGTGGTGCCCTCAAGCGGATCAAGCGCGATATCGATCTTGGGACCCTTGCCGGGCGCATTGCCCACCTTCTCGCCGATATAGAGCATCGGGGCCTCGTCACGCTCGCCTTCGCCGATCACGACGGTGCCGTCCATGTAGAGATCATTCAGCGCGGCGCGCATCGCTTCGACAGCCGCAGCATCAGCAGCTTTTTCATCGCCGCGACCAATCATGCTGGCAGCGGCCATCGCAGCTGCCTCGGTCACGCGTACCATTTCGAGGACCAACACCCGGTCCATCGCGCCGCTGGCCAATTCTCCTGTTGGTTGCGTCGTCATCTTATTCTCCCAAAATATGCATGACCATCGGTTCGCCTTGGAGACTGTCTGAGCCTTTGAGGGCGGCGAGGGTATCGGTTACAGCCTGTTCGCGCGCTTCGTGCGTGACCATGGCGATCAGCGCCGAGCCATCAGTGACTTCACGCTGGATCAGGCTTTCGATCGAAAGCCCGGCGTCGCGCATCGCCGCAGCGATTTCGGCGAGCACGCCCGGCCGGTCGGCCACGAGCATGCGCAAATAGGTCTTGTTGATGCGGTGCGCCGCAGTCGCGCGCGGCAGTGCTTCCAGCTCAGCGGTCGGAACGGAAAATGCGGGACCGGTTTCCTTGCGGGCGATATCAACAAGATCGGCGACAACTGCCGAAGCAGTAGGCCGATCGCCCGCGCCCGCACCCTGGAACAGAAGGCGTCCCGAGAAATTGCCTTCGGCCACCACAGCGTTGGTCGCGCCCATCACATTGGCCAGCGGATGGTCAATCGGCACGAGGCAGGGCTGCACCCGCTGGAACAGCGATGCGTCGCCATTCTGGCCATCGACTTCAGCCAAACCGATCAGGCGGATGCGGTATCCCAGCGCCTGCGCCTGCGCGATATCGGCGGCGATGATCTTGCGAATGCCGCGAATGTCGACCCCGTCAAAATCGATCCGGCTGCCAAAGCTCAGTGAAGCAAGGATCGAGAGCTTGTGTGCAGCATCGACGCCATCGATATCGAAGCTCGGGTCCGCCTCGGCAAAGCCCTTTGCCTGGGCATCGGCCAGCACTTCACCAAAATCGCGGCCATCGCGTTCCATGGCGGACAAGATGAAATTGCAGGTGCCGTTGAGAATGCCATAGACACGGTCGATGCGATTTGCCGCCGCGCCGTCACGCAGCCCTTGAATTACGGGAATACCGCCCGCGACCGCTGCCTCGAATTTCAATGGTGCACCCTTGGCATCGGCGAGCGCGCCAAGTTCGGCTCCATGATGCGCGATCATGGCCTTGTTCGCGGTCACAAGGGCGCGACCGGCATGCAATGTTTCGCGCGCCAAAGTCACTGCCGGTCCGTCCGAACCGCCAACCAGTTCGACGACCACATCAACATCGGTTGCGGTCGCCAGTTCGCCCATATCATCGACCCAGCGATACGGCGTCAGATCGACACCGCGATCCTTCGACCGATCACGGGCGGTGATGGCGGTGATTTCAATCGGACGCCCGGCACGGCGCGCAATCAAGGCGCTATTTTCCTCGATAAGCTGGATGACGCCGGTACCGACTGTCCCCAGCCCGGCCAATCCGATGCGAAGCGCGTTTGCCATAAAAACCCGAATTCCCTTTTCGTGGCTGCGCCTAGTGCAAATTCGCACGCTTGACCAGCCTTAGCTTGCCGGAAAATGCCGCTATGCCTATAGGCGCAGCATGACCGACCAACCGACCATCCTCATCCTCGCGGGCAAGCGCGACGGGAAGCTCGATCCACTCGCCGAGCGCGCAGGCGTTAGCCACAAATGCCGGGTTCCGATCAACGGCAAGCCGCTGCTCGAATGGGTGGTCGAGGCGGTTGGCCCGGCCTTTCCCGAAGCCAAGGTCTTCATTTCGATCCATGATCCGGCTGTTATCGCTGACCTACCAGCCGTTGCGGCGCTGGCGAAAAGCGGGCGTCTGGTGTTGTGCGAAGCACAGGCGGGCATCGTCGAAAGCGTCGAACATGCAATCGCATTGGCCGGAGGCGATGCTGCTTTCCCATTGTTGATCACAACCGCAGACAATGTCCTCGCGGAAAGTGGCTATCTGCAAAGCGTGCATCGTCATGCTTTGGCAAGCGAAGGTGATGCGGTGGTGGTTCTTGCAACCCGAGAATCCATTCGTGCGGCGCACCCCGACGGGCAGCGCAAATTCTATGAATTCAAGGATGTCGCCATTTCGAATTGCAACGTCTTCTGGCTGCGCAATGCCAAGGCCCTGCGCGCGACCGAAGCATTCCGCGAAGGCGGCCAGTTCGCCAAGAACCGCGCACGTATCGCCAAAGCGTTCGGGCTCATCAACCTGATCCGGTTCCGGCTTGGCTGGTGGACGCTGGACAATGCATTCAAGGCAATCTCGCGTCGTTTCGGCGTAAAGGTTGTGCCACAAATCACCCCCGATGGCGCCTTTGCGATCGATGTCGATAATGAACGCACTTATGGCGTTGCAGAACTGCTGCTCAAGGCCCGCAAGGGCTAGTCGGAAAGCGCAACCTTGGCGCGCCACAATGTCAGCCAGCTGCGCGCACCATTGCACTGATCCATGCCGCTAGCCTCGACCAGCCGGAACTGGGTACCGTCCCAGACATAGCGGGCTGTATTGCCGCAATCGCCCAGCCCGCGGCCTTTGTAAAAGCTGCTAAGTTGCTGGTTCGCGGCATCCCAGTCGGCATTGGACAGCAAAGTCACATTGGCCATGTCGGCGCCCGGTTTGTCCGGATAGTCGAAACGCGCTGGCTCAAAGCTCCATTTCTTGCCGTCGGATGAGGTACCGACATAGGGTGCCATCGTCATATTATAGGCTCCGCTGCCACAGCCCACGAGCACCAGCACCTTGTTGCTGCCATCATGCTTGCCGAGGCTGAACGCGCTATTCTCGGTCACAGCCTGTGGGTCTGCGGTGCAATTCGAATTTTCGACGACACCGATGATCGTCCCAGCATCGGGTACCGCAACCGTCTTGCCAATCCGCTGCGCCGGGATAACCGGCAAGGCTTCAGATTTGGGTCGGCGTGCCTTTTTTCCGGTGCGCAGCAGCGCGCTGCGCGTCCATGCCCTGTTCTGGAGATGGTCGATGTGGATGAGGGCCGCGGCCGAACCGTTCAAGGACCGTTCGCCCAACTTGCTACCATCAGCACCCAATATCAGCATCTTGCGACCGCGCCCGATCGCCCGCGCCAGTTTTGCGGCTTTGTCTGAATCTGACTCAATCGCCCATTCGCCCTTGGAGAGCGCGCCACTATCGACCAATCGCCCATCAATGAAGATGCGATAGCGTTCGCCCTTCGGGTCGGACAACCCAATGTTGACCGTCACCTCTTCGGCGCCGCTGTCGCGGGCGATCCGCACCCAGGGCGCGTCAGCCAGATCGCCATCGGGCGCGAGTGAAACGGATTCGCACGCCAGACTGTTGTCGCAAGCAGCCGCCCAATCCTTGTGGAAAAACTGCTCCCCCAGCTTTACCGGGCCAGCAAATGCCGGTGCCGCCAGCAGCGATCCGGCAACGAGGGTTCGGACAAAATACAAGCTCA
Source organism: uncultured Sphingorhabdus sp. (assembly GCA_964423155.1). Lineage (GTDB taxonomy): Bacteria > Pseudomonadota > Alphaproteobacteria > Sphingomonadales > Sphingomonadaceae > Sphingorhabdus_B. The sequence continues at coordinate 16,514 of CAYRDQ010000012.1, forward strand.
TGGCAAACAGTCTATCGCCAACCGAACGGCTGCGCTAGGGGGACGCAAATATTATCGCAGAGGGACAGTTTCATGCGGACAGTTGCCGTTATCGGTGCAGGACAGATGGGTTCGGGTATAGCGCAGGTCAGCGCCGCCGCAGGCTATCATGTGCTGCTTTCCGACGTCGACCTTGATCGCGCCAAAGCGGGTAAGGATGGTATTGCCAAGGCGATCCACCGCATGGTCGAGCGGGAAAAAATCGGCGCTGCAGAAGCAGAGCAATTGCTGGCGCGGATCGAACCTGTCGACAGCTATGAACCCATGGCTTCCGCCGGGTTGGTGATCGAAGCCGCGACCGAGCGTGAGGAAATCAAGCGCAAGATTTTCGAAAGCGTTGGCAAGGTGCTTGGCCATCAGGCCGTGCTCGCCACCAACACCTCGTCCATCCCGATTACGCGCATGGCGCAATCCTCGCCCGATCCGGCACGCTTCATCGGCGTCCACTTCTTCAACCCGGTTCCGGTGATGGGATTGATCGAGGTCATCCGCGGGCTTGCCACCTCTCAAGAGACCGTCGAACGGGTAAAACTGTTTGGCGAGGCGCTCGGCAAGGCGATGGTCTTCGCCGAAGACGTCCCTGGCTTCATCGTCAACCGTATCCTGATGCCGATGCTCAACGAGGCGTGCTTCTCACTTGGCGAAGGCGTTGCCTCGATCCGTGATATCGACATGGCTTGCCAGATCGGGCTCAACCACCCGATGGGGCCATTGACGCTGGCCGATTTCATCGGACTCGATACCTGTTTCGAGATCATCAAGGTGCTGCATGACACCACCGGCGATTCAAAATATCGCCCCGCACCGCTGCTGGTGAAATATGTCGAGGCTGGCTGGTTGGGCCGCAAGACCAAACGCGGCTTTTACGACTATAGCGGCGACGCACCCGTTCCGACGCGGTGAGTCATTCCATGTGGACACAAAAAAGGGCCTCAAACGAGGCCCTTTCCGTTTTCGCTATGCTCAGCTGTTTTTATTCAGCGAGACGCTCGACATTGGTAGCCGAATATTTGCCGCGACGATCGACCTCGATGTCGAACGCCAGACGGTCATTCTGCGTCACCGTACCGACACCCGAACGCTCAAGCGCCGAAATGTGAACGAACACATCTTCGCCGCCATCATCACGCTGGATGAAACCGAATCCCTTCATGTCGTTGAAGAATTTCACGGTGCCATTGGCGCGTTCGCCAGTCGATTCGCGCATCGGGCCACGCTGGAAACCACCATCGCGATCGCCGCCACGCTGGAAGCCACCACGGTCACCGCCGCGGTCACGGTCAAAACCGCCGCGCTCGGGGCGAGGCGCGCGCTCGGGAACAGGAAGCGGATCACCATCGATTACCAGATCGGTAGCCGACACCTTGCCGCCGCGATCGACAAGTGTGAATTCAAGCGGCTGTCCCTCGGCGAGGCCCGTCAGGCCAGCCTGTTCAACAGCGCTGATGTGGACGAATACGTCATCAGGGCGGTCATCAACCTGGATGAAGCCGAAACCCTTCTGATTGTTGAAGAATTTGACGACACCTTTGCCTTCTCCGACGACCTGCGCAGGCATTGCCGGGCCACGGGGAGCGCTACCGCGGAAACCACCGCCGCCGCCGCCAAAGCCACCGCCGCCTCCACGGGGTCCGCCAAAGCCACCGCTCGGGCGCTCGCCGCCTCTCAGTTCACCGGGAAATGAAGGGGCGTCAAAACCGAAATTGTCGTCACCAAAACGATCGCGCTTGTCACGGCCGCGGCCACGACGCTTGTCATTGAAACTCATGTTCGAACTATAACTTTCTCGTCGCCCGCCAATTCCGATCCATGCAGAACAGGACGATTACCCTGCATTTCCCGCGATATGCCACCGGCCCCGCAAGGGCAGGCTATACCCTAAGCGCCGAAAGCGCGATAGCAAATAATGCAGCAATCCTAAATCCACGTAAAGGCCGTAAAACTTGCCTTGGCGGCGCGGCTGGGGCAGAGGGGTTGGCATATTGACCGTTTAGAGAAAGTTTGAACGCGAATGAGCGTTTTCCTTCACGAAGAAGACCTGCCCGATGGCGTGCTGCAAGGCAGCAGTGCTGTGGCGGTCGATACCGAAACCATGGGCCTCAACACGCTACGTGATCGCCTTTGCCTTTTGCAGATATCGGACGGAAGCGGCGACGAGCATCTGGTTCGTTTCGGCCCCGGAACTGACTATGCCGCACCCAATTTGCGCAAGATATTGGGCGATCCGAACCGGCTGAAACTGTTCCATTTCGCCCGATTCGATCTCGCCGCAATCGAATATTATCTGAAGGTGACCGCAGCTCCGCTTTTCTGCACCAAGATTGCATCGCGCCTGACCCGCACCTTCACCGACCGGCATGGGCTGAAGGAATTGGTCAAGGAATTGCTCGGAACCGATATTTCGAAGCAGCAGCAATCGAGCGACTGGGGCGGACCGGTATTGAGCGAGGCGCAAAAGGATTATGCCGCCAGCGACGTCCGCTTTCTCCACCGCCTCCATGCCGAATTCGTCATTCGGCTGGAACGCGAAGGACGGACCGAAATCGCGCAGGCTTGTTTCGATTTCCTACCGCAACGCGCCCGGCTCGACCTGATGGGCTGGGCCGAGGAAGACATTTTCGCGCACAGCTAATTCGACATTCATCGACCGGAGCCTATCACACCCAGCATGTCAGAACTCGCCGACAGGGAACGCACATTGCGGCAGCAATTCGCTGCACCGGGCGGTCGCCATGACCGGCTGGTCCGATTGCTGCGCGTCGCCTTGCCGAGCATCATCGGCGTTCTGGTCGCACTGCTTGTCGTCAGCCCCTTTTCGAACACGCAGGAAATGAGCTTCGTGCTGGCAAAAGATGAAGTGAATATGGCCCGCGAGCGGATGCGGCTGACCAACGCCATGTATCGCGGTGAAGACAGCCGCGGGCGTCCTTTCACGCTCCGAGGTGGCAGCGCGGTGCAGAAAAGCTCATCCGAACCGGTTATCCGGCTGACCGGTCTGTCAGGACAAATACTGATGGCAAGCGGCCCGGCACAATTGGTGGCCGGCCAAGGTTATTATAATCTCGATAGCGAAAAGGTGCGCGTCGAAGGGCCGTTGTCCTATACCGGTGGCGACGGCTTCAGATTGACCGCCAACAATGTCGAATTTGCGATGAAGACCCGCCAGATTGAGAGTTTCGGGCCAGTCAATGGTGCGATGAAGGTCGGCACGTTCAGCGCTGCCAAGCTGCGTGCGGATGTCGATTCCCGCATCGTCCGTCTGGAGGGCGGCGCGCATTTGCGCATCAACCAGAATGCGATTAGATAGGCCCATCATGTCAAAATCTTTCCTGCCGATCTTGCTGGCCAGCGCTTTGGGAACAGCCGCTTTGTTGTCAGTAGCCGCGCCTGCCCAAGTCATCCGCAATCATAACAGCAATGCGCCTGTCGATTTCGATGCTGGCGCGATCGAATTGCAGGACCGGGCCGACCGGGTCATCCTGACTGGCGGAGTCACCGCGTCACAGGCGGGTCTGACGCTGCGCGCATCGCGGGTCACCGCAGCCTATAGCAGCAATGGCGGAATCGATGTGAACCGGCTCGACGCAATTGGCGGTGTTACCATTACCAAGGACGATCTGCGGGCGACCAGCGACGCGGCAATCTACGATCTCAACGCTAATCTGATTACCTTGCTGGGCAATGTGAACCTGACACAAGGTGCAAACCGCCTCAACGGGGCGCGGATAGTGATCGATCTCGATGCGGGCCGCTCAACCATCACTGGCGGCGCCTCGGCACCCGGCACAACCGGCCGCAACGGACGTGTTACCGGCACATTCACTGTCCCGCAGCGCAAGAATTAGACCCCAATTCCAACCGTTTTGGAGCAGAATTACCGGCCGCCCGTCGCGCGCCATGCACGAATCCTGCCAATTGCGGGCAATGTCTGCTTTTCTTGCCCGGTTTTGCACGGTAAGCAGCGAACGGAACAACAAAGGACGTAACACGGGATGAGCCTCGAACAGCCAATGGGCGACGACGCGCACCGCCACGAAACGCCGGCGAGCGCGATGACCGAAGAGGGGCTTTCTTCAGGCCTTGCCGTTGTGTCGATCGCCAAAAGCTATGACAAGCGCGCCGTTCTGACCGATGTGTCCTTGTCGGTAGCAAAGGGCGAAGTTGTTGGCCTGCTCGGCCCCAATGGCGCAGGCAAGACCACCTGTTTCTATTCGGTGATGGGGCTGGTGAAACCAGACTCGGGCCGCATCATGCTCAATGGTGAGGATATCACCCGCCTGCCCATGTATCGCCGCGCCATTCTCGGACTTGGTTACCTGCCACAGGAAACCTCGATCTTCCGCGGGCTGTCGGTCGAGCAGAATATCATGGCGGTGCTGGAACTTGCCGAGCCCGACCGGGCAGCGCGCGAGGCGCGGCTCGAACAGTTGCTCGAGGAGTTCGGCCTCACCCGGTTGCGCGCAGCCTCGGCGATGGCGCTTTCGGGTGGCGAACGGCGGCGGTGCGAGATCGCCCGTGCGCTGGCGGCCAACCCCTCGATCATCCTGCTCGACGAACCCTTTGCGGGCATCGACCCGATCTCGATCAACGATATTCGCGACCTGGTGAAGGACCTCAAGAAACGCGGCATCGGCGTGCTCATCACTGATCATAATGTCCGCGAGACGCTCGATATCGTCGACCGCGCCTGCATCATCTATGGCGGTCAAGTGCTGTTCGCCGGATCGCCCGAAGATCTGGTCAAGGATGCCAATGTGCGCAGGCTGTACCTTGGCGAAGGGTTCGAGATGTGAGGAAGGTGCTGTGCAGCGCCACTTTTTGATAGCTGCACTCCCAAAGCCCCTCCCCTTCAGGGGAGGGGTTGGGGTGGGGCTGCTCAATCTCGGCTGTGCTATCCTGACACGCCCCACCCCCGGCGTCTCCCCTGAAGGGGAGGGGAGATAATGGCTTTAGCCCCCCGCCTTGATCTTCGTCAGACCCAGTCGCTGGTGATGACGCCGCAGTTGCAGCAGGCGATCAAGCTGCTGGCGCTTTCGTCGCTCGAAATCGAATCCTTCATTGCCGAGGAACTCGAACGCAACCCGCTGCTCGAAATCGCTTCGGGCGAAGCCTCGGGCGAGAACGAGGCACCTGACCTCAGCGATGCCGCACCCGCCCCCGACAGCCTAGGCAGCGATCAGTTGATGAACGAGGGCGACTTCGGCACCGGCAATGAAGCACTCGACACCGATTTTTCGAACGAGACCTTTGAGCCCGGCGAAGGAGGCGGCGCGGGTGCCGACGGGATGCTGGGAATGAACGGCGTCGACGGGCGCGGGTCAGACTTTGGCGAAGGCCCGGATTTCGACGCCTTTGCCGCACCCGACATCAGCTTGCGCGAACATCTGATGCAGCAGGCAGGCGCTGTCGCCTCTGGCAGGCAATTGCTGCTGATCGAGCAATTGATCGAGCATATCGAGCCTTCGGGCTGGCTGGGCGCAGACCTGATGGGCATTGCGTATCGGCTGGGTGTACCGATGGCAGAGATGGAAGAGGCGCTGGCGCTGCTCCAGACATTCGATCCCACGGGCGTCGGCGCGCGCGATCTGGCCGAATGCATTGCGTTGCAGGCGAAGGAGGCCGACCGTTACGACCCGTGCATGGCGCGGCTGATCGACAATCTCGATCTGGTGGCCCGCGGCAGTTTTGACCAGCTCAAGCGGCTGTGCCGGGTCGATGATGAGGATTTGCGCGACATGCTGGTCGAGCTGCGCAGTTATGATCCCAAGCCAGGACTGCGTTTTGACAGCGACGATGCAGCAATGGCAGTAACCCCTGACCTGTTCGTGACGGCGCAGGGCAAGGGTTGGGCGATCGAGCTGAACAGCGCCAACCTGCCCCGGTTGCTGGTCAACCGTACCTATTATGCCGAGATGGGTGGAGGCGGAGCCAACAAGGCGGCGAACAACTGGCTCAACGAAGCGCTGGCCGACGCCAACTGGCTGATCAAGGCGATGGACCAGCGCCAGCGCACGATCATGAAGGTCGCACAGGAAATCGTGAAGCAGCAGGAGGGCTTTTTCCGCGAGGGTGTGTCGCGATTGAAACCACTGACGCTAAGACAGGTGGCCGAGGCGATCGACATGCACGAATCCACCGTAAGCCGGGTTACCAGCAACAAATATCTGCATTGCTCGCGCGGGCTGTTCGACCTCAAATATTTCTTCTCGAGCGGGGTTGGTTCGGCTGATGGCGATGGCGCATCAGCGGAGGCGGTGAAGGCCGCAATCAAAGCTCTGATCGATGCCGAGGCCCCCGACGATATCCTCTCCGACGACACGCTGGTCGATATGCTCAAGGAAAAAGGCTTCGACATCGCCCGCCGCACCGTCGCCAAATATCGCGAGGCGATGGGGATTGGATCAAGCGTGCAGAGAAGGCGCGCGAAGAAGATGGGGCGCTAGGCGAGCACCCGGCCCAACGCATCCTTCCAACCGGCGAGGCGCGCATCACGGGCAGCGCCGTCCATTGCCGGGCTGAACCGTCCTACCTTGCCGCGCATCACCGATGCCTCGGCGAGCGAGCCATAGAGCCCTGCCCCCACGCCGGCGAGCATGGCGGCGCCCAAGGCCGTGGTTTCGACAAAGTCGGGGCGTTCTACCTCGACGGCCAAAATGTCCGCCAGGTCCTGCACCATCCAGCCATTTGACACCATACCGCCATCAACGCGCAGTTCGGCCCAATCTGCACCGTCGGCGGCAAAGGCGGTTTTGAGATCGTGGGTCTGGTGCGCCATCGCCTCCAGAGCGGCGCGCGCGACATGCGCCTTTTTCGCGGCGAATGTCAGGCCATGGATCGCGGCGCGCGCAGAGGGCTGCCAGTGCGGCGCGCCAAGGCCCGATAACGCCGGAACCAGATAAACCCCGCCATTATCCTCCACACTGCGCGCGAGCGGTTCGGTGTCGGGCGAGGCGTCGATGAGGCCCAGATCGTCGCGCAGCCACTGGATCAGGCTGCCGGCGACAAAGACCGAACCCTCGAGCGCATAATGCCGTTCGCCAGCCAATTGCCAGGCCACCGTTGCCAGCAAGCGGTTGGTCGATTTGGGTAAGGTCCGCCCGGTCTGTGTCAGCACGAATGCTCCGGTGCCGAAGGTCGCCTTGGTCTGGCCGGGTTCGAGACAGCTCTGGCCAATCAACGCCGCCTGCTGGTCCCCTGCCATGCCGGTGATCGCGATGGGTGCGCCAAACAGGCTGGGTTCGGTCATCCCCAGTTGGCCCGCGCTATCGCAGATTTCAGGGAGAATTGAGTGTGGCACGCCGAACAGGCTGAGCAGTCCATCGTCCCAATCGCCACTGCCGATCGCCATCAGCGCCGTACGGCTGGCATTGCTGGCGTCGGAGACATGCACCTTGCCGCCCGTCAAGCGATAGACGAGATAGCTTTCGATCGTCCCGACCGCGAGATGCTCGCCAGCTTCTTGCAATTGCGGCCAATTCTTGAGCGCCCAACCGATTTTCGATCCGGAGAAATAGGGGTCGAGCAACAGCCCGGTTTTCGCCTGTACATCAGCCTCATTGCCTGCTGCCTTCAGCGCCTCGCACATCTCCGCCGTGCGTCGGTCCTGCCAGACGATCGCCCGCGCCAGCGGCTCGCCGGTGCGCCGATCCCAAAAGACCACCGTCTCACGCTGGTTGGTGATGCCGATACCGGCAATGGCATGCGCCCCGCCCGCCTGTGCCACCATCTCTCGCGCGCATTCAAGCGTGAGGCCCCAGATTTCCGCCGCGTCATGCTCGACAAGACCGGGCGCCGGATAATGCTGCGTCAACGGACGCTGCGCACTGCCAAGGCAGGTGCCGTCCTTGGCGAACAGCATTGCGCGGGTCGATGTGGTGCCTTCGTCGATGACGAGGATATGGTCGGTCATGAATCTCTCCCTTTGGAGAGGATTTGCGGTATGCCAAAGCGCTCGTCAAGCACCGCTCCAAAACCTTGCATCCCCCCGCAAACGCTATAGCCTGCCCGCCAAGGAGAGAGTCGACCATGCCGATAACCCACCATCGCACCTGCAGCATATGCGAGGCCAATTGCGGGATCATTGTGACTGCTGAAGGACGCGACATCCTTTCGATCAAGGGCGATCCCGATAACGCGCTGTCGCGCGGGCATATCTGCCCCAAGGCGACCGCGCTCGCCGATCTGCAAAATGATCCGGATCGGCTGCGCCAACCGCTTAAGCGCAATGGCGACAGTTGGGAAGAGATCGGCTGGGAACAGGCCTTTGCCGAAATCGGCGAACGCACCCGCGCAATACTGACGCGCGATGCCGACAGCGCGGCGATGTATATCGGCAACCCCAATGCCCACAGCTATTCGAATTCGCTGGTGTCGGGCGAACTCAAGAAAGCACTGGGCCTCAAGAATATCTATTCGGCGAGTACCGTCGACCAGATGCCACACATGGTCGCGAACCTCGCACTATTCGGCCATTCGGGGCTGTGGGGCGTTCCTGATATCGACCGCACCGAAACGATGATCATATTGGGCGGCAACCCGATGGCATCGAATGGCAGCGTCTGGACCGTTCCCGACTTCCGCAATCGAGCGAAAGCGCTGCAAAAGCGCGGCGGGCAGTTGGTGGTGATCGATCCGCGGCGGACCGAGACCGCAAAGATTGCCGACCGGCATCTGTTCATCCGCCCGGCAACCGACGGGATGCTGTTAGTGGCCTTACTGAAGGCCGTGCTCGCGCATCCGGATCGGCCTGCCTTGCCCAATTATATCGACAATCTGGATGCCGTTGCCGATGCGATTTCGGGCTTCGACAGTGCGACCTGCTCGCAGCAGTGCGGCGTTTCGCTGCCCGATATCCAATGGCTGGCGGATCGGATGGTATCAGGGCCAGCCGCGCTGTACGGACGCATCGGTGCCGCGACGCAAAGCTTCGGCACATTGAACGCCTGGCTGATCGCGCTCATCAACATTGCCGCCGGCCAATTGGACAGAGAGGGTGGCCTTCTCTTCCCGACACCTCTGGTCGATACCGTTGCCATGGCCGGACCGGGATCGGTTGGCCGCCGCTATTCGCGCGTGTCGGGCCATCCGCTGGTGATGGGTGAATATCCCGCAGCCGCACTTGCCGAGGAAATCGAGACGCCGGGTGAAGGCCAGATCAAGGCGCTGTTTGTGGTTGCGGGCAATCCGGTGTTGTCGACACCCAATGGCAGGCGGCTCGATGCGGCAATCGAGACCCTCGACCTGATGGTGTCGATCGACATGTACCGCAACGCCACCAGCCGCCGAGCGCATTACATATTGCCACCCGTGGGGCCGCTGGAGCGCGAACATTACGGCCTGTTCCTGCTGCCGATCGCGATCCGCAACTTCGGCAAATTCTCGAATCCGCTGTTCGAGGCGGAGGAGGGTTCGCTGCAGGATTGGCAGATATTGCGCAAGCTGGCCGAAGCCATTTCGGGCACGCCGATTGAACGGGCAACGCCGCGCGCGGCGCTCGACAATCTGCTCAAGGCAGGCCCCTATGGCTTGTCGATCGACGAACTGGAAGCCGAACCGAGCGGCAAGGACTTCGGGCCGTTGCAAGCCGGGCGGCTGCCCGAACGGCTACGTACACCCACCAAGCGCATCGACTGTGCACCCGCGCACTTCGTTGCCGATCTTGACCGGTTGCAGGCGACCTTGGCACAGCGCGGTGATGACCGCCTGCGGCTGATCGGGCGGCGCCATGTGCGGTCGAACAACAGTTGGCTACACAACAGCCCGCGGCTTGTGAAAGGGCCCGAGCGCTGCACACTGATGATCCATCCCGACGATGCCCGCGCGCGCAATCTTGGCGATGGATCGCTGGCCGAAGTCTCGTCAAAAAGCGGCGCGATCAAGCTGCCGGTCGAGGTGACCGACGACATGATGCCCGGCACGGTATCGATCCCGCATGGCTGGGGTCACAACCTGCCCGGCGTTTCGATGGCGGTCGCGCAGGCGCACGCCGGGGCGAGCATCAACGATCTGACCGAAGAGGACGCGCTCGATCCGCTTTCGGGTAATGCCGCCTTTTCAGGCGTGCCGGTGGAGGTGAGGCCTGCGGCTTGAGGAACTGTCCCCCTCCCGCTTGCGGGGAGCCGAAGGCGATCCGGAGGATCAGCGGCTGGGGGAGGCCTGTAACGTCATCAGGCTCGCTGCGCTCGCCCCCTCCCCTAACCCCTGCCGTGAACGGGAGGAGGATCGAAGTCACCGCTCCTTGGTCGCGCTGAAGGTCAGGTCGGGATTTTTTTCCTGCTGGTAGCCGACATCCCATGACGAGCGGGCCATGAAGACCGGGTTGCCGTCGCGGTCTTTCGCCATATTGCCACCATTGAACTGGGCAAACGCCTTGAGCGCGGCATCGCTGCCGATCAGCCAGCGGGCGGTGTCATAAGGCGCGGGCTCCAGGAAGGCATCGACCTTATACTCGGCCTCGAGCCGCGAAATCAGCACATCGAGCTGGAGCTGGCCGACAACGCCGACAACCCAGTTCGAACCGATCTCCGGATAGAAAACCTGGATCACGCCCTCTTCCGACAGATCATCGAGCGCCTTGCGCAGCTGCTTTGTCTTGGTCGGATCGCGCAGCACGACGCGGCGCAGAATTTCCGGCGCGAAGTTGGGCAGGCCAGTGAAGCGCACGCTGTTTTTCTCGCTCAGCGTATCGCCGACGCGCAGCGTGCCGTGGTTGGGGATGCCGATAATGTCGCCAGGCTCCGCCGTATCGGCAATCTCGCGGTCTTGCGCAAAGAACAGGATGGGCGAATGGATCGCGACGGGCTTGCCAAGGCCGGAGGGCGTCAGCTTCATCCCGCGTTTGAACGTGCCCGAACACAGCCGCATGAAAGCGATACGATCGCGGTGCTGCGGGTCCATATTGGCCTGCACCTTGAAGATGAAGCCCGTGACTTCGCCATTATCCGGCGAAATCTCGCCCGCTGCGCTTGGTTGCGAGCGGGGTGGCGGAGCAAATTTGGCGATCGCGTCGATAACCTCGGCCACGCCAAAATTTTTGAGCGCCGAGCCGAAATAGACAGGGGTCAAATCGCCATGGCGGTAAGCCTCCAGATCGAATTCGGGATAGCCCGCCTTCGCCAGTTCGACTTCTTCAGCGACTTCGGGTGGCAATGTGGGGTTCGCATCGATCTTACCGAGAAATTCGCGGCTGTCGCCTTCCGGACGCGATACGCCGCCGGTTGCGAAATCAAGAATCCCCTCAAAGGTGCCGCCCATGCCGACCGGCCAGCTCATCGGGCAGACATCAAGCGCCAGCTTGTCGGCAACCTCATCGAGGATTTCGAAACAAGGGCGCCCTTCGCGGTCGACCTTGTTGACGAAGGTGATGATCGGCACGCTGCGCAAGCGGCAGACCTCGAACAGCTTGAGCGTCTGCGGCTCAATGCCCTTGGCGGCGTCGATCACCATGATGGCGGAATCGACCGCGGTCAGCGTGCGGTAGGTGTCTTCCGAGAAGTCTTCGTGCCCCGGCGTGTCGAGCAGGTTGAAGGTGATTCCGTTCTTTTCGAATGTCATCACCGACGAAGTGACCGAAATGCCGCGTTGCTGCTCGATCTTCATCCAGTCCGAACGCGCACGGCGCGCGGCACCACGCGCTTTCACTTCCCCGGCAAGATGAATCGCCCCACCCTGCAGAAGCAGCTTTTCGGTCAGCGTGGTCTTACCCGCGTCAGGGTGCGAAATAATCGCGAAGGTGCGGCGCTTGGCCCAGGGTGCAGTCGTCATGGGCGCGCCGCATAGCGTTCATTGGCATTCGCGTCCACAAGCTATGGATAGCTGTCTGCCGTCAGAAACGCGAAATCAGCGAAAGCCGGATGGAGTCGGAACGTACCTTCCGTCTGAAAATAACCGAGGCGTTCACATCGCTTACGGTTCCTCCAAAGTCCGTATGTCGATATTCCAAACGGGGACGAATTTTGCCCGTAGACAATTCAACCCCTCCGCCAACGACCCAGCCAATGGGGGATTCGGACCAGCGAAATTGCGGGGCACCCAGCCCGAAGTTTGCCCGATGCTTCATGTTTGCTATGGCTGCTCCGACTGTCGTGTAGAACAGCACTTTGCCAGCGGAGAGTCCCGCAGTTAGGCGGGCAGTCCCTTGCCATTTGATCTTTGACGAATTGCTCGCAGCAGGCGTGCTGTGGTCCGCTTTGGTGCTCGACCAGTCAGCGTCAACCTCTGCACCAAGCACCGCGGAACCGAGTTCAAATCGATAGCCTGCAATCGCACCGATGGACGCGCCATTGCCGTCGAAACGGTCGGTTGCCGGTGCAACAATGGGCAGTGCCAGGATTGAATTTGCGGTACCCTCGATTTCGGCATCGACATAACCACCACCAATTCCAGCAAAACCTCCATCCCAATTCTCTGCGTTGGCGGAGGTATGCGCCAGTGCAAATGCCAACATTGTTGCGAACAGTGTGGTTTTACGCATAGTCGCTCCCTAAAATCTTAGATTGCCGGCCGATTTCCGACGCAAAATTCCAAGCGCCTGGAGCAAACGATACCGCACTTACCCTGTCAGTATGTGTCAGTAATTGATTGGGTACCAAAAATGTTCCCCGGCAGGCCTGGCGTTGTCACCAAGGACGGTGTGCGATTGCGGAAAAAGTGGCCAAAGGCTCGAACGTAAACGCCGCTTGGTCCAAGGAGCGGGCGTAAAGGGCGCGATGCAAAGCGGGGTTGCGGCTCAGGATCTAGCCCAGTCCCCGACGTAGCATATGATTGACGATATTACTGATCTCGCCAGCATCGCGGCTTTCGTCGATCACGCCATAACGCAGCCCGAGGAAAACGTTCATCCCCATGATCGCCCAGGCATGCGCCTCGTCAACCGGACCGGCGATCTCGCCGCGTTCTTCGGCGGCCTTCAAACGGTCGAGAATGCGGTCAGCCGTCGTACCATAATGCACCTGCCAGGCGTCGGGGGCCACAAATTCGGCCTCGTCGATGATGCGGTAGATTTCCTTGTGCTGCCGCGCAAACGATAGGAAGGCGGCTAGTGCGCGACCTTCGGCATCGATCTGGTCGCCATCGCCTGCCAGAACCGGGGCGACATGATCGCGGACTTGCCCTGACATGTCCTTCACCAGGGCGCGGAACAGCGATTCCTTCGAATCGAAATAGGTATAGAAACTGCCCAGCGCGACCCCGGCCCGGCTGGTGATGCTGACGACCGAGCTGTCGTGAAAGCCTTTTTTGCCAAATTCGGCCGCGGCAGCATCGAGCAATGCACGCAGCGTGCGTCGGCCGCGTTCGGTGCGCGGTGCCTTGTCTTCCCCCGTCATTGTTGCATCCATGCCACGCACGGCGACCATTTGCAAAATTCCTCTTCAATAAGTTGAAAGATGGTTCAACTTTCAGTATGGAGCAAGCAGAAAATTGCGGGAAAGCCGCAAGTTCGAGTGGACGGAAGAGAGGATATCATGAAATTCCAAGCATTTACGCGCGCTGCGTTGCTGAGCGGAATCGCGTTGGGCAGCTTTACGACAGTGGCTGCTCCTGCATGGGCGCAGGATGAAGCCACAGCCGACGAAGGCGAAGGCGGCGGCGAAATCATCGTTACTGCGCGTCGCCGGGAAGAGAGCCTGCTCGACGTTCCCATCTCAATGACGGCGATTTCGGGCGATACGCTCGCCGCACAAGGCGCGGTCGACATCACTGCACTGCAGGACAAGGCACCGAACATGACGCTGCAAATCGCGCGCGGTTCGAACTCGACGCTGATCGGCTTCATCCGCGGCGTCGGCCAGCAAGATCCGCTCTGGGGCTTTGAACCCGGCGTCGGCCTGTATGTCGACGACGTCTATGTCGCCCGCCCGCAGGGTGCCGTGCTCGACATTTTCGACGTCTCGCGCGTTGAAGTGCTGCGCGGTCCGCAGGGCACGCTCTATGGCCGCAACACCATCGGCGGCGCAGTCAAATATGTTACCAACCGTCTGGGCAACGAATTTGGCGGAAAGGTGCGCGCAGCCTATGGTGCCTATAACCAGATCGACCTGATCGGCCAGGTTACCGTGCCCCTGGGCGATACTTTCTCGATCGGAGGTGCGATCGCCTGGTACCAGCGCGACGGTTTCGGAAAGAACCTGACCACCGGTGCCGAACAATATGACAAAGATGTACTCGCTGGGCGTCTTTCCGCTGAGTTCGCACCGTCGGATGATATCTTCATCCGCCTCGCCGCCGACAAGATCATCGATAAATCGAACCCGCGCCACGGAACCCGCCTCGTCGGCAATGGCGGCCTTGCCGCCTTCCAACCTACCGCGAGCGTGTATGATACACGCGCAGGCATCGGCGATGACAACAAGGTTGTCACCCAAGGCGTATCGCTGACCGGCGAATTCGGCCTTTCCGATACGCTGACCTTCAAGTCGATCTCTGCTTATCGCGATGGCCACACCGATACGGTGATTGATTTCGACAATACTGCCGGTCCGGTGCTCGATATTCCCGCATTCTATGATGACCGCCAGTTCACGCAGGAATTCCAGCTGCTGTTCGAAGGCGATCGGGTGCAGGGCGTTGCCGGTCTTTATTATCTCGATGCGCGCGCCAGCGGTGCGTTCGATACGGTGCTGGGTACGCTCAACACCACCACTTTGACCTCGGGCACGGTCAAGACCAAGAGCTATGCTGCTTTCGCCGACGTCAGCTTCGATGTCACCGAGCAGCTGAAGCTGTCAGCAGGCCTACGTTACACCAAGGACGACAAGACCGGCACGGTGTTCCGTCGCAACTATACCGGAATTCGCAGCCCGTTGTTCGGCAATGCCGCTGCTGTTCCGGGCCTGATCCGTACCAACTACACCAACGACCGCAGCTTCGAAAAACTGACGCCGCGGGTCTCGATCAGCTATCAGCCGAATGAGAATGCCAATCTCTATGCCTCTTATGGCAAGGGCTTCAAATCGGGCGGCTTCGACATGCGCGGCGACGCGGTGTTCACCCCGACCACGGTCAACGGCTATGAACCCGAAACGATTGACAGCTATGAAGTCGGCTTCAAGGGCGCCTTCCTCGATCGCACGCTGTTCACCAACATCGCGTTGTTCAAGTCAAAGTATAAGAACCAGCAGGTCACGATCCAGGTGCCGAACATCGTCACCGGCGGCATTGCCAGCTTTGTCGATAACGCTGGTCGCGGTGACATCTGGGGTGCGGAGCTCGAACTGCGCGTCGTGCCGTCACCCTTTTTCTCGATGAACGCAGCCATTGGTTACACCAATGCGGACTATAAAGAGTTCCTGACCTTTATCGCGGGCGGCACCACCCCGGTCGATGTTTCGGACCAGCGTTTCTTCCAGAACACGCCCGAATTGACCGCCAGTGCATCGGCCACGCTTTCGGGCGACCTGTTTGGCGGAACGGTGTCGTTCACCCCGGCTGTTTCGCTGCGCAGCGATGCCTATATGTTCGAAATCCCGACCCCGGCGCTCGATCCGGACGGCTATTTCCTGGTCGATGCCTCGGCAGCCTGGACCTCGCCAGACGACAAGTTCAAGCTGTCGGTCAACCTGCGGAACCTGACCAACGAACGCTACCGCGTCGGCGGTTACAACTTCCCCGGTGCGTTGTTCGGCAATTCGATCATCGGCTATTACGGCCCGCCGCGCACGGCGACCTTCAGCCTCGAATATCGCTTCTGATTTCCTCCCACCCTCTCCCAGGAGTGAAACGGAAAGGCCGGGGTTTGCGCCCCGGCCTTTTTTGTTCCATTTGCCGAGGGCTCTTTACTCAGCCGCGTAAGGTCGCGCCTTGCTTGGCTGCCGCAGCCACGATCCGCTCGGAGATCGCCTTCAGATCCTCTTCGGCATAGCTTTTCTCGCCCGGTTGCAGCGTCACCTCAATCGCAAGGCTGACTTGTCCCTCAGGCACGCCCTGACCGGCAAAGCGATCGAACAGGCGGACGGCGACGATATTATCCTTGTCGCAGCCCTTGACCGCACGCACCAGATCGCCCGCCGCTAATGCTTCGGGGACGAGGAAGGCAAAATCGCGCGTCACCGCTTGCAGCGCCGGCGGTGTGAAGGCAGGGCGCATGAAGCCCGCGCCCTTCTTCGCCGGGATCGCATCGAGGAAGATTTCGGCAGCAATCACGGTAGCTTCAAGGTCGAACGCCTTCGCAGTCGAAGGGTGCAGCGTGCCAAAGGCTGCGAGGATATTTTTGGGACCCATGCGCAGCGTGGCCGACTGGCCCGGATGGTAATGATCGCCCGCCTCACCCATCACCGTCAGGCTATCGGTCGCAATACCAGCAGCCGCGAGCAGCGCCAGAACCTCAGCCTTGGCGTCATAGGCATCAAATTTCGCAGCTTTGCCAGTGGCCCAGCCGCGCGGGGTCTTTTCGCCCGCCAGCACGATGCCTGCAGTCAACCGCTCGCTATCCGCAAGATAGCGCCGGCCGATTTCGAACAGCCGTACCGATGACGCACCGCGATCCATGTTGCGCTGCGCCGCCGAAAGCAGGCCGGGGAGCAGCGAAGGCCGCATGACCTTCATGTCTTCGGAAATCGGATTGTCGAGGCTCCAGGTGCCGCCGCCGAAAGCGTCCGCTTCCTTTTGCGGCAGGAACGACCAGTTGATCGCTTCGTTCAATCCACGCGCAGCCGCCGCCCGGCGCACTTTGCGCGCAAGGCTTTGCTGCGGGGTAGCGGTTGGCTTTGCCACACCATCGGCGCGTTGCAGCGGGGTCGAAACCACATTGTCGAGACCGACGATACGGACAGCCTCTTCGACAAGGTCTGCCCAGCCATCAATGTCGCGGCGCCATGTCGGGACGGTTACGGTCCAGTCGCTGGCAACTTCGAAACCGAGCGATTGCAGGATCGCTTTCTGCCTGTCCGCCGGTACGTCGATACCGCCCAGAGCCGCGCAGCGCGCGGTATCATAGGCGATGGTCTTGCGTTCGACAGGGGGCTGCCCGGCGCGGATCACATCGCTCGGTTCACCACCACAGGTCTGGACGATCAGGTCGGTGAGCAGCGCGAGGCCATCGTCGAGGAAGGCAGGATCGACGCCGCGTTCAAAGCGGCTACGCGCATCCGAAGTCAGCGCCAGTGCCTGCCCGGTTCGGGCGATCCGCTCGGGCGTGAAATAGGCAATTTCGAGCAGGACGTCGGTGGTATCATCCGAACAGCCCGAATGTTCGCCACCCATGATCCCGGCGATATCGTGCACGCCGCTATCGTCGGCAATCACTGTCATCTCGGCTGTGAGGGTATAGTCCTTGCCGTTGAGCGCGGTGACGGTTTCGCCCTCCGCTGCACGGCGGGCAACCACAGCGCCATTCAGCTTGGCCAGATCATAAGCGTGCGCGGGGCGCCCGCAGGCGAGCATCAGATAGTTGGTGCAATCGACCAGCGCCGAAATCGGACGCTGCCCTGCTGCCTTCAATCGTGCCTGCATCCAATCGGGCGATGGGCCGTTTTTCACGCCACGAATGACGCGCCCGTAAAAGGCCGGGCAACCTTCTGGATCATCCGTGCGGATCTCGATCGGGCACGGATAGCTACCGTTGATGGCAGGGACTTCGACGGGCTTGAACGTGCCTAGGCCAGCCGCCGCCAAATCGCGCGCGATGCCCATCACGCCCATGCAATCCTGCCGATTGGGCGTAATCGAAACGTCGATCACCGGATCGTTCACGTCCGCATATTCGGCAAATGCCATGCCGACAGGCGCATCGGCGGGAAGTTCGATGATGCCATCATGATCGTCGCCCAGTTCGAGTTCGGCGACCGAGCACATCATGCCGTTTGATTCGACGCCGCGGATAGCAGTCTTTTTCAGTACCATGCCATTGGCCGGCACCGTTGCGCCTTCGACGCCGAACACCCCGACCAGCCCTGCGCGCGCATTGGGTGCGCCGCACACGACCTGTAACGGATTGCCGTCACCCGAATCGACGGTAAGCACCTGCAGCTTGTCGGCTTGCGGATGCCGTGCCGCGGTGAGAACGCGCGCAACGCGGAAGCCTGCGAGTTTGTCTGCGGGGTTTTCGATGCCTTCAACCTCAAGCCCGATACGGTTGAGGCAATTGGCCACCTGATCGATGGTCGCATCGGTTTCGAGATAATATTTGAGCCAAGAGAGCGAGAATTTCATGCGCCTACTCCCCCGCTAAGTGTGGGCACATCGAGCGCGTTGAACCCGTAATGCTGCAGCCAGCGATTATCGCCGTCGAAAAAGGCGCGCAGATCATCCATGCCATATTTGAGCATCGCCAGCCGGTCGACGCCGGTGCCGAAGGCAAAGCCCTGCCATACATTAGGGTCGAGCCCACAGGCCTCGATCACCTTGCGGTGGACCATGCCGCTGCCGAGCACTTCCATCCAGCCTTCACTTCCGCCAATCACGCGCTTGCCCTTGACCACCGAATAGCCGACGTCGACTTCGACCGAGGGTTCGGTGAAGGGGAAGTAGCTGGGGCGCAGGCGCAGCACGACATCGTCGCGCTCGAAAAAGGCCTTGAGGAAGGTTTCAAGCGTCCATTTGAGATGCCCCAGATGGATGCCCTTGTCGATGACCAGCCCTTCGATTTGGTGGAACATCGGCGTGTGCGTCGCGTCGCTATCCGAACGATAGACGCGGCCCGGCGCGATGATGCGGATCGGCGGTTCTTGGCTTGTCATCGTGCGGATCTGCACCGGCGAGGTGTGCGTGCGCAGCAGCATCTTCTTGCCATCCCGCGCCATCTGGCCGGGGAAATAAAAGGTATCGTGCATCGCGCGCGCCGGGTGTGTCTCAGGAATGTTGAGCGCGCTGAAATTGTGCCAGTCGTCCTCAATTTCCGGACCCTCGGCGACGGCGAAGCCCATATCGGCGAAGATTTCGGCGAGTTCGTCCATGACCTGCGAAACTGGGTGAACCGTGCCGCGCGGGCCTTCGGACGCTGGCAGCGTCATGTCGAGCCGCTCGGTCGCTAGACGCTGATTGAGGATCGCATTTTCAAGCGCAGCCTTCTTGGCGGCGATGCCATTAGTGACAGCCTCTCGCAGGCCATTAATCACCGGCCCATTTACCTGACGCTCCTCAGGCGACATCTGGCCCAGCGATTTCAGCAAGGCCGAAACGCTGCCCTGCTTGCCAAGCGCATCAATGCGGACGGCTTCAAGCGCATCGGGCGTGTCCGTCGCTTCGATGGCGGCGAGGATCTGGTTCTGGAGTGTCGCTATATCGCTCATATCGGTTCGCCTGATAAGCAAATGGGCGCGAACGGCAAGTGCCGCCCACGCCCATTTGCGCATTATTCGAAGTGGTAGCTTATGCTGCTTTCGGCAGCGCTGCCTTCGCCTGCGCGATGATGGCGCTAAACACAGCCGACTCGTTCATCGCAAGATCGGCAAGCGTCTTGCGGTCGAGTTCGACGCCAGCAAGCTTCAGGCCGTGCATGAACACGCCATAGGTTAAGCCTTCGGCGCGGACTGCGGCGTTGATGCGCTGGATCCACAAAGCGCGGAAATTGCGCTTGTTTACCTTGCGGTCGCGATACGCATATTGGCCGGCCTTTTCGACTGCCTGACGTGCGATGCGGATGGTATTCTTGCGGCGGCCATAATAGCCTTTTGCCTGCTCCAAGATGTTCTTGTGCTTGGCGCGGGTGGTTACACCCCGTTTGACGCGTGCCATTTCTCAGCGCTCCTTATTTCAAGCCGTACGGCGCCCATTGGCGAATGTGACCCGCATCCGAATCGCTGAGCACGTCGGTGCCGCGGTTCTGGCGGATATATTTGCCGCTGTGGCTGATCAGGCGGTGGCGCTTGCCGGCTACGCCGTGCTTTACCTTGCCTGTGGCGGTGAGCTTGAAGCGCTTTTTGACGCCGCTCTTGGTCTTCAACTTGGGCATTTCGGTCTCCTTTTGGAAATCCGTATCGAGCAAACATGGCAGCCCTTTTAGCCAGCCCGCTCATTCGGAAGGCGCGCGCCTAGCGGGATTCGCAGCCAAATGCAAGGCTTTTGGGGTTTTCAGTGCACTGGCTTAAGGCCCGGCTTCTGCAAGGCCTGCAACGGATCGCCAAGCGCCGCCATACGCGCCTTCGACGCTGCGCCGATAATGGGATGGGGCAGAGCACGATATTCGCGCGGGCTCATTTTGAAAAACTGCCGGAAATCGCGATTGAAATGGGCTTGGTCATGATAATGCATGTCCAGCGCATCGGACCAGTTACTCTCCGGATCGCGCATGATCACGGCGAGGGTGCGCACGAAACGCTGGCGGCGGAGCAGCAATTTGGGCGGAAATCCGAATATTCGCAAAGACAGCCGCTGCAGCTGGGCAATCGACATTTGCAGCCTGTCGGCAAGCTGTTTGACCGTGGTGATTTCAGGGTCGAGCAGCGCAGCATGCGCGGCACGAACGCGTTCCTCTCCCTTCGAATCGATCAACGGGCGGTTATCGAGAGCGTCGAGCAAAATCGTGTCAAAGGCGGCCGCCATTTCGTCCAATGTTGTACAATTCAACGTCGCGTCCATCATGTGGTCGAACGCGACCGGCGTCTTGACCAGTGCCGCGTCATCCAGCCTGTCGGACCAGATGTCGGCCGACTCATCGATGAACATGCACCAGCCGACAGGCAGAAAGCCGATGCTGGCGATGCGTGCGTGCATCGCTGCGAAAGGCCCGGCCAGGCTGGTTGGCCCGACAAAATGCATCGGCGGCACTTCGACCAGTTCCTGCCCGACAAATCCACCCTGTGTATCGCCGCTGTAGCGAAAACGGACGCTGGCCCATTCGGGATTCATCCAGTCGCGCACGGGTTGTCCGTCGAGACTGTCGATTGAGGTGAAATAATAGACCGACAAATAAGGCTGCAGCCAGGGGTGCGGCGCGATGAAGCGCGTGTGGCTCGACCCGTCGGCTCCGGTCACTGACCCATCCCCTGCATGCCTGTTTCCATCGACTTCCGGACTTGATGCGTCAAGGGGTGTCAGCTTCCGCTTGGCTTTGACCCTTGCAGCACCTGCAACGGTTGGCCCAGCACCTCCAGCCGAGCCCGGATCGCTGCCTTGCTGATCGGCCGCGGCATGGCCAGGAAATCGCGCGGTTTCATCCCCATGAAATCGCGGAAATCCCGGCTGAAATGCGCCTGATCGTGATAGCTGCTGTCGAGCGCCTTCGCCCATTTGAGATCGGGATCGAGCATGCGCGCGCCAAGCGAGCGCAGGAACCGCTGACGCCGCAACAAGCGCTTAGGCGAAAAGCCAAAAACCTTGCGGCACAAGCGCTCGATATACTGGCTGTTGAGCCCGACCTTTTCGGCGAGCGTCGCGACATCGGTGATTTCCGGATCGGCAAGCGCTGCATGGATACGCTCGATTTCAGTTTCCCGATCGGTAGCTGGGGTCAAGGCCGTCAAAAGATGGCGGTCGATAATGGCTGCGATTTCCGCATGGTCACGCAGATCGCGAATGTCGCGCCAGATTGCGCCGAAGAGGGCGAAGGCCGGTTCGGTCTCGGTGTCGAAGCTGCCATTGGCGTAAAGGCAGGCATCCTTGCCGACAAATTTGTGCCAGCCGAGCGGCAATATGCCGATGCCAGCCAGCCGGGCATATTGGCAGGCAATATGCGCTGCGCGCGTTGTCGGGCCGGTCATCGAAGCCAGCGCCACCGGTGCCGGCGGATCGGGAACAAGGCTGGCCGGTATGGTTCCTTCGAGCATGAAACGCGCGCCCGCCCATTCGGGATACAGCAAATCCTCGAGCATCGAGCCATTGGGTGTCTCGATTTCGAAAAAATAATAGCTTGTGAAATACCGCCGGAGTTCGGGCGCTGGCAGGACAAATTTGTAATCGCCGATCGGACTTAGTGGTTGCACGCCAAAGCCTCGATCACATCTTCCATCCGCGCCGGATCACCCAGGGCAATCACATGGCCCTCCGAACCCGCATGCAGCATCTCGCCATTCCAGTCGCACATCATCCCGCCTGCACCCTCGACGACCGGAACCAGCGCCGCAAAATCATGCAGTTTCAGGCCCGCTTCGGCCACAATGTCGATATGGCCGGATGCGAGCAGCGCGTAGTTGTAGCAATCGCCGCCAAAAAGCATCCGTTTGTGCGCGGTCTGTGCCGCGAGTGCCATGAAATGATCGCCGTCATGCTGACTGAAATATTGCGGACCACTGGTAGCCAACGACGCCTGCGCCAGTTCGCGGCAGGCGCGGGTGGAAACCGGCTTGCCGTTTAGTGTCGTACCTTGCCCGGTAACGCCGATCCAGCGTTCGCGATTGATGCACTGATCGACGACGCCCAACACCGGCCAGCCATCTTCAAGCAGCGCGATCAGCGTACCGAAAATCGGTCGCCCGGCCATGAAGCTGATCGTGCCGTCGATCGGGTCGATCACCCAGGTCCGCCCTGAAGTCCCGGTCTTCTCGCCATATTCCTCTCCGATAATGGCATCGGTCGGGCAATCAACGTCGAGTATCGCGCGAATGGCAGCCTCTGCGGCGCGGTCTGCTTCGGTAACCGGGGACGCATCGGCTTTCGCCTCATGATCGAACTTTGCGCGGAAAAAGGGACGGATGACGCCCCCCGCCACATCGGCGAGTCGCCCCGCCAGTTCGATCTCTCTTGCCCCTACCATGTAAAATGCCCTGCCAAGCTTCGCTCAAAAGTGCAACACAGCATTATATCTCAGGGTGTTGCGAGATGTTTCCCCCGTCAGTCAAAAAGACTCGACACGCTGCTTTCGTCGGCGATGCGCTTGATCGCCTCGCCCAATAGGGGCGCGATCGGCAATTGGCGGATTTTGGCGCTGTCACGAGCGGCGTCTGAAGCGATGATCGAATCGGTGATTACCAGCTTGCGCAGGCTTGAGGCATTGACGCGATTGACCGCTTCGCCCGACAGCACACCATGGGTGATATAGGCGACAACGTCTGAAGCACCAGCCGCTTTCAATGCATCAGCCGCATTGCACAGCGTGCCCGCGCTATCTGCAATATCGTCGATCAGGATACAGAACCTGTCTTTCACATCGCCGATGATGTTCATCACTTCGGACACACCCGCCCGTTCGCGGCGCTTGTCGACGATGGCGAGCGGCGCATCATTGATGCGCTTGGAGAGCCCGCGTGCGCGAACCACACCACCCACGTCGGGAGAAACCACGGTGATCGGCTTGTCGCCATGGCGTTCAAGGATATCCGCGCTCATCACTGGCCCAGCGAAGAGATTGTCGGTCGGGATATCGAAAAAGCCCTGGATTTGCCCGGCGTGCAGATCGACGGTCAGCACACGGTCCGCCCCCGCCTGGGTAATCAGGTTCGCCACCAGTTTTGCCGAAATCGGTGTGCGCGGACCTGGCTTTCGATCCTGACGGGCATAACCGAAATAGGGCAGCACTGCCGTGATCCGCTTCGCCGATGCACGCCGCAACGCATCGATGATGATCAGCAATTCCATCAGATTGTCGTTTGCCGGATGGCTTGTCGATTGGATGACGAACATGTCCTCTCCGCGGACATTTTCGTGCACCTCGACGAAAATCTCATTGTCAGCAAAGCGGCGGACGCTGGCATCGGTCAGCGGCAGACCGAGATATTCGGCGATGCCCTTGGCCAGCGGAAGGTTGGAATTGCCGGTAATCAGTTTCATTGCGCGCCACCCCTTTAACCGCGTTGCAGAATCGTGACGTCGCCCTAGCGAAGGGTCACGGGGCTGACAACGCCCTTGCCCGCGCTGACTGTGGACAATAGACAGATTCCCATGACCGACACCCTTTCGATAGCCATGGCCCAGCTCAACCAGCGTGTGGGCGACCTTCAAGGCAATGCCGATGCCATGCTCGAATGGCGCTCCAAGGCGGGAGCCGTCGATCTGGTGCTTTTTCCCGAGCAACAGCTAATCGGATATCCGGCAGAGGACCTTGTACTGAAGCCGGCCTTTCAGCAAGCGGCTGCGCGCGAGCTGGAGAGGCTTGCGGCCGCAACCGCCGATGGTGGCCCTGCCATGCTGGTGGGTTCGATCCTTTTCGAAGAAGGCGCGCTCTACAATATTGTCGCGCTTCTCGACCGCGGGAAGATTGCGACAATTCGCAAAAAGCATGAGCTTCCCAATTACGGGACGTTTGACGAGAAGCGGATATTCACCCCCGGTCCCTTGCCCGATGCGGTTGAGTTTCGCGGGGTCAAGCTTGGCCTGCCGATTTGCGAGGATGGCTGGCTGCCCACGGTATGCTCGCATCTGAAATCCCAAGGAGCCGAGCTGCTGATCTCGGTCAATGGCAGCCCTTATGAAATCGACAAGGACGACCGGCGACTGGAACAGGTTTTCGCCGCCCGTGTATCGGAAACGGGCCTGCCGCTGATCTTTCTCAATCGCATCGGCGGGCAGGATGAACTGGTGTTCGATGGCTGCTCCTTCGTGCTCAACGCTGATGGCGGAGCCGCACATCGCCTGCCTGATTGGGAGGAGCATCTGCGCCTCACCCATTGGCGCAAGGGTCCAGAGGGATGGGTTTGCCAGGACGGTGAACGCGTGGAGTGGGAAGATCACCCCGCTGACATCTATTCCGCCATGGTGCTGGCGCTGCGCGACTATGTCGACCGCAACCGCTTCCCCGGTGTCGTGCTCGGGCTTTCGGGCGGAATCGACAGCGCCATTTGCGCTGCTATCGCCGCCGACGCGCTGGGGCCCGACCGTGTATGGTGCGTCATGCTGCCCAGCCGCTTCACGGGGCAACTGAGCCTCGACCTCGCCAGTGAATGCGCAAAAATGATCGGCTGCCGCCTCGACACGATTCCGATCAACCCAGCCGTAATAGCCTTCGATGAAATGCTGGCTGGCAGCTTTGCCGACCGCGAGGTCGATATAACGGAAGAGAATGTGCAGTCGCGTATCCGGGGCGTCACGCTGATGGCGCTCAGCAACAAATTCGGCCACATGCTGCTGACCACCGGCAACAAGAGCGAGATGAGCGTCGGCTATGCCACTATCTATGGCGATATGGCCGGCGGCTATAACCCGCTCAAAGACGCGTACAAGATGACGGTGTTTGCGATTTCGCGCTGGCGCAACAAGTACAAGCCGCGCATCGGCCTTGGCCCTGACGGGCCGGTAATGCCCGAAGCAATCATCACCCGCCCGCCTAGCGCAGAGCTGCGTCCCGACCAGAAAGACAGCGATAGCCTGCCCGAATATCCGGTGCTCGACGATATCCTGCTCGGGCTGGTCGAACAGGAACTCTCGGTGGACGAGGTCACCGCGCGCGGCCACCCGCGCGAGGTAGTGGAACGGATCGAACGACTGCTCTACATCGCCGAGTATAAGAGGCGGCAAGCCCCGCCTGGGGTCAAACTGGGCAGCCGCAATTTCGGCCGCGACCGGCGATACCCGATTACCAACGCTTTTCGGAGCGGTTAGAAAAACCGCATCAGCAGAGTATCAAACCAACTTCGCGTTCCGGAGTCACGGACGGCCAGTGGTACGCCCGCAACCGCTGCACATTCGATGCAGCGCACCTGCGCACCCTTCACACCCGAGAGCAGGCGCAAATCGGCGGCGATCCGGTCGAATACCAATTGCTGCTCAAACGCTGCACGGCCAAACAGGTCCATCGAGACTGTTGTCTGTGCCGGTTCGGGCACCAACCCGCCGAGCAGCGTGCTCGCAAAATCAGGTACGGGCTCGATATAGAGCGGGTGCCAGTCGCCTTTCGCCAGCTTGGCCAACCGCGCCGCCTCGGCCAAGGCATCGTCGAGACCACCCAAGCGGTCAACCAACCCCAATTGACGGGCGGTGCCGCCTGCCCAGACACGCCCCTGACCGATGGCATCGACCTGCTCGACCGTCTTTTTACGCGAAACCGCCACGCGGGTCAGGAAATCGCGATAGCCCTTTTCCACGGTCGCCTGTGCCAGCCGGTCGAATTCGGGACTGATTCCGCCCAACACGTCAGGTTCCCCAGAAAGCGGTGTCGTGCGCACGCCATCGGTGGTCACACCCAATTTGGCGAGCGCTTCACGGCCCGATGGCAGCACTCCGAAAATACCAATCGACCCAGTGATGGTTTCGGGCTCGGCAAAAATGGCGTCTGCCGGCGTGGAAATCCAGTAGCCCCCGCTCGCGGCGAGATTGGCCATCGAAACCACGACCGGGATCTTGCGCTTCTTCGCTTCGGCCACAGCGAGCCGGATTTTTTCGGAGGCCGTTACCGAACCGCCAGGGCTATCGACCCGTATCACCAGGGCCTTGAGCTCTTCGTTCCGGAGCGCGGTATAGATCAGTTCGGATATGCTATCGCCCCCGGCAACGCCGGGGCCAGCTTTGCCGTCGATGATTTCGCCGGCAATGGTGACGACGCCGATGGGCGAGCCGTCGCGCGTCGGGCTGTGCGCCGCCAGCAAGGCATCCGGGCGCGTTTCCGCAAAGGATCCAATCGTTTCATCGCGGCCTTCGCCAACCTTCTGGGCGACATATTTGCCAAATGCGACCCGATCGCCCAATTTGTCGACCAGACCATTGGAAAGCGCGAGCTTTGCCAGATCGCCCTGCGCGGCCTCGACTGCGGCAGGTACATCGGCCAGCAAAGCGTCAAGCTTGGCCTTGGGTCGGGCCTTGGCAACATCGCGACGCCACTCTTCCCAAATCTCGTCATAGATCGCCTTGGTCGCCTGCTCGGCTTCGGGTGACTGGTCGCTGCGGATATAGGGCTCGACCGCGCTCTTGAAGGTTCCCACGCGATAGATATGCGCCTTGATCCCAAGCTGGTCGAACAAGCCCTTGTAATAGGTCCGCGAACCACCCGGACCGGTAGGCATCACACCGCCCATCGGATCGACCCAGATTTCGCTGGCATGTGCTGCGAGTTGGTAGCCATCATCACTAAAGGCCGTCGCAAAGGCGTAGACCGGTTTGCCCGCCTTGCGGACGGCTTCGATCCGTTCGCCCAGTGCAGCCAAGCTCGCCTGCCCGCCGCCCATGAAGCGATCAAGATCGAGCACGACGGCCTTGATGCGATCATCGGTTACCGCGAGTTCGAGCGAAAGGGATATGTCGCGCTGACGGAACTCGCGGACGGGCGCCCGTTGCGACAATATCGCGGCTACCGGATCGACCCCTGCTGGCTGTTCGGAGACATAGCCGTCAAGTTCGACCAGCAAAGCCCCATCGCGCACCGATCCCGGATTGGGTCCTGCGCTGAGGAAGGCATAGAGCATTCCAAAAAAGACCAGCAGGAATAGCAGTGCCAACCCATCCTTGATTGCCACCAGAAACCGCCAAACGCCTTTAAGGAATGCCATGATCGAACCTCGACTTTCGAATACACATTTAAGGTCGACGGGTCCGCTTTCCAACCACCCATGCGAAAAGGGCCGCTCCGGTGGGAACGACCCTTTTCTTGCATGGGTCAGCAGCCGGTGCAGCCGCTGCCGGGAGTCATGTATGTGCTGAATTCAGCAGCCGATCCCCCGAACGGAAATGCCCGACCTCGCAACTGAACCATGAGACATCGGATCACCTCCTTTCGACTGTTGAAACAAGATTGCGTTACGCATGTGTTTGCCCTCCGCGACTCAAATTTGAATCAAGCGAATCTGTGAAACAAGTCTTGTTTTTCGATTTTTTTGTGGCAAATATCTTGCCTCTTGCGCAGGGGCCTCTCCGGCCCCTTTTTCATGCCTGCGTCATACGCGGCAATCTTCGACTACGCGACCGATTTCTGCCCAGTTCGGAATAGCCATGGGACGCAGCCCGCCCACTTCGATGGCGAACCTGCCTCTGCTGAAAGCTATGGCATCAAGAATCGGGTCGCGCGGGGCGATGTCGGCGGCGACATAAGGCGGCTCTCCCGATGCCTGCATGGGCTCGAACGCCTTCATTGTCGAACTCGTCCAGATGAGAAAGCTTCCGCTTTGCGCTGTGCCCGCCACCGAAAGATAGATGCGTCCGCGCCCTTTGTCGCAGCGCAAGGTCAGCGTCGCATTGGCGCCAGCCGGACCGAACAGCGCCAGCGATCCGCGTGCGTCGCTGCGATACACCCAAGTTCCCGGTTCGATCGGCCAATCGATCCATTCCCCCGCTGGTCGCACCGGTGGTTTTGGCTGTTCCACGACCACTGGCGGCGGCACCGGTTGCGGCTTGGGCTGCGGAACCGGCTGGGGTTTCGATGGCACGCAGGCCGCGAGCGCAAGCAAAGGCAACAGGATCAAATGGTTCAACCGCATGGATAGCCTTATGGCCAATCGGCCAGCATTCGGCTAGGCCCCAAATTGCAATGGCGAAACCAAAAATCCGGATAGACCAACTGCTCGTCGAGCGCGGCCTTGCCGACAGCCGAACGCGCGCCCAGGCGCTGGTGATGGCCGGCCATGTCATGCTGGGCGACAAAAAGGCAGACAAGCCGGGGTTGCAGGTCGCCGAAGATGCCGAGGTCAGCGTGAAGGGGCAGGATCACCCATGGGTTTCACGCGGCGGTATCAAACTGGCGCATGCGCTGGAGCAGTTTGCCATCGATGTGGCAGGCATGGAGGCGATCGACGTCGGCTCCTCCACCGGCGGTTTCACCGATGTGTTGCTCCACAAAGGCGCAACGAAGGTCTATGCAGTCGACAGTGGCACCAACCAGCTTGCATGGAAATTGCGGCAAGACCCGCGAGTCATTGTCCATGAGCAAACCAGCGCGAGGATTTTGACCCCAGACCATATCCCCGAACCCATCGATATCATCGTCTGCGACGCCAGCTTCATCAGCCTTTCGAAGGTGCTCGAACGACCAATGTCATTTGCAAAGCCCGGGGCGCAACTGGTCGCACTGATCAAACCGCAGTTCGAGGCCGGACGGGGCGAGATTGGCAAAGGCGGGGTGGTGCGCGACGCCGCGGTGCGCACACGCGTCTGCGACGAGGTTTCGGCCTGGCTCGGAACCATGGACTGGACGGTCAAGGGGCTGACCGAAAGCCCGATAACCGGCCCCAAGGGCAATGTCGAATTCCTGATCTGGGCGGAAAATGGCTAAACCAAATCGAGCCTGTGCACGTCAACGCCGATCGCAAACAGCCGCGTTCCGCCAGAAACGCCAGGCACGACCCGGATCTTGTTGACCGCGCGCCCGAATTCGATCCGCTGCCATGTCTTGCCGCCATCGCGGGTTTCGAAACCACCTTTTGTGGTGCCAACCCAGCCGCGTTGCTCATCGATGAAACCGATCCCGAATTCGCGAACGCCAGCCTCGTCGACGAGTAGCATTTCCTTCCAGCTCTTGCCGCCGTCGACGGTCTTGATCACCACGCGCTGATTGCCTGCTACAGCATCATAGCTTTGCACGGTGGCATAGCCGACCTTGCGGCTGGGCCAGCTCATCTTCCACACATTTTCCAGTTTCCGTTTCGAACGCCAGACCGGTTTCCACCTCTTGCCGCCATCGCGGGTCATCAGCATGACGGCATCCCCCTCGCCCGTCGCGGACACGCCTGATGCGCAGACAAAACCCGTCTTGGGATCGTGGAATTTGACGTCCAGAATCATTCCAGCATGTTCGGACAGGTCGATGACATTCCAGCTTTCGCCATCATCTTCGGATCGCAGCATCATCGCCGGCCCGCCAACCCGCCCAGCTGCCGTCACGATATGGCTGGCGCGCAATTCCCCTTGGAATATGCGTTTGACCGGCAGGATGTCGATCGAACAGATACCGACGACCTTGTCGATTCCTTCCGCCGAAACCGCCTGCCAACTCTGCCCGCCGTCAATCGTGCGATAGAGCGGACGAGTGTCGGTGACACCTGGGTAATAGTTGACCCCAACATTACCCAGATAGCCGACCTTCTGATCAACAAATCCCAATGCGCGGATGAAAGTTCCGGGCTGGTCCCAGACTCTCTCCCAGGAATCGCCGCCATCGGTCGTGCGATACAGTTTCCCCTCGCCATTGCCGTACCAGCCATGCAGGGCATCGACGAAGCTGATATCATCCTGCTTGCCCCTGAACGGAACTGTCTGCAGCTTTTTCCAGGCGGCTTCGTTTTCCGCACGGATAGTCGGCGTTGCAAATATGGCGATGGCCATGCCCGCACCTCCGACAAAAGTGCGGCGGGTAAGGGTTGATGCAAAGGGTTCGTCAATCATGACCGATATGTGCGACAAAGCAGCACTGGGATCAATTTCCGTTCGACAAAACGCCTATCCTACTGGCTCAAACCAGGCATCACGCTGCCATTGAACCGGTGCCGATGGCTGGCAACATGGTATCGAACAAGGCCGCGATGACACGGGCATAAGGACGTCCTGCATCGGTAATCGCAATTTCACTACCATTGCGAGCTACCAATTGGCGCTCCTCCAACTGCCGCAATGATGTCACTGAATCGGGATCGGTCAAGAGGCAGGAAGCATCGGTTCGCCCGGTACATAGCAGCCGTTCGATGAGATGCGCGCGATGCTGGTCATCGGTATTGCGGTGCAAACCTCGCTGTCCAGCTAGTTGGTGCGCTCCCACGATGTGGCGATACGTTCCCGGGTTCTTCTCATTCTGGACGATCATATCGGGAAACTGGCTGATCGCACTGGCTCCAAGACCGATCAGAACGTCCGACTGATCCTCGGTGAAGCCTTGGAAATTGCGTCGCACCTTGCCTTCGGCTGCGGCTATCGCGATCGGATCGTCCGGAAGCGCGAAATGATCGAAGCCTATCGGCACATAGCCCTCAGAGACCAGACGTTCATAGCCAATAGCAGCCTGTTCGAAGCGCGCCTCGATACCCGGCAACGCTGCGCCATCGATCCGTCTCTGCCTCGGGAAA
Source organism: uncultured Sphingorhabdus sp. (assembly GCA_964423155.1). GTDB lineage: Bacteria > Pseudomonadota > Alphaproteobacteria > Sphingomonadales > Sphingomonadaceae > Sphingorhabdus_B. The sequence continues at coordinate 47,338 of CAYRDQ010000012.1, forward strand.
ATATGCGGCAGATGTGCATAGCCGAACAGCGCGATACGCGACGGTCGCATCCGAGCAACTTGATCGAGCGTGTTCAAAAGGCTCTCATTGGTCTGATGCGGCAGCCCATACATGAGGTCGAAATTGATCGCGCGAATACCGCGCGAGCGCAGCGAGGCGATGCAGGTTTCGATCATCTCGACCGGTTGGATCCGGCCAATCGCCGCCTGTATTTCAGGGTCGAAACTTTGCACACCGAAGCTGACGCGACTGACCTGTGCGATCGCCAAAGTCATCGCCCATTCAAGCGTGAAGGCCCGCGGATCGATTTCAATCGATATGGCAGGGTTGTTGCCACCAAACATCGTGACCAGCCGGTCGACCAGCCGCACAAATGCAACAGGCTCAATGGCATTGGGGCTGCCGCCCCCAAAGGCGATCCGCTGAAGCTTGCCCCGCCCGCCCAGAATTTTGGCCACCATCGCCATTTCGGCCTCAAGCGCCTCGAGATAGGCATGCAAGCGCTTTGCCTTGCCCGCCGCGCCGGTGTTGCAACCGCAATACCAGCAGATCGACTGGCAATAGGGGATATGCGCATATAGCGAGATCGGAGTCGCGCTGATCACAGCATTGAGTGCATGCGCCTGTGCAACACCGCCAACTTCGTCGGTAAATTGGATGGCCGGGGGGTAGCTGGTGTATCGCGGGACGGGCCGCGCCAAAAGATCCGGGAAATAAGGCCACATAATCGCCTATTCCTAAGCAGAAGCGCGAAATCTGGCTTTGATCTCAGTCAATAACTTCCTTGTCATCAGTCAAGGACAGGGCCTGCTCCGACTCGTACAATTTCAACATCAACCGGAATTGCAGGGGAAGTTGCGATGCTGAAATCTGTCCTGGTTCACGTACATGACGACAGTGGCTTTGAGGGCCGCCTCACCGCCGCTCTCGACATTTGCCGCGCGCATGATGCGCATCTCACCTGTATGCATGTAACGCCTTATGGCGCCTATGCGACCTTCGATCCGGCTGGCGGCATGTTCACCAGCAGTGTGTTGATTGAGGCGTTGCGCCGAAAGCAGGACGAGTTGCAAAAACGCGTCGAGGACCGGATGGTCAACGAGGATGTCCGCTGGGAATGGCAGGCCTTTGACGGCGATGTCGCGCAAACGATCGTATCCGCGTCGTCACTCGCCGATCTGGTGGTGTTGGGGCAGGCCGGGCCGCAAAAGGGCGATGTGGCCCATCCCTTGCCAATCGTTGACGCGGTGGTGGTCCATGCCGGGTGTCCGGTTCTGGTAGTACCCGCCGGATGCGACCGGGTTGATCCGACCGCACCTGTCGTAGTTGGCTGGAATGCTTCCGAACAGGTGGCACGCGCAATCCGTCATGCCTTGTCAACGCTGAAAATGGCCTCTGCCGTGCACTTGGTTTCGATCGGCAACAAGGACGAGGAGTTTCCGCAAACCGCGGCCTCCGAATATCTGTCGCGCCATGGCATTTCGACCGAACTGCACAGTTTGAAGCCGGGTATCCGCGATACAGACGACGTGTTGCACCAGTTCGCGCTCGATCATGGCGCAGGCTGCATCCTGATCGGCGCCTATGGCCATTCGCGACTGCGCGAGACGCTTCTCGGCGGGGTCACGCGCTACCTGACAATGCAGTCACGCATCCCGCTGATGCTCTCGCGCTGATTTTTTGGGGAAGGAGATTTTCCATGAACAGCAATGTCGGAAACGCTGATCGCATCCTGCGCATCGTCGCAGGCCTCATTCTGATTTCGCTCGTTTTTGTCGGGCCGAAAACCGCCTTGGGGTGGGTCGGGCTCGTCCCGCTAATCACCGGGCTCTTCCGCTGGTGCCCCGCCTACACGCTGGTCGGGGTCAATACCTGCAAGAAACCATAACCCAACGCTCACAGGGAGTTACATAATGAGCACCAAGATAAGAATGATTTCTACACTCGCTCTCCTGATGGCAGGCATGGCGGCAACGCCTGCCATGGCCGAAGCAGGTGATACCTTTATCCGCATCCGCGGAATTGTCGTTGCACCAAATGAAGACTCGACGGGCATTACGCCGGCATTCCCCGCCGAAACCGTCTCGGTCGACAATGCCGTCGCACCCGAAGTCGACATCACCCACATGCTGAGCAACAATGTTGGTGTTGAACTTATCGCTGCGACCACCAAGCACAGCGTATCGGGCACCACAGGAACCACCGGCACGATCGGCAAGCTCGCCTCTACCTGGGTGCTGCCGCCGACGCTGACGCTGCAATATCATTTCGCGCCCGAAGCCAAGGTACGCCCCTATGTCGGCGCAGGCGTCAACTGGACTTTGTTCTACAAGGAAAAAGCCTCGAACGGGCTCGAAACCGCCGTCGGTCCGACAAACGTCCACTTAAGCAGCAGCTTTGGCTGGGCAGCGCAGGCAGGAATCGACATCGACCTTAACGAGAAGATGTTCCTCAACTTCGACGTCAAATATATCAAGATGGATACCAATGCCCGTCTGAACACGACCGCTGCCGGTGTGCAACGCGTAGGCGTGGATATCGATCCGCTCGTCTTTGGCGTCGGCGTGGGCTTCAAGCTCTAAGCCGCGCATTACAAGCTCCTCCCTCTGGAGGCGGGTCGCAAGGCTCGCCTCTTTTTTTGGGATTTGCGCGCTGTGTTGAGGGCGGCGAAAGCCACCGACTGCTGTCAGCAACAATCGTCTGATTGGTCCGGATTCTTCTTGCGCCGATCATTGGCGGCATGACAGCCCTTGTTGCAACAATCGTGGCGGCTTGGCTGCGTCGGATCAGCAGGAATATCGATCCGGTCCATTCCGCCAAGGCAATTGGGCACCATCAAGGTGCGTCCCTGTGCCACAGCAGGTACCGGCATCGCCAATGCGCATACCGAAAGCAGCGCGATCCAAGGATTGACCCGGCGCTCAGTCATCTGCCGGCCCTTCATCATCGATCAGGATTCGCAAAGCCGCGCCGTCGAGATCATCGAACTGGCCGCTGCGCAGCGACCAGAAAAAGGCACCCAGACCCAATAGACCCAGGCCCAGAGCGATTGGTATCAGGAAGGCAATGCCGGTCATTTCGCGGATCCCTTAAGGCGTAGCGCGTTTCCCACGACCAGGATCGAAGAACCCGACATGGCAAGCGCAGCAATCAGCGGCGTTAGCAACCCCATGATCGCCAGCGGAACGGCGATGATATTGTAACCAATGGCGAGGATGAAATTCTGGCGCACGATCGTCTGTGTCCGCCGTGCGGCGCGAATGGCTGTAGCGATCGGCGTCAGGCTGTCGCCCATGAAAACGGCATCGGCGGCGTTCTGCCCGGCATCGCTGGCCGATGCAGGGGCAAGCGATGCATAGCCAGCCGCGAGCGCGGGGCCGTCATTCAACCCGTCGCCCACCATCAGCACCTTATGCCCAGCTGCGGTCAGGCGCTCTATGGTCTCCAGCTTGTCTTGCGGTTGCATGCCGGTCTGCGCCGTCATCCCCAATTTACGGGCGACGGGTTGCACCGCCTCGGCGCGATCGCCAGAGGCAATGCTGCTGTCGACGCCCAGAGTACGCAGCTGCTGCAACGCCGACGCTGCATCAGGGCGCAGGCCATCCTTAAAGGTCAGGATTGCCACCGATGCATCGCCCCGCCCGAACTGGACGGCGAGCGATGCACCGGCGCTCCTCGCATCGGGGCGCTCCAGCCGGACCCTCTCTGAACCGTGGAGTGCCTCGATCCCCTTGCCTGCAACTTCGCGAATATCTGTAAGCTCGGCCGCGGTTATACCATCGCTTTCAAAAGCGCGGCGGATGGCCTGGCTGAGCGGATGGCGACTGGCGCGGGCGAGCGCTAGCGCGACGGATTTGTCCTCGCGCGACAATGCCTGACCGTTCACCAGTTCAGGACGCCCGAGCGTCAAGGTTCCCGTCTTGTCGAACAGTGCGCGGTCAACCTCGGCCAGCCGTTCGAGCGCCGAGCCATCCTTTACCAATACACCCTTTTTCATCAGCGCCCCGGCGGTCACGATCTGTGCAGCCGGAACCGCCAGCCCCAAGGCACATGGACAGGTGATGATCAAAACCGCGACCGCAATCAGCATGGAATGGTGCCAGCCCGCCCCCGCCAGCATCCAGCCGGCGAAGCTCAGCAAGGCGAGCGTGTGGACCGCGGGCGCGTACCAGCGGGCCGCGCGATCCGCGATGCGCACATAGCGCGACTTGGATTGTCCGGCATCTTCCATCAATCGCGCAATATCTGCGAGCGCGGTGGCGGCGCCGGCAGCGGTAATCCGCACCTCCACCGGTCCATCGATGTTCAGCGTTCCGGCATGAACCGTATCGCCAACGGTGACCGTGACCGGGTTTGATTCGCCGGTGAGCAGGCTCAGATCGAAATGCGATCGGCCTTTAATGATGATGCCATCGGCGGCCATTCGTTCGCCTGCCGCAACCAGCATCACCATGCCGGCTTTCAACGCATCGGCATGCACCCAGTTGGAGCTGCCATCGTCGGCAAGCACAAGTGCACCGGCTGCCTTGTGCTTGAGCAAGGCGGTAACACCGTCGCGGGCGCGATCGCGCATCACACTGTCCAGCCAACGGCCAGTGAGAAGGAAAAACAGCAGCATGACCACGCCGTCAAAATAGGCGTGCGGACCGCTGACAAAGGTTTCGAACAGCGACAGCGCCGTGGTCAGGACGACCCCGATCGAAATCGGTACGTCCATATTGGTACGACGGTTCTTGAGCGCGCCCCAGGCAGAGCGGAAAAAGGGGCGGCCCGAATAGGCAACCGTGGGCAAGGCGATAAGGGCGGATAGCCAGTGGAACAGATCCTTGGTCCCGCCCTCGGCCCCCGACCAGACCGATACCGAGAGCAGCATGATGTTCATCATCGCAAAACCGGCGACGGCCATGGCCTTTAACAGATCGCGGCTACCATCGTCGCTGAGCCCGGCCAGATCCTCTCCAATGACCTGTGATTCAAAGCCAAGGCTGGCAATCGCGCGCTGCAAGTCAGGGACGGTGGCTTCAGGCAGGTGGCTGATCGCCACGCGCTTCGCGGTAAAATTGACCCGCGCGGCGGCAATGCCGGCCACTTGCGGAAGCCCGTTTTCCAGCTTCGAAATACACCCCGCACAGTGCATGCCCGGAACCGCGAACAGCGTTTCGGGCAAGGCGGCTATGGAGGAAGGGGGTGCAGGTGCGTTCATTGGATGTCCGCTACCGTTCGGAAGATATCACCGGCACGGCGCACCTCGATATGTACCAGCCACCGCCCGGTCGGCAGGCCTTCACGTGATATATAGGTGCCGTCGACCAGTGGTTCGAAACGGAGCGCCCGTTCGGGTGCGCGCCCCAACGGGTGCTGCGCGCGTGCTGTCGCGACAAAGCCCAGGCCGCTGGTTCCCTTGTCGCTGATTTCCAGTTCGATTTTGCCGTTGGCAAGGCGGCTGGCATCAACGCTCCAGCCTAGCCTTGCCTGGCGGTCGCCTTCGGCCAGCCATTCATTATAATGCTGGCTGGCGACATAGCTGTTGTCGACCACGGTGCCACCAAAGGTCCCAACCGCAACCTTGGCCATGTAGATGTTGACCGCAATCACGATCCCGAAAAATCCGATCAGGATTGCTGCCATATGATAACCGGTAAAGGGTTTGCGCGTTATCTCTGTCATTGTCCTGCCTCCGGGCGTTCAAAGCGCACACTGTCGCTATCGCCCCGTTCATTGCCTGTCAGGGCCACAGCTTCGATCTCGAAGTCGCTGCGCGGCGCGCCTTGGGCGGGGGCAGCGATAAACATCCTGACCTTTTGCACCGTGTCTGGCGCAACCGATACCCGCACGGCTTGCGTTGCTGTTTGACGGGATCCGGTGGTGGTCCATGCGACCGCCCCCGGCAATCCCTTGATACGCAGTTCTACCTCGCGCGGGCGGGTTTCCATGTTGCGTACCTTGACGGTATAATTGTTCCTGATCGAGCCATCCGAAAGCTGCACATACAGCGGATTGCGATCATGCTGGACGGTAAGGTCAAGCCGGGTGCGCTGGCCGAGCGTGAACAGCATCGCGAGACCGATCGCGCACCAGATTCCGAAATAGATCAAAGTGCGCGGCCGGAACAAAGTCTTGAGCGTCGGATGCGCAGTTCCACCCGCCTTTTCGGTGGCGACGTCTTCGAGCGTCAGATAGTCGATCAGCCCGCGGGGCCGCCCGACCTGCGCCATCACGCTGTCGCAGGCATCGATGCACAGGGCACAGGTGATGCAGCCAATCTGCGGGCCTTCGCGAATGTCGATCCCGGCCGGGCAAACCGCTACGCATTGGTTGCAGTCGATGCAGTCCCCAAAGGCGCCGGGCTGGGATTCGGCCTTTTTCACCGACCCCCTCGGCTCGCCGCGCCATTCGCGATAGGTAACGATCAGGGATTTTTCATCCATCATCGCAGTCTGGATGCGCGGCCATGGGCACATATAGACGCACACCTGTTCGCGCATGAAACCGCCGAAGATAAAGGTCGTCGCGGTCAGCACGCCCACGGTTGCATAGGCGACGGGGGCCGCCTGGCCGGTCCAGAAATCTACCGTCAGCGTCGGCGCATCGGCAAAATACATGATCCATGCGCCGCCCGTCCAGAAAGCGATGAACAGGTAGATCGACCATTTGGCGGCGCGCTTGAAAATCTTTTCCGGTCCCCAGGGGGCGTTTTGCAACCGGATCTGAGCGTTGCGATCGCCATCGACGAAACGGTCGACATGCTGGAACAAGTCAGTCCACACGGTCTGCGGGCAGGCATAGCCGCACCAAGCCCGGCCAACCGCGCTGGTCACCAGAAACAAGCCGATGCCCGCCATCACGAGCAAGCCCGCGACATAGTAGAATTCGTGGGGCCATATCTCGATATTGAACATGTAGAAACGGCGGTTGGCGAGATCGACCAGCACCGCCTGTTCGGGGGCATATGGCCCACGATCCCAGCGCAACCAGGGCGTCGCATAATAGATCAGCAGCGCGACGCCCATGATCGCCCATTTGAGTCGACGGAAACTGCCGTCAACCGCCTTGGGGTAAACGCCCTTGCGCTTTTCGTAGAGCGGGTTGTCTACCCCTAGCAGGTCATCAAGGTTGGCCATTGGCCGCCTTCGCCTCCGTCGTCGTTGCAGGGGCAACGGCCGGGCTCGCCTCGCCGCCGCCCAGCGAGTGGACATAGGCCGCCAGCATCTTGATTGTGGCGGGGTCGAGCTTGTCGTTCCAGCGCGGCATCACACCCTGGCGGCTTTGCCTGACAGACTGGGCGATCGACGCCTTGTCGCCGCCATAGAGCCAGATATTGTCGGTGAGGTTGGGTGCCCCGAATTCACGCAGGCCTTTGCCGTCGGCACCATGGCACGAGGCGCAATTGGCGGCGAACAGATCGCCCCCCTTTGCATTCGGCTTCGCCTTGCCCGAAAGCGACTGCACATGGGTGACGACGGCAGCAATTTCAGCGGGTGTCAGGATACCGTCAAAGGCAGGCATCGCCGAGGCCCGTGTTTCCGGATGGTCCGGATTGCGGATGCCGCGCGTCAGCGTATAGTGGATCGCGGCAATGTCGCCGCCCCACAGCCAGTCGTCATCGTTGAGGTTGGGATAGCCTTTCGATCCGGTGGCGCCAGAGCCGTGGCATTGGACGCAATGGACCTTGAAGGCAGCCGAGCCGCCAGCAACCGCACCCTGATAGAGTTTCTGGTTGGAGACAAGCTGTTCGATGGGGAGCGCAGCCAGCGCATTGACCAGCGGCGCACGCTTCACCTCTGCAGCTTTCATTTCGGCTGAAAGCTGCCCCCGGCTGGTCCAGCCGAGAAGGCCCTCGGTCGCGCTGTTCACCAGCGGCCATGCCGGATACATGATGACATAGGCCAGCGACCAGATAACGGTCAGATAAAAGGTCCACAGCCACCAGCGCGGCAGCGGCGTGTTCAGCTCCTCGATTCCATCCCATTCATGGCCGACTAATGCCGTCCCTGTGGGCTGGTCGATGCGTTGGTTGGGATCAGTGGATTTCTTGGCCATTGTCGTCTTCCCTGAAGATCATGTTGGCTGCGTCGTCATGGACGCGGCTTGCCCCTTTGCGAAATGTCCAGCCGATAAGACCCAGAAACAGGATCACTGTGAACAATAGCCCCCAGCTGTCGGCGAGATGGCGCGCAGTGTCGTAGGTCATTTCGCAGCCTCCGCATTTGGCACCTGCTGCGGGGCAGCCTTTTTGTGGTCGACCAGTGTTCCCAGCATCTGCAGGTAAGCGACGAGCGCGTCCATTTCGGTCACCCGTGACGGGTCGCCGTCGAAATCACGGACTTGAACCTTGGGATAGCGCTTCACCAGCCCGGCACTGTCGGCATTGGGATCGGCCTGCGCCACAAGGTCCGCATTGGCCTCGGCAATGGCTTCCTTGCTATAGGGCACGCCGAGCGCGCCGAGCGCCTTGAGCTGCTTGCCCATGTCACCAACATCGAGATCACGTTCTGCGAGGAAGGCATAGGGGGGCATGATCGATTCGGGCACGACCGCGCTAGGGTCCTTGAGATGCGCGCGGTGCCATTCGTCCGAATAGCGTCCGCCAACCCGCGCCAGATCGGGACCAGTGCGTTTCGACCCCCATTGGAACGGATGGTCGTACATGCTTTCCGCCGCAAGGCTGTAGGGGCCATAGCGCTCGACCTCGTCACGGAACGGACGGATCATCTGACTATGGCAGACATAGCAGCCTTCGCGGACATAAATGTTCCGACCGGCCTGCTCGAGCGGGGTGTAGGGGCGCATCCCCTCCACCTTCTCGATCGTGGAGTCGATCCAGAACAGCGGTGCGATCTGGACCAGACCGCCAATGGCGACTGTCACCAGGGCAAAGACCCCCAGCAGTGCGACGTTGCGCTCCAGCTTTGTATGTTCGATGATACGAAATGCCATCATTCTAGCTCCTTATTCGGCAGGCACGGCAACCGCCGGGCGGTCCGCTTCAGGATTATGGGGGGTTTCGGTCATCGGCGCTTCGGCGCGAAGCGGGCTGCCAGCGATCGTCTTCCAAAGATTGACCGTCATCACCACCGCACCGGCCAGATAGAGCAGGCCGCCAAAGGCGCGGATCAGGTACATCGGGAACATTGCATCAACCGTTTCGACGAAGGAGTAGACGAGGTAGCCGTCGGCGCCATATTCGCGCCACATCAGGCCCTGCATGATACCCGACACCCACATGGCCGAGGCGTAGAAAACGATGCCTGCGCTCGCGAGCCAGAAGTGCCAGTTGACCATGCGCAGCGAATAGAGCCGCTGGCGGTTCCACAGGCGTGGCGCGAGATAGTAAAGGCAGGCAAAGGTGACCATGCCGTTCCATCCCAGTGCGCCACTATGGACATGGCCGATGGTCCAGTCGGTATAGTGCGAAAGGCTGTTCACCGCCTTGATCGACAGCATCGGCCCTTCGAAAGTCGACATGCCATAGAAGGCGAGGCTCATCACGAACATGCGGATGATCGGATCGGTGCGGATCTTGTCCCAGGCACCGTTCAGCGTCATCAGGCCGTTGATCATGCCGCCCCAGCTGGGCATCCACAGCATGATCGAGAACACCATACCGAGCGTCTGCGCCCAGTCGGGCAGCGCCGTGTAGTGCAAATGGTGCGGACCGGCCCAGATGTAGAGGAAGATCAGCGACCAGAAGTGAATGATCGACAGGCGATAGCTATAAACCGGGCGTTCGGCCTGCTTCGGCACGAAATAATACATCATGGCGAGGAAGCCGGCGGTCAGGAAGAAACCGACGGCATTATGGCCATACCACCATTGCACCAGCGCCCCTTGCACACCCGCAAAGACGCTATAGCTTTGGGCCCCCATCAGGCTGGCGGGCAGCGACAGGTTGTTGACAACATGCAGCATCGCCACAGTGAGGATGAAGGCAAGGTAGAACCAGTTGGCCACATAGATATGTGGCTCCTTGCGCTTCATGATCGTGCCGACAAAGACGACCAGATAGGCCACCCAGACAATGGTCAGCCAAAGATCGACATACCATTCGGGCTCGGCATATTCCTTACCCTGGCTGATGCCCAGCAGATAGCCGGTTGCAGCCAGGACGATGAACAACTGGTAGCCCCAGAAGACAAACCGGGCGAGACCGGGGAAGGCAAGTCTCGCCCGGCAGGTGCGTTGCACCACGTAGAAACTCGTGGTGAGCAACGCGCTGCCTCCGAACGCGAAGATAACCGCTGAGGTATGCAACGGTCGCAGGCGCCCGAAAGTCGTGAATTCAAGATTGAGGTTCAGAACCGGGAAAGCGAGCTGGAGTGCAATGAACAACCCGGCCAGGAAGCCTGCAAGGCCCCAGAAAACCGTCGCGATAACGCCGTAGCGGATCAGGTCGTCGTCATAGGTCGACGCCTGCTGCGATGACAGCGCTGGATAACGCTGGGTTATGAAGTCAAAGCCCTTCGCGCTGGCAAAGGCGGCTATCAAGGCTGCAAGACAGGCAATCCCCATATGGATTGAAAAGGCCCAATCCGGACTGGCCGCCGCAGCAAGGAGCAGGGCCAAAGCAATGGCCATCCAAGCCCCGCCCCGCATCATAAGTCTTTCCATGATCTTTCCCCGTTACTTGCCCCTCATGCAAGAGGAGCTGGCACTAAAGCGCATCGCAACGGAGAGGCCGGCACGCATTGACCTAGGTCAAGCAAACCGACTTGCAGAAAATGCAACTGGGGTCAGGCGGCGGTAGCGATGCTTTCCAGCCTGCGGCGATCCTTGATCACCACACTACGCCGATCGGGTAACTCAATGATTTCAGCCTCTTTTAGCTTCGTGAGCTGGCGGCTGACGGTTTCAATAGTGAGGCCGAGTAGGTCACCCATTTGCTGGCGATCCATCGGCAGTTCGAATTTGTCGAGAAAGGGTGCGATGGCGCTGCACCCGGCGGCTCCAAGCCGATCGGATATCTCGATCAGCAGGGTGGCGATACGCTCGCTTGCGGTCTTGCGGCCGAGCAGCATCATCCATTGCCGTGCCCGATCAAGCTCGTCGAGCGTGCGTTGCAGCAGCTTGTGCTGCAGATCGGGATGCTCTTTTGCGAAGCCGTCAAAGGCGGTCCGTGTGAAGATGCACACCTCGGCATCGGTCAAGGCGGTAACCCCATAGGGGCTTTCCTTGCCAAAGGGGCGTCCGATAAAATCTGATGGAAAAACAACGCCTACGATCTGCTCACGGCCATCCTGCGTCGATACGGAAAGCTTCAAAACACCCTGAATCACATTGGCCACAACCAGTGACTCGTCGCCTTCCCAGACCAGCGTCTGGCCACGCGAAACATGCTGTTTGCGACCCAATTTGCCCAGCGCGGTCAATTCGTCGGGCATCAGCGCCGAGCAAATCGCGCGGTTGCGGACGACACAGGTTTCGCAATCGGACATGAGATTGCGCTATCGGGCTAGAACGGATCGCGCAATCAACAAATATGCGCCGGGGCAATTTTTGAATAAGGCCGCGAGCAGCGGCAGTAGTCGCTAACAAAGCCGCCGTCCCCGCCTCCGAACGAAGTTGTCAAAACCGGCCATTCGTTCAACTGAAATGCGATACCCGTGTGCGGCTGGTATCAGGGCTTTGCGCCACCAGTCGGTAGCCCACACCCGGTTCGTTATGGATCAGCTCTGGGCGTGCGGGATCGCGCTCGAGCTTCTTGCGCAGAGCTCCCACCGCGACCCGCAGGTAATCGACATGGTCTTGCTGCGCCGGGCCCCAAACGGCGCGTAGTAGTTGGGCGTGGGTTAGGACGCGGCCCGCATGCTTGGTGAGTTCGGCAAGGACGGCGAACTCCTTCGGTGTCAGGCGCACCACCTCGCCGGCGCGTGTCACCTTGCGGCGGTGCAGATCAATTGTAAGATCACCCAGCTCGATCGCTTCATACTGCTCGGCTGGCCCGACATCGACGAGGTTGTCGATGTGCCGCTCGATCCCCGTGATCTCTCCATCAAGTTGGGTGACCAGCGCCCGATCAGCCGTACCGGCCCGGCGCAAAGCCCGGACGGCTGTCTGGGCCGCCTTGAGTCGCGGCTTTATATCATCGCCGATCGACATCAGCAGGGCTGAACGCAGTCGGTCCCGCGCCCGAAGCGCCGCGCTGTCCCGCGCTGCAAATTCCAGCTGGGCCCGTTCGAAAGCCAGGGCCATTTGGTCGCGAAGGCTATCGAACAGCAGCCTACGATCCTCGCCCACTGGCGGTAGACCATCGTCGCGAGCAAGGCCGATCGCAGCGAGGATGTGGTCTCCCGCGCCTACGGGATGAAATTGCCAATCTGCCTGCCAGGCACGCTTTTGTCCGCGCCCGGAAGGTTCTCCGGACTGCTGCGTGAAAGTTGCAGCCGCAAGGTCGCTTGGGCTGAGGGCAATGTCGGCCGGGTGGCTGGCAAGCGGCCGTAATTCGTCCTGACTGGACAGGATCGTGACGTGACAGGAAAACAGCCGCGCCAGCTGCGCGGTGCAGACTTCGGCCACTTCGCGCTCGCCCCGAGTCGAAAGTAGCTGGCGGGCAAAGCCGGCAATCGTGGCATTGCGGGCGGCGTGATCAGCCGCCAGCTGCGCCTGCTGGCGGACCGATGCGGCGAGCTGGCTGCATACTGCCGCGACCACGAACAGCATAACCACGGTAACGATATCCGTCGGGCTGTGGATGATGAAAGTGTGATAAGGGGCTGTGAAATAGTAATTGAAGGCCAGTGCCGACGCCATAGCCGCGACCAGGCCCGGCACCAGTCCGGCATAAATTGCCGCAACCAGCACAGGCAGCAGATAGAGCATCCCGACCTGCGAATTGCCCCAGCGTGCCTGAATGAGCAGGCCAAGCAAGGTGGACGTGGCCACTAGAAGCAGGGCACCGGCATAGCCGGCCAGAGCGGTCCCCAGCGGGGTTAAACGGCGGTTCAAAGAAGCTATCGAGTCCATCGCTGCGGTTTGCGCTTCGGATCGGGCGCCGTCGAGGAATTATAGTCCTTCTCCCGCAATTCCACATGGAATCTTTATGCCGAAAAGGCTCACAAAAAGGGCATGACAATTCCCGATGCCGCGCCAGAAGGTGCTTCACCCGCTGATCCGTCCCAGCCACCCGAAACCCCGCAAAAAGACGGCCTTTCTGTCCTGATGCTGGGGGCGATCGGCGTGGTCTTCGGGGATATCGGAACCTCCCCGCTTTATGCCATGAAGGAGAGCTTCATCGGGCCACACCCGATGGCGGTAGACCGACTGCACATTTTCGGTGTGCTCAGCCTGATCTTCTGGTCTTTGACGCTGATCGTCACGATCAAATATGTGCTGGTGGCAATGCGCGCCGACAATCGTGGCGAAGGCGGATCGTTCGCGCTCCTCGCCCTGATCTCGAACCACCTGGATGAACGGCGCAAGGCGGTGCTGCTGGTGCTGGGCGTGCTGGCCGCTGCGCTGTTCTACGGCGATGCCATGCTGACACCGGCCATCTCGGTCCTCTCGGCGGTCGAAGGTCTTACGATTGTCGAGGCGCGGCTTGAACCACTGGTGCTGCCGATCGCGGCGCTGATCCTGCTGTGCCTGTTTTTCATCCAGTCGCACGGCACGGCGCGGGTCGGGGCATTGTTCGGCCCGATCGTACTGATCTATTTCGCTGCCCTGGCCGTGCTCGGCGTGGTCAACATCGCGGCCCATCCGGAAATCCTCACCGTCTTCAACCCCTGGTGGGCGGCGGAATTCTTTCGCTACGATCCCAAACTGGCATTCCTGGCCATGGGATCGGTCTTCCTTGCCGTCACCGGGGCCGAAACGCTTTATGCCGACATGGGCCATTTCGGCCGCAAGGCGATCGGGCTCAGCTGGGTTGCGATCGTCTTTCCCTGCCTGCTGATCAACTACATGGGCCAGGGCGCGCTACTGCTGTCCAATCCGGCCGCGGTGGAAAATCCGTTCTACCTGATGGCGCCGGAATGGGCGCTGCTGCCGCTGATATTTCTGGCCACCTGCGCGACGATAATTGCCAGCCAGGCGGTCATTTCCGGCGCGTTCTCCGTTACCCATCAGGCCATCCAGCTGGGCTTCCTGCCGCGCTTGAAGATCCTGCACACCAGCGCCCGGGCCGCCGGACAGATCTATATCCCGGTGATCAACTGGGGCCTGTTGATCATGGTGCTGGTGCTGGTGCTCGGCTTCGGGGAATCGACGCGGCTGGCTTCAGCCTATGGCATCTCGGTGGTCGGGACGATGCTGATCACAACGGCCATGCTGGCCTTCCTGCTGTTCAAGGTATGGCGCTGGAGCCGCTGGGCAGCAGCTGTCACGATCGGCCTGTTCGCGCTGGTCGACACGGCCTTCTTCCTGTCCAATATTGCCAAGGTCGCCGATGGCGGCTGGGTACCGCTACTCGTCGCGGGGGTGATTTTCACGGTCCTGACCACCTGGGCTAAAGGCCGCGGCATCCTGCGCGTCCAGCTTGAAGCCGATGCTATCCCACTAGAGGCTTTCGTCAAATCGACCGGCAAATCGGTGCGTCGTGTGAAAGGCACCTCGATTTTCCTGTCCGCCGCGAAAGAGGGTGTCCCGCCCGCGCTGCTGCACAACCTCAAGCACAATCAGGTCCTGCACGATCATGTCGTGATCTTGACCATCGAAGTGGCCGAGCAGCCGCAGGCCGATCCGCAGGACCGGCTGCACCTGCAACCCTTCGGCGCGGGCTTTCACCGCGTCATCATGCGCTATGGATTTACCGAAGAGATCGACGTGCCGCGCGATCTGGCCCCGCTGGCCGAACACGGCATAGCGCTCGATCCGATGCGGACCAGCTATTTTCTTAGCCGTCAGAAACTGATCGCGGCCAAGGAAGTAGCCGGCATGGCCCTTTGGCGCGAGCACCTGTTTGCTTGGCTGTCCAAGGCATCCGAATCGGCCATGGATTACTACCGCCTGCCTGCCAACCGGGTGATCGAACTGGGCAGTCAGGTCCGGATCTGAGTATCGCAGTTTTCGTTGTGAGTTTTCTCGCTTCCGCAGACGCCAACTTTCCCGCCGTTCCAGCTAGCTTAATGAACCATCGAAACCTGCCATTCGTTAAGCGGAGGTTCCGATGGCCGATGAGTTCCGCAAGCTGCAGGGACTTGATCTTAATTTGAACGGTTAGTTGGCCTGCTCAAAGGAGCAGTGACTAAACACCTAGAGCTTCATGTTCACCGACTTGACATGGGTGTAACCATACATTGCCTCCATGCCCTTTTCGCGACCATAGCCTGAGCCCTTATAGCCCCCCATAGGCATTTCGATCGCGCCGCCGACTTCATATTGGTTGACTTGGATCTGACCGGCCTGAAGCGCCGCGGCCACACGGTGGGCTCGGCCGGCGTCGCAGGTCCATATTCCGGCGGCGAGGCCATATTCGGAGTCGTTGGCAATATCGATAGCCTCCGCTTCGTCATCAAAGGGCAGGATGGTGAGAACGGGACCGAAAATCTCCTCGGTCGCGATCCGGCTCTTGCGGTCCTCGATCACATAGAGCGTCGGCTCAACGAACCAGCCGCCGCTGCCATCGTTGAGCACTTGACCTCCAGCAGCCGGGCTCAGACCCTCGGCGCGCGCGATGTCGAAATAGGATTGCACTTTTTCATACTGCGCCTGCGTAGTTATCGGCCCGATCATTGCATCGGCACCGCCACTGACTTTCAGCATAGCGACCGCCTGTTTCAGACCGCCGACAACAGGTTCCAAGATCGAACGCTGCACCAGCAGCCGCGTGCCCGCCACGCAGACTTGCCCTGCATTGACTGCAAAAGCGCGGACGGCGGCGGGGATGGCTTCGGCCAGATTGGCGTCCTCGAACAGGATGTTGGGTGATTTGCCGCCGAGTTCCAGCGTGGCAGGGATCAGTCGTTCGGCGGCCATGCGCGCAACTTCGGTGCCTGCACGTACTGACCCGGTAAATGCGATTTTGTGTACATCCCTGTGCCGCACCAGCGCAGTACCCACGCATTCGCCTGTGCCGGTCACGACATTTAGCACACCGGCTGGCAGGCCCGCCTTTTCAACTGCGAGCTTTGCGAAAAGCGTAAGTGTGCCCGAAGTAAACTCCGAGGGTTTGGCCACGACGCAATTGCCGGTAGCAAGTGCAGGCGCAATGCTGCGCGAGGATTGGTTGAGTGGGGCATTCCAGGGAATGATAACGCCAACGACGCCATAGGGCTCTCGCCTGGTATAGGCGTGGAACGCGCTGCCCAGGTCGATCTGCTCTCCATTGAGCGCGGTGGCTAGGCCGCCATAGAGCTCGAAATATTGCGCGGCATATTCCAGCTCTATCGGCAGCTGCCAAAGTGGCTTACCGGTTTCCAGGCTTTCAGTTTCCGCGAATGCGTTAATCTCGGCTCTGATCAGTCGGGCGATCTCAGTGAGGATGCGTCCGCGCTCGATCGGGCGCCTGGATGACCATTCGACATATGCGGCTCTAGCTGCAGCAACGGCTTTGGCGACATCGCCTTCATTGCACAGCGCAACGGCACCGCGCTCTTGCCCCGTACGCGGGTTTTTGAGCGTCAGGGTGGCCCGGGCTTCATCAATGTCCGGTCTGCCGTCAATGAAAGGTTGCCATGTGTCGTGCATGCCCGCTGATCCTCATCTCCATAGACGATGATTAATGGCGGATCACTTGGGTCAGGGCCATCGCTAACCGCTTCACATATGTGGAAACTTGGTTCCGATATGCGGGCCTTGTGGCGGTGAGCGTCGTTCCTTGCCATTCTACCCTAATGGGAGAGGAATGGGACTATATCATTATCGGCGCTGGCTCGGCGGGATGTGTGATGGCGGCCCGTTTGAGCGAGAATCCGCGCAACAGAGTGCTGCTGCTGGAGGCCGGTCCGCGCGACAGCAGCCTGATGCTACGAATCCCTGCGGGCACGAGCCGGGTGTTCAGGCCTGGCAAATATAACTGGGGCTATATGACCGATCCGTTGTCCACCATGGCGGGTCGGCGGATGTACTGGCCGCGCGGCAAGACACTGGGCGGATCAAGCGCGATTAACGGCATGGTCTACATGCGCGGACATCCCGACGATTATGCGCTGTGGGTGCAGCAAGGGGCGACTGGTTGGGGCTGGGACGATGTGCTGCCCTGGTTTAAAAAGGCAGAGGATCAGGAGCGGGGCGAGTCCGAAAGCTATGGCGTTGGCGGCCCACTGGCGGTGCAGGACCTGCGCGTTAGTGATCCGGCAGGGCGGCTCTATATCGAGGCGGGCGTTGCGGCGGGGTTCTGTGCATCCGATGATTTCAATAGCGGTGTGCAGGATGGAATTGGCCGTCCGCAAGCGACCATCCGCGACGGTGTGCGCTGTTCAACGGCGGCAGGCTATTTGCGACCTGCTGAAAAGCGGGCGAACCTGAAGGTAAAGACCGGGGCGCTCGTTCTGAAGATTGCGACAGAAGGTAAGCACGTAACTGGGGTGGCCTATCTGAAAGACGGCCGCACGATTTCGGCGTGCGCTAACAGGGCCGTCATCTGCTGTGGCGGGGCGGTTAACTCGCCGCAGCTGCTGATGCTCTCAGGCATTGGGCCTGCCGATGGCATCAAGGCTGTCGGACTGGATGTGGTGCATGACCTGCCGGGCGTTGGCCAGAACTTGCAGGATCATGTTTACGCATATTGCATTGCCGAGGCGAAGGAACCCGGCTTGTCCGCCAATCGCGATCTGGTTGGGCTTGGGGCCGTGCGGCAGGCGCTGAAATATCTGATGGGCAAAAGGGGCTGGCTCAATCTTGGTGCATGCCAGGCGGCCGCTTTCGTGCGGATCATGCCCGATGCCGATCGTCCGGATGTGCAAATGTCGTTTCGTCCGTTGTCGGCAGAGGTATCGGAAACCGGTGATATGGTGATCCACGACTTCCCGGGGCTGACCGCATCATGCGGACTACTGCGCCCTGAATCGACCGGGGAAATCAAGCTGCGGTCGGCCGACCCCCGCGATACGCCCGCCATCCTGCCCAATTATCTGGCGACCGAGCGCGACCAGCAAACCTTTCTGGGGGGATATCGCTTCAACCGGAAGTTGTTTGCGACCAGCCCGCTGAAAGAACATGTCGCGCGCGAATATTGGCCGGGGCCGGATATCAACAGCGACGAACAAACGCTGGCATTTCTGCGCGAACATGCCGAATCCATGTATCATGCCGCGGGCACATGCCGGATGGGGTCTCCTGCCAACCGCATGGCGGTTGTTGACAGCAAATGTCGGGTGATCGGAATGGAGGGGCTTTATGTTGTCGATGCGTCAGTGATGCCGACGATCACCTCGGCCAACACCAATGGCCCGACCGTCATGATCGCAGAGAAAGCGGCTTCACATATGTGAAGTATGGATACCAATATCTTGCTATGTGAAGCGGATATATCAATAGGCAGCTGAAAGGAGGCAGCATGTCCGAGACCGATTTTCGAGAACGCGCCAAGATTTGGCCCAAGGGCCATCTGTATGAAGATTTCGCCGTCGGACAGGTGTTTCACCACCATTGGGGCCGGACGATCAGCGAGAGCGACACGCTGACCTTCACCACGCTGACGCTGAGCTACAACCCGCTTTATTCGAACCGCGAATATGCAAAGGCGCATGGCCATCCCGATCTGGTGGTCAACCCGCTGCTGGTGTTCAACACGATATTGGGGCTGAGCGTCGAGGATTGCAGCGAAATTGGCGGGCCGTTTATCGGGGTCTACAAGCTTAGCTACCACGAGCCGGTCTACCCCGGCGACACGCTGACCGCGATCAGCACGACGATGGATGCCCGTGTTTCGCAATCGAACCCGGCCAACGGCATTGTCCGCTGGGCTACCGAAGGATTCAATCAGAATGGTGCGCGGGTGATCGATTTCGAACGCGCCAACATCGTGCGCCTGCGCGCGTCAGGAGTGCCGTCATGAAAACCTCAGCGCTCACAGGAAAAGACAATTATTTTGAGGATTTTGCCGTCGGCCAGGTCTTCCGTCATGCGCGAGGCAAGACCGTGGAGGCGCTGGAAAATGTGCTGATCACCAATATGGTGATGAACACCGCGCAAGCGCATTTCAACGAAGATGCCATGCAGGCTACGCCCTTCAAAACGCGCATTTCCTATGGCGGAGTCAATTTCTCGATCATCATGGGGCTGGCCAGCCAGGACTGCTGCGAACAGGCGCTGGCAGAGCTGGCAATGGACAATATCAGCCTGAAAACGCCAGTTGTGCATGGCGATACGCTTTATGCGTGGTCCGAAGTCCTTGAGGTGAAGGCTGCGGATCGATACGATGCAGGCATTGTCACCTTCCGCCATTATGGCACCAACCAGCGCGACGACCTGGTCTTTTCCGGCGAACGCACCGTTCTTTTGAAGCGCCGCAGCCATTGGGCGGACGAGTAAAGAAGGATGATGAAGATGACTGACAGACCGAAGCGCCTGCGCCGTTGCCAGCTAGCGGTTCCCGGATCGAGCGAGAAGTTCCTTGCTAAGGCCGCTGCGTCGAATGCCGATCATGTCTTTTGCGATCTTGAGGATGCTGTTGCACCCAACGCCAAAACCGCCGCCCGGCAGACGGTCGTGAACGCTCTCAACACGCTCGACTGGGGTACGAAGACACGTTGCGTGCGGATCAATGACGTAGAAACCGAATGGTGCCACGATGATATCATCGAAGTCGTCACTGGCGCGCGCGAGAACCTTGATACCATCATGATACCAAAGGCGACGCGGCCCGCGGATGTCCGCTTTGTAGACCTGATGCTGACACAGCTCGAGAAGAAACTGGGACTGACCAAGAAAATCGGGCTGGAGGCTTTGATCGAAGAGGCCGAAGCGTTACGCAACATGGAAGACATCATCGAAGCCTCGCCGCGTCTCGAAGCCTTAATCCTCGGCATGGGGGACTATTCGGCAAGCCAGGGCATTGCGATCGCCGAGCTTGGGCCAAATCCCACCTATCCGGGCGATTTATGGCACTATCCACGCTTCCGTATGGCGATGGCCTGCCGCGCTGCGGGTATCGATGCCGTCGATGGTCCTTATGCGAATTTTTCCAACTCGGACGGTTATGCCACCGAATGTCGGCGAGCTCTGGCCCTCGGCATGGTTGGTAAATGGGCGATCCATCCCTCGCAGGTCGATGCGGCGACCGAGCTTTTTTCCCCAAAAGCGCAAGAAGTTGCGATGGCCCGGAAATTCGCCGCTGCTTATGCCGAGGCGACCTCGCAAGGGATTGGTTCGGTCAATGTCGATGGCATGATGGTGGACGCTGCAACCATCCGCCTGTTCAATAACGTTATCGAGCGCGCGGACCGGATGGGGTTATAGGCACATGGCCGATGGCGTCGTAAAATCGGCGGGGCGCGTATTGGCGCTGCTCGAATATCTGGGCAACGTCCGCACAGCAGTGAGCATGAGCGAGGTGGCGACCGCGCTTGCTATCCCGCAATCGAGCGCATCTGTTCTGCTCAAGTCGCTGTTAACTATGGGTTATCTTGCCTATGATGCCAAGGACCGGCGCTATCGGGCGACCTACCGGGTGGCGCTGCTGGGCGAATGGTTGCAGCAAACTATGCTCGAAAACAACCGGCTGGGCGACCTGGTGCAGGCGATCAGCGAAGATACCGGCGACACCGTGATCGTGGCGCAGCAAGTTCGGGCAATGGTGCAATATGTCCATATAACGCCCTCAAGCTACCCGGTGCGCCTTCATATTCCGGTTGGCACACTCCGCCCGTTGAGTTCGACCGCGACGGGAACGATGTTGATGACACGGATGGGCGAAGCGGAGGTACGGGCGATCGTACGCCGGAACAATGCGGAACGACCCGATGGCACTTCTCGCGTCGACGAGCATGATTTTGTCAATGTCGTTTCAAGGGCACGGCGCGACGGCTTTGCGATAACGCGCGGATCGATGACACATGGCGCTGCGGTTGTTGCGATGATGCTGCCGGTCCACGACAATGACGTGCCGATGGCGATAGGTGTGGGGGGCACCATAGAGCGGATCACGGCCAGGCAGGATATGATCCTTGAGGCGCTGCGGCGGCATCTGTGACATGGGCTTTCATCCAACTGCATATATGTGGAATCGGGGCCTCATTAAGTCGCCTTGCTGGCAATGGGTGTTTGCGACGGCTAAGCTCGGGGCAATGGAAATTGTGGGGGGAAACCATGTTTGAGTTTACGACTTTGGGCTGGGTGCATACGCTGCTCTCGCTTGTCGCCTTGGCAAGCGGCATAGCAGCTTTAGCTTCACGCGGCGAAATCACGGCCGATACGGGGCTCGGCAAGACGTATCTGGTCACGACCGCACTGACTGCGCTGACGGCGTTTGGGATTTTCAGGCATGGCGGATTTGGCCCTGGACACATATTGGCGATCCTGGCGCTGCTCGCGATCGGCGCGGGCCTCTATCTCGGTCGCAATGCTGTCGCTGGTTCGTGGCGCCAGGTGGGCAGTTCGGTTGCGATTTCCTTCACGCTGTTATGCCACCTGATCCCGGGGGCAACGGAAACATTGACCCGAATACCGGCTGGGCATCCCTTTGCAGATTCTCCGCAATCGCCTGCGCTGAGGGGGGTATTTCTCGGGCTGCTTGTGGCATTTTTCATTCTGGCTATCTTACAAACGCGGATGGTCCGGAATAGACGAGCAGCATGACCGAAACGCTCATCAGCCTGATCGATGAGGCCTGTGATCGTTTCGGCGACCAGCCTTGCCTCATCGACGGGCAGGAGCGTCTAAGTTTTCACGAGGTACGAAACGCCTCGGTGCGGGTGGCGAATGGATTGAATGCGACGGGCTTTACACCTGGCATGCGTGGCGCGGTGTTCAGCCCCAATAACATCTGGTCGGTGGTTGCGACACTCGGCATCATCCGGGCGGGTGGCATCTGGGTTCCGATCAATCCGCGGAATTCGCTTGCCGACAATCTGACGTTGCTAAAGGCATTTGGCTGCGACGCTGTCTTCTATCACAGTGTCTATGACGAAGCCGCCGACAGGATTGCCGACCAACATCCGGATGTGAAGCTTGCACTCTGCCTCGATGGCGTTTTTGCCGAATGGATATCGCGTCAATCGGCGGCCAGCGTTGCTCATCAAGCCAAACCGACCGACATCGTCATGATCCCGATGACCGGCGGGACCACAGGGCTGCCGAAGGCCGTCGCACTCTCAAATCGTAATTGGGTTGCGTTGCTGAAAGGGACGGCGGCGGAAAGCGATACGGGACCGTTGGTCAATTTGGCCGCTGCACCGATGACGCATGTCGGCGGTCGCATCGCATTGACGGTAATCTACCGCGGCGGAACGACGGTCATTCTCGACCAAGTCGATCCTGCGCGTATCGTTGCCGCGATTGAGACCTATGGCGTGACCGACCTGTTTCTGCCGCCGACAGCAATTTATGCGCTGCTCGACTATCCGGGTCTTGAAACTGCCAATCTCTCGTCGTTGCGAAGTGTCGCTTATGGTTCGGCACCTATATCGGTCGCCCAATTGAGGCGTGCTCTAATCAGGCTGGGTCCGGTAATGGTCGGCGGCTTCGGGCAGACCGAAGCGCCTTTGTTGATCGCCCGCCTGCGCGCCGAGGATCATTTCATCGATGGCCAGATTGCCCCCGATGCGAGATTGCGTAGCGTGGGGCGCGCGACAAAATCCTCGCAACTTGGCATTATGGACGATGACGGCCATTTGCTGCCGCGCGGCGAAGCGGGAGAGATAGTGGTCAAGGGCGATTTCGTTTGCGAAGGCTATTTTGAGAATCCTGAGGCTACCGCCCAAATTCGACGCAATGGCTGGCACCTAACAGGCGATATCGGTATCATCGACGATCTGGGTTTTCTGACGATTATCGATCGCAAAAAGGACATGATCATAACCGGCGGCTTTAATGTGTATTCAAGTGAGGTCGAAGCAGTAATTTCGGCATTACCGGGCGTCCGTGAATGTGTGGTCATTGGGGCACCCGATGAAAAATGGGGTGAAGTTGTAACTGCCGTTGTCAGTCTCGACGCAGACGCCGAAATTGACGCAATAACGATCCAGCAGGAATGCAAAACGCGTCTGGGCAGCGTGAAAGCGCCCAAGCAAGTCGACTTTGTGCAGGACTTTCCGCGTAACGCAAACAGCAAGATCTTAAAGAAAGCGGTGCGGGACACGTATTGGGCCGGAGCAGAGCGTCTGGTTTGACGCTCGCAGCGCTTTACATATGTGAAATCCGAAGACTGAAAACGATAAAGCTTCACGTACGTGAATTCCCGGTTTGCCCCAGTAGACAACATGGCCGTCAAGTGCTGCCCCCCGATCAAAACCATATAGGGGAGTTGAACAATGAAAGCACAATCGAGACTGTGGACGACCGTTTTGCCGATGGTCGGAATTCTTGTTGTTCCAGCGCAGGCATTGGCACAGGAATCTCCCGTGGCAGAAGAAGAGGCAGCAGGTGATGAAATCATAGTAATCGCGCAAAAACGTGCAGAGAACCTTCAGGATGTGCCAGTTTCCATCGCGGCATTCAGCGGCGAGAAACTGGAGACGGCAAATGTCTCTAATGTGCAGGAACTGGGGCGCGTCGCCACCAACTTTCAGACAGTGCGCTCGACCAGTGTTGCCGCGGTCCGGGTCAATGTGCGCGGGATCGGGGCGCAAGGCAATTCGACGATCGAACCGAGCGTCGCGATTTTCGTCGATGGGGTCTATGTGCCGCGGGCCGGGGCGATATTGGGGTCCTTTATGGATATCTCCGCCACAGAAGTGCTGCGCGGACCTCAGGGAACGCTGTTCGGACGCAATGCCAGCGTCGGCGCGCTGTCGCTGCGCACGGGGCTGCCCGAATATGAGTTTTCCGCAAAAATTTCCGCTGAATATGCCACCGCCGACCGCTATGTTGTCGATGGCCATGTTAACATTCCCATCGCTGAGAATGTCGCAGCCCGCTTTGCGGGGCGGGGCTCGTGGTTCGATGGCTATTGGACCAACCGGCTGGACGGCCAGCGTTACGGGCAATCGGACGATCAAAGTTTTCGCGGGGCAGTGAAAGGTGAATTCGGCAATCTCGAACTGATCCTGCGCGGTGACTACGCCAAAACTAAGGGCGACGGATTTGCCAATTTCGATCTTGACCCTTCGACCATTTCAGCCGCCCAACTTGCCACGCTGCAATCGCGTACTGGGGGCGGCCCCGATATCAACTTGCGTGACAACAAGGCCAATCAGTTCACCACTGCATCGCTCAACGACAAGAATTGGGGCTTTGGCAGCGACGCCACGCTCGATCTTAACGGTCTCAAGCTCCGCCTGATCAACAGCTATCGCCGCTGGGAGAATGACCAGGTCGACGGCGACATCGTCTTCACCCCCGCGCAGATTGCATCGCGCGTTGGACAGTTCCGTTCGGGTAGCCAGAACCACGAATTGCAATTCATTTCGCCTGAGCGTGAGTGGCTGGGCGGTATGGTCGATTTCGTTGGCGGTCTCTACTATTTCCAGGAAAAATACCGCCTTGATGAACAGCTGAATATGGGCGCGCAATTCTGCAACCTGCTGGTGGCTGTGGCCGCGCAGCGGGCGGCGTGCAACACTTTCTTAACAACAAATGGCGGCCAGAATGCAACCGATCAGGATGTTTTCCAGACCGTCAACAGTCTCGCTGCCTATGGCCAGATGTCTATCCATATCGCCGATCCGCTGACGCTGACCCTGGGCGGTCGCTGGACCCAGGACAAGAAGAGCGGCAGCTACGCCCAGCGCATTTCCACACCATTTGTTGCCAGCCTGCGCGCGCCCGAGGTTTTGACTTTGCCGGGAATCAAGGACGAAAAATTCACCTATCGGATCAGCTTGAACTACAAGCCGACTGACGATGTCCTGATCTTTGCCAATCATTCGACGGGGTACAAATCGGGCGGCTATAATTCGGGCGGCGGTACGCCTGCGCTGTCGACTTTCGGCCCCGGAAATGTACTTATATCGACGCGGCGGCTTTATGATGCCGAAAACACCAAAAACTACGAAATCGGCGCGAAGACGAGCTGGCTCGATGACAGCGTGCGTGCGAACATCACCCTGTACCGCATGGATATCAGCGGCTATCAGGATCGCAGCTTCGATGGGGTCAGCTTCGTGATCCGCAATGCAGGCAATTTGCGCCAGCAAGGTGCGGAATTCGATCTAGTATTGAAGCCGACCCAAGGCCTGAGCTTTTCCGGCTCCATCGCCTATCTCGATTCCAAGTTCACCAACTTCCCCGCGGCATCCGGCCTGCCGGGTCTTGGCGGAGTGCAGAATCTGAAGGGTAAGCCTGCTACCTTCTCACCCAAATGGAGTGGCAATTTCGGTATCGACTGGTCGGGCGATATCGGCTCCAGCGGGCTGGGCTTTAATGTGAACACGAACCTGTCGCTGATCTCAGACCAATTCATTGGCTCGGTAACCGATGCCAATCCTAGCACCATCGAGGATGGCTATGCTTTGCTCGGCGCGCGCTTCACGCTGAAAGGACCGGATGATCGCTGGTCGGTTGCGCTGTTCGGCAAGAATTTGACCGGCACCGACTACGCCTATACTTTGTTCTACCAGCCGCTGGATAGCTCGCTCGGCTTACGGAACGGGGTTTTTCCGGGCAGCACTGCAACGCGCAAGGCCAAGGGCGATCCCCGGACATTTGGTGTTGCCGCCACGTTCCGTTTTTAGGACAGTCTCTTATGGAGGCGTCAGCTTATCTTGATGACTGGCGCCGCCATTGGCCGACAGTTGGGGCAGCAATGATTTCGATGGGTGTCGGCGTCGGGCTGTATCAATATCTCGGCAGCCTGTTTGTCTCAGCCCTTGAGGCGGAATATGGCTGGACGCGAGGGGAGATCAGCCGCGGCAATGCTTTGGCTTTTGCAGGGGCCATAACCGCCCCCTTCATTGGCCGGCTGGTTGACCGCTTTGGCGTGGCAAGGACAGCTCCCTTAAGCGCGGTGGCATTGGGCCTTGTCTTTTGCGGCCTCGCCCTGATGGATGGGAGCTATTGGCAGTTCCTGGCACTCATGCTGATGCTGGGCTGTCTGGCACCTGCAACAACCAGCCTTGTCTATTCACGCCCTGTCGTGACGCGCTTCTCCCGCCATCGTGGACTGGCGTTGGGCGTCGTCACTTCGGGGTTGTCACTATCCGCCTTGGTGCTGGCTCCTGTCCTGTCGGCAACGATCGTGCGTTACGGCGTCGAAGCGGGCTATGGCCTGCTTGCAGCACTGGCCTTTTTCATCGGAGCACCGACATTGGCGCTGGTATTGGCTCGCCAACCGGGACCAGCTGCCCAAGCCGCTGTCGCATTGGAAGGCCAGGACGGATCCGTGTATCGACATCGCCTGTTCTGGCATCTTGTGGCCATAATGGTGCTCGTCAATATACCAGCTAGCGGAGCCTTAACGCAATTGGCGCCCCTGCTGACCGACCAGGGTCACGCGCCGGCTCAAGTCGCTCTGCTTGTGTCGCTATTCAGCGCGTCCGTGCTGGCGGGTCGGCTAGCCATTGGTTGGCTGGTCGACCGGATGTCGGCAAAGCTTGTTGCCGCATCGGTTACCGCCTTCGCCGCGCTCAGCTGTGTCTTGATCAACCAGGCCGACGGCCTGACGCTTACGGCAATCGCAATTATCGGCATCGGCCTGATGCAAGGTGGCGAAAGCGATTTTCTCGGCTATTTCGTCTCCCGTCACTTCCAGCATAGGGTGTATGGCCAAGCCTATGGCGGTATTTTCGCCGCGAGCCTTGTGGCAAGCGCTGTGGGCGTTCTCGGTTTTGGCCGGCTGTATGACACAACCGGGAACTATGCAGCGGCACTCAACGTCTGTGTCGGTCTTTTGCTAGCAGCAGGAGCTGGCTATCTAACGCTGCCTGCAAGGTCGGCTGATGAGCTATGATACAGGAAGTGCGATGTACCAATTTCACTAACGTTTCAGATATCAAAGGTGCCGTTCCATCGCTCCAAAAGGAGTCGCACGATCAACACGAAAGAAGGTGGCTCCCTGTTGCAACAGGGAGCCGTGCATTCAGATTTCCGTGCGTTCTGCCAGAGAAATTGCATCGTCGATATCGACCCCGAGATAGCGAACAGTATTCTCGATGTTTGAATGCCCCAAGAGAATCTGGATAGCGCGCAGGTTTCCCGTGGCCTTGTAAATCAGCGAGGCCTTCGTTCGGC
>CAYRDQ010000013.1:0-70277 GCA_964423155.1 uncultured Sphingorhabdus sp.
TCGAAAGAAGATGGTAGAGATTACCGACACGGAAGGAGCAGCCGCCCCGAGTGGCGCCAGTTTTAAGCTTCTGCACCTTGGTACGATGTCCATTGCGGTCGAGTTCCTCGACTAATTGGCGGACCGAGCGCAGCGCAAGATAGCGCCGCATGATATGGCGGACGAGTTGGGCTTCGTTCTCTTTCACCACCAGCTTCCGATCCAATACGTCATAGCCAAGTGGCACCGGACCGCCCATCCAGATGCCCTTTCGTTTTGACGCGGCTATCTTGTCACGTATACGCTCGCCGGTGACCTCACGCTCAAATTGTGCGAATGACAGCAGCATGTTGAGCGTGAGACGCCCCATGCTGGTTGTGGTGTTGAACGACTGGGTGATCGAAACGAAGCTTGCTTGCCGTTTGTCGAGTATATCAACAATTTTGGCGAAGTCCGACAGCGAGCGGGTCAGTCGGTCGATCTTGTAGAGCAGGATGATATCGATCTTTCCTGCCTCGACATCCGCTAGCAATCGCTTGAGCGCAGGTCGGTCCATTGTTCCGCCCGAAAAGCCGCCATCGTCATAACGGTCCTTGACCAGCGTCCAGCCTTCGTGGCGCTGGCTCTGGGCGTAAGCTGCACAGGCATCATATTGCGCATCAAGGCTGTTATACTCCTGCTCCAGTCCATCTTCCGATAACTTGCGCGTGTAGACGGCGCAGCGGATGAGTTTGCGTGGTCCAGTCATCTTAGCCCTGTCTCTTCTTCAACCCGAAAAACCTAGGTCCGGACCAATGTGCTCCAGTAACTTTGCGCGCGATCTCCGAGAGTGAGCGATAAACCTCACCATCCCAATCAAACCCACCTTCGATTGCGGTCACGGCTATGGTTCTGCCGTTCCATTCGCGCAAGAACCTTGTGCCGTGCAGGATGGGCGTTTGAGGGTAAGCCGAGCCGACGCCTTTATCTTCGACGATGCCAGACCTCGGACTGCCCTGCCCTCGTCCTACAGTCATTCGTTCAAGTTGGCGTTCGATCTGCACCGGCAATTTGCCATGCTGCTTTTCCTGCAAGCGATAGGCAATCAAGTGACGCATCAGACTTGCTGGCGTGTTGGGTAAATCCTCACCGGACAACATCTTCCACTCTGCACGCAGTTGCGCTGGCGACATCGTCGCCAGCGCGTTGAGTTTGGCATTCAGTTTGGCCTGCGACATGATCAGGCGACTGGAGTGGTTGTCACGCGATAGTGGCGAACGCCTGCGACCTTCTCGCTAGTAAGCACATAGCCTTTCTTCTTGAGGCCAGTCATGAAGGCGCGGGTCGAGTGAGGTAGCCAGCAGACCTTGATCGACATGGTTTCGAGTGTCGCGCCGCCTTCCCGGGTCAGTAGATCGATAACCTGCTGATGCTTTGTCGGGATCGCCTTTGCCTTGTTTGCATCGCTGGCTTTTGTTTTGTTCGTTTTGGTCTTTGTCATGGGTGGTTCTCCATTTCGGAGCGGCACTATGCCGCTTCCACCACCTAGAGCCCCGCTGGTCAGCCAGTCGGGGTGGCACGCAGAGTCTGACCCTGCGGTTCACGCCAAACAGCAATGCTTCGTTTTCAAATGAAGTCGAATGAAATGTGGCTCTTCAGCAAAGAAAGTTCGGTCGGGCTAAACGGCAGCTTTGTTGGACAGACCGGAACGTCTGCTCTTAGGAGCGGCCGTCGGGACAACAGTCGACTAAGCTTTCGATATTCCATGTATGCTACGCGTGGCAATTAAATGATTGGCGAAGGCTTTAGCCGTTAGACAGCACTTCAACATGGGCCTAGTTTGTTTGTGGCACCAAGAATGGACGTCCATGCGATTGTCCCTGCGGCGCTCACTCGGCCATGGGTTCAGGGGATCGATAAACTACGTCAAAAATGGTCGCTGAAATTCTGCGCATATCTTTACGCCGCACCTTTCCTCGGCCAAATCCAAGATCATGAAGAACGCACCCACCCGCCGCTTTGGCCTCTCTAAGTCCAAGATTGCCGCCTTTGAGCAATGTCCGCGCCGCTTGTGGCAGCAGGTTCATGCGCCTGAGCGTGCTGAAGTGGATGACAGCGCAAAAGCGCGCTTTGCCACCGGACATTCGGTTGGTGAACTTGCCTGTTCGCAGTGCCATGGCGGCGTGATGGTC
Source organism: uncultured Sphingorhabdus sp. (assembly GCA_964423155.1). GTDB lineage: Bacteria > Pseudomonadota > Alphaproteobacteria > Sphingomonadales > Sphingomonadaceae > Sphingorhabdus_B. Next base: position 2,151 of record CAYRDQ010000013.1, read on the forward strand.
GAAGCCGAACCGGATTTGCGTGCCGCACTCAAGACTACCCGTCAGTTACTGGATGATGGTCACAACGGACCGATCTTCGAAGCGACGTTCGAACACGATGGGATTCTGGTGCGCGTGGACATTCTCGAGCACGCAGGCCGCAAGGGCTGGCGCATGGTCGAGGTCAAGAGCGCTGGCAAGGTCAAAGAGGTCTATCACGGCGATTTGGCGACCCAGACCTGGGTTCTGCGGGAGGCTGGCGTCCCCTTGGCCGGTGCGGCAATCCGGCATATCGACACCGCCTTTACGCTGAAGGCCGAAAATGAATTCGATGGCCTGTTCAAGGATGCCGAGCTGCTTGCAGCTATTGACCAGACAGCTCGGGAACGGAGCCAGGTGGTTCAGGCGGCCCGGGACATGCTCGCAGGTGAAGAGCCGCAAATCGATCCCGGCCCCCATTGCAGCACGCCCTTTGATTGCGAATTTGCCGAATGGTGCTGGAAGGACGCGCCCGAAGGTCCGGAATGGCCGGTCGAAATTCTGCACCATACCAGTGCCAGGAAATGGCGCGAACGCGGGTTGGACGACCTGCTCGAACTCGATGAGAAACAACTAACCGGCAAAGGACCGCGCATCCTTGCCGCCACGCGCGACGATGTGCCCTTTCACGATGCACGCGGTGCACGGACAGCGATCGCGGAATGGGGCTGGCCGCGCGTCTGGCTCGATTTCGAGACGATCAACTTTGCGATCCCGCGCTGGATCGGAACGCGTCCGTTCCAGCAGGTGCCATTCCAGTTCTCGCTGCACCTGCAGGCCCGCAATGGCCGGATCAGCCACCGCGAATTCCTCGACACCAGCGGCAACGATCCGCGTGAAGCCTGCGCCAAGGCGTTGATCGATGCAATTCCCGCCGACGCGACGATCATTGCCTACAACGCATCATTCGAGATCGGTGTGCTGAACGATCTGGCCAATGCGCTCCCGCGCTATGCCAAACGGCTGCGCGCGATGGCGGCGCGCACGGTCGATCTGCTGCCTATTGCCAAGGAATATTGGTATCACCGCGATCAGCGCGGCAGCTGGTCGATCAAGGCGGTACTGCCGACCCTGGGGGGTGAGAGCTATGCGGCCCTGGAAGTGAAGGACGGGAGCGAAGCGCAACAGGCCTGGCTCGAGGCGATCGATCCTGACACCGATCCCACCCGCCGCTGGGTTCTGGAAGAGGGTCTGAAGGCCTATTGCCGCCGCGATACCGAAGCGATGATGGTGGTGGCGCGCGGGTTGGCCGGGAAGGCTGCGCCTGCATGATCCAGCGCATGTCCAAGCTCGACCGCATCCTGAAGCTGGTTCATTTGCTGGCCGAACCGGGCGAAGGCCTGACGCTGGATGAAATGGCGGATGCGCTGGACGTCAACCGCCGCACGGCAGAGCGGATGCGCAATATTGTTGCCCTGCATTTCGACGTTGAGGAGCGACAGGACGACCGCCGCAAGCGCTTTCGCATCCGCGAAAGCCTGCGCCGCGCCTTCGCCCGCCCGAGTGTGGCAGAGTTGGCCGCATTGCAGACCGAGGCAGATGCCCGCACCCGCGAAGGCAGCGCGCAAGGGCCGATGCTGGTCAGCCTGCTGGGGAAGCTCAAGGGATCGTTCGATGCCGTGGAGAAGCGCTCGCTCGATCCCGATCTCGACCCGCTTTCCCGGCTGCAGCGTCTGCCTTTCCGTCCTGGCCCGATTGTCGAGGCAACCCCCGATGCGCTGCACGCCGCGCAGCAGGCGATCCTGTTAGGCCATTGCCTTGAATTTGCGTACTGGCGCGATGGCGCGGAGGAGGCGAAGCATCGCTGCGTGATCCCTTACGGGCTGATCCATGGTCCCGTGACCTATCTGCTCGGCAAATTTCCCGATCGCGATGGCGATCCCGTCCCGTTCCGGCTCGACCGGATGGAAGAGGCGGTCGTGTCAGCACAGCGCGGGGTACCGCCCGAGAGCTGGAATCTCGATGCCTGGATGGCTGGATCGGTCAGTATCTGGCGCGAAGAGCAGCAATACGATGTGGTCCTGCGCGTGCTGCCAGATGCCGTGGAACTAGCGCGCAACTGGCGCTTTCATCCCGCGCAAATCATTGACGAAGATGGAGATTGCCTTATCGTCCGGTTCCGCTCCGGCGGCCTGTGGCAAATCGCCGACCACGTGTTCACCTGGCGTGGACAGGTGGTGATCGAGGGGCCTGAGGAGCTGAAAGACGAGATGCGGGGGAGAGTTAGCGTTGGGCAAATCATTAACGGGGCGTTTGAACCTGGCCGAGACTGTCAAATTGATTCTTGAGGCAGCAGAAAGAGCTACAATTGATGCCGAGGAGGGAAACTATCACAAAAATGCCAGTTGGGGGATCCCTAACGAGCAATGGACTCAGTCATATGTGGCTGATGCCCTTTCCGTTGCTGTAAGAAAAAAATTTCCTGAGTATGGTTCGGCTGCTGTTACAACACTCGAAACGAATGTTTCTTGGCTTCAATACTTCGCACATGGAATTTCATCTGGCAAAATGAGGCATAGCGTTACCGATAGAAGTAGATATGACATTGCTGTATGGGATTATGGTAAAAATAGAACATTTTATGGCTTGATTGAATTAAAAAATGATCCCAACATGAGCGGATGGAGTTATTGGAGGGATATAGAAAAAATTGAATCTGCCTTAATGAAATGGAGAAATGTCAAATGGGGAATTTTCATATTTAGTATAAGATCGGTTAAGTCTAAAGACATTGATGAATATTTTAAGAAAATGATTCTCAAAAATAGAGAGAAAATTAGTCTTGCAAATGAATGCGAGTTTCGACATTCATTAAAGTACAGATTATCCACGCATGAAGGTTGTAAGAGTGTGCTCTGGTGCTGTGTTAAGATTACAAAGCGAACTAGGTGAAGCGCCTGGCCCTTCTTAAAATATGACCACTTCTGTCGCATCCCCCCGCTAACCTCCTGCCTCCCCAACAGGAGGCAGTTCCCCATGTTCCCATCCGCCCATTCCCGACGCGGGCGCCATTCCCAAACCCACACCCGCCACACCGTAACCTTTGGCGAATTCGGCGATGGGGTGGATGGCGCGGTAGAGCGGGGCTATCTGCTCGCGGCGCTCAAGCGGCTGTTTGATGCCGCCATTGACCAGCGCTGGTCGGGCGACGATCTGAGCAGCCTTTGGTCAATCATGCATATGGCCGCGCGCGAGTTGCGCGTTCCGATGCCTGTGGTCAGCGCCATTCCGACTTGCTTCGGCGATCTGTCTATCGCGCAGCGGCGCAAGGCCATCGAGCAGTTGCGCAAGGATTGGCCAATCGCTTGCTCCGAAGGCACCAGCGCGCTGGACCGGAGGATCGGCTTCCTCGCCCGCAGCCTCGCTCTCGATGCCGCCGATTGCGCGTTGCTGGGCGTGCTCGCCCGCCGTTCGATCTATCGCAACTGGCAGCGGCTGCTCCACAAGCTCGGCAAGATCAGCCATGTCTCCAATGCCGAGGCGATTGCCCTGATTTCCGGCCTCAGCATCGATGCGGTCTATGTCGGTCTTTCCGAGAAGGGGCCGCTGGTCATCAAGGGGCTGGCGGCCGACGATGGCTTGGACGGCGCGTTGGACCTTGGCCTGCACGATTTCGTCAAGCGCTTCTTCGAGAGCAAGACAGACACCGACGCCGCAATGCTGGCCGAGCTGATGCCGGTGCTGGCGCCTTCCACGCTCGACCTCGCCAGCTTTGGTCATATGGCCGCCGATCTGGACCGGGCCGCCCGATTGCTGGGTCAAGGGCTGAAGCAGGGGCAGCGGGCAAATATCCTGCTTTATGGCGTGCCCGGTACCGGCAAGACCGAATTTGCCCGTTTGATTGCCGGGATGAACGATGTGCTGGCTGTTTCAGTCGGTGAGGCTGATGATGAGGGAGGCGAACCGACGCGCAATGAACGGCTATCGCACCTGCGTCTGTGCCGCCGCCTTGCTACCAACCTGAAAAGCAGTGTGCTGGTGATCGATGAAGCTGAAGATCTGTTTATCGGCGGCGTCGAATATCGCGCCTCCAAGCTGTGGCTTAACAAGCTGGTTGAGGACGGAGCAGGGCCGCATATCTGGATCATCAACGAGGCCTGGATCCTGGGTGAGCCGGTTCTGCGGCGGATGGACCTGGCGATCCGTTTTGACCTGCCCTCGGCTGGCGTGCGCCGCACGATGGTTGAGCGGATCGTTGCGCGATCGCGGGACTGCTCCGCCCTTAAAGCCGCCCAGAAGCAGGCCCTCGTCACCGGACTTGCAGGCCTTGGCACATCGCCCGCCATTGCTGCCACCGCCGTCAGAACCGGCTCGCGGCTGGGCGAAGAGGTGTCGGGCATCGTCAGTATTGCCAGAGACCTGGCCGAAGCCGCCGGGCGACTGGATCAGGGAACCTCAAGTGTATCGGCAACCCTGTTTGATCCGGCTCTTTCGCGAGCTAATACCGATCTGGTTCCGCTGGCGGATCGCCTGTCGGCTTCGACAGCCAAATGGTCGCTACTGTTGTCAGGCCCACCGGGAACCGGCAAATCGGCATATGCCCGTCATCTGGCGGAAAGATCAGGCCGGGACCTCATCTGCAAGAGCGGGGCACAGCTGCTGGGCATGTATGTCGGCCAGACCGAGAAGGCGATTGCACGTGCTTTTGCCGAGGCGGAGCGCCAGAATGCGATCCTGCTGATCGACGAGGCGGACAGCTTCCTGGCCAACCGCGAAGCGGCGCAACGCAGCTGGGAAATGTCGATGACCAACGAGATGTTGCGGCAGATGGAGCGGGGTGTAGTGTGCTTCATCGCCACCACCAACCGCGCTACCAGCCTCGATCCGGCGAGCGCGCGGCGCTTCACCATGCAGGTCGAGTTTGAGGCCCTGGATGCGAAACGCGCGCGCAGTATGTTTATGGCAACCTTTGGCCAAAAGCCGCCGCCAGAGCTGGATCGGATCAATGGCCTGACCCCAGGCGACTTTGCGCAAGTGAAGCAGCGAGCCGATCTGCTGGGAGAGGCCGGTGCCTCAAGCCTTGCCGTTTGGCTGGCAAAGGCCGTTGCCGCACGCGATGGTATCCGGGCAAGAATCGGATTTTGAACGCGGTTGAAAATGGAGGGAGAGGCGCGATGCGGCTGGTAACCTGGAATTGCAATGGGGCGTTGCGCCGCAAACTGGAGCAAGCCGAAAGTCTGGACGCCGACGTACTTGTCATCCAGGAGTGCGAGGACCCCGCCCGGTCAAGCACCGACTACCGAGCCTGGGCACGAGACTATGTCTGGCACGGCTACGGAAAGAACAAGGGTATCGGCATTTTTCCCAGGCGCGGGCAAAGTATCCAAAGAATGGACTGGCCAACGGAGGGCTACGAACTGTTTCTGCCAGTCAGGATCGAAGATCGATTCGACATCGTGGGTGTGTGGACCCAAAACGCAGTGCCATCGAGCACCGCATATATCGGCCAGTTCTGGCACTACATGCAGGCGAACCGCAACAGGCTGAGGAAGCAGACGATCATCGCGGGTGACTTCAACAGCAATTCCATCTGGGACAGGCCTCGCCGGACGTGGAACCATTCCGACTGTGTCCGCGAATTGGACGACGCAGGTTTCCACAGCCTGTACCATCTGGCTACTGGCGAAAATCAAGGGAGCGAGGCTCTGCCGACGTTCTATCTCCACCGTTCCGATCTTAAGCCCTTTCACATCGACTATGTGTTCGCACATGAAGCGCTGCTTGAGGGTGTTACCCCACAGGTGCAACTAGGCCACCGGGTCGACTGGCTCCAGATCAGCGATCACATGCCGATCGTGGTGGACTTTCCACGCTTCAGGCAATGACCAAGCGTTGCCTGATCCGTGAACGCTGTCGTCCTGCATATTGAACTTAACGAACGACGGGTTGCGACGATCCGATGTGATGCGTTCAACGTCAGCAATGTCAGCGGCTACCGCCAAGGGACCTGACCGACCTAAACGGGAGCCAGTCAGCTATCCACACACACACAAGCGGACTGTCCGCTCCTGGTCCAGTTTTTGACGACAACCAGTTCCAATGCAGATGACCGGTTTCAGGAACGCCAAATTGTGAAGTAGTGGGCGGCAATTGGGTGGGAAGGTGAATGGCGACTTTTCCGCCGAAATGCTTCGTCATTAGGATGGCTGATTGGACAGCCAGCGCATCAACGTCCGTTGCGGGGCTGTTAACCAATTCGCGCTAAGCAGTTAGCATGTCGGATCAAATGCTCAGCTTTTTCTTCGCGGGTGTATTCGCGGAATTGGTGATCCTGTTGTTTATGGTGTTTCGCCGTGCGCGCGGGTGGCTGCCGAAACTGATCATTGCCTTCTTCGCCCTCTACACGGGGGTCTTCGCTCTTTTTGTCATCGGGGCGGCGTTCAACGATCCGGGCGCCTTTACGGACGGCAGCGAGATCTTGTTTCCCGGCGCCTTCATCCTACTGGGCGGCCTTATCGTTTTAGTCTGGCGCGGAATTCCCCTGCGGGCTGCCGCACCGCGCAAGAGACCGGTTGTCCTCGACGTACTCGGCTGCGTGGGTCTCGGGGTGCTGGGCGTGGTCCTGTTCATATTCGGCATTGCTGCGATGACCCTGTTGGCAAGGTAGCCTGCGCTACATTTCCTTGCTTTCACCGCAGACCTTGGCAGGCGACTTTGGCCCTATCGCGGCATAAGTCTTCTTCCAGTGTGTCGAATATTGGTGGCGCATGATGGCGTCCGCCTCTGTGCCGAGACCCATCCGGCGCAACGCCAGATAGGTCGGCGAAGCTTCTGACCTGCTGTCCGGTATGGCCCAGCAGATACTGAAAGCAATGTTGGCGGGAGGGCCATACTTCTTGCCGTTTTCCGTGCAGCGCTCCCATTCCTCGCGCCGTCGTTCACGGCGCAACTCGCCGCGCCAGCCCCTGTCCCGACGCCAGCGCCTCCCCTCATTGAAGCCAATCAATTGCGGCGAATTGCTGACTTTCCACGCTGCCATTAGCCTTTTGGCCATATATGGTGCGACCGGTCCGCCAGCCCGGCAAGTGGCAATCGCGATCTCGTTATGGACGAAGCCGCCATCGCTGGTGGCGTGAGCCAGAACCGGCCCGACTGCTGCCCCCATTTCCGCCATCCGGAGAATCAGCTTCGTCTGTGCCGCAACATCTTCGCGCCGGGCGCGCAGCATCGCTGCCGCAAGGCGCCCACGGTAGCGGACCCAATCGTCCTGGGGGAGCCTTGCCAGCACGTCGCCGATGAACTTCCAGTATCCTGCGATATCGGCCTGCGATGCCTTTAGTTCGAACCGCCGAGTCAGGGCCTCCGCCCGCTTGGCGATTTCAGCAGCCGCAAAGTCTGATGGAGAATGGCTATTGTCCAATGACGGATCACGCCGGGCCAGTTCATCGAGCCAGGCATATTTGGTGCTTCCCGCCCGATCCGTGGCGGATGCAATCAATCGGTCGACCTCGTCCGGGCCAAGAGCGCCTGCTATATCGCTGCCGCGCGGCTTCAACCCCAGGGCAGACGCGATCTGCGGTGCCGCCTCGTAGTCGAGATCCGACTGGCCTGGGTAGAACTCCAGCGACACTGAGCGCCCATCTGGCCGCTTGATGACCATGTCCACACGCCGAATGGAGTAACCTTCGATTTCGACAAGCCGCCAGGTCGATTCTATCGTTAAGGCGTTGGCGGGAGGCTTTTCCGCGAAGATGTGCAGATCGCAAAGCCCCGGCGTCGCCGACTGGCCGAGGATGTAGTTGAAATCGCTATCGGGCCCCGCCTTTTTACAACCGGGATAGCGGACCATGCGGAACGAGGCATATTCCTCAGGCCGACCGGCGTAGGCTTCTTCGCGGCGGTGGGCGTAATTGATCGCAAATTCGCGCACCAAACGGGAAGCACTGTCGGTAACGATGGTCTCGCGCGTGGGATCGAAAGCAATCTTCACCTGGGCGTTTCGGGCAGAGGCTTCCTCGTTTAGCCGCTCGACGAGAGAGTCGACAGCCATATCCTCGATCATGTCGCAGCCTGACAGGGCGACGGCCATCGTGGCAATCGAGATGGTGGCAAACTTGCGTATCACATCTTGCGCTTACGCCATTACGGTTAACAACTATTAGATTGGATTTGGCGAACTCGGCGTCCGCTTAGGGGCGTGAACGGCCTTCAGGAAATGTCCTCACAATGCATACAATTGGTTCCTTGCCGCAACTCTCGAGAATTAGGTCGGCAGAAGTTCTTCGAGCGTACCGACAATTAACAGCAATGCTGGCTCATCGAAGACCCAGTTCCGGAAACGCGGATTCCAACGCGCTCGTCCTTTGCAGCTCACTTTCACAATTTCGATTAATTCTTCATTGGGTTCGTTTCGTAAAGTGAATCGTCCATCGGCAAGTCTGTTAATCGTCACTGCTCCGAGCGTGCTCTCGATCACCCTTGGTCGATCGACGAAGTCTTCGATCTTCTCCGACGAAGGGAACAACTTCAGCGATTTCTCCCAATCCCGAACGAGTGGGACGTGTGCGCTGCACAACTTTTTTCCCAATTCAAGAAGGCCATCTTCCGACATACCGTTGACTAAATGGCGACCGATCATCCCAAAAGCAGTAATCACGCCGATGTTCTCGTCAGCTTGCCTTTGCCACCATTGTCCGAAATTGTCCGATTTCACGACGTGATCATCGGGCCCCAGGTATTTGCGGTTAACGCTGGATGTCGGCGATATTAGCACGACAGGTTTGATGGTCCGAATTGTCGATATGCCATTTGCTGCAAGCCATTGCGTCAGTAGGGAGACTTGCCTTTTCGCCTGATTGATCGGCGATGGGATCGCTATTGGCTTTGCGCCTTGCCATATGGTCCAGTCACCATGTTCGTCACATGACAAGCGTCCTGCAAAGTTCTTCGTTTCCAGAACCCACGCAGTTTGCTGATACCTATGTATGATCAGGTGATCTATCTGCGCGACTTCTTCACCCAATTCCAGGCGAAGATCGTGCAATATTGCCATTTTCGAGCTTTGGCGAAATTCTCGGTCGATGAAATGAGCAGCGCTCTTCTCGCCCGCGGCACCCTTTTCGATGTTTCTAATCTCGCGATCAATCTTTGCGAGGTCCGCCTGTGCTGCCTTTGCCCTCAAACGCCTAAGTTCTGTCAGGTCGGCTTCTCTGCCCTCAGCGCTTTTGATTATCATAACCGCTGTCTTGCCGCAGGTTTCGGTGTCGCACAATAAGTCTCGGCGCATAGCGTCTTAAGCAATATTCCATTCGACTACGATTTTGCGAGCAAGGTACCGTAGCATCAGCGGCAAGAATCGTTTATTCGATGCTCGTATGATGAGCGCGCGGCCGATTGGAAAATATCAAATACGTCGATCAATAGTCCTTGGACGAGTGATCTGTGCTGCGGCGTGTGCTGCATTGGCCGTTCCCGCTACGGCCCAAATCTATCTCGGCAGCGCACAGGCCGTCGATGGTGACAGCCTCAATATCGGAGGTGAAAGGTTTCGGCTTTTTGGAATTGATGCTGTCGAGTTACACCAGACGTGCAATCGCGAAGGAATACAGTGGCGATGCGGAGAAGAAGCCGCCGCTGCTCTTCGCAATTTGGTCAATGGTAATTCCGTTAATTGTAATCAGCGCGACCGAGACCCATACGGACGTGTTGTTGCAACCTGCACTGTCAATCGCCTCGATATTGCCGAACAAATGGTGAGCATGGGTTATGCCGTAGCCCTTCGAAACTTTTCGGCGGCCTATGTTTCTTCGGAGAATATGGCAAAAGCAAAACGGGTCGGAATATGGGCTGGCGAGTTCCAAATTCCTTCCGAATATCGCGCTAATGATCCTTCTTTTGCCATGGAAGATGAAGCATTGCTTGCCGAACGGCAGCGGCAAGAACGCGCCGCTGATCGACAAGAGAGTTACCAAACCCAGCGCGCAGTTAGTTCAACTTTCGCTTATCGAAATTGTAAGGAAGCGAGGGCAGCTGGCGCTGCGCCTCTATATCGTGGGCAACCTGGCTATGGCACTCACATGGATGGCGACGGGGACGGCATTGCTTGCGAACCTTACAGGGGACGTCGCTAAGATAGGCTGCTAGTTTAGCGTCCGTCGATCGGCCCACCGACATCCCATACGCGCGCGGTCATGCATTGGAACGATCGACCAGCTGAGACGACGAAAGCAGAAACGAAAAAGATTAAGGCGTCGAACTAAGGTCAATCCCTCTTCGTTTGCAGCGACATTGGCAATGCACGTGGCAACGTGAAGCTACAAGAAATTCCAATCGCAAAAGGCACTCGTCCGCAATCACATAGACAACATAAATCCCATAAACGACAATTGCGAAGGTGATCCATTCCGAGGGCGTCATTCCATTGCTCCGATTGACGGACTGTCAGTGTCAGCTATTCTAATTTACGAACGGTTCCCAGCTTCAGGCAAAATATCGATAAGACGCATCGTCGCTAATTCACAGGAAAAATCGATCGCAGAGTAACTAACAACCCATCGCTTGAGACCGTGGCAGATACTCGCTCACTGTGATCGAGGCCCATTAGCTCGCTATCTTCAATGGGGATACCGAACACGATGCAATCATGAGCAATTCGCACCATCCGGCGAAGCGCTTCTTTCCCTCCGAGACTATGAGTTGAATATCGAAGTTCCTGTCCACAAAACACCGACAGGCCACGAGAGGTGATGGCGTCGCGCTGCGACAGATCAAAATCCAACATGTCGAAAACCGGCAATGCAGAGCCGTTGCTAAAATCACTCAAGCGCTCACTGATCCTTTGGACGCGCGACAACATGTTGGCCGGTGTCCAATAGAGCAACTCAGCACCCAGCATTTGGCCCAATTCAATTGCCAACGCATAAAATTCCAAAGCCGGCAATTCGGGATTGTTGACCGAAATACGGGAAGCAGCGTAAATGCTCTCAAGCTCGGCGCCTTCGTCTCGACGGACGAATCTCGCCGGAAGATTTGCGACGTCGAACGGACTGATTTCGATCTCGTCCGAAACGGATAGCATGCTTGCCACGCGGCGTTCAATTTCGTTCGGTCTTTCCCTGAATAGTAGCAAGCAATTGCGACTCAAATTGCTATTTGTCTGAATCCTTTGCTCCTAAATGAAGAGGGTTTAAGTTGACTGAAATTGTGGAATGCTATTTCATGGCTCTGTCAATGCACCCCCAAGCGGCATAGGTGGCTTGCCGCAGCCCCCGGAATGCAGGACCCAAGCATTTCGGGGGCCTTCTATAGTTAAAATCACATATACCAATGTTTGATATATCAATCTTTGGTACTGCCAATTTGCCAATCCACTCCATAATCCGGATACGGGTCAAGGGACGGTGGCTGCCTTGACCCAACCTTGCAATCAGGGTGGTGCAATTGGGGTGATTACATGTTGCAATTGGTAGATGTCGGCGAAGAGACAATCTTGGTTCCTGTTCCGATGACAAAACGCCAGATCGCGAACCTATTTTATCGGGAAGTGAGAAGTGAAACGCCTGCAAGCAGTGAGCAGCACTTGCAGCGAGAAATCGACAAAGAAGCAATCGCGACCAAAAAGGCAAAACACCTTTTGCAAATAGCATATAAGCGAACGCTGCTTTTCGACCGGAGATATTTTGACGATCCGTCCTGGCACGCATTGCTGGACCTGTATGTGCAGGAGTCGGAAGGCAAAATGACCAGCGTGTCGAGTGCTTGCACCGGGACGTTGGCGGCACCGACAACAGCTCTACGTCACATCGAGAACCTCACGAACAACGGCCTTCTCGTCCGCATACCTGATCCTGATGACAAACGACGTGTCTGGGTGGCGTTAGCTCGGCACGTGCGCAAGCATTTGACCGAACTTCTGGGAACCCAGATTTAGTTCAAGCTATCTTTTTCGGACAGCGTAACGAATGGAGTAGGGTCCAGAGTTTCGATGGCTTGGTTCACATGACCAGCAGCAAACGGCTCGTTGTTCGCGTCAAGCCAAGCCATCACGTCACGCAATGTGGCCACGACTTGCCCGCGCTCGATCGAACGCATGTCCTCAGCTGTTTCGGTTGCCGCAGTTTTCGACATTGTGGCGACTTAGCAGCAGTCGGTAAAAGTCCAAAATTGATTCACCATCTTTTCCGATGGAATGGGAGCTTTGTAGGACTGTACGGACTCGTGGGACATCTTTCATATTGCCGATAGGCAACCAGAAGGATGGATCCAATGACCAAAGAAGAACGCGATATTCAGCGCAAGCTTAAGGTGCTGCGCCATGCCGAGAAGACCGGCCATGTGGCCAGAACTTGCCGATACTTCGGTGTTGGACGCTCGAGTTTCTACCGCTGGAAAGCAGCTTACGACCGGCACGGCGAAGCCGGGCTGATCCATGCAAAGCCCATTCCAAAGAATCCTGCCAACCGGACACCACCCGAGATCGTTGAGAAGGTCCTTTACCTGCGCAGCAAATACCACCTCGGTTCAATCCGCATCGTTTGGTATCTCGCACGCTATCACGGCATCACCATCTCTGACGCAGGCGTGACGCGCATTCTGCGCCGCAACGGGGTTGGTCGGCTGCCGCGCGGAACCCGCATGCGTAAAATACACACCAAGCGTTACAACAAGCAGGTGCCTGGCCACCACATACAGATGGACGTCAAGTTCCTTACCTTCATCGGCAAACGCGGCCAGAAGATCCGGCGCTTTCAATATACCGCTATTGATGACGCGACACGTGTCAGAGCGCTCAAGATTTACGACAAGCAAACACAAGCAAACGCGATCGACTTTGTCGATCACATCATCGAAAAGTTCCCGTTCCGCATCAAGGAAATCAGAACCGACAACGGCCATGAGTTCCAGGCCAAGTTCCACTGGTATGTCGAGGACCAGGGCATCCGTCACGCCTATATCAAGCGCGGAACCCCGCAACTGAACGGCAAGGTCGAGCGATCCCATCGCTCCGACCAGCAGGAATTTTACCAGCTCTTGTCATACAAAGGCGACGTCGATCTCGAAGCCAAACTCAGCGAGTGGGAGAACTTCTACAACTTCAACCGACCGCATGGAGCCTTCAATGGAAAAACACCCTATGAAGCGCTTCGCGAAAGGCTATAATCTCAAACACTCGATGTCCCGCTAGATCGTCAACCTTACACACACCAAAACAGGGAATTTTGACGCAGAGACTGCAAAGCGCAGGACTGCGTGCTGCGCCATTTAATTCAAGCTGCGGCCTTGCGCTGTTTTTCCAGCTTCTTGAGCACCATCTGCCGCTTCAGGCGCGACAGGTGATCGATGAAAAGAATGCCTTCGAGATGGTCCATCTCATGCTGGAGGCAAGTGGCCATCAGGCCGTCCATCTCTTCTTCATGCACCTTGCCATCCAGATCCTGCCAGCGGGCGCGGATCGCAGCAGGCCGTTCGACCTCAGCAAATTGATCCGGAACTGACAGGCAACCCTCGGTGTAGGTCGAATAGTCTTCCGACGGATCGAGTATTTCCGGATTGATGAAGATGCGCGGGTTGCGCACCACTTCATGGTCGTGATTGCAATGCTCGCCATGCTCATGGTCATGCTCTGCAGGTTCTTGCAGATCGATCACCAAGATACGCTTGGGCACGCCTACCTGGATCGCGGCAAGGCCAATCCCGGGCGCGTCGTACATCGTGTCGAACATGTCTTCGACAAGCTTTTTCAACCCCTCGTCAAATTCGGTGACGGGGGTCGAGATGGTTTTGAGCCGCGGATCGGGCACTTCAAGGATCGGTAATATGGCCATGCTTCTAAAATAGGGGCTGCGCAGCCCAGCGTCAACCGACCGGACGCCGGGCGCGCAAGGCCTGCGCCAAAGTGCCTTCGTCGAGATAATCAAGTTCGCCGCCGACGGGCACTCCGTGGGCAAGCTGCGTGAGGCGGATAGGGTAGCTTTCTAGCCGTTCGGCCAGATAATGCGCGGTTGTCTGACCTTCGAGCGTAGCATTCATCGCCAGCACCACCTCGTCAATGCCGCCTTCGGCAACGCGTGCGACCAGCCGATCAATGTTAAGGTCTTCGGGCCGTACGCCATCAAGCGCTGAAAGTCTGCCTCCAAGCACATGATATTTACCGGGAAACAGTCGCGAGCGATCGAGCGCCCACAGGTCGGACACATCTTCGACGACGCACAATGCGCGGGTATCGCGGCGCGGATCGGCGCAGATGCCGCAGGGGTCACTGGTATCGATATTGCCGCAAGTCGAGCAAGTCTTGAGCCGTTCCTCCACCATTTCGAGCGCGCGCAGCAGCGGTTGCAGCACCGTTTCGCGCTTTTTCATCAGGTGCAAGACAACGCGGCGGGCAGAACGCGGGCCAAGCCCGGGTAACCGCGACAATGCCTGGGCCAATGCGTCTATTTCTTGCGATGCCATAGCGGCGTAGCTAGTGCGCCTTGCAGACAAAGGAAAGACTTGGATGCGATTGATATTCATGGGGACCCCGGATTTTGCCGTGCCAACGCTGAAAGCGCTGGTCGATGCCGGGCATGATGTGGTCGCGGTCTATTCGCAGCCACCCCGCCCCGCCAATCGCGGGAAGAAGCTGGCGCCCTCCGCCGTTCATGCGCGGGCTGAGGAATTAGGGCTGGAGGTTCGTACCCCGGTTTCGCTGAAAGGAGCGGAGGAACAGACCGCTTTTGCTGCACTAAACGCCGATGCCGCGATTGTGGCGGCATATGGATTGCTTTTGCCGCAAGCAATTTTGGACACACCCAAATATGGCTGCCTGAACGTGCATGGTTCGCTCCTACCCCGCTGGCGGGGTGCGGCGCCAGTGCAGCGTGCGATCCTGGCGGGGGATGCCGACACAGGCATTATGGTGATGCAGATGGAGGCTGGGCTCGATACCGGCCCGGTTCGCGCCACCGCAGCGACGCCCGTCGATCGCAAGACAGCTGGCGACCTGACCGAAGAACTGGCGCAACTGGGGGCCGCATTGATGGTCAAGGTCCTTGCTGACATGGGCAGGTATCCGCCTGTTGCGCAGCCTGAAGATGGCGTAACCTATGCCCGCAAAATCGAGAAGAGCGAGGCACGGCTGGATTTCAGCCAGAGCGCGGATGCGGTCGAACGGCAGGTCCGTGCATTCAATCCGGTACCGGGGGCGTTTTTTGAGTTTAAGGGTGAACGGTATCGGGTTTTGATCGCGGACATCACCGAAGCAGCTGGAGAAATTGGAACTGTCGTCGACGATCAACTCACCATTGCCTGTGCAACCGGGGCAATCCGGCCGGCGCTGATCCAGCGCGCTGGCAAACCTGCCATGCCGCTCGCCGATTTCCTGCGCGGCAACCGGATACCGGCGGGCACCATCCTGTCATGACCCGTTTCGCCTTCACCATCGAATTTGATGGCACGCCCTATATGGGCTGGCAGCGGCAAGGGCATGGCCCTTCGGTGCAGCAGGCCATCGAGGAAGCCATCGGTCGCGTGACTGGAGAGGAATCCGTGCTCCACGCTGCCGGACGCACCGATGCCGGAGTACATGCGCTGGCGATGCGGGCACATGTCGAACTGACGAAGGAAATCGAGCCCTTTCGCCTGATGGAAGCGGTGAATGCGCAGCTCAGGCCGCAACCGATAGCCATCTTGGCCTGTGAAGTGGTTGGCGATGATTGGCATGCCCGATTTTCGTGCATCGGCCGCGAATATGTCTACCGCATCGCGAACCGCCGTGCTCCGCTCGCACTTGAAGCGCACCGGGCATGGAAAGTGCCGCAGCCGCTCGATGCAGAGGCGATGCATGAAGCGGCGCAACGCCTTGTCGGCCTCCACGACTTTACGACATTCCGCTCCGCGCATTGCCAATCCGACAGCCCGGTCAAGACGCTCGACCGGCTCGATGTAAGGCGCGAAGGTGGGCATGTGCTGATCGAGGCGGCTGCACGCAGTTTCCTGCACCATCAAGTTCGATCAATGGTCGGTTGCCTCGCCTTTGTCGGCATGGGGCGTTGGAGCGCAGATGATTTGCAAGCCGCACTCGACGCGAAAGATCGCGCCGCGTTGGCGCTGAATGCTCCGCCAGATGGCCTGTATTTTGTGAGGGCGATTTACCCTTAGCCAAAGATCCGCGCGACCGACTTTTCCAGCATCAAAAGCTGCCAAAGCAAGCGGCTGTGGTCCGACCGGCCCGAAATATGCTCTTCAGCCAGTTTGGCAATTTCTGCACTCTCAAACCAGCCAGTCCGCGCCAACGTAGTATTCGATGCAATCCCGCGCGCGGTTTCTGCCAATGGCCCGCGGAACCACTGCGCGATCGGTGTCACAAAGCCCATTTTGGGGCGATAGAGGATGTCTTCGGGCAGATAGCGTTCCATCGTGCGCTTCATCAGCCACTTCCCCTGCCCGCCACGAACACGCATATTTTCGGGTAAGGAGGCTGCAAATTCGAGCAGACGGTGGTCGAGCAACGGTTCGCGGGCTTCCAGCCCCACCGCCATACTGGTGCGATCAACCTTGGTCAGGATATCGCCGGGCAGCCACAGCTTCATATCGGCATATTGCGCCTGGTCGAGCCCGCTGCGCGCCGAGGCATTATCCATCAGCCTGTGCATATGATATTCAGCACGATAGCCGCGCAGCAGCTGTTGGCTGCGGTGCGAATAAAGCCGGTCACGGATGTGCGGCGGTGTGACGCCCACCGCTTCAGCATATCCCTCCGCCCCGGTCCGAGCGAGCGAAAGCAAGGTCGTCTTGGCGCGCAACGGACGTGGTGCCCAATCCGCTTTGGGATAGAGCTGCCCAAGAGTTCCAAACAATGGCGCGCGGATAGAATGCGGGAGAAAGCCACGCATCCTTTCCTCACCATGGTGGAAGACATGGCGGCGATAGCCAGCCAGCGCCTCGTCCGCGCCGTCGCCCGATAGCGCCACGGTAACATGTTCGCGTGCCATTTCGCTGACCCGATAGGTCGGCAGCGCCGATGCATCGGCAAAGGGCTCATCGAAATGATAGGCCAGCGTGTCAATCAGCCCGAAATCGTCGGCTGCAACAGTCTTGCTATGGTGCTCGGTCAGGAATCGCTTGGCGATACGGCTCGCATATTCGCTTTCATCCAGCTCTCCGACATCAAAGCCAATCGAGCAGGTTTTGACCGGCAATCGCGAGGCTTCGGCCATCAGGGCCACCACACTGCTGCTGTCGACACCGCCTGAGAGGAACGCGCCCAACGGCACATCGGCGACCATGCGGCTGAGCACTGCCTGCCGCATCAGGCGGAGCAGTTCCTCCTGCAATTCTGCTTCGCTGCCCTTTACCCGATTGGAAAAGTCGATATCCCAATATTGGGTAGGCGCAGGTTCGGCCTTGCCCTGCGTCAGCAGCCAAAAATGCCCCGCCGCAAGTTTCTGTACACCTGCGACGATGCAGCCATGGTCGGGGACATATCCGAAGGCGAGATAGTCATCGACCATCGCCAGATCGGGTTCGCGTCGCAAAGCCGGATGTTCGAGCAGCGCCTTCAGTTCCGATCCGAAGATGATGCTGCCGTCGGCGAGCCGTGCATGATATAGCGGCTTCACCCCCAGCCGGTCGCGCGCCAGCAGCAACTGCCGGTTCGCCTGATCGTACAGTGCGAACACGAACATGCCGTGCAGCCGTTCGACGCATTTTGGACCCCAGGCGCGATAGGCCTCCAAGATCACTTCGCTATCGCTGTGCGTCCGGAATTGGTGGCCCATCGCCTCCAGTTCCTTGCGCAATTCCTGGAAATTGTAGATCTCGCCATTGAAAGACAGCGCGTATCGCTCATCCTCGGTCAGCATCGGCTGCGCGCCGCCGCCTAGGTCAATGATCGAAAGGCGGCGATGGCCAAGACCAATGCCCGGCGCAGTCCAAACGCCCGACCCGTCTGGCCCGCGATGCGCTATCGCATCGGTCATCCGCCTGACACGTTCTGGGTCGACCGGCTTTGAGCTTTCGACGTGGAAGATTCCGGCTATGCCGCACATGATGGGAGCGCCTTAGTCCAGACCAGCCATCCGGTCAGCCAGTTTATCGATATCCCGAATCGATTTCAGGAATGAGTCGATGGCCGGACGCGGATTTTCGCGACTTTTTTGTTCGGCGGATACGAGTATCGCCACGGCTTGCTGATTCCTGCCAAGCAATTTCGCCTTCAGTGTTTCCAGTTTGACCTCAGATGCGGAGCCACTAGTGGTGCCGTTGACACGATAATAGCTGATTACCTCACGATGATGCTGCTGTTTGGTCGCAATCCGTTCACAGCGTGAATTAACGGGGGCGTCGCAACCTTCGATCCAGGACCAGTCGCTTCTACCACCAGCCGCGCCCTGCCCAAAACCCACCAGTTCGCGTCCATCGGATTGGCGATCATAGACAGCAATTGCGAGATCAACCTCTTGGCCGGAACTGTTGCGATAACGGCCCAGAGCCAAATCGTTCGCCTTGTCAAATTGCGGCGTCCAGGGGTGTATCGGGCGATAATCCACCAGCGTCCAACCGGCAACCTCGGGCAAGACAATTTCTGTCGGAACCGGCGATGCCCTATTGGCAATGTAGGCGCTCCATCCGAAGGGAAACAGCAGGATTGCCGCCATAGTCCCCAGAGCGATCGCCGGCTTCAATGTCGTGCCGGTCGCTTTCTCCAGCCGATCCGCATCGATGGCTTGCGCGTCCGCCGCCCGGTCAAAAAACGGCCAACCTGCCGCCAGAACCAGAGCAATCACGATGCCGAAAAACACCCAGCCATAAACCACATGGTCAAAGCTTGCCGCAAAATCGACATTCCCATGATGCGCGATGTAGATCGTACCGAAGGCGCGAAGGCCATTGGCTACAACCGGGATAACAATACACGCCACCATGAAGGCCATCCGGCGGGGCCAACTGTTGAAACAAAGGTTTGCGACGAGTGCGCCCAAAGCCACCATGGCGACGAGGAATTTCACACCTGAACAGGCCTCCGCAACGCGGAACAAAGCCGTCGGTGTCGCAATGTAAATGCCATCGATATGGGCCGGGATTCCTGTCAGCCCCAGCAGCCACATGCACATTTCGGCGGTGATTGTCTGCAACGCCGGGACGAACTCTTCTCCGAAAGGCACTAGGAAGAACATGTAGAAGAGCGGGAACAGCAGTCCGCGCGTCACAGCAGGACCCAGCAGCAATGCAGTGCTGCCCTGCAACAGCATGATCAGTGCTGCATGCCGCGCCAACGCAACGCCACCTGCATCTCCCAGCAACCAGCCAAAGGCGGCGGCTGCAATCCATAGCAGGGGCGGCGCCCATGGCATCGGGTCAAGCTGCGCGAGTTCGGTTTTGCGCTGGTCAACCAGCCACCACAGGATCGGGATGATCAGCAAGCAGTGATTGAAAGTCGAACTGTTCCACCAGATCGCCGCCATATCCGCCGCATCGCGCCATAATAGCGCGAGCAAGACTACCCAGACGATGCCCAGTCTCACCAGCGCGCCACGCCACATGGTGGTCATGTCGCGGCCCCAACTTCCATGATGGTATCAAGCGACGCCAGTTGCGCATCCCAGCCATAATGCCCCATCACATGCGCACGGGCTGCGTTGCCAAGGCGCATGCGTTCGTCGGTATCGGCCAGCAAAGCGCAAACTTTCGTCGCCTCGTCGTCGACATTCTGGGCAACCAGCAGATGCTCGCCATCCTTTGCATCGATACCTTCGGCGGCCGCAGTCGAGGCGACCACAGGTTTGGCCATCGCCATTGCTTCGAGCACCTTGTTCTGGATGCCGCGTGCTATCCGCAAAGGCGCGACGACCACATCCGCACCCGAGAGCCATGTCCGCACATCGTCGACCGCACCGGTTACCTGCACGCCGGGTAACGCGGAAAGGTCAACAACTGCGGGCATGGGATTACGCCCTACAATGGCAAAGGTCGTTTCAGGATGCACCTTGCGGATAATAGGCATGGCATTGCGCGCAAAATCACTCACCGCATCTATATTGGGGCGATAGTCCATCTGACCGGTGAAAACGATCAACGGGTCGGGAAAGACCGGATGGAGTTTTTTGAAACTTACAGTTGGATCGTAAAACACAGTGTCGATGCCGTTGCCCAGTGCCGACACATTTTTGACGCCGCTTCGCTTTCTGAACAACGCAGCTTCGGCTTCGCTGACGAACAGGTTGGCATGGGCGCGCTGAGCGATTTCGGTTTCGAAATCAGCGAGTTTCTTGCACTCGCGTTGATAGACCCAGCGCATCGGCGCACGGGCATCTTCCGCGTAGCTTTCAAACTTGGCGCTATCGACATCGACAAAGTCCATGATGAAGCGGCCGTCGAAATCGGCGGGCACATATTGCGCCATCTGGCCGGAAAAGACGAAGATGTGGCTAATTGAGCCGCTAGCTAGGCGCTCCTTCACCCAATCCTGCATTTCCTTTGAACCGAACGCAGTCAGCGAAACCGGCTTGCCGCTCGCTAGCGCTTCTACACCCGACAGCCAGCTTGGCTTGTCTCGCAGTTCAACATGTAGCGAGGCGAGCCCGCCCCGCTCTACCTCAGCGCATTCGACATCGCGCGCATCATCGGCGAAAGCGCCGACATGTACCGGGGCCATCGACTGCAGCTTTTTGAGGATGTGGAACGACCGGATCTTGTCGCCGCGGTCCGGGGGCCAGGGAACGCGGTGGGCGAGAAACAATATTTCGCGCATCAGCCGAGTCCCTTGGAAATCCAGGGACCTAACAGGTTGGCGATCGGCAAAGGCAGTTTCTGCCACGCCGAGATAACTGACCTATATTTCGAACTATTCGGATTGACATCGCGCGGCGGAGAGCCATCGGTAGTACGCGTAGAATAAGACAGAGGTTCAGGTTCAAACCCCCAGTTTTTCTTGAAGAAATAGGCCCCCGAATCCACTTTCGATCGCCCGAAATCGAAACGTGTGCAACCGCGGCGACGCGCATGGTTCATCAGCGCATAATACATCACATCATTGGCTCGCAGCGCCCTCGCTTCCCAAATGCCTCCACCCCAATAGGGCATAACCGCTCCGTTGAAGTATAGGCTCAGCACGCTGGCCACCGGCTTGCCATCGGAGAGCACCGTCAGAATATCGGCATCGTCGCCAAAAGCCCTCAGCGTCTCCGCCATCAGTGCGCGCGGGAATACCGGCGTGCCCAGATTGCGCACGCTTTCGGCATAGACGCGGTAGTGCCAATCCAGATCGCGCGCGCCATTGCCGGTTTCGACAACCAGCCCCTTATCCAGCCCCTTGCGGACCTCGGCCCGTTGCTTGCGCGGAATGGCAAGCAGTTGCGCTTCGTCATCCGCCGCCAACTCGGCCTCGAAATTGGCATGCGCGTCGCTCTGGGTTGTCCAGCCCTGATGCGGGATTGCCCCGCCACGCAGTTCGGCACTCGAGCATTTGAGCGCAACCGCCAATTCCCAAACCGCATCGGCCAACCGGTCAGCCACACCCTGGGATCGCGCCAATATCCCGCCGCCAACCGCAAAGCCGCTCGACATCAAAGCCCGACCGAAGAATGGCGAGCCTACAGCATGCAATGGCACCATTCCGGCCAGCTCGCCCGACTCATTCTCGGCCACAAGACAATAGGCCTTGTTGCCCGTTCCGCGCTCAATCGCTCCAAGCCAGCAAGGCAGATGGAATGGTGTTGCACCGGGCTGGATACGTATCCATGCATCGATCCGGGCAACCTCATCGGCAGCATTCAGATTGACTTGTCGCACCGCCAGCTTTTCATGGACCAGCGGCGCATTCATGCCAGCTTGGCCTTTTCCTGCTCCACAATGCGATCAAGCCGATCCCATTTGAAATCGGCAATCAGCCGTTTCAGCTTGCCTGCCATCGTGTCCAATTTTGTATAGTGGCGCAGTTTCGATTTGATCGACGCATTGGCGACGCGCGGCTGGCCGGGGTCGATTTCCCAGGGATGGAAATAGATGATACCGGGACGCGCTTCTGCATTCACCTGCCGTACCGCCCAGCGCGAATAGGCGTAGGGCAACAAGCGGAAAAATCCACCTCCACCTGCGGCTATCCGTTTTGGCCCGAGCATGGCGGTGGTTACTGGGATTTCAACAAAATCACTGCATACCAAGGGTTTGAAAGCGAACCTTGGCGCATCGGCCCAACCATAATGGTCATGCGCTATCGGATTGATGCTCGAAGAATAGAGATAGCCCTGCTCGGCCATGATTTCATGCGCCCAAGGAGTGTCCTTGTTAATTGAAAAGCTCGGCGCCCGATAACCTTGTACCGCGGTCCCACCGGTATCCTCGATAATCTTGCGCGACTGGTCGAGGTCAGCCGCAAATTGTGCGGGCGTGAAGTTGAACACACGGTCATGGTTGCAACCATGATTGCCCAACTCATGGCCAGCATCAACGATGCGGCGCATCAATGCGGGATAGCGTTCGGCAACCCATGCCAGCGTGAAGAAGGTGGCCTTGATGCCGGCATCATCAAACATGGCAAGCAATGCATCGGTATTGCGTTCGACACGACATTCACGCGCGTCCCAACTGTCGCGGGAGATTACGCTTTCAAACGCCCCGACCTGAAACCAATCCTCAACATCAACCGACAATGCATTGTTCAAATGAAATTCTTTCCTGATTCGAGATCAAGCTGCGCGCGCCTCACGCATCCGCTGCGCTAGCGACTGGTTTTCCTTTTCCATCCAATCGATCAGCATGGCAAGCACGCGTTGCATCGTTGCGTCCTGCTCGACAATATGTGCCTCTAGCTGCGCCACACGAGTTACCAGGCTGGCAAGTTCCGAACTGCCTTCATGGGCAGCGGAAACCGAAGGCTGTACTAGCGCAACCACATTTTCAGGAACGGATGGTGCGGCAGTTTCCATGTCAATCACCGCTGCTTCAGGTACCTCATCCGGTGCACCCGACGATTGTGAAGACATGCGAGCGTCGTAGGCAAATGGCTTGCCCGCCATATCCGCAATCACGGCATCGACGAGCGCCCCATCGATTATATCGACCTGTTCAACTGCACCCATTAGCAGACAACGATTCATCACCGCATTGAGTTTGCGCGGCACCCCACCTGACTCTTCGAAAAGCTGCATTATTGCATCATCTGTCAAATGCGGGCGACCCGACCAGCCAGCCCGTCCCAGCCGATGTTCTATATAGGGCCGTACCTCATCGTCATCCATGGCTTCCAGATGGTGTGTTGCGATGACGCGCTGGCGCAGCTGCTCCAGCTCTGGCGATGCCTTCAGCAAGTCGCGAAATTCCGGCTGGCCCAGCAGGAATATCTGCAACAGCGCGGTCGAACCAAGCTGGAAATTGGAGAGCATGCGCAGCTCTTCCAACGCATCCACTGTCAGATTCTGCGCTTCGTCCACGACCAGCAGGCAGCGGCGACCTGCCCGCGCCTCGGCATGCAGGAAATTCTCGATAGCCTTAAGCGCCGTTGCCTTGTCGAGCCCGCGCGTGTCGATGCCGAAACTTTCAGCGGTCATCTGAACCAGATCGACGGCATCAAGCTGACTGGTAACAATCGTAGCGGCCGTCAATCGGACCTTGTCGATTGTCTGCATGAGATGACCGACCAACGTCGATTTGCCCGAACCGACCTCACCCGTGATGACTATAAAACCCTCACCCTGCGCAAGACCGTAGCCGAGATACGACAGCGCCTTTCGGTGCGTTCCGCTCTCAAAATAATAATGCGGATCAGGTGTCAGCTGGAACGGGCGCCCCGAAAGGCCGTAAAATTGATCGTACATTTTTTGCACTCTTTCCCGTCAGTTTGCCTTAAAAACTATACCGAAGACCGACCAGCGCCGATGCGGAAACATCGCCTTCGATGTCTTCCGGTTTGACACTATCGATACCCACTGCAGCGCCTGCGGACAGACCGCGCCACAGCTGGCGATAATAGGCGGCGTTGGCACCAATGGTATAGACGTCTGGTGCCAAAGCGAAGCCCGGATCCAGATAATTGCCGTAAACATTTGTCTCAAAACGCGAGCGGCGGTCGAGATCGCGTCCTAGATAACCGGCGACATAATAGTTTTCGTCAATGATGCCGGCCATTTCGGGCAGAGCGCCGGTCGCCGAAGTCAGGAACTTGTTTCGGTTATAGCCTATGGCCAATCCCGTATCCCAACCAGCAGCGCTGGTAACCATCGAGGCTGAAACACCGCGCGAGCGGAATGCCACGGGCCGCAACGAATTCAACGAATTGTTAAAACAGGTACTGCCTGTCGTACCAAAGGCACAGCTACCCAGATCGCCCGACAACGGATTGCGAATAGTGGTAAACTGCGTCGGCAGCGAAGCCAATGTTCGGTTCAGCGATCCGCCAAAGCCCGAAATCGTGTCATAGACCGAGATATTAACCCCCATCCGCTCTGTCGGCGCATAGCTGAAGCTGCCAATGTAGGTATCGCTGCCATAGCGATGGCCATAGCGCGCCTCCAGCGACGTCCTGCGGCTTGGGCGCCACAAAACGCCGGCATCCCAGATCAGGCCGTCGCTTTCATAGACCGAAAGTCGTGGGGAAGCGCCATCTGTCAGGTACCGGCCACCCGGCGTCACAATCGGGGCACCAAGTGCATCGCGCAGCACATCGCGTTCGCTGACCTTGACATCTTCATAGCCGACGCCGCCCACGACCGCGAGCGTCGGGCTCACCGGAACAGTGATATCGACCCGGGCATATTTATCATCAATACGTTGATCGAGCTGGCTCGAATCCTCGTGGTTCCAGCCGGCACCCACGGCCCATCCAAAGGGCAATTTGCCGGGTTGCATTCCTACCGAAGCAGCGGCTGCATGACTAACGCTGTCATCAAAAGTCGGAACCCTGCGCTGCCCTGCCGGCAATGTTCCAACGTCTCCGCTTTCAACTTTCGTATACCCCGCCCGGTAGGCGGCATTAACCGACAGATCGCCGACCTGAGCAGCAAAACTGGGGCCGGTGTAGACCGAATAGACTTGGCTGACATTATCCTCACGGCCAAGGAAGGTGTTTGGCGTGGCTACACGATTGTCGATTTTTGACCGACTGGCATATCCGCCTGCCTCGATTGACAGATTGCGGGTCAGCCGTGCAGAGCCGCGCGCAAGTCCACTAACAATGTCCTGATCACGGACATTGTTACTATAGCCGATGAGGCGTTCGTATCTCAGGTTGACTTGCGCTTCAGCGTTACGTTCGGCAACCGAAGCGTCGACACCGACCGCGATCGTCGAATAGGTCAGCACGTCACCGCCATCATCGAGATCGGCAAGCAAAACTTGCTGCGCTTCGATATAGGGACGGATTTCGGCGCGACGCGAGCTGCCCTTTTGGGCTTTTGCAGGCGCTTCTTCGGCGGCAACCGGCGCATCGTCAGTATCCGACCATTCTGTGTCGAGCAACTGGGCGTGCGCCAATGTTGGCAGCGATAGCAATCCGGCAGTGGCGAGAAGCAACCTAGGCTTGAGCAATGTCTGGCTGGGCATGTTACGCTCCATATCCATAATAGTTTCCGAACTTGCGTCCGGTTGGGGAGAATTTGGTCCTGTTCAGCAAAAGCTGGATATGTTCGCAGCCGCTGAGCAGCGATAGGGCATCGCGCAGCGCGCTGTCGGTTGTCACATCCGCATGGACGACCATCACCGCCTGCCCAACATGCAGCGCAAGTACCGAAGCAGGCGAGGCAGCAAGGGCGGGTGGTGAATCGAAAATGATGATGCGAGTCGGATCATGGCTGGTGAGCTGGTCGAGCACCGCTGCTGTACGTGCGGCGGCCAGATATTCGGTATCCTGATTGGTCTGCGCGCCTGCTGGCAGCACCGACAGCCCGTCAACATCGGTCTCAATCACCAGATCTTCAACGATTATGGAAGGGTCGGCAAGCGCATCCATCAAACCACGCCCACCTTCGATACCAAGCCGTGCCAGCACGCTCGGCTTTGCGAAATCAGCATCGACGAGCAGAACGCGATTGTCCTTTTCAGTCGCCATCGACAGCGCGAGGTTGACCGCGCAAAAGGTTTTGCCTTCGTTGGGGTTTGCCGAACAAATCAGAATGCGTTCGCCATGTTGGATCGCATCAATGCCTTTGCCGCCCCGTGCCGCAAGCAGCAATTGGCGCTTTACAATGCGAAACTCCTCCGAAAGCCCGGTAACCGGGCCTTCCGGATCGATATAGTTGGCGGCGCGCAATGCTTCGCGATCAATGTGCACGCGAGGCTTGGAATGGATAGAAGCCTGGGTTGCAATTGGTCGCGTCACGACAGGTGCAGCGATCGGAGCCGCAAGCGGGATGACCGGTGCCGGTGCGGCTACAGGCGATGCAACAGGCGGCGTCAAGGGGGGCGCCGGAGTGTTATTTGGTGCCGAGCCGCGCAGCGCGGCGCCAAAATCATAAAGCTCATTGGCGCGTTCGAGCAGCGACGCGGGCGGCTTGATCGGGGTATGCTTGTTCATTTTATCAGACCCCTTCATGCCGCCAAGCCACGCTGGATAAATTCGATCACCAGCAATACGAGAAACGCGCCCAGTAGCGCGGCGCTGCCGCCCGCAAATTGCCGTAGTTTGCGTTTGCGTTCTTCGCGCTGGGCGCTGGTCAGCATTTGAGAAATCGAGCCGATTACAGGCAATCCGCTTGCCTTTTCGAGCTTGGCAGCGGTCGGGAAGCTGGTTTGCAAATGGCCGAGCGCGAAGGCCACGCCGGCTCCTGCTCCAAGGCCAGCAAACAGCACTAGCGCCAGCAATAGAGGGCGATTGGGTTTGGCAGGAGCAGATGGGACGGTTGGTTGATCCACAACCTCGAATTGCACCGTGCCAGTTTCATTTTCGACCTGTCCGCGCAGGCGGATCGCCTCGCGGTCAGCCAGCAACTTATCATATTGAGTCTTCAGCACTTCATAGTCGCGGCTGATGCGGGAATATTCGGCCGACAGTCCGGGCTGCGAAATTTGTTTGGCGGTATAGTCGCTGATCTCGGCCTGCAATGCGGTCTTTCGCGCAGATAGCGCCGTAACCGATGCTTGCCTTTCGGCCAGCATTGATTGCAGCGAGGCATAGGCCGGGTTAGGCATTCCGCCGCCACCGGCTGCGACCCCTGCACCTTGCGAACGCAAGATTGCAATCTGGTTGCGGACGGCGATCACATCGGGATGGTCGTCGGTATAGCCGCGTGCCTTCATCGAAGCGAGCTCGCCCTGCGCTGCCGACAGCGGGCTGCCACCGCCCCCCGTACCGGCAAGACTGCGCGGAGTTCCCGCCAACTGGCTGCCCAGTGCAGCCACAGCGCTACGGGCCTGGATCAGCTGCGAATCGATTTGCGACATTTCGGCACGCGCCGCTTCCATGCGCGTCGAGGCCGAACCGGCCCCGGGAAGCATGCCCAGATTTTGCGTTTCAAACGCTACGCGCTTCGCTTCAGCTTCCTGCAATTCCTTTTGCCTCGCCTCTAACTGGGCATCGAGGAATTTGAGCGTCTTCGAGGTTTCGGCACGATCACCGGCGATATTTTCCTCTTCGGCAATGTCGATTAGTTTCTGAACGATGTCGCGCGCCAGTCGCGGCGATTTGTGCATTGCGGTGATAGAGAATACATTCTCGTTGGTCGGATCGGCCTTCACCGCGATATTCGGACGCAGCGCGGAAATCGCGCTACCCAGCTCAGCCTCGGACACTATGGTGCGCCCCAGATCGGTACCCTTGACGACGCGTTCCAGATTGGCAGAAGAACCGAGAGACTGTTGTAATTGCTCAACAGCCTTGCGGCGTTCACCTGCTGTAATGCCGACTTTTTCGGACAATACGGTCTGCGGGCGTACCATGATGCGCGCACTTGATTCATAGCTGGCGGGGATCAGCGAGACGACCAGCCAGCCGAGCACGCATACCGCCCACGCAATGGCGAGCGCCAGCCAGCGGCGGTTCCACACGCTGTGGACGGCAATGCGCAGTTCGTCGTACAACCCATTCATATCGCTACGCCGCCAGCCTTCCTAAAACATGCTTTCGGGGATGATGATGACATCGCCGGGTTGAAGGAGGACATTCGCCTTGCTGTCGCCGCGCTTGATAAGATCACCGATACGCAATGCATATTCCTGCGATTTCCCTGTAGCCTTGCTGAAGCGGACGAGGCGAGCCTTGTTACCCGCAGCATATTCGGACAGCCCGCCCACTGCGATCATTGCATCAAGCAACGTCATGTCCGCGCGGAACGGTATCGACGCCGGCTTTTCGGTAGCCCCCACTATACGGACTTGCTGATTATTCGTCGCAGCGAATTCGTTGACGATCACCGAAACAATCGGATCGTTGATATATTGCGACAACTGCAACTTGATATCCTGTTGCAACATCGTCGCGGTCTTGCCGGCTGCCGGCATGTCTGTAATCAGCGGTGTAGTAATGCGGCCGTCGGGACGTACCTGCACCTTTGCGCCCAGTTCCGGATTGCGCCAGACAAAGATCGTGATCTGGTCAAGCGGGCCGATGAGATACTCTTCGCTCGCCTGTTGTTGCAATGGGATAGAAGGTGCAGGCGGCAGATTCGAACCCCCGACCGACGAACAACCCGTTATAGCCATGCTGCTGGCACTGACGGCAAGCAAAGCCTTGAACTTCAACGATTTGTTCATTCACTTATCCTTCCAGACCGCGCGGAAACCAGTCGTTTCCAGCGGAAATACAAAGCTGCACTTCGCACAGCATCGCATTCCCTATGGCGGAAAAGGGTGAACAGACCGTTAGTATTAAAGCATCGGGTATGTAAAAACCCCGCCATATCCGCCGACTACCGCGAATCCGCGCTATAGCGGACGTTATAGCATGGGGATTGGCGCCGAGTCAGCAGCACCTTCACGTTCGAGCAGCTTCGCTTTGCGCTCCAGCCCATAGGCATAGCCGCCGAGCGTGCCGTCGGTGCGGACGACGCGGTGGCATGGTATCAGAACTGCGACATTGTTCGCGCCATTGGCCGAACCCGCCGCGCGCACCGCCTTTGGCTTGCCGACCGCAGCCGCAATATCGGCATAGGTCCTTGTCTCGCCAATCGGGATTCGGCGCAGCTCCTGCCACACCGCTTCCTGAAATGCGGTACCCGCTACATCCAGCGGCAAGTCGGGCATGCGTGACGGGTTTTCGACCGCCTGCACAGCGCACTTGATCAGCGCCTGTGTCGTCGCATCCGCGGGCAGAATCTGTGCCTTGGGAAAACGATCCGCCAATGCCTCTTCGGCTTCATCAAAAGACAGACGGCAAATACCCTTTTCCGTCGCAGCGACAAGCATCTGGCCGAGCGAAGTTGGCACTACCGCCCAGCGGATGACTGCCCCTGCCCCGCCATTCTTCCATGCACTCGGCGACATCCCCAAACGTCCTTTCGTGTCTTCGTAAAACCGGCTCGGGCCCGAATAGCCTGCCTCGTAAATCGCGTCGGTCACCCGGTCCTCACTCGACAAGGCGGCAGTCGCCCTTTTGGCGCGTTCGGCGCGAGCGAAGGCGGCGGGCGTCACCCCGATCGCGCGCTTGAACAGTCGGAGGAAATGGTGCGGCGCATAACCGACCGCCGTCGCCAGTTCGTCGAGCGCCGGGTGTTCATCCGAACGCAACAGATCGAGCGCCTTCGCTATTGCCACCTCGTCGCGCCCGACATCATCCGGCAGACACCTTTTGCAGGCCCTCAAACCGGTCGCCTGTGCTGCCGCTCCATCAGCGAAGAAACGCACATTGGCACGCGCCGGATGCCGCGCAGCGCAACTGGGGCGGCAATAGATCCCGGTTGTCAGCACGCCGGTGACAAAGCGCCCGTCAAAGCCGCGGTCGCGGCGCAATACTGCGGCCCATGCGGTATCGGCGTCTATCATCTCAGGTCCGTTCTATCGCCGCGGAAAAACATCCATGCGCGGCGTTATGGGCATGGATATAGGCGACCTCGTCTGCATCGAAAAGTTCGCGAATGCACGCATCGGCCTGACCGGGCGAAGCGAGCGCCGCATTGCGCAGATTTCCCTCCATATCAAAGCCGCGTAGCGCAATCGGGCGACCTTCAAAGACCGGCGGCGTTTGATCGACATATTCCGCAGCATGCTGCGCCGCTTCGCGGATATAGACCGCATAGGCCGAACGATAGGGTGTAGCGACATCATGGCTGACATGGTGGAAGAGTATAAGGCTCTCGCCTTTTTTGACATCTTCGAGCGACACGCGGCAGGGAAAGCCCTTGCTGGCAGCCGCCGTCACGCGCTGAGCGTTGATCGCGGCCAACTCGGCATCGCTCATGGCGAAAAGAGGTGCGTGGGCGGCAGGGGAGAGTCCGGTAATTTTGTAGGTCATGGCTTTATCCTCATCATTGATGTGGATTACGCCAATAGCCACAGGATCCGATTGTCGCGTCCCGATTCTTGCGTTCAAACATTCCGAACTTTAGTCGACACTCCGGCTATCGTCAGGAATTTTCGGATTTCAGAAGTACCGCGAACCTGTAAGCATTTTGCATCGCCACAGCGACCGCTTGCTCATTGTCACCCGGGACATAGGCATTGACGGACAAAATCTTGTTGCGAACTGTCGTGATGCAAACGGCAACACCCCGCTTATAGGGCGTGACACCTTTGGCATCGAACCCAAGAACTCCAGCCAAATACAAACAAGCATCGTCCTTCCCGGCGGGATGCAGGGTTCCGTCCAACTTTATCGGCGTACCCAACACCCGTTCGAAATTGCCGGAAACACTCTGCTGCATCGCTTCGGGACTGGTTTCCTTCTTAAACTCCTGCGTTCCGAACACCTTTTCCAACTCAACGAAAAGTTCGTTCTGCGTCACTTTCGGGAGAAGCGCCTGTGCTGGCGTTTTGAGAATCATGTAATCATCCATCCCCTGCGCCTGACCAGGGGCCGCACATTTGATGATCGTTGCATGGGTGACATTTTCGTTGTCCGCAGCAGCGGTCAATTGCGCCGCTGCTTTCGCAGAACTGTCAGGCAAGCAGTAACCGGCCGGCAGAGCGCTCGCAATTTCCGTATCACCAATCGAGAAACTGACCGTGTCTGCTGCGCTTGCCGTCTGCGCCAAGAAAATGGCTGCGACAGCGGTTATGCGGGAAAGCAATGAAATATGGTTCATTTCAAGCGACCTATACTAGCCGCATGCCCGGAACAATCCCAATGTCCGCTCCCGCGCCAGTTCCGAACTTGGTTCGTGATAATCCTTGCGCCGGTCGCTGTTGAAGCCGTGATTGGCATCATAGACGAAAATCTGCGCGGTAGGATGCGCCTTTTCGATCAGTGCTTCGACGCCTTCCATCGGGATGCCTTGGTCGAAGCGGCCGAAATGGGCGATGGTCGCGCAGCGGGGTGCTTCATTGGCAAAGATCGTCGGCACCATGCTGCCATAATAGGATGAGGATGCCGCCAGATCGGGGCTGATCTGCGCCATCCGCCATGCGACCGAACCGCCATAGCAATAGCCGGTGATGAACACCGGGCCTTTGTCCTTCAGCGCATCAATGCAGGTCTGCGCGTCTGAGAGCGATTGATCAAATGGATGCAGCTTGCGTGCCAGTTCCACCGCTCGTTCGAATTCGGGGCCGGTATAGTCGCATTCGAATCCGGGATGTTCGCGGTCGAACAGAGCGGGTGAGAGCACTTCATAGCCGTCCGCCGCATATTCATCGCACAATTCGCGGATATGATCGGTGACGCCAAAGATTTCCTGGATCAGCACAAGCCCGCCGCGCCGTTCGCCTTCGGCCTCGGCATGATAGACAGCTATCTCGGCGCCGTCCGACATTTTCATTTTAGTCATTTGGCCCATTTGTCGCGGTTAACCCTTCTTTGTTGCTTCGTGGCTTTGTGTGAGCCATCTTTTGTATCACACGAAGCGACGAAGCAACAAAGGGCTCGAGGATGCCAAAATATCGCTATTTGTTAATTGCGCTGGCCGTCTGTTCAGCAGCATGGGCCGGTTATCAATTTTGGCCTGACTCAAATGTCGAAATTCGTCCTAATGAAGCCCCTCAAATGACAAAGGCTAAACTTACTGAACTTCAAAATCTCGCAACCGAGTCATGTGAATGTCGATTAAGGGGAGGAGACCCGGCAAAATGCAGCCAAGCTTATAAAAACGCGGCTTCTGAATTTTCGTCAGACGCATACGACACCGCTTGCGAACCTCTCACTACAGATCTAGCCTGTTTTGGTGACGAGCCTGGGCAATGTATAGTTCATGGATATTCTTTGATTGGCTCCGACAGCTTTGTGTGCACAGAATCGCAAGCGAAAACCATTGAGGCGGTTTGGGGAGATGCCTACAGCAGATCCGGTGAATCCGTTTCGAAGGCAAACCGTGCAGCAGAAGCGGCAATCAAACTGATGGTAGAAGGCAATACCTTATCTGGACTTCGGCCAAATAAAGGTTGTGTCTAACCACCATCTTGCATCGCAGCAAATCCCCTGCTACCGGCCCCTCGACTTTGTGAGGGACGATTCCCTTGCGCTTCAGTCGCGACATATATTCCAGTCTGTACAGGGACACTAAAACGCGTGGATAACTCCGGCGGCAATCAGGCTAATGTGCAAGCCAGCCTTGCAGGGCGGTATGCTACCGCTTTGTTCGATCTGGCGCGCGAGGCAAAGGCAATCGACGCAGTCGAAGCCAGCCTTGCAAAGGTGCAGAAAGCGCTGAGCGAATCGAGCGAT
Source organism: uncultured Sphingorhabdus sp. (assembly GCA_964423155.1). Classification (GTDB taxonomy): domain Bacteria; phylum Pseudomonadota; class Alphaproteobacteria; order Sphingomonadales; family Sphingomonadaceae; genus Sphingorhabdus_B. Next base: position 34,828 of record CAYRDQ010000013.1, read on the forward strand.
TTTGCCTCGCTCACGACCAATGCTTCGATCTCGCGCGATGCCGCCAAAAAGGCTGTGGCCGCGATTGCCAAGGCGCTGAAGCTCGACACGTTGACCGCCAAGACGCTGGGCGTGCTGGCAGAGAATCGTCGTCTTGCCGAAACCGCTGGTGTCGCCCGCGCTTTTGCAGCGCTGGCATCAGCCTATCGCGGTGAGATCACTGCGGAGGTCACCAGCGCGCATGCATTGTCGGCTGCACAGACCAAGGCGCTCAGCGCTCAACTCAAAGCCCGCGTCGGTCGCGATGTCGCGATCGCCAGCAAAATCGATCCCACGATCCTTGGCGGCCTGACCGTCAAGATCGGAAGCACCCTGATCGACAATTCGATCAAAACCCGTTTGAACTCCCTCGCGCAAGCGATGAAAGGCTAAACCATGGATATCCGCGCCGCAGAAATTTCAAAGGTCATCAAGGACCAGATCGCCAATTTCGGCACCGAAGCCAAAGTGAGCGAAGTCGGCTCCGTGCTTTCGGTGGGTGACGGTATCGCCCGTATCCACGGCCTCGACAATGTGCAGGCCGGTGAAATGGTCGAGTTCGCCAACGGTATCAAGGGCATGGCGCTCAACCTCGAAGCTGACAATGTCGGCGTAGTGATCTTCGGTTCGGACGCGGAAATCCGCGAAGGCGATACCGTGAAGCGCACCGGCACCATCGTGGACGTTCCGGTCGGCAAGGAACTGCTGGGTCGCGTTGTTGACGGCCTCGGCAACCCGATCGATGGCAAGGGCCCGCTCAAGACCACCAAGCGCGCTCGCGTTGAGGTCAAGGCCCCCGGCATCATCCCGCGCCAGTCGGTGAACGAGCCCGTTCAGACCGGCCTCAAGGCGCTCGACGCGCTCGTCCCCGTCGGCCGTGGCCAGCGCGAACTGATCATCGGTGACCGTCAGACCGGCAAGACCGCCGTCGCCATCGACACCTTCATCAACCAGAAGGGCGTCAACAGCGGCAAGGATGAGAGCAAGAAGCTCTATTGCATCTATGTCGCCGTCGGCCAGAAGCGCTCGACCGTTGCGCAGATCGTCCGCGCACTCGAAGAACAGGGCGCGATGGAATATTCGATCGTCGTCGCCGCAACCGCTTCGGAACCCGCTCCGCTCCAATATCTGGCACCCTATACCGGCGTGACCATGGGCGAATATTTCCGCGACAATGGCATGCACGCCGTGATCGTTTATGACGATCTTTCGAAGCAGGCTGTTGCGTACCGCCAGATGTCGCTGCTGCTGCGTCGCCCGCCGGGCCGCGAAGCTTATCCCGGTGACGTTTTCTATCTCCACAGCCGTTTGCTCGAACGTGCGGCAAAGATGTCGGACGCCAATGGTGGCGGTTCGCTCACCGCGCTGCCAATCATCGAAACGCAGGCTGGAGACGTTTCGGCCTACATTCCGACCAACGTGATCTCGATCACCGACGGCCAGATCTTCCTTGAAACCGACCTTTTCTATCAGGGTATCCGCCCTGCGATTAACGTCGGTCTCTCGGTTTCGCGCGTTGGCTCGGCTGCACAGACCAAGGCGATGAAGAAGGTGTCGGGCTCGATCAAACTCGAACTCGCCCAGTACCGCGAAATGGCGGCCTTCGCCCAGTTTGGTTCGGACCTCGACGCCTCGACGCAAAAGCTGCTTAACCGCGGCGCGCGCCTGACGGAGCTGCTAAAGCAGAAGCAGTACAGCCCGCTGCCGTTCGAAGAGCAGACCTGCTCGATCTTCGCTGGCACCAACGGCTATCTCGATGGCATCGCCGTTTCGGACGTGACCCGTTTCGAAGAAGCGATGCTGGCCGACCTGCGCGCCAACCATGCCGACGTGCTGAAGGGCATTCGCGAAAGCCGCGACTTCAGTGACGACAGCAAGAAGGCGCTGGTTGCCGCTCTCGACAAGTTCGTAAAAACCTTCGCCTGATAGGATAAGCCCATGGCCAGCCTTAAGGCCCTGAAAATCCGGATCAACTCGGTCAAATCGACCCAGAAGATCACCAAGGCGATGAAGATGGTCGCCGCCGCGAAGCTGAAGCGCGCGCAGGAAGCTGCTGAAGCCTCGCGCCCTTATGCCGAGCGGTTGGAGAAGGTGGTTTCCTCCATCGCCTCCAAAGTCACCGTCGGCCCGCAATCGCCCAAACTGCTTGCCGGAACCGGCAAGGATGATGTCCACCTGTTCGTTGTCGCCACCAGCGACAAGGGACTGGCAGGTGCGTTCAACACCAACATCGTCCGCCTCGCCCGCAAGCGCGCCGAAGAGCTGAAGGGCCAGGGCAAGACCGTCAAATTCTACACCATCGGCAAGAAGGCGAAGGACGGGCTTGTCCGTTTCTATCGCAACGACATTGTCGAAAGCGTGGAACCCGGCGATCTGGGCAAGCTCGGCTATGATGCCGTCAAAGGCTGGTCCGACGATCTGATCGCACGCTTTGAAGGCGGTGAATTTGATGTCGCACACCTGTTCTTCAACAAATTTGTCAGCGTCCTGACGCAGGAGCCGACCGAATTGCAGCTGATGCCGGTTGCTTTGTCGAACGACAATGCCCCCGCTGGCGCATCGGCCTCGGTCGAATATGAACCCGATGAGGAAGAACTCCTCGCCGACCTGCTGCCGCGCAATGTGGCCGTGCAGCTGCTGCGCGCCAACCGCGAAAATGCGGCATCGGAGCAGGGTTCCAAGATGACAGCAATGGACAACGCCACGCGCAACGCGGGCGATATGATCAACAAGCTGACCATCCAGTATAACCGCACCCGTCAGGCTGCGATCACCACCGAACTCGTTGAAATCATTTCGGGCGCCGAAGCGCTCTAAGATATCCAAAAGGCAAGGAAGACAGACATGGCAACCGCCCCGAAGAAAACCGCTGCAAAAGCTGCCCCGAAGGCAGCTGCCGCCAAGGCCGCTCCGGCGAAAAAGGCTCCGGCCGCAAAGGCTGCTGCACCCAAGGCTCCCGCTAAGAAGGCCGCTGCGCCTGCCAAGAAGGTTGCCGCTGCTGCAACCGGCCGCGTTTCGCAGGTCATCGGCGCTGTCGTCGACGTGTCGTTCGAAGGCACCCTGCCCGCTATTCTCTCGGCTCTCGAAACCGATAACAACGGCAACCGCCTCGTTCTCGAAGTGGCGCAGCACCTGGGTGAAAACACCGTGCGCACCATCGCGATGGACTCGACCGACGGTCTGACCCGCGGCCAACCCGTGCGCAGCACTGGCGCGCAGATTTCGGTTCCTGTCGGCCCCGCCACACTCGGCCGCATTCTGAACGTTGTGGGTGATCCAATTGACGAACTGGGTCCGGTTGCCACCGAACTGCGCGCGCCGATCCACGCAGAAGCGCCGCTGTTCGTTGACCAGTCAACCGAAACCGAAATCCTCGTCACCGGCATCAAGGTGATCGACTTGCTCGCACCCTATGCAAAGGGTGGCAAGATCGGTCTGTTCGGCGGTGCCGGCGTCGGCAAGACCGTTTTGATTCAGGAACTGATCAACAACATCGCAAAGGGCCATGGCGGCACCTCGGTGTTTGCGGGTGTTGGTGAACGCACTCGCGAAGGTAATGACCTTTACCACGAATTCCTCGACGCCAAAGTTATCATGCGCGACAAAGACGGCGTTCCGACACCGGAAGGCTCAAAGGTTGCCCTCGTATTCGGCCAGATGAACGAACCCCCGGGTGCGCGCGCTCGTGTGGCTCTGTCGGGCCTGACCATCGCAGAATATTTCCGCGACCAGGAAGGCCAGGACGTGCTCTTCTTCGTCGATAATATCTTCCGCTTCACACAGGCAGGTTCGGAAGTGTCGGCGCTTCTCGGCCGTATCCCTTCGGCTGTGGGCTATCAGCCGACGCTGGCAACCGACATGGGCCAGTTGCAGGAACGCATCACCTCGACCAACAAGGGTTCGATCACCTCGGTTCAGGCCATTTACGTCCCCGCGGACGACTTGACCGACCCTGCGCCTGCAACTTCGTTCGCCCACTTGGACGCAACGACCGTTCTCAACCGTGCGATTTCGGAACTCGGCATCTATCCGGCGGTCGACCCGCTCGATTCAACCAGCCGCGTTCTTACCGCTTCGGTCGTGGGTGAAGAGCATTACGATACCGCCCGCCGCGTTCAGGAAACGTTGCAGAAGTACAAGTCGCTGCAGGATATCATCGCCATTCTCGGCATGGACGAGCTGTCGGAAGACGACAAGCTGGTCGTAAGCCGCGCGCGCAAGATCCAGCGCTTCCTGTCGCAGCCGTTCCACGTTGCTGAAGTCTTCACCGGCATTGCAGGCAAGTTCGTGCAGATCGAAGACACGGTGAAGTCGTTCAAGGCTGTCGTCGACGGCGAATATGACCACCTGCCCGAAGCTGCCTTCTACATGGTTGGCGGCATCGACGAAGCCGTCGAAAAGGGCAAGAAACTGGCTGCTGAAGCTGCGTAAGCTACCTTATTCCCCTCCCGCTTGCGGGAGGGGTTAGGGGTGGGGCGAGCGCAGCGAGCTTTGGAGCTTGATATGCCCACCCCGTTGCGACTAGCGAGCAAGCTCGCAAGTCTCACTGCCCCTCCCGCAAGCGGGTGGGGATAAGGAAGAAAAACATGGCACTGAATTTCGAACTCGTCACCCCTGAACGCCTCGTCCGCTCGGAAGAGGTTTATATGGTCACCGTCCCCGGCACAGAGGGTGATTTCGGCGTGCTCGAAGGGCACAGCCCGATGGTCTCCACGCTGCGCAGCGGTGAGGTAGCGATCTACAAGAGCCAGGGTGCTGCACCTGAAACCATCGCACTCGATGGTGGCGTAGCCGAGGTCAGTGAAAAAGGACTGACGATTTTGGCTGAAAAGCTCGGCTAATAGGTAGTTAGCGATAAGCTGCCACTGTATCGTCAACTACGCGGTCCCAAGAATATGTCTGCTGGGCGAAGGCCATAGTAGCTTCGATAAATTTTTCACGTTTGGGCCCAGACCAGCCAGAAATCTCTTTGATCTTGAATGCCCATATTTCCGGATTCCGTGCATCGGCTACAAAGCCGAGTTCCGACGTAACCACTTCCGCAAGGCCGCTATGATCGGACGCGATCACTGCCGCGCCGCAGGCTGCCGCTTCTACGGCAACAAGGCCGAAGCCTTCGGATGTCTGGCTAGGCACGACAACACATAAGGCCTCAGCATATTCGCCCGCCAACTGTTCACCCCCTAATAGGCCAAGATAGTCGACCTGGGGATGCTTAAGCAATTCAGCCTCCTGCTGGTCCCAGACCGATCCGGCTACCCGTATACGAATATCGTCACCTAATAACGGCAAAACCTCGCGAATGATGAAACCCAATCCCTTGCTCGGCGTGATCCGGCCTGCGAAGAACAGCGCGCCGTTGTGGCCGGTCGGCGGCCTATCGCGCTTCAGCGTTGTAGCTAGTGGAACCACAACGATGTCAGAAAAGCCTTGAACGCGCGCCAGTGATGCAATCCATTCTGAATTGGAAACAAGCCGGACTTTCGGCATAAAGTGCGCACCCAAGTGGAGATAAGCCCTATAGCAACGCGACGCAAAACCTTTGCCATTGGCGAAATTCACATCGGAACCGTGAAGCGATATTACCACCCTTGTTCGCCGACTGCGTATCGTCGCAACCCAGGCCAGCGGCCAGATCGCCAGATCGCCCGCGTGCGTCACATCGGCCGGCTTTCGGAAAAGTAACCTGACTGCAGTAACAAGCCCGAACCAGATCATTGCGGGCGCACTCGGAACTGCACCGCCTTCACGGCCCGGTAAAGCCATCACGCTAAGGTGCCCAAACCGCTTCAGCCCTTGTGCCAATTCCCAGCAATAAGTTTCCATCCCGCCCATCGCGGGCGGCCATTTCCGGGTGATGAAAAGGATGCTTATTTCGCCTTGCTCTTGCAACCGCATGAAACGCAACCTAACGCAAAATCATGCTTAAGCAACTCATCAAGAAGACACCTGTCGTCCGCACCATTGCCCGCGCTGTTTTGAGCATGATTGCCGCCAGGCAACAGAATAAGTTCGAATCGGGAGATTATTGGGAGCAACGGTACCAAACGAGGGGCAATTCGGGTGCTGGCTCCTACAATCGGCTCGCTTATTACAAAGCGGAACGACTAAATGCCTTTGTCGCCGAACATAATATCAAATCGGTCATCGAATTCGGTTCCGGCGACGGAGCGCAGCTAAAGCTAGCCCATTATCCGTCCTATATCGGTGTCGACGTTTCGGAGACGGCTATCCAGTTGACGCGCGAGTCATTCGCAAACGATGAAAGCAAGCGCTTCCTCCACTCCTCAGAGTTATCTCCTGATATACGCGCCGAATTGTCGCTGTCGCTGGACGTTGTATATCACCTGATCGAGGAAGCGGTTTTTGAAACCTATTTGCAGCAGCTGTTCGATGCAGCCACTCGCTATTGCATCATCTATTCCAGTGACACTGACAAGCTGTCCGATGCCATTCATGTGAAGCACCGCAAATTTACCGATTGGGTTGCAAAAAACCGCCTCGACTTCAAACTTATTTCGGTGGAAAAGAACCGTTATCCTTGGGATGTCGGTGATCCAGATAATACCTCATTTGCGGATTTCTTCTTTTTCGAGCGTGTCCACGCCGCATAACCGATCACCGCGGCCAGTGCATCGACCAACGATGTCAGCGCGCGGTGTAGCAACGTGCACGCTATTGCATCGCCCGGTCCGATAAGCGGCGCGATAAACCCGATAAGCACCGCCTCGCGAACGCCAAGTCCAGCCGGTGCGCCGGGAATCAGAAACCCAGCTAGCCAGGCCACGGCGAACACCGCGATTGTCGCGCTGATATTCAGTTGCTCTAACCCGAACCCGTGAAGCAGCGCGGCAAATGAAACGCCCGAAAGTAGAAAGCTGGTTGCCAAACAGGCCGTCGGCGCGATTATTGCCATGAGGCCGACGGAATGCCGGTGCATATATACCGCTGTGCCAACCGCAATCACGGCAAGCACCGCGGCTGTGAGAAGGCTGAATTTGGATGCATCGACCAGACTGAGCGCGAGATGGCCGTTCGACGTCGGATCAATCAATATTGCGGCACCGGCAACAAAGGCTGCCGCCACTACCGCTGCCAGGATCTCAATCGCTGTTGAAATGCCTGTTGTCTTTATGGTGATACCTGCACCAGCCGCCAATGTGGCACGACCGAAATAGTGGGCAACATTGCCTGGCAGATATTTTCCGATCTGTGCAACTAGTCCGATGATCAGTCCCTGCCACAATGAGAGCGACGCCCCCAAGCCGCGCAAAGCCAAGGGCCAAGACAGACCAGTGCTAAGGTGACTGATCGCATAGGCTGTAATGGAGATTAGCAGAAAGTTTGGATTCTGCAGACGAATGGCACCGAGTGCGGAGCGGTTCTGGTAAACAAAAAATGCAAGAAAGCCAACGCTAGCAATGAAAATCAGTGTACCTGCGGCATAAACCACGCGCTTGATTGTCGTTCCTTCTTGCATCGGATGCCGCTTTCAATGAAACCGTCAGAACGGCGTCCAAAATGGTGTCGAAGGGGCAGCCTGTTTCGGAACTTCTATATGCTTGCCCCACACCACGGTCACTGCCCCACCATCGGCGGACACCTGATGCTCTCCCCGTGCAAGTTCGACTACATCTCCAGCAAAATAGTCCCGGCCATCGATCGAAATTCGACCTCCGCGCACTGTATAGGGTCCGGGAACACGGACAATGAACGAACCGACGGTACCAGCGGCAAATCTTCGACCTGCAATCCAATATGGCCCCCAAAGCGGGATGTAGGTGTCGCGCACTGCCGCCGCGTCAGCAGGTATAAATTCAGGCACGGGTCCGCTCCGCTCCAGCAGCCTTTTAAACATCGGATCATTGTCCATGACCAGCGGCACCGGCTGCTTAACCATTTGCGCCGTCATCGCGGGGTAAAAGCCTGCCTTGTACAACTCTATCCCCCACGGCGTCATGAAGGCATTTGCCTTTGGAAACTCGCCCAGAAATGCACAGAAATCGAAATAGGCAACGCCACCCGGAAACATCTTCTCCGCCGCTGCCATCAACGTCCTCTGGTTGCGAATCGGCTCATCGGTCTCTTTGCTCCACAGCATCAATGCGGTGAAGACAAACAGTCCGGCGACCAGCAGCGTGCCGAACTTCGCACGAAATTCAGCAACGACGATCGACACCGCAGCTACGACTGGAGGCAACATGAAGGTGTAATAATAGGGAGCGGTGTTGTGATAGAAGAAAAGAGTGAAAACCGGCGCAAACAGCCCAGCCAACGCCATCTTCTGCGCGGTTGTACCCTTATGGCGAAACAAAGTTGCCGGAAAGAAGATGATCGCGGCAGCCAGTACAGGTGCCAGCAACACCTGTTTCAGGCCGAAAATAAGATAGGGCAATTGACCAAAGCCAAACATCTTGCTGGCCGAATTGCTTACAACGCCTTTTGCAACGTTGTCACTTTCGCCTGTCAGCCCACGGCTGTGCAGCCAGTAGATAACGACAAATACCAATGCTGCAAAAATGCCAGTGCAGAATAAGCGCATCAACCATTTGACCGACCGGTTTTTCTCGTTCCAGCGCAACCATACAATGCCCGCAAAAGCCGGTGCAAACAGCACTATTTTGATAGTTATCATGGCAGCAACGGCCAGCAAGGCGCCAGTCGCCAGCATCGCCAACCAGCTTAACCGCGTCGACAATAGGATCCACAAGCTGCTCATTAACAGGGCGGCAGCCATGGGGTCTGCGCGAAAGGAAAAGCCGTGCTGGAATACAAAGCCGCCCGAGATATAAGCAGCGGCACAGATGCACCCCGTTGTCCTGTCAGTAAACCGGGCTGCAATCCCCCCGATTGCCAGAGCGGCCACCCATTCGCAGGCAAGCATCGCAAAACGGATAATGATCGTATGATCGATACCGTTGCCCGGCATTTCGAGCACCCAGGAAAAGAAACGTGCATGAAGCGTTTGCAAAGGCTGAGTCAGCGCGCCGTTCGCTAGCTGATGCAACTGGCTGTAATGATAAAACTCGTCCCAATGGATAGAACGCTGCCAAACCAGCGGAAATTGCAGCGCTGCGACAATGAACAGCGCAAATGCAGCAATCGCCCAATTGGAAAACCTGATCGAAGATCTGCCCTCACCTATTAGAGCGAGTTCCTTTTCCCGTATGAAGTCAATCATGCGCGCTTCTTCAAAGGTTTTGTGTCTGTGGACTGGTATAAAGATTCCGTCACCTTGCGCACCGCCGCCAGTTCATCCTCCAGATGACGCATCCGCTTCAGCGAGGTTTCAAGCAGTTTGCGGTTGGCTCCGATCAGATCGGCAAGAACCCCCAGCAAGCTGGTGATGACCCCAAGGGTAATCAGTACACCGCCAAGAACCAGCGATTGCAAATGGCCATTACCGTCGCCATTCGCCCAGAACCAGATGAAGCGAACCACCGGCAAAGCCCCGGTTGCAGCCATTAACAGCCCGGCGCTGACAAAGGCACGCAACGGGTTGTAGGTCGTGTAAGCCCGCGCAATTGTAACCAACTGGCGTGAGATGAATTGCGGGATCGACTTGAACAATCGAGACGGTCGTTCGGTGCGGTTGGTTCCGACCGGGACACTTACCACTTTCATCCGCTTGCGACCCGCCTGGATCAGCATGTCGGTGGTGTAGCTGAATTCGGTTGTGATATTGATCCGTTGCGCCGCTTCGCGACTGATCGCGCGAAAACCGCTGACCGCATCGCTAATCTCTGTGCGCGAGAGGAAACGGACCACAGCTGTGCCCAGGCGCTGCAACAAGCGTTTGAACGGGCCAAAATACTGATTGTTGGCAACACCACGATCGCCGACCACGATGTCGGCTTTTCCTTCAAGTACGGGCACGACGAGCGCAGGGATGGCTCCGCCATCATATTGGCCGTCGGCATCGGTGTTGACAATGATGTCGGCACCTGCGGCAAGGCAAGCGTCGATGCCGGTCATGAAGGCAGCAGCAAGCCCGCGATTGGTGGCATGACGGACGACGTGATGCACTCCCCAGCGGCGCGCGACATCCGAAGTGCCATCACTGCTACCATCGTCGATAACGAGCAATTCGATAGTTTCAATTCCCGGAATTTTCCTCGGAATCGCCAGCAAGGTCGTCGGCAGGCTTTCTGCCTCGTTGAAACACGGAATCTGGATAATCAGCTTCATCTAACTTCGCCTCGCCCGTGGCTACCGACCTTGTCGCAGCACCATATATGGTTCGCAGACCACCATCGGCGATTTGCTCCTACCCCGAACCTAGGCGAAATGTGGTTAACAAAGTGTTATTTTTGCAACTTGGCGACACCCATTGGTCCGAAACGGAAGGCCACTTTGCGACTGCCGTCCACAAGTGCAATTTCAGCTTTCAATTCCGTTCCTTCGCGCCAGTATCTGATATGTTGGGGATAATCGTGCAACGGATTGGTAAAGACGATTTCTTCCTGACCAACGTGCGTCGCCAAAAAACGCACCGGCTTGTTGTCGCCTGCAATTGCCCAAAAAGCGAGTCGCCCATCTTCCTCGCGTACGATCCGCATATGTTCCCAGAACCGTAACGTTTCGCCTTGACCCGATCTGCTCGCTCCGATCATCATTCCGGCCCTGGGTGGCGTCCAATATTCATCGGCCCATTCATTCTGCTCGACGCGCTCCCATGCTCCCGCCATCCAGATCGGCAGGTCTTGGGAATAGGCGTTGGCAGTTGAAAGCGCCCCCGTAAGCGCGATCGACAGAAAAATGGCTGACTTCATGGCTTGAATTCCCCTGCAACACGTTTGCGCTGCATGTGCCACATGACTAGTCCCGAGCCAATAATGAGTGTAGATCCAGCCAATGCTGGCCAGTCCGGAAAATGACGAAACAGGATTGCATCGATAAGCAAAGCAACGGGCAACTGCACATAAACGGCCTGCGCCGCATCCGCCGCAGTCCCACGCGTGGTTCCTAAATATATCAGCCAATGAGCGGTGCTTGCCGTTATTGCAACCATCAGGCAACGAACCGCCACGGTCCAATCGAGCGACCCTATGTGAAATGCCGCAACACCAGAAAAATGGCCAACCGATGCAATTGCAATGAGCAATGGAGCCGCCACGACGGCCATTACCAATTGCAATGCCATTGGAGAACCGGTCCCTGCCGCAAGCCGGTTAAAGATCATCATCGAGGCAAAGAAGAAGGCCGCGATTAGAGGAAGTGCAGCCACCATTCCAATTTCTGACAGATTGGGGCGCAAAACCATCATTACACCAACCAAAGCCAACAAGGTTGCGAGCCAGGCTTCACGCTGCAAATGCTCTTTGAGGAAAATCGCCGACAATATTGCAGTTATCACCGGACTGACAAAAACAATCGCTGTAGCCTCCGAAAGTGGTAGCAGGAAAAGGCTGAGAAAGAAAAAGCACGACGACATCGCAAGTGCCCCTCCCCTGCCCAGCTGAACCCATGGCTTCGAGATCCGGATGAATGCCCTGCCCTGCGTGGCAAGACCAAATGTTGCGAGCAACGGAATTGCTATCGAGAAGCGCAACGCAGCAATGGCCGGTGCCGGCCAGAGCCCTGCCATGGACTTGATGATCGCATCGCCACAGGTCAGCAAAGCGAACCCGGCCAATGCCAGAGTGAAGCCAGAGCTATGGCGCATTATCCAACCTATTCTGCCGATTTACCATCCCCGGCGCGGGGATTTTCAGCTAACCATTAGCTGTCAGCGGGTGCTCAAGGAAGTGAATGTTCGAGGCTCGGGGCAACATAGTTTGTCGGTTCATTACCCATTTATTCACCATTTCGCGTTACCAGCGTGGCTCGAAGAAAGTCCGCAACTATTAATGGGGTTCCCGTGAGCGCATTTGGCAAAAGACCCGGTCTGAATAACAGCCGTCCTGCTTTTGGCGTTGCCCGCCCGATGTCCGGCGGTGGCGTGCCTCCTGCGTCTTCGCAGCCGTCGCCACCCACAGCGCCCGCCCCCATGCCCGGTGGGGAACAGTTTCCTCCCATCGACGCGCTCGACTTGAACTCAGGCAATGCTGCTTCACCGCCCCAGCAAAGCGACGCAATGACCCGCCTTGCGGAACGTGCAGCCGGCCCAAGCGAAATTTCGAGTGGCGCTGAAGGCTTTGAAGCATCTGTACACAAAATCAAAGAGCAGGTGCTGCCTCGGCTGCTTGAACGGGTCGACCCCGAAGCAGCAGCCACGCTGAACAAGGAAGAACTGACCGAAGAGTTTCGGCCAATCATTCTGGAGGTGCTCGCCGAGCTCAAGCTGACGCTCAATCGGCGCGAACAATTTGCTCTAGAAAAAGTTCTGGTTGACGAATTGCTGGGCTTCGGGCCGCTGGAAGAGCTGCTCAACGACCCTGATATCTCGGACATCATGGTCAACGGCCCCCTTCAGACATATGTCGAGAAAAAGGGCAAGCTACAGCTTGCAGGCATCCAGTTCCGTGACGAAGAGCATTTGTTTCAGATTGCACAGCGTATCGTGAATCAGGTAGGCCGCCGTGTCGACCAAACGACCCCACTCGCCGACGCCCGACTCAAGGACGGCAGCCGTGTAAACGTTATCGTTCCGCCGCTTTCGCTACGCGGAACCGCGATTTCGATTCGTAAATTCTCGGAGAAGCCGATCACCATCGACATGCTCAAGGGCTTTGGTTCGATGAGCGAGCAAATGGCGACCGTGCTGAAGATTGCCGGCGCAAGCCGCATGAACATCGTAATTTCAGGTGGTACGGGTTCGGGTAAGACGACGATGCTGAACGCCTTGTCAAAAATGATCGACCCGGGCGAACGTGTTCTCACCATCGAGGACGCGGCCGAGCTTCGGTTGCAACAGCCGCACTGGCTGCCGCTCGAAACGCGTCCGCCAAATCTGGAAGGCGATGGCGCAATCACCATCGGCGATCTGGTAAAGAACGCCCTGCGTATGCGGCCTGACCGCATCATCTTGGGCGAAATTCGTGGCGCCGAATGTTTCGACCTTCTCGCCGCGATGAACACAGGTCACGACGGTTCGATGTGTACGCTCCACTCCAACAGCCCGCGCGAATGCCTTGGCCGTATGGAAAACATGATCCTGATGGGCGACATCAAGATTCCGAAAGAGGCGATCTCCAAGCAGATTGCCGACTCGGTCGATATGATCGTCCAGGTAAAGCGTCTTCGCGATGGTTCGCGCCGCACAACCCAGATTACCGAAGTCATTGGGATGGAAGGCGACGTAATCGTAACTCAGGACCTGTTCAAATTCGAGTATCGCGACGAGGATGCCGACGGCAAGATCATTGGTGAATTCGTTTCGGGGAGTGTTCGACCCTATACCTTGGAAAAGGCACGCCAGTTTGGATTTGACCAGCCTTATCTTGAGGCATGCCTGTAAGGGCAGAGAACGCGACAGTCCGGTTCGGATTCCGCTTGCATAGGCAAAGCTTGCTGCATTAGCTTGTCCGCTCCGGAATCCATCCGGGGAGGAAAGTTGCATGAAAAAATTCACCAAAGTAGCGGTCGCTGCGATTTTGCTCGCCCCGCTTGCTGCCTGTGGAGGCCAGGAAGCCGAGCAGGCGGCTGAAGAAACCGGCGAAGCCGTTGAAGCGACCGGCGAAGCTGTCGACGCGGCTGCCGAGCAAGCGGTTGACGCCGCCGAAGGCGCGGCAGACGCAGCTGGCGATGCCGCTGCTGAAGCAGGCGACAAGATGAAGGATGCGGCTGGCGATGCTGCGGCCGCTGCAGGCGATGCTGCTGCAAAAGCAGGCGATGCCGCCAAGGCTGCAGGTGACGCCGCCAAGGAAGCAACCAAGTAGTCGCTTCGCAAAACGAATTTCTAAAGAGCCCGCTTCCCAACCGGAAGCGGGCTTTTTTTGCGGCCGCTATTTCGAAGTAAAGACCGGCTTTCGCTTTTCGACAAAAGCAGTCATGGCTTCTTTGAAATCGTTCATCTGGCCAAGCACGATTTGCTGCCTATCCTCGATCGCCATGGCATGTTCAAGGCTGGGCGCGTCAATGTTGAGGTTGAGCGCCTGTTTGGACAAGCGCAATCCCCAAGGCGTCGTGGCCAGCATTTCTTCGGCCAGCGCCAAGCCTGCTTCCAAAAGCTGGTCTTCCTCCACTATTTCACTGACCAGACCGGATCGGAGTGCGCGGTCAGCCGTGATGAAACGCCCGGTCAGGATCATCTCCGACGCCAGCGACGCACCAACGAGCCTAGGGAGAAAGTAACTTGATGCCATATCGCACCCGCCAAGCCCGATACGGATATATGCGGCGTTCATCTTCAGTGACGGTGCGCCGTAACGGACATCTGCGGCCAGCGCGAGACTGAGCCCACCCCCTGCCGCAGCGCCTTGGATAAGCGCAATAACAGGCTGCGGACAGCTGCGCATTTTGCGGTAGATATTGCCGATTTCGGTCTGCGTGCGATAGCTGCGGATGACCGCTTCCTCTTCGCCACCGCCGCGATGCTCCTTGATATCCAGTCCTGCGCAAAATGCCCGCCCAGCCCCGCGAAGGAGAACAACGCGAACATCGGTTCGTTCGTGCAGGCCGCCAAAATACTGGTTCAATTCCTCGGTCAAGAGGACTGAAATCGCATTCAGTGCTTTGGGCCGGTTGAGCGTTACGATTTCGATGGCATCGCGTCGTTCGATCTGGATCGTTTCATAGTGCATAAGAGGGCTTCCCGAATCCGATGTTGTGCTGCAAGGCAGTTTAACTACACAATTAACATTATGGCGCGCAAGGAACGAACCAATGGGCATGCTTGACGGCAAGGTTGTTGCAATCACCGGTGCAGGGCGTGGGGTCGGCCGGGAAATTGCCTTACTCTGCGCTCAACATGGCGCTGCCATCATTGTCAACGACCCCGGCGTGGGCGGCGGCGGCGAAGGCGGGGATGCAGGCCCAGCGCAGGAAACCGTAAACGACATTATCGCGGCCGGCGGCAAGGCCCTCGTCAATCTCGCCAGCGTAGCCGACCCCGCCGGGGCGACCTCAATCATCGAAGATGCGGTCAAGACATTCGGCCGGATCGACGCGGTGGTCAATAATGCCGGTATCCTGCGCGACACGATTTGGCACAAGATGAGTCACGAGGATTGGCGCGCGGTGATCGACGTGCACCTCAATGGCAGTTTCAACGTTTCGAAAGCGGCAACGCCCTATTTTCGTGAGCATCAATCGGGAAGCTTCATCCATTTCACCTCAACCAGCGGCCTGATCGGAAATATAGGACAGGCCAATTATTCGGCGGCCAAGCTGGGTATTGTCGGCCTGTCACAATCGATCGCACTGGATATGGCGCGCGTCGGAGTGCGTTCGAACTGTATCGCACCCTTTGCCTGGAGCAGGATGACCGCCTCAATTCCCGCCGAAACCCCGGAGCAGAAGGAACGGGTTGAGCGACTGAAAACGATGAGTGCGGACAAAATTGCACCACTGGTTGTCTATCTCGCCTCTGACGCGTCCAGGGATGTATCCAACCAGATATTCTCGGTGCGCAAGAATGAGATCGTGCTGTACAACAAGCCGCGCCCCATCCGGTCGATGACCAAAGTGGAAGGCTGGACGCCGGAGAGCATCGCCGATGAACTGATCCCTGCCTTCAAAACTAGTTTCGCCCGCGCCGACGAAGTTTCGGCACATGTTTTCCCCTACGACCCCATCTGAGGAGCAAGTCATGAGCAACCCCGGCATGGATCCCGAGATCTTCGAGCAGTTCATTGACCAACTCCGCCGTTATGTGCGCGAACGCCTGATCCCGGCTGAGGAAGACGTGATCGCAAACGACGCAATCCCCGACGATATCCTGACTGAAATGCGCGAAATGGGGCTGTTCGGCATCACCATCCCGGAAGAATTTGGCGGCGCCGGGATGAATATCAGCCAGTATATCGAAACGGTGAAGCAGCTCGCTTATGCGGCCCCGGCCTATCGCTCGACCATGTCGATCAATGTCGGCATGACCGGAAGCGCGATCAAGAATTTCGGCACGGCGGAGCAGAAAGCCCATTGGCTGCCACGCATCGCGAGCGGAGAGATTGCCTGTTTCGGCCTCACCGAACCCGGAAGTGGATCCGACAGCGCGGCGATGCAGACTTTCGCCGCTCGTGATGGCAATGGCTATGTCTTGAACGGCACGAAACGCTACATTACCAACAGCCCGCACGCCAAAATCGGCTTGATCATGGCGCGCACCTCGAAAGAGGCACTGCCCAAAAACGCCCATGTCTCTTGCTTCATCATCGACATGGATAGCCCCGGCATCAGCATCGGCAAGCCCGACAAAAAGATGGGCCAGGCAGGCGCGCATATTGCCGATATCATCATGGAGGATGTCAAAATCCCCGGTGACGCGCTGGTCGGTGGCGAAGAAGGCCGCGGTTTCCAGATCGCGATGCAAAGCCTCGACAATGGCCGCCTTTCGGTCGCGGCGATGGGCGTTGGCATGGGGCGCCGCATCCTTGACACCGCAATCCGCTATGCGACCGAGCGAAAGGCCTTTGGCGAGCCAATTGCCAATTTCCAGCTTATCCAGGCGATGCTCGCCGATAGCGAGGCTGAACTTTACGCTGCCGAGTGCATGATCGCCGATGCCTGTGCACGTGCTGATCGCGGCGAAGTGATCCTGCGCAAGGCCGCGGCTGCCAAGCTGTTTGCAACCGAAACCTGCGGCCGCGTCGCTGACCGCTGTGTGCAAATCTATGGCGGTGCCGGCTATCTGGCGGAATATCCCGCCGAGCGTTTCTTCCGCGATGCCCGCATCCTGCGCATTTACGAAGGCACCAGCCAGATCATGCAGTTGCAAATCGCCAAACACCTGCTGCGCGAGTTCGAACGCGAAGGCGCGGTCTGGTAATTCGGCGATGTATAAGCTGTTATCCGGAATTACTGTAATAGAGGCGTCGTCCTTCGTCGCGTCACCCACGGCAGGGCTGTACCTAGCTCAGATGGGAGCCGAAGTCATCCGCGTCGACCAGATTGGCGGTGGTCCCGATTTCAAGCGCTGGCCGCTCACGGAAAAGGGCGACAGCCTCTATTGGGAAAATCTCAACCGCGCCAAACAATCGGTCGCGCTCGACCTATCCCGACCGGAAGGACGCGCGTTGTTGCAAAGACTGGCTGCCGGGGCGGGCCTGTTGATCACCAATTTTCCGGTGAACAGTTTCCTCAGCCATGAAAAGCTGGCGGCACTCAACCCCGCGATGATCACTGTGCGGGTGATGGGGCAAGCCGATGGCGGAACGGCCCTCGACTATACCGTCAACAGCGCGATTGGCATCCCGTTCATGACAGGGCCAGATAGCCTTGGCAGCGAACCGGTGAACCATGTCCTAGCGGCATGGGATTTGCTGACCGGCGCCTATGCCGCTTTTGCCCTGCTCGCCGCATTGCGCCACCGCGATGCGACCGGAGAAGGACAGGAGATCCGCATCCCCTTGCAGGATGTCGCCGCCGCCAGCGTCGCCAATATGGGCATGATAGCTGAAGTTCTTTATAGTGGCCAGAACCGCGAACGGCTGGGCAATGCGGTGTATGGCGCATTTGGCAGGGACTTTGAAACTGCCGACGGTAAACGGATAATGATCATGGCGCTGACGCCCAAACAATGGTCGGGCCTGGTATCGGTGCTGGGTATCGAAAAGGAAATATCGGCAATTGAAACCGAACGGGGTGTGAGCTTTGCGAAGGACGAGGGATTGCGCTTCATACACCGCGATGCGCTCTTCGCGCTGGTCGCCGACAAGGTGAAATCACGAAACTGGGCGGAGCTTGATAAGGCGATGGCAGAAGCAGGCTGCTGCTATGGTCCCTACCAAAGCATGGCGGAGGCCGCCCATGATCCCGCTTTGGTGACGGAAAATCCGGTGTTTGGAAAAACGGCCAATCCGAGCGGCTTCGACTATCCGGCTGCTGGCGCGTTCGTCACCATTCCGCAACAGCAACGTCAAGCGCCTCAGGCAGCGCCGATACTGGGTGCGCACAGCACGCACATTCTCGAAAACCTGCTCGGGATGACGCATTCCGAAATTCAATCGCTTCAATCGCAAGGACTAGTTGCACCATGACCCGCCCCCTAAACCAGTTGCGCCGCGCTGCCATCGTTGCCCCCATCCGTACCGCCGTCGGAAAATTTGGCGGCTCGCTATCTTCGATGACTGCAGGTCAATTGGGAGCTGCCATCCTCAAAGCATTGATAGAACGTACAAAAATTGATCCGTCAAGTGCCGACGATGTCATCTTCGCCCAAGGCTATGGCAACGGCGAGGCGCCGTGTGTTTCGCACTGGTCGTGGCTGTTGGCGGGCCTCCCCGAAGAAGTGCCAGGTTACCAGCTTGACCGCCGCTGTGGTTCCGGCCTGCAGGCAATCGTCAACGCTGCAATGATGGTGCAGACCGGCGTATCGGATGTGGTCGTCGCGGGCGGCTGCGAGAGCATGTCCAATGTTGAACATTACACCACCAACATCCGCAAGGGCGTCCGCGCCGGAAACCTGACCCTCCATGATCGCCTCACCCGCGGCCGCGTTATGAGCCAGCCGATTGAGCGTTATGGCGTGATCAGCGGCATGATCGAGACAGCCGAAAATCTTGCCAAGGATTGGAACATAAGCCGCGAAGCCTGCGATGCCTATGCTGCGCGCAGCCACCAGCGGGCAACCGCAGCCTGGGCCAATGGCCTGTTTGCCGACGAACTTGTCCCGGTCGAAATCCCGCAGAAAAAGGGTGATCCGATCATCTTTGACCATGACGAGGGTTATCGCGCCGATGCCAGTCTAGAGACGCTCGGCGCGCTTCGTGCAATCGAAGGCGGCGTCGTGACCGCGGGCAATGCCAGCCAGCAGAATGACGCTGCAGCCGCCTGTCTGGTGGTAGCCGAAGACAAGCTTGAGGAACTCGGTCTTGAGCCCATTGCCTATTTCCACAGTTGGGCCGCCGCGGGCTGCGACCCCAGCCGCATGGGTTATGGCCCTGTCCCCGCGACCGAGCGGCTATTCGCGCGCAACGGCCTGTCATGGAACGACATAGGCCTCATCGAACTCAACGAAGCCTTCGCACCACAGGTGCTCGCCTGCCTTAAAGGCTGGGGCTGGTCGGATGATGACAGCCGCCACGATATGCTCAACGTCAACGGATCGGGCATATCGCTCGGCCATCCCATCGGCGCGACCGGCGGGCGCATCCTTGCGAACCTGACTCGCGAAATGCAGCGCCGCGATGTACGTTATGGCCTTGAAACCATGTGCATCGGCGGCGGCCAGGGCATCGCAGCAATCTTCGAAAAGGCATAAGCGCGATGCAGGATTATACCGCAATCCGCGAAGAGGTCGCCAAGCTTTGCGCGCAATATCCTGGCGAATATTGGCGCGCAAAGGATAAGGCGCGCGAATATCCCTCTGAATTCGTCGCAGCGCTTGGCGAGGCAGGCTATCTCGCCGCGCTGATTCCCGAAGAATATGGCGGTGCCGGACTTCCCCTGTCTGCAGCGGCGGCAATCCTTGAGGAAATCCAGAAACAGGGTTGCAATGGCGGCGCCGTGCACGCGCAGATGTACATCATGGGCACCGTCTTGCGCCACGGTAGCGAGGAGCAAAAGCAACGCTATCTGCCCAAGATTGCAACCGGCGAACTCCGCCTGCAGGCCTTTGGCGTCACGGAGCCGACGAGCGGCACCGATACGTTGAGCCTGAAGACCGTCGCCAAGCGTGCGGGCGATAAATATATCGTCAACGGCCAGAAAATCTGGACGAGCCGCGCCGAGCATTCCGATCTGATGCTCCTTCTCGCCCGCACCACCCCGCGTGAGGAAGCTGCGAGCCGTACCGAGGGACTTTCAGTTTTCCTTGTCGATATGAAGGAAGCGCTGGCTGCGGGCACGCTCACCATCAATCCCATCGACACGATGATGAACCATGCGACCACCGCAGTTTTCTTCGACAATATGGAAGTGCCCGCCGCCAATCTGATCGGAGAAGAAGGCAAGGGCTTTCGCTACATCCTGTCCGGCATGAATGCCGAGCGGCTGCTGATCGCAGCGGAATGCATCGGCGATGCCAAATGGTTCATCGAAAAGGCGACCGCCTACGCAAAAGAACGCGTTCTGTTTGGGCGACCCATCGGCCAGAACCAAGGCGTGCAATTCCCTATCGCGCGTGCTTATGCACAAATGCGCGCCGCCGATCTGCTGGTACAGGAAGGTATCCGCAAATATGAAGCGGGCGAGAATTGCGGCGAGGAGGCCAATATGGCCAAGATGCTTGCCGCCGAAGCAAGCTGGGCAGCGGGCGAAGCCTGTGTGCAGACGCATGGCGGTTTCGGCTTCGCCGCCGAATATGATGTCGAACGCAAGTTCCGAGAAACCCGGCTCTATCAGGTCGCGCCGATCAGCACGAACATGATCCTGTCCTTCGTCGCCGAGCATGTCCTTGGCCTACCGAGGAGTTATTGATGGGCGCGTGGGATGCCTGGATTGGTCGCCAGATGGTGCAGCGGGATCGTCTAACCCCTGCCCTGCTGCAACGCTTCCGCTCGACAATCGACAACGATGAATGCGGTGATATTGCGCCTCAAGCGATCCACTGGGTGCTTTGCACCCCGGAAGCGACCACCGCGCAACTGGGTATCGACGGCCATCCGCAGCGAAGCGACAGCCCGGACAGCTTCTTTCCGCCCGTTCCGCACCCGCGCCGTATGTGGGCGTCGAGCAAGGTCGAGTTCCTGGCCCCGATCCCGGTTCACGCAGAGATAGAACGCATCTCGACCATCGCGTCGATCAATGAAAAGTCAGGCAGCACCGGCAGCCTCGTCTTTGTCGATGTAGCGCATGAAACCAAGGCCAATGGCGAATTGGCAATCCAAGAGCGGCAAACGCTGGTCTATCGCGAAGCGAACACAACAAAGCCGGCACCTGCGCCCGAACCTGTCGCCATCAATTTCGGCGAATGGGATTTCCACCGCACCTTGGTACCCAATGAGGCATTGTTATTCCGATTTTCGGCGATCACCTTCAACACGCACCGCATCCATTATGATGCGCCGTACGCAATCAACGAAGAAGGTTATCGCGGATTGGTCGTGCATGGCCCGCTGATGTCGAGCCTGTTACTGGATCTCATAGCTCGCGAACATGGCCCCAACCGCGTCAAAAGTTTTCAGTTCAGGGCTCAATCCCCGGCCTTTGCGAACGAACCGCTGCACCTTGTTGCCAGACGCGATGGCGAGCGCCTTGATCTGGCAACGCTGGGCAGCGACGGCCGGATTTGTGTTTCGGGCGAGGCCGTGATCTAGGGCCGGATCAGGTATTTCTCGCCGGTTTTTTTGGCGTTATAGGCCTGCAACGTCGCCACCTCGACCGCCTGTTCCAGAGAAATTTCATGGCTGTAATGGCTCTTGAAGGTCGTGGTCAGTTCGGCGGCCACGCGGGCGCGCATGCGGCCGACGATTTCGGGGCCTGCTTTGGCCATAAATGGTGTCAGCAACCAGCCGCCTAGCCCCCATGTGAGACCAAAACTGCGATTGAGGATAGTCGGTCCGACATCAAGCGCGCCGTAGATATAAACCTGTTTCATCTGGTCCGAGCCATAGCGGCTGAACGATGTCATGCGGCGAACCGCAGCGGCCTCCATCGCGCCCAATATCTGGCCCGCCAGTTTGCCACCACCAATCGGATCGAAGCCGAGGAAAGCTTCGGTTTTCTCAATCGCGCTGGTTAGTTGCTCGACGAAATCGGCATCATTCGAATTGAGGACGATCTCTGCGCCGATGCCTTTGAGCAGCGCAACCTGCTCCTCACTGCGCACGATGTTGACGAGTGGAATTCCATCGGCCTTGCAGATCTTCACCAGCATCTGCCCCAGATTGGAGGCGGCAGCGGCATGGACGATGGCCTTGTAACCCTCCATCTTCATGGTTTCGACAAAGCCGAGGGACGTAAGAGGATTGACGAAACAGGATGCGCCGTCCTCGGGCGCGGTACCGTCGGGCAGAGGCATGCACGCCATAGCGGCCAGGCAGCGATAATGTGCGTAGATTTCACCACCGATTACCGCAACAGTCTTGCTCATTAACGCCTGCGCGGCTTCCGATGCGCCTGCGGCAACCACGACACCGCAGCCCTCATTACCGATCGGCAGGGCTTGCCCCACACGGCCTGCCATGAAGCGCATGCCCGCTTCACCGACATCCATTGCGACGCCGGGCAAACCGTCGCGGGTAATTGCTCGCGCGGATGTAACATCCGATGCGCCCACCATCAGACCCAAGTCGGACGGATTGATAGGGGTTGCCAATATCTTGACGACGACCTCATGGTCTTTCGGGGTCGGCATTGAAAGATCGGCCAGATACAGCTCCAATACACCTTCCGGCTTTACTTCGGTCAGCATAGTGCGGTTGGTTGCTGGTAATTGGGTCATGCGCGCTCTCCTTTTGCCCTGATTCGCATCGACAGAATCGGTTCCTGTTTGCAGCGGAACTAGACTATCACCTGTTGGTCTACAATGGGCGCGCTAAAGACCTGCCTTGACCGCCAGCGCAGTCGCCAAGAGGGTGGTCCCGATGGCCAGCATGCTAATGGCGGTCCACGGAATGTAACCCACCTGGCCAATAACCCGCCTCTTCTGCGCACGCCAATCTGCCCAGATGCTGAATGCTGCAGTCACCGCAGACGCAACAGCGACCACGGCCCACATATGAAAATCCCATTCATATTGCAGCCATTCAAGCATTGCGCACAGATGGCCGCTGCCTGCTGCCAATACAAGGGCTGGACGGACGACGACCACGGTTTATGGGAATGACATGGCAATCGCCGAACCATTAGCACCTGCGTCGCATCATCCGACATCAGCACGCCCCTTATTGGGAATTGTCTTGCGGCTATCAGCGATGGTTGTGCTCGCCGCCATGTTTGCGCTGGTAAAGCTCGCGGGCAGCAAAGGGGTGCATGTCGCCGAGAGCGTTTTCTGGCGTCAGCTTGCAGGTTTGCCGGTGGCGCTTGCGTTTTTGTGGTGGCAAGGCGACCTCGCCGCAATCCGAACGAGGCACCCGATGGCGCACGCATTGCGAATGTTTTTGGGCGTCAGTGCCATGGTCTGCAACTTTTCTGCCATGCTTCTGCTCGACATGGCGGAGGCAACGACCTTTGGATTTGCTGCTCAGATATTTGCGACCATGATGGCAGCTTGGTTTTTGCACGAGCCGACCGGCCGATATCGCTGGGCTGCCGTTATTGTCGGATTTTTGGGGGTCTTTGTTGCTCTGCAACCTGGGGCTTATGGCATTGCTACATTCGGTGTCGCGGTAGCGCTTCTGGGAGCGATCATGACCGCGGCGGTCATTATTCAGATACGTCAAATGACGCGAACAGAAGCATCCGGTGCGATCGTATTCTGGTTTTCACTCACATCGATGGTGCCGCTTGGCATAGCCCAGGTCTTTTTTGCACGCGCACATCCTGCCGAAATCTGGCTGATTATTGCCGGCCTCAGTCTGGCTGGCGCTATTGGCCAGATATTGCTCACAGCTTCATTACGCCATGCTTCTGTAGCAACAATAATGACGATTGATTATAGCATGCTTTTATGGTCGGCGCTCGCCGGCTACATCGTTTTTTCCGAAGTACCAGCGCTTAGCATTTGGCTGGGTGCACCTTTGATTATTGGATCGGGATTATTCATCGCATGGCGCGAGCGGTATCTGGCCAGCAGACAGCTTAAGCAATAGCGGGAATGTCCCTGCGATTGATATGCACCGGTATTTGCGCGCGGATGTCATCGATGCGGGACAAATCAATCTCGGCGAAGCCGATTCCTTCTTGCACTCCCATATCCAGCACAACATCGCCCCAGGGATCGATGATCAGCGAATGCCCGAATGTTTCGCGCCCATCGGCATGCTTGCCGGTCTGCGCCGCAGCCACGACGAAAGCCGCGGATTCGATCGCGCGCGCGCGCAACAAAGTATGCCAATGTGCTTTGCCTGTCGGCACCGTAAATGCAGCCGGAATCGCCAAGATATCAACACCGGCTTTTGTCATCCGGGCGAAGAGTTCGGGAAATCGCATGTCATAACAAATGGCCAATCCCATTGCGCCCAAGGGCGTTTTCACAATTTTGGGGGCGGCACCTGCGCAATAGGTCGATGATTCGCGCCAGCTTTCGCCAGTGGCCAGATCAACATCGAACAGATGCATCTTGTCGTAGGCGGCAGAGATTTTACCTTCTGCATCAATCACGATAGACCGGTTGGCGATTTTCCCATCCGCGGTAGCAACCGGTACCGATCCCAAATGCACCCAGATCGCACAGTCACATGCAGCTTGTTGTATCTGGGCGATGTTGCGGTCGTCCTGTTGCGGAAAAATCTGTGTTGATGCTCGGTTCTTGTCGCGATCCAGCAACAGTGCCATTTCCGGAGCAAAGTAAAAGGTCGCGCCGGAATCGGCGGCTTTTCTAACCCCCGCGATCATAGCCACCGCATTTTGGCTTGCGTCAATCCCGCTGGTCATTTGGTGGACAGCCAGTTTCATTTTTGTCACTGCTACACTCCATACATGGACGAATTCTGCAATTGCCGAGACTATGGTGTTTCCATCCAGAATCATCAACGCATTAGGGATTTGGCGCTTCGTATCACCACAGTCATCCTTTGATCTACAATGCGCCAAGGTTCGATTTCAAAAAGAAAATCTGACCTAAAGTTGGGATTCACGGGTTGCTTTCCAACAATCTTTGTGCCAAAGAACCTGCGGTGTGTTTAAAACCACATTCAAAAAAGGAGCCAAAAAATGCGTTTCGGTAAAGTTTCGCTCGCTGCAGTGGCTGCTGTTGCTCTCGCCGGTGCCCCGGTGGTTGCACAGGCTGCTGCTCCTGCAAAGCCCGTCGCTGCCAAGGTGCAGCGCGCTGGTGCCGCTAAGGAAGAAAGCAAGCTCGGCGGTGGTAGCGGCGTTATCGTCGCCGTCCTCGCAGCAGCAGCTGTGATCGCCGGTATCGTCATTGCCGCTGGCAACGACGACGACGCTCCGACCAGCCCCTGAGCTCGGTCAGAGACTAAAAGGAAAGGCGGCTTCTTGGCCGCCTTTTTTTTAACTTTCCGCCGCGTAAATCGGAATGCAGCGGCAGATCATGGTTCTTTTTGTTAACCAAACTCTCACGGCTTTCGGCTAGTCGGAAAGGTATGTCGAACCAGCTCAAAGTTCTCGTTACCGGCGGCGCCGGTTATATCGGCAGTCATGCCGTCCTCGCCCTGAAAGATGCAGGCCATAGCCCGGTTGTTATCGACAATCTGGTGACTGGTTTCCGCTGGGCTGTTCCTGAAGATGTACCTTTTGTGGAAGGCAATATCGCCGATAACGGGCTGGTCGAAGCGACTCTGCGCGATCATGGCATCAATGCCATCATGCACTTTGCAGGCTCTATCATCGTTCCCGAATCGGTTGAGGATCCACTCAAATATTATCGAAACAATACGGCCGCGAGTCGCAGCCTGATCGAATCAGCGATCACGGGTGGGGTCAAACATTTCATCTTTTCTTCGACCGCGGCGACCTATGGCATCCCCGAATCGAGCCCAGTGCGCGAAGATTCACCCAAACTGCCTATTAATCCCTACGGCATGTCAAAGCTGATGACTGAATATATGCTCCGCGACGTGGCCGCAGCGCATGACTTCAACTATTGTGCACTCCGATATTTCAACGTCGCCGGTGCCGACCCGTTAGGGCGCACAGGTCAATCAACTGCTGGTGCCACTCACCTGATAAAGGTCGCGGTCGAAGCGGCGCTTGGAAAACGCGATTCGGTCGCTGTTTTCGGAACCGACTATGCCACAACCGATGGTACAGGTGTGCGCGACTATATCCATGTGAGCGATTTGGCAGCTGCGCATGTTATTGCGCTTGAGGCACTGGTAGCTGACCCTATAACCAGCCACACACTCAATTGCGGCTATGGCCATGGTTATTCTGTGATGCAGGTCCTCGACGCTGTTGATCGCGTCACTAACCTGACCATCACGCGCAAAATCGAAGGCCGCCGCGCGGGCGACCCCGACGAGCTCATTTCAGACAATCGCGAAATCAAGGCCCGCTTTGGTTGGCAGCCGAAATATGATGACCTAGACACTATTGTAACCCACGCCCTACAGTGGGAGCGCAAGCTGGGTGAACGCGCATAGTCTTGCACTGATGGCCCATGCGCCCCATATCCGGGGCCATGGACAATCAAGCACATAACAACCCGTCTACTTGGTACGGCACCACCATCCTTTCGGTCCGCAAGGGCGGCAAGGTGGTAATCGCAGGCGACGGTCAGGTTTCGATGGGCCAGACGGTGATGAAACCCAATGCCAAGAAGGTCCGCCGCCTGCATGATGGCAGCGTGATCGCTGGTTTTGCAGGCGCCACTGCCGATGCCTTCACCCTGTTCGAACGACTGGAAAAGAAACTGGAGGCGCATCGCGGCCAATTGATGCGCGCTGCGGTCGAACTGGCGAAGGACTGGCGTACCGACAAATATCTGCGCAATCTGGAGGCGATGATGATCGTCGCTGACAAGGAAGTCACATTGATCCTGACGGGCAATGGTGACGTGCTGGAACCACTGGACGGCATTGCGGCCATCGGATCAGGCGGCAATTATGCCCTCTCCGCGGCGCGCGCGCTGAAAGATTATGAAGCCGATGCCGAAAAGCAGGCGCGCCATGCGATGAAGATTGCCGCCGAAATCTGCGTCTACACCAACGACCAGTTGACGGTCGAAAGCATGGACAGCGTCAGCTGATTCTCAGGAACCAAAAATAGTGAGCCAGAACCTTACTCCCAAGGCGATCGTCGCCGCATTGGACGAACATATCATCGGCCAGGCCGATGCCAAGCGCGCGGTCGCTGTCGCGCTGCGTAATCGCTGGCGCCGTCAACGGTTACCTGCCGAATTGCGCGACGAAGTGACGCCGAAAAACATCCTGATGATCGGCCCCACGGGCTGCGGCAAAACCGAAATCAGCCGCCGCCTTGCCAAACTGGCCGATGCGCCGTTCATCAAGGTGGAGGCGACCAAGTTCACCGAGGTCGGCTATGTTGGCCGCGATGTCGAACAGATTGCCCGTGACCTGGTCGAAGAAGCGATTCGGCTGGAGAAGGATCGGCGCCGTGAAGTCGTGCGCGAAGCCGCCGAGGCGGCTGCCATGGAACGAATCTTGAAGCCCTTGGCCGGTGACACCGCGAGCGAGGCGACGCGCGAGGCGTTCCGCCAGCGCATCCGCGATCGCCATATGGACGATGTCGAAATCGAAATCGAAGTCGCCGATGCCCCCCGCATGCCAATGGAAATTCCCGGAATGGGCGGTGTTGGCATGATCAACATCGGCGAGATGATGGGTAAGGCTTTCGGTCAGAACAACCAGAAACGCCGCAAGTTGAAGGTGCCCGAGGCCTGGGCCAAGCTGGTGGATGAAGAGACCGAAAAGCGCCTCGACCAAGATGATGTTGCCCGCACCGCTATCGCCGATGCAGAAGCCAATGGCATCGTCTTTCTCGACGAAATCGACAAGATCGCTGTCAGCGACGTGCGCGGCGGCTCGGTCAGCCGTGAAGGAGTCCAGCGTGACCTGCTCCCCTTGATCGAAGGGACAACTGTCGCGACCAAATATGGCCCTATGAAGACCGACCATGTGTTGTTCATCGCCAGCGGTGCCTTCCATGTCTCGAAACCGAGCGACATGCTGCCTGAATTGCAGGGTCGCCTACCGATCCGCGTCGAACTGACCGCGCTGACCCAGGAAGATTTTGTCCGCATCCTTTCGCAGACCAAAGCCAATCTACCGCACCAATATGTGGCGCTGCTGGGTACAGAGGAAGTGACGCTCGAATTTACCGACGACGCGATTACTGCCCTCGCCCGTATCGCGGCGCAGGTAAATGAAAGCGTCGAGAATATCGGCGCACGCCGCCTGCAAACGGTGATGGAACGCTTGCTTGAAGACATCGGCTTTGACGCCGAAGACCGCAAAGGCGAAACGATCAAGATCGATGCCGCCTATGTCGAGCAACAGCTATCGGGCATTGCCAAGGACGCCGACCTTTCCAAATATGTTCTATAATTGTTCTCGCTCGCCTGCTATATGAGTCGTGGCAGGAAGGAGACAACGTATGACATATCAAGGTGGCTGCCAATGTGGCGCTGTGCGTTATGAAGTTAGAGGCGAACCCCAACATGTGGCGCTTTGCCACTGCAACGATTGCCGCAAATCGTCCGGCGCCCCGATGGTCGCATGGGCGGCCTTTACAGATGCACAGTTCGAGCTGGTTCAGGGTGAACCGGTAACGTTCAACTCCTCGGGATCTGCAATGCGCAGTTTCTGCCCGACATGCGGATCGGGCCTTTACTATCGCAATGCTGAGTTCCTTCCCGGAATCGTCGATATCCAGTCGGCGACACTTGACGATCCCGAAGCCTTCCCGCCTGGTGCTCATATCCAGACAGCCGAACGAATTGGATGGATGGAGGACGTGCATCGCCTTCCGACATTTGCGCGTTTTCCGGGGTAGGCGGATTGCTACCTTGCTGAATACTCAGCGTGTTGCAGTCACATCTGCCTCTGGTTCGACAATCATGGTCCAGGCCTTGGCGTCTACCAGATATTTCTGCGCCAACCCTTGCAGCTGTTCGGGCGTTGCCTTGCTATAATCGCTATACAACCGACCGAGCGCCTCATAGCGCGCTGCGTTGTACGTGGCTCCCTCGAGCTCATTCATCCAGAACTGATTGCCTGTCGTCGCACGCTCGATAAACTGAAGGAGCGGTTCAATGGCCCGCTTCAACTCATCTTGGCTCACTGGCGTTTTGGCAAGATCGCTGGCAACCGCACGAGCGAAGGCGAAGAAGCGGTCCGCATCCTTGGGCTGAACCTGACTGTAAGCCATCAGGAATCCTCCTGAGACAAATTCATCTGGCCAGTTCGCATTGGCATCCGGACTGTAGCTCGCCGCCTGTTCCGAACGGAATTTTTCGAACAGGCGATCACGAAACAGCGCAGCCAATATGTCCAGCTGTCGACCCTCGGCGATTTGCGCAATCCCCCCACCGGTTGGCCAGCCAATCACAGCCGCCATCTGGTCCTTCGGTCCCTTGTGCACAAAACGCAAAGGAGTGCTGTTTGCAGCCGGAAAGCTGACACGTCCGGCTTTGGCCGAAACAACCGACGGAGTGCGCGGTTTGGTAGCGCCCATAGTCGTTCGAAGCACTTCCAACGCGGTCGGCGTTTCAAAATCGCCAAATAGAAGCACCTCTACCGGACCAGTCGCCAGCAAAGGCTCCCAGAAGCTGCGGAACGATTTGGTGTCAAGTTTGCGCACTTCGACCGGGGTCGGCACTTTCCATCGGGTGTCGTTACCCGATAGCCGGTATTGCAATTCGCGCTGTAAAACCGCGGTGGCGGACATTTCGAAACTGCGATAGCCGGAAATTGCCAGCGCCTTCTCGCGCTCCAAGGGCGCGCTATCCCAATTGGGATACTCCATCTTGAGCGCGATGAGTTTCAGCTGATCGGCCAGATCTTCCGGCCGCGTGGTCGCCGCATATTCAAACGCGTCATTGTCGACGGAAAAGCCGAGTTCAATCCGTCGACCGTTAATCAGCTGGTCGATTTGAGTGCGGCTAAATTTCCCGATACCGCTCTCGCTGATAACAGCCGGCCCGGACCACATTAATCCAGCCTTTGCCGGATCGAGCGCCTGAAACCCGCGCCCGAAACGAACCAGCACGCGAATCTGCCCACTTTCCGCCTTGTTGGGGAACAGCAACGCACGCACACCGTTTGAAAGCTCGACCGACTCCATTTCGAAACGGGGGAGCGGATTGCGGACAACAATGTCCGCTGGCTTTCCCAGTTGAGGCAAATCACTCATTTGGATAGTGGTTTCCGCCAGCCGGACTGAGGCAGAGCCTGCGACAGGATCGGTCAGCGCCTGAGCCAAGCGGATATCCGCGTCAGCCCCGTCCGCTACCGGTGTGGTGCGCAATATCCGCACCACATCGGCAGCAAACAACGCCTTGGTCGCTTCGAACAAGCGTTCAGGCGTGAATTTATCCCGCATATTTTCATACACCGAAACGACGGTATCGGGCGCTGCAACCGTTTCGCGGATATCGACTGCCTTGACGATATCGTCGGCCTGCTTTGCTGCGGCCTCGAACGGATAACTGTCGCGCATCGTCCGCAGGGCATTGCCGAACAATGCCAGTTCGCGTTCAATATCGACCTTGGACGGTGGCGTAGCGATGGCATCGGCAATCACCATGCGCACGTCGCGCACCGCCTGTTGCCAATTGTCGCCGATGGGCGTGACAATCACGGTCGTCGTATCGGCACTGCGTGAAATGTCCTCTTGCGCGACCTCGGCAATGCTGAAGCTGGAACCAGCCCTAGCCTGTGTGACCAGCCGACGGTTGACGATTTGCTGCGCCAATGCGTCAACCAGGAGCTGCTCATTATAGGCAATTGTATCCGCAACCTTTTCCCAAGGCCGAGCGTAAATGATTGCAACATTGGGCGGAAGCGTCGGCTCCACGATGGTTTTCGCGATCGATCCCGCGGGATCAGGCCTACCGAAATCAGGATCTATTGCAGCTGCGCCCTTGCCTTTCAAGCTACCAAAATGCTGCCGTACCAGCCTTTCAAGTTCTTTGGGGTCGGCATCGCCAGCGATCGAAACGACCATCTTTTCAGGGCGGTACCAGCGGCGGTGGAATTCACGCAAAGCGGCTGCGGTTGCCGAATTCAGGCTTTCAACCGTTCCGATGGTCGACCGCTTGGCCAGCCTCTGCCCCTGGAAAGCATGCTGGCGCATTGCTTCGCCAAGATCCATTCCGGCACCGGCAGATTCGCGCAATTCGGCCTGCACAATCGCGCGTTCCGCGTTGAGGGCGGTTTCGGAAATATTGGGCGCCCGCACCATGCCTGACAACAGTTTGAGCGATTCATCGAGCATCGCCGGCTGGGCGTTGGGCAGGTCGAGCTTGTAGACCGTCTGGGTCGGCGTGGTCTGGGCGTTGCTGTCGCTGCCGAATGACACTCCGAAACGTTGCCAGATTCGCTTTGCCTCGCCATCGGGCACATATTCGGAACCTCGAAACGCCAGATGCTCCATCAGGTGCGCAAAACCGAGTTCAGTATCCTCCTCGTGCAACGCCCCGGCATCAACCCGCACGCGAATGGAAACCTGTCCCGCCGGAACGACGTTGCGTTTTACGGCGTAGCGCAGACCGTTCTCAAGCACGCCGAAGGTCCAGCTTTTATCAACCGGCACATCGCTGTTTTCATACAGCCAGGGCGTTTGTGCCGCCTTGGATGTAGCAGCGGGTAAGGTTTCCGCGAAAAGAGGCTGGGCAGGAACGAGGAGCGCCAGTGCGGTCGCAAAGCGGAGGCTATGCAGCATGTTCATCGCGTGATTTCCTGACCTGAAGGCGATTGCTGCACGATGAACGGCAAATCAAATCCCGCCATCGATCCACGGATATCCAGCCGCAGCCAACCCCTTTTGCAAATCCGCGACACAGGCAGCGAGCATGTGCGGGTCGGTGGAACGGACGACAAAATTGGCGCCTACCCTGCCCTCGCGGAAAAACGGGTAGCTGCCAATCTGGCAGCCTTCATGCGTCTTTTCGGTCTGGCGGAGCAATTCGGCAATCTCGCTTTCGGCCACCCAGCAACCGATCTGGTGCGACAGCAGCGGCGCGCCGCCCTCCAGCGTGCCGGTCAAAGCATCGAGCATCCCGGCCGTGATATGCGGCACGCCCGCCATGATGAAGATGTTGCCGGTCTTGATCCCCGGTGCGCCCGACATCTTGTTAGGGATAAGGTCCGCACCTTCCGGAACCCGCGCCATGCGCAGCCGCTGTTCGGTAACGCCGCCACGGGTTTCGTAGTAGCGCTCGAGGATTTCCTTGGCGATGGGATGCAGCACGACCGGCACGCCCAATGCCTTTGCAATCGCATCGACGGTGATGTCGTCATGCGTCGGCCCGATCCCGCCGGTGGTGAACAGATAATCGTTGCGCGCGCGCAGCGTGTTGACTGCCTCGACAATCGCATCCTCGACATCGGGCACCACGCGCACCTCGCGCAGGCGGATGCCCTGCACGTTGAGCCAGAGCGCAATCTGGCTGATATTCTTGTCCTGCGTGCGGCCCGAAAGGATTTCGTCGCCAATGATGACGAGCGCGGCGGTGTAGATGCGATCTGAGCTCATGGACTCGGGCATAGCCGCAAAGACTCCCCTCGCAAAGCACGGATAAAGCGCCTATATGCGCCCCCATGAACCAATATGTTGCCGTTACCGCCGCAGAGGCCGCCATCCCGCGTGACGGGGTGATCAAGCTGCATGGCGAGGAAGCCTTTGAAGGCATGCGCAAGGCGGGCCGCCTTGCTGCCGAAATCCTCGACGCCCTGACCAGCTTTGTCGCCCCCGGCGTGACCACGGGCGAGATTGACGATCTGGTGCGCGACATGACGCTGAAGGGCGGCGGCATTCCCGCAACGCTCGGCTATCGCGGTTATACGCACAGCTGCTGCACCAGCATCAATCATGTCATTTGCCACGGTATCCCGTCGGACAAGAAATTGCGCGATGGCGATATCGTCAATATCGACGTCACCCCGATCATCGATGGCTGGCACGGCGATACCAGCCGCATGTATCTGGTCGGCGATGTGCCCACCAAGGCAAAGCGGCTGGTCGATGTAACCTATGAATGCCTGATGCTCGGCATCGAGCAGGCGAAGCCCGGAAACCGGATTGGAGATATCGCCCATGCGATCCAGACCCATGCCGAGGCGCACCGCTATGGCGTGGTCCGCGAATTTTGCGGGCATGGCCTTGGCCGCCTGTTCCACGACGCCCCCGAAGTCGTCCACGCCGGCCGCCCCGGCACCGGGCCCGAACTGAAACCCGGCATGATCTTCACCATCGAACCGATGATCAACATCGGCAAACCGCACGCCAAAGTGCTGGAAGATGGCTGGACAGCAGTGACGCGGGATCGCTCGCTAAGCGCGCAGTTCGAACATAGCATCGGTATTACCGACGATGGCTGCGAGATCTTTACCGCGAGCCCGAAGGGGTTGGATAAGCCGCCTTATTAGGCGAATAGCCGCGTGTATTCATATACCTAGGACACTGACCACCAGTTTCGGGTTGGCGTGTTTCTTCAGCCAATCTGCAAGCGCCTCAAAGAGTTCGACTTCAAATGTCGCTACACCGGATTTTTGGTGCTCAGCTGCGGCTTGATTCAGAGCGCCAGCTATTGCAAGCCTTTCGTCTGAAGGCATTTCGTAAACACCAAATCGATGCATTGCTGTCCAGCCTGCGCAGAACGCGAAAAGAAACGGAGCAATTAAGTCAAAAGCTTCTTCATTGACTGCTATTCCAGTGCCGATTTCATCCGGATAACGGCCCTCAGCAAACTGAAAGACCGCGCCCCGCAACATGCCGGTTGAATACGCCCAAGTGGGTTGTACTATCATGGAATCTGCAACGCATGTTGCACGCTGGTTCAATTGAAAACGTCGGTAATCCAGTTTCTCTATAACCGCAATCCCGCAATCTCATCTAACCCCGCCATGATGTTCAAATTCTGCACAGCCGCGCCGCTGGCACCCTTTCCCAGATTGTCGAGCATCGCCATCAGCCGCACCTGATCGCCATTGGGGCTGCCCATGACATAGAGGTCGAGCCGGTCGCTCGGCTCCTGCGTGTTGAGGATAAGCAGTTCGGACGGGGCCATATCGGCATGCACCTTGACCACCGGCGAACCGGCATAATGTTCCATCAGGCAGGCGCGCATTTCTTCGGGGCTGTCGCTTCCGGGCATTACCGAGATCGGCAGCGGCACCTCCACCATCATGCCGCGGAAGGCCTTGACCACCGCAGGCGCAAAGATCGGGGCGAGCGATAGGCCGGCATGCTGCTGCATCTCCGGCACATGCTTGTGGCTGAGGTCTAGGCCATAGGTGCGAAAGCCTATATCCGCGCCCTCGCCTTCAAAGCGTTCGATCAGCGCCTTTCCGCCGCCCGAATAGCCAGACACCGCGTTGACCGTATAGGGCCAGTCTGACGGGATAAGCTTTGCCGCGACCAGCGGCGCAACAAGGCCCAGAAAGCCGGTGGGGTAACAGCCCGGATTGGAAACAAAGCGCGCCGTCGCGATCCGTTCATGCTGACCCTTTTTGAACTCCGGAAAGCCATAGGCCCAATGAGGATCGACGCGGTGCGCGGTGGAGGCGTCGATCACGCGGGTGCGATCGTTGGCGATCATCGCCACCGCTTCCTTCGCCGCATCATCGGGCAAGCAGAGGATGACGAAATCGGCATCATTTAGCGCCTCGCGCCGCGCGGCGGCATCCTTCCGCTTGTCCTCAGGCAGTATAATCTGCGCAAATTCGCTGCGGCCCGAAAGCCGGTCTGCGATTTCAAGACCGGTGGTGCCGACTGCGCCGTCGATGAATACCGATTGGGTCACAGCTTTACACGCTTCCGCGCCAGCACAGGCACTTCATGCTCGGCAAAGCGCGCGGTTGCATCAATCAGGGGCTCGATCGACACCGCCATAGCAGCGCCATTGGCGTGGATCAGGTTGCTCTCATCCGCCATGATACCGACATGGCCGGGGAAGAAGACGAGATCGCCGCGCTGCAGCTTTTCACCGGCGTCTAGTTCTTCGCCAAAGCCTGCCTGCTGCATATCGGCATCGCGCGGGGCCTTGATGCCTTTGAGGCCAAAAACCAGCTGGACCAACCCCGAACAATCAAGGGCGTCGCCGCTGCGTCCGCCCCAGCTATAGGGCACGCCGACCAGCTTTTCCGCAAGATCGGCGGGTGACCCTTCGACCTTGCCGGGCTCGGACAAATGCACGCGCGGGATCCAGCCGCCTTCACATGCCAGGAATTTACCGCATTCGCTGGGTTCGCCACAGACAATCTGTGCGCCCATCGGATAGCGTGCGAGCACCGGCGCCTTGATCGAGGGCTGCGTTACCAGCAGGGTTGCAGGTGCGCTGACCACATGGGTTGCGGTGAAATCATCGCCCAGATCGGCAAAGCGCAGATAGCCGAGATAATCGTCGTGCAGGCAATAGCCCCAGGCCCATTCGCCCGCGACATCGAGCACGGCAAATTCCTCCCCATGCATCAACGCGCTGACAGGCATCGAGCTAAGATGCGGCTCGGCATGGATTTCGGTGACTGGCGCAATACCTGTGCGCAGCATCGGCACCGCATAATGCGGCGCAAACAACTTTCCGGCGAGCTTGATGTCCGCCAGATCGCCACGGATCGGTGTCGTGCGCTTATCGCCTTCGATGCTATGCCCACTGAGGCGATAGGTCGCGCGCTGTTTCGGTGGTGCCGTGTCGGCCACTATATTTC
>CAYRDQ010000014.1:0-61786 GCA_964423155.1 uncultured Sphingorhabdus sp.
GGAGGAAAGTCCGGGCTCCAGCGAGGAACGGTGCCGGATAACTTCCGGCTGGGGTGACCCAAGGGAAAGTGCCACAGAAAGCAAACCGCCACGGCTTCGGCCAGGTTAGGGCGAAAGGGTGCGGCAAGAGCGCACCGCGCGAACGGCAACGTTCGCGGCACGGCAAACCCCACCGGGAGCAAAATCGAATAGGGGCGGCATATGGCATCCTCCTGCCAGTCGCCCGGGTTGATTGCTTGACCCGTCACGCAAGTGCCGGGCTAGAGGAATGGTCGCCTATCCCTGAAAAGGGTGGACAGAACCCGGCTTACAGACCCTCTGGCATTTTCTTCCAGTAGAGATAGATGGCTCCAAGTAGAGTCAGCACGATCAGTTCAACCACAATCGGTTCAAAGACACGTGGCCCGGCACCATCAATGCCAAGGCTCACGACGCGGCCGAGTAGGGCTAAAGCGGGCAGAATCCACGTAATCGCCAGCCAGGTCGTGCTCCGTTTCCAGGCAGCGATGAGAGCAAACAGACCAATTGCCAGGAAAAGTCCGCCAACATCCGCCCGGATATTTGCGGCACCGATAGCGCCAATCGCTTGAATCCCGCGTTCCTTGACCAGTGTCTCGACCGCAAACCAGTGCTGATATACCGATAGCAGTGACAATAGACCTATCAGGACGACCAACAGACGTGAAACCATAACCATCGGCATATCCTCCCTTTTGATTTACTTATGACCTTAATTGTGGTTCTCTCTCGCCATAGGCTATTTACATGAAGAGGGGAAAGCGAATGTCCTTAGTCGATCGTGCGAAGAATATCCTTCTGAACCCCAAGGCAGAATGGGAAGTAATCGCGAAGGAAGATGCAACCGTTGGCGGTCTGTTTACCGGCTATGCCATTCCATTGTCTGTCTTGCCGATCATCGGTTCGGTCGTCGCGATGGGGATATTGGGCATAGGCACAGGTGCTTTTGCATCGATGGGTATCGGTTCCGTCGGTATCGGCGTTGCTGCCGGCATGGGCGCAGTAGGTTTTGTGATCGGTCTGATCATGCTGTACGCGATGAGTTTCATCGTCAACGCCGTCTCGCCCAGCTTCAATGGGAAATCTGACATGGTCAGCGCGACCAAGCTGATGGCCTATGCATCGACACCTTCATGGGTGGCGGGGCTGATCGGACCTTTTCTCGGCCCGGTTGGAGGTCTCGTTTCCCTGGCTGCCATCGCCTATGTCGTTTACCTGATTTACACAGGCATCCGTC
Source organism: uncultured Sphingorhabdus sp. (assembly GCA_964423155.1). Taxonomy (GTDB): domain Bacteria; phylum Pseudomonadota; class Alphaproteobacteria; order Sphingomonadales; family Sphingomonadaceae; genus Sphingorhabdus_B. The sequence goes on from CAYRDQ010000014.1 coordinate 1,256, forward strand.
CGATCATGGAAGCGCCTGCTGAAAAGGTCGCCGGTTTCACGGTCGTAATCATCCTGATTTACATTGTCCTTTCTGCAGTTCTGACCATGTTCGTCGGCGGTATGCTGATCGCAACCTTCTTTGGTGGCGCGATGATGGCTGGCGCGGCTGGCATGTAATTTGGTCCAATTGGGCCTAGCAACGGGGCCATGCCATCGCTAAGGCGGCGGCATGGCCCGTTCTTCAAGAAGCAATGACTGGGGATTTCCGCGTTGGCGGGGATATGGCACTGCGCGCGAGGCGCAGGCGGTTCGGCTTTGCGACAGGGTAGGGTGCGAACGTCCGGGAAACTGTCCGGCACCTAAATCACCCAACAGCCCCGAACGCTGGATGTTCTGCGAGGAACATGCCGCCGAATATAACCGGGGATGGGACTATTTCGCAGGGCTTACGGCGGAAGAAGCCGCGAAGCGCGAGGCCGATGAGAAGCGCGATGCCAGCGGCTACCGCGAATCTGCGCATTATGGCTGGATGGGGCCAGGTGATGGCAGCCGCAGCCGCGATGAAATGCGCGCGCTCGAACTGCTCGGCCTCGATCCCGATGCCGATTTCGAGGAAGTCAAAAAGGCTTGGCGCAAGATCGCCAAAGAAACGCATCCCGACGTACGGCCCGATGATGCAGATGCTGCCAAGGCCTTTCAGGCAGGTCAGGCTGCCTTTGATGTGCTGAGGGCGGCCGAGGAACGTCGGGTCTGGAAGGGTTGATTGCCTTCAGGCGTAGCGGGCTGCAGTTTCGCGAATTAGCGATATCATGTTCGGCACGCCTTGGGTCCGGTTCGAGCTGAGCTGATTTTTGAGATCAAAGGGTGCAAGCGCACCTTCGATATCGAGCGCGCCTATTTCGCTAGCAGATTTACCCTCAATCGTTTTGAGCACCAGTGCGATAATGCCTTTGGTGATTGCGGCGTTGCTGTCGGCGAGGAATGACAGTTTGTTGTTCTCTATGAGCGGATAAACCCAAACGCTTGCGGAGCAGCCCCGTACCAGTGTTGCGTCGGTCTTTAGGGCGTCGGGCATAAGCGGTAGCGCTTTGCCCAGGTCGATCAGCAGACGATAGCGATCGTCACCATCCAGGAATTCATATTCGTCGAGAATGTCGGCCAGCGCAGTCATAGGCGCTGCGCTTATGGCCTTGGCCCTCAGATATCAATGCCTGCCGCAATGGCTTCGAGTTTTTTCACCCGCTCCTTCAGGTCGGCAACCTCGATGCGCGACACGGTCGATGGTGCGCCATCATGCGATGGGCGATGCATGCTTTCCATCTCGATGCGCTTGAGCTCGATCCAGTCGCGCCACCCCCGCAGGCTGGCCGCGGCAACAATGCCGACAGTGGCCAGCGCTAGCGCGCTGATGGTCAGGTAGAAGCTGGGGTCCTGTGGCATGGTCCTTCCTTCCTTGTCTTATTACCGGTTGCGCAACGCTTCGATTTCACGGCTGACGTCGATCGCGCTCGTATTTTCCGTGGCGATGCGTTCGAGAACCTTGATCCGCTCTTTCAATTCGGCGATTTCATTCTGCATCGCCTGCGTATCGGCATTGCCGACCAGCCGCTGGGTCTTGTTGCCCATCATATCCTGATCTTCGATAATGCCATATTTGGCCTTGTGTCGATCAGAGATGATCTTGCCGATTGTGACAATCGCGATGATCGCCACGACCATTGTGAAGGGATCATCGATCATTTCAGGACTTCCTTTTCATGATTGGGCTCGAACGTCAGCGGTGTGGTCCGCAAAGCTTCGATTTCATTGGCCAGGCTGTATCCCTGGTCGGTTACAATGCGTTCCAGCACTGCCACCCGTTCCTCGAGACGGCCTTTATCGGCGGCATATTGCGCGGCTTTCTCGGCGACCATTTGCGCATCCAGCTCCATCTGGCGCTCCTTCATTTTCAACCAAGGGCGGAAAATCGCGCCGGCGAAGATGGCTAGCAGGCCGCAGCATATGCCTAGGATCGGGATCAAAAGTGGGCTCATGTGTAGTCCTTAGTTGGCGGGGCCGCGCAGGGCCTCGATCTCGGCGGTCAGCTTATGGGAGTCATCAACCACAATTTTTTCGACACTGGCGAGCCTATCCTTGATTGAACCGAGTTCGGCACGCAGCTGGGCGTTTTCCTGGCTCAACAGTTTGATCCGTTCGACCGATTCCTGATCGGTCTTGGGATAATGCTTCTGCCCCCACGTCCCTTCAAGTGGATAGCCATTCTTAATCCGCAGGCGGGTGGTGTAAATCGACGCGGCAATTCCGAAAAAGCCGATAAACAGACCCCCTGCAATCAGGAAAGGGAGATACTTCAAGAAAAATTCTTCGGGCATGCTCGATTACTCCTTCAACGCAGGCTTTCAATTTCGTCGGCGAGCCGCACGCCCTTGTCTGTGGCGATCCGCTCCAGAACGGCGATCCGTTCTTCTAGCCGGCTAATCTTGCCGCTCAATTTTTCGTTCTCGCTGGTCAACAGCCCGATCTTGCGTTCGGCTTCGGGCAGTTCCTTGGTGGTCTTCCCGCCCCATTCATCCTCAAGCGCATAACCATGTTTTGCTCGGATCCAGTTGTTGATCAGCCAGCCTGCGGTGCACAGTCCGACAATCCAGATGATAGCGTCAGGTCCCATTTCCTGTTTCCTCTTCTTCGCCGCGTTCAGCGCAGGCGTTCAATTTCGCGGCCCAGATTCAGGCTGCTGTCGGTTGCGATGCGCTCCATCACCGAGAGGCGGTCTTCGAGGCGCAATATCTGCCCCCGCATCGCCTCATTCTCGTTGACGAGCAATTCGGTCTGGCGCGTCGGAGTCAGTCCTTCTTGAGCAAGAGCTGCCTTAACCTTCCGGCGGCCGTACCACTGGATTGTGAGCGTGATTGCTGACCCCATCAAGACTCCAAAGAACAAGATGGCCATAAAATCGCCCTCGTGCATGTAATCCCTCCTGTCCCTTGCGGCTTCCTAGCGCAGGCTTTCGATTTCGTCGGCGAGTTGCTTGTTGTTGCTGACATAGAAGGTTTCCATGTCGGCAAGGCGACGGTCGATTTCGCGGAAGCGTGAGCGGATGTCGCGCGTCGTGCGGGCAGGGGATTGGCGTACACCCTGCCAGAATTTCTGCTCATCCTTATCCTCGGTATAGAGGTGGATCGGCTTTTTGTCGGCCATCCAGGCGGTGATCCAGTAAGCGATCAGCGTCCAGGGGAAGCCGCCCATCAAGGTGAGCATCACCGCACCCAGCCGAACCCAGAGGACATTGACCCCTGTATAGTCCGCGATGCCGGCGCAAACGCCTTTCCATTTGCCATTCTGCTTATCGAGATAGAATTTGGTGTGCATGCCGGACATCTCAGTTCTTCCTCTCTAGTCGGCGGATATTGTCCAATTGAGCATAATCGTCGCTTTCATGATCGAGGCGGCGGGGATGCCAATCGGGATTGTCGGCAGCGACGAGGCGTTCGACGGTATCGAGGCGCTCTTCGAGGCGGCGGGCCAGTTCGTGCATGTCACCGAGCATGCGTTCATCATCATTGGTCAGCGTGGCGGCGGTTTTCCACCTGGTGACATAGTGCATCACCAGCCAAGGCAGCCCGATAAAGAGCATGCCGACGACGACTATAGGTACAAACACGTCTTCCATCTGCTCAGCCCTTCTTCATTGCTTTTTTCATGGCTTCGAGCTCGGCATCGACTTCGTCGATGGCATTGAGCGCATCGATTTCCTCGCCCAGCGTCTTGGGGCCATCGGCGCCGATGGCAAGCGCATCGGCATAACCCTGGGCCTCATCGACGCGGCGCTCCAGATCGTCGAAGCGGCTAAAGGCATCGCGAACCTTGTCACCATTGTACATGGTGCGCAGCTTGACCTGGTTTTCCGCGCTTTCGAGGCGGGTCATCAGGGCACTCTGGCGCGAACGGGCGTCGATCAACTTCTTCTGCAGCTTGTGAATGTCGCCTTCCGAAGCTTTCAGGGCATCGTCGAGTACGGCTACTTCGCTACGGAGCTGCTCAGCCATGTCGACGGCCTTTTTGCGCTCGACCAGTGCAGCTTTGGCGAGGTCTTCACGATCCTTGGAGAGGGCGAGCTGGGCTTTTTCGGTCCAGTCGCTCTGCAGATGGTCAAGCTTCGCAATATGGCGCTGTAGCTCTTTCTTGTCGGCGATGGTGCGCGCAGCGGAGGCGCGGACTTCGACAAGCGTTTCTTCCATCTCCATGATGATCATGCGGATCAGCTTCGCCGGGTCTTCCGACCTGTCTAGCAGGTCGGTGACATTGGCGGCGATGATGTCGCGTGTCCTGGAAAATATGCCCATTGGGTAACTCCGGAAATTGAATCGATCGATCGGGGTATACTGTGCTCTAAAAGGGGTGACCGGGGCAAGCTCAGTTAGGGGAGCTGGGGGGGAGCTTTCGCGCCCCGGTCGACGGCTTGGGGCGTCAGGCAAGATAGGCACTAACGCTGACAGGCCGGTTTGACTGTTCTGCTGCATGGCTGCTCAGATCTTTCTGCTGGATGACAAAGGACGAAAGCCCGAATGCGATGAGCAACAGCATCGAGATCGACGCGCCGACAATTGTTCCTGTCGGCTGGGGTTCGGTCTGGGTAAGCTTTTGCATTTTCTCTTCCTTTGTTTCGGCCTTTGTGCGGCTTGCCAAACTAATAGCAGGAGGCGTGCCAATTTGATGGAATTGGCGGAAATCCCTCCAAAATTGACAAAGCTGACACTCAGAAGGGCATTTTTCCAATGTAAAACTTGCCAAATGATGGTGAAATATGCCAATAGTGAGGAATGGAACGCGGCACGCAATTTATTGGCCAAAGCTCGGCTTTTCTGGATGCCGTGGAGCGCGCCAGCCGGGCCGCTTCGCTCAATCGCCCTGTCCTTGTTATAGGAGAGCGCGGGACCGGTAAGGAACTGATTGCCGAACGCCTCCATCGCCTGTCACAGCGCTGGGATGGCCCGCTGGTCACGATGAACTGTGCAGCCTTGCCCGAAACCCTGATCGAGGCCGAGCTGTTCGGGCATGAGGCTGGCGCCTTTACCGGGGCTACCCGCGCCCGCGAAGGCCGATTTGAAGAGGCGCATGGCGGCACCCTGTTCCTCGATGAATTGGGCACACTCTCCATGGGCGCACAGGAAAGGCTGCTGCGTGCGGTGGAATATGGTGAAGTCACACGAATAGGGTCATCAAAGCCGATCCGCGTCGATGTCCGCATAGTCGGAGCGACCAATGAGAGCCTGCCGTCCATGGTCGAAAAGGGCCGTTTTCGCGCAGATTTACTCGACCGCCTCAGTTTCGAGGTGGTTACGCTTCCCCCCTTGCGGGTGCGTGAGGGTGATATCCAGGTGCTGGCTGACTATTTCGGGCGTCGTATGGCGACCGAACTGGGATGGGACGGGTGGCCGGGCTTCGGCCAGGTCGCCTTGCGGGCTATGGACAATTATCAATGGCCCGGCAATGTCCGCGAACTCCGCAATGTCGTTGAGCGCGCGGTGTATCGCTGGGACGATCCCGGCCAGGCGGTCGATTATGTCCAGTTCGACCCCTTTGAAAGCCCTTGGACTCCGGTTGCCATGCCGTCTTCTGCTGTGCGCGAGGATGAAAGCGGAGGCGGCTCCGCACCCGCCAACAGCGCTCCTCCGGGCGAAATGCCTGCGCGACATTCAACTGATTTTTCCGCTATCAGCGAAGCGCAAATCAAGGTGGGGGATTTCCGCTCTACGACCGAAGCATTTGAAAAAGCGCTTCTGGAACAGGCGCTTGCGCAAAATCGCTACAACCAGCGGCAAACCGCGAAAGCGCTTAATTTGACCTATGACCAGCTGCGGCACAGCCTGAAAAAGCACGACCTGCTCGGCTAGGATGCAGAAACCACGAGCCGGTACCCGGTATCGAGTTCATCCAGATCCATTAGCGCGCCATATTTTGCATCCCATGCGCCGCTAGCGAGGTCATCCGACAGCCGGTCGAGAGCTGCCTCTACGCCCCCGATCCTCCAGAAGGACGACATTCCTTGCCGGATGCGGGGGTCGAGATAGCCGCGCGGGCGTCGCCAATAGGCATAGAGAAAGCCATCGCTGCAATTGTGGGGAACCAGAACCGGTGTGATCGTCACCGGGCCCATCCAACGCGCATATTGCTCCATGACTGGCATTTGCCCTTCATCCAGGGTGACCAGTTCAGGCAGATAGTCGGTCAGCCAGCAGCCGGGATGTTTGGGATCAAAGGTCAGCAGCGCCAGCGGCCCGCGAGTCACGCGGCGCATTTCGGCCAAACCGCCGGGCTTGTCGCTCCAATGGTGGATGGTCAGGATCGCCATCGAGGCATCGAAATGCTTGTCGGGGAAGGGCAGGGACTCGGCGCTTCCCTGCAACGCGATGCCCGCACCCGGCAGGCGTTGGCGGATCATTTCGGATGAGGGTTCGATTGCCGTTACCTCGCGGTCGGCAGGTTCATAGCTTCCGGCTCCCGCGCCGACATTCAGAACTGTTCGCGCATCCCCCAAGGCAGCATGGATCAACGCCGCGATACGCGGATCGGGCTTGCGCAAATTCGCATAATCAATGCCGATCATGTCGTAGGTTGCGCTCATGTCCAAGGGAGTAGCGCAGTTGCCACTTTCGAGCAAATCATCACGATTGAATAGAATTCGTCAATAAATCAATGGCATCGTCGGCCATTGACTTAAGCATCTGGGTATCGGCGCCGGATCGGGCGCGCAGGGCTAGGCTTTGCAAGGTGGCGGTGGCGAAACGGGCCAGTTTCCGGGCAGGTGGCGCCATCGGGATTTCGCCTGCTGTTTGCGCGGTGGCAAGTCGTTTTTCGAAAGCGGTATCGAGCTGTTCTATGACCATTGCGAATTGCGCACGTATCGCCACGTCGCTGGCGGCTTCCGCAGGCGCTGTGCACATGACAAGGCAACCGCGCGGTTCGGTGCCTGACAGATAGAGAGCAATCGCTGCATCAAAAAATTGCGCCAATTCGGTTTCAATCGACGCCTCGCCGGGTAACAGTGCCGTTGCGGCCGCTCCCAACTGTTCTCCAACCGTTTCGAGCGCCGACAGGTACATCGCTTGTTTGTCGCCCAACAGTTCATACAGGCTGGGCCGGCTGACCCCGGCTGATGCGGACAGATCGGATAGCGAAGACCCGGCATATCCCTTTTCCCAAAACTGGTTGAGTACGGCCTCTCGGACGGCCCTCTCATCGACTTTCTTCGGGCGTCCTCGACTTTGCTTGGCGTGCATGAATAAACTACCGTTCTGCAGATAAATGATGACGAGAGTCATTTACCTGCATATCGGTAGATAAATCAACAACGCAATCGGAGGGCCCTTGTCATGCAACTCTATTTCGCGCCTTTGTCATGTTCGATGGCCACGCGCATCACTTTGTACGAGCTTGGCATCGATGCTGAATTTCATCAGGTTGGGCTGATGGCTAAGCAACTGGTTGCTGACGGTTCAGATTATCTGGCGATCAATCCCAAAGGGCAGGTTCCGGCATTGCGGACCGATGCGGGCGAGATACTGACCGAGGGCCCAGCCATTTTGCAATATATTGCCGATCTCGACCCTGAACAACGCATGGCACCGGCAGCCGGAACGTTGGAAAGGGCGCAGTTACAGCAATGGTTGAATTACATCGCGACCGAAGTGCACAAGGCAGTGTTCTACTTCCTGTTCAATCCGGCTTCGCCGCCCGAAGCGAAGGCATTTGTGCGCGATACACTGCTTCCTGCACGCTATGACTTTTTGTCGCGGCATCTGGAGGGGCGGGAATATCTGCTCAATCAGTTTTCGGTCGCTGACGCCTATCTGGCGACGTCGCTTAACTGGGCGGCACCAGCTGGTGTCGATCTGACGCAATGGCCTGTGCTCAAGGCGTGGCATGAGCGGATTTCAGCTCGCCCTGCCGTGGCTCGCGCTATCGGCGAAGAATTGGCGCTGCGTTAATCTTCGAAGCCGACAAAAGTTGCCGCCTCGGCGACCGATTTCCTCGGCGGCACAACGGCGTTGGACGGGAAGTCCATATCGGGCCAGCCCAGCGCAATGCTTTTCATGATCACCTGATCGTCGGCAATACCCGCATGCTCGCGAACCACCGGCGATTGCATGATGCCCTGGCTGTTGATCACCGTGCCAAGTCCGCGTGACCACGCGGCATTGACCAGCGCGGTCGCCACTGCGCCGCAATCGAACGGGGTATCGTCGCTGCCATCGAGCACCTTGTCATAGGTGATGATCACGCACACCGGTGCGTCAAACTGGCGAAAGCCGCGCAGCACCCAATCCTGCCGCCTTTCCTGATCGTCACGTGCGATGCCCATCGCACCGAACAGCTGCTTGGCAACCTCAACCTGTCGTTCACGGTGCACGCCAGCAAAGGGCTGGCCGGTGCGAAATTCGCGCGACTGTGGGACGCCAGCGATCATCCTTTCGGTATTGCCCTTGCGTATGCGATCCAGCGGTTCACCGGTGATGACGTAGAAATTCCATGGCTGGGTGTTCATGGACGAAGGCGCACGCATCGCCAGTGTGAGGACTTCCTCAATCAACTCACGCGGAACCGGATCGGGCTTATAGCCCCTTATGCTGCGCCGACCGAAAATAACCTCATCATATTCCATGTTTCACCCCCCGTAAAAAAAGGCGGCCCGAAAGCCGCCTTTTCGAACTTTGTGTTGTGGCAATCAGCCGCCGTTGAAACCGATCATTGCATAGAGCATCGGGATCGACAGCAAGGTATTGGTGCGTGAGAACATCATCGCACGGGTCGCCGCGGCAGCCTTGGTGGCATCATCAGCCTCGACCAGACCGAGCGCCTTTTGCTGCGCCGGCCAGATCACGAACCAGACGTTGAACGCCATGATCAACGCCAGCCACATGCCGATACCAATCAGGCGATGGCTTTCGGCAAGCATCAGCGCATCCATCAGATAGCCTGCGCGGAACGAAATGATGAGGCCGAACAAGACGGTGAGCGCTGCGCCCCAGCGGAAGAAGAAGAGGGCGGCAGGCGCGATATGCTTTGACACGCCGGGCTTCAGCTCAGCCGGGATCTTGGGCATGGTGGGGATCTGGACGAAATTGAAATAATAGAGCAGCCCGATCCAGAGGATGCCGAAAAATGTGTGCAGCCAGCGGATTGTCTGCTGTTCCAGATCGCCATTGGCAGGCACGGCGAAAATCAGTGCGAGCGCGGCGATAAAGCCGACGCCAAGCACTGCGTGCAAGTTACCGAAAAACTTAGCCATATTTCTTCCCCTTTTGGCTTGGTTAACCCGAATGCATCGGAGCCTAGCCAAGCCTGCCGGTTGTTACAAGGGGAAGGGTGGGTTTATGCGCTACAGGATTAGCCCTGCGGGGGTGGAGGTGGTTCGTCGCTTAGCTTGAGACCGTGCTTTAACAGCATCGGGATGTTGGCTATCGCGAATAGGAAGGTGACTATAGTGACGCCCCAAACCTTGAGCGTGAGCCACCAATCAAAGCTGAGCATGGCCCGCATCGCCTCATTCGCCAGTGCCAGCGCCGCGAAGAAAAGCCCCCAGTTGAGCGACAATTTCAGCCAGCCCTTGTCGTCGAGTCCGTCATAGGCCGCTTCGAGGGCGTAGCGCAGAAGCGCCTTGCCACGAACCCAGCCGCCAATCAGCAACAGACCGAAAAAGGCATAAATCAACGTGGGTTTGATCTGGATGAAACGCTCATCGTGGAACCATAATGTCAGCGCGCCAAAAAACACGCCTAGCGCTGCGGTGAGCTTGAGCATCGGTGAAATCTTGCCGATTTTCCATTTCGACACGATCACCGCGATGATGATGGCAACCATGAACGTGCCTGTTCCAACGATAGCGCCCTGTTTGGGATCGGCATCCGAAGAGCCGAGCTTCGATGCGACAAAAAACAGCAGTAGCGGCCCGAAATCGAGCAGGAAATTGAGCAGGCCATGTTTGGGCTTGGCAGTCGGAGCGTCGGTCATGCTGATCCTGCTATCGCAACCGCGAGGTCGCGGGCATCAAAGGGGCGGAGATCGTCGATGGTTTCGCCAACGCCGATGGCATGGATGGGCAAACCAAATTGCTTTGCCGCCGCGACAAGTACACCACCGCGTGCGCTGCCATCCAACTTGGTCATCACCAGGCCCGTGACGCCAGCGACTTCCTTGAAAATCTCAATCTGGCTAAGCGCATTCTGCCCGGTGGTCGCGTCGAGGACGAGCACCACATCATGCGGTGCGGCAGGGTTCAAACGGCCGAGAACACGACGAATCTTGGCGAGTTCGTCCATCAGTTCGCGCTTGTTTTGCAGGCGCCCTGCGGTGTCGACGATCAGCACATCGATGCCTTCTGCGGTTGCCTTTTTCACCGCGTCAAAGACCACACCTGCTGCATCACCGCCTTCCGGACCGGTGACGATCGGAACTCCGATCCGGTCGGCCCAGACTTTGAGCTGCCCAATGGCGGCCGCGCGGAAGGTGTCGCCTGCCGCCAGCATGACGCCATAATCCTGCTCGAGAAAATTATGCGCCAGCTTGGCGATGGTGGTTGTCTTCCCCGAACCATTCACACCGATCACCAGAATGACCTGTGGACGGGGGAAGGCATCGATTTCCAGTGGCTTGGCCACGGGCGAGAGGATCTGCGTCAGTTCCTCCTCAACCACCTCGCGCAGGTCGGCCATGTCGATGCCTTTGTCGAAGCGGGTGCTCGCCAGCTTCTCGCGAATTTGCGCCGCCGTGGCAGGACCAAGGTCGGTGACAATAAGGGCTTCCTCGATCTCGTCGAGCATTTCCGCGTCCAGCTTGCCCTTGGTGATCAGACCGGAGAGATTTTCAGTGAGCTTGCTCGAGGTTTTCTTGAGGCCGCCAAACAGCTTGTCGCGCCAGCCGGGTTTTTCACTCATCCGGCGACCTTCCCTTTAAGCCGTCCATTGTCACTTCCTTCGATAATTGCTGTTGCAATAGTACCCTCGGGCACCTCACGGTCGATTTCGACATAGGCAAAATTTTCCGAATGGCCAGATGCACCACCTGCCTCGACAACAATTTTTTGCACACTTCCCACGAGCGAATGCAGCCAGGCATCGCGCTGCACGGCGACGGCCTCGCGTAATCGGCGTGCACGATCCTTGATATCGCGGGGCGGCACTTGCGGCATTCTGGCCGCTGGCGTCCCGGCCTTGGGTGAGTAAGGAAAGATATGGCCGTGGACGATTTCGCAGTCATCCACCAATGCGAGGCTGTTTTCGAACATCCCTTCGTCTTCGGTAGGAAACCCTGCGATAATGTCTGCACCTATCGCTATGTCGGGGCGACGGGCCTTTATTCGGGCAACAATCTCGATCGCTTCTTCCCGAGAATGACGTCGTTTCATGCGCTTCAGGATCATGTTGTCGCCCGCCTGCAGGCTGAGATGCACATGCGGCATGATGCGTTGCTCGCCAGTGATCAGGTCGAACAAGCGCTCGTCGATCTCCACGCCATCGATTGACGACAGGCGGAGGCGCGGCAGATCGGGTACCAGCCGGACGATTTGCTCCACGAGCCGCCCGAGATTGGGCTGACCCGGCAGGTCTTGGCCGTAGCTGGTGACATCGACGCCGGTCAGCACCACTTCGGCGATGCCCTTGTCCACCAGTTTCTGGATATGTTCGACCACCTGTCCGGCAGGGACCGACCGGCTGTTTCCCCGGCCATAAGGAATGATGCAGAATGTGCAGCGATGGTCGCAGCCTGTCTGCACTTCGACAAAAGCGCGGGTGTTTCCCGAAAAGGCGGTGGCGAGGTGCGGGGCAGTTTCCTGCACCGCCATGATGTCGCTGACACGCACCTTCGGCCCATCGATAGCGAACAGGGCAGGGGACTGCTTTTCGATATTGCCGATCACCGCATCGGCCTCTGCCATGGCCTCGAAGGTTTGCGGCTCGATCTGCGCTGCGCATCCAGTGACGACAATGCGCGCATCGGGGCGTCGCTTGCGCGCCTGCCGGATCGCCTGGCGCGTCTGACGCACGGCTTCGTTGGTAACCGCACAGCTGTTGACGATCACGAGATTGGGTTCGCCACCCAATTGTTCGGCCAGCGCGTGGCTTTCCGCGAGGTTTAATCGGCAGCCCATGGTAATGATTTCAGGACCGCTCAACCGAATGCGCTCCAATCGGCCTCGCCGGTAAAGACGTGCGTCGCAGGCCCTTCCATTTCGATCGGGCCGCCCTCCTGCCAGCCGATGCGCAAGTCGCCGCCGGGCAGATGCACCGTCACTGGCGAGGTGGCGCGCCCGCTGCGGATTGCCGCAACCGCGGTCGCACAGGCCCCCGTTCCGCAAGCCAGTGTCAGGCCCACGCCGCGCTCCCAGACCCGCAGCCGGATATTCTGGCGATCGACAATGGTCGCAACATTGACGTTTATCTTTTCGGGGAAAAGAGGGTCAGTCTCGATAGTCGGGCCCAATCGTTCCAGATCAATGGCATCGGTGTCGGGTAAGAAGAAGATGACATGCGGGTTGCCGACATTGACCGCCATCGGTCGTTCAAGCTCTTCCCAGCCAACCGGCATGTCCATCGTGTCCATCGGCATAGCGAGCGGAATGAATTCCCAGTCAAAGGCCGGCGGGTTTAATAATACCGTTGCGCTGTTGTCCTGCGGACGCGTTTCCAGCAGGCCGGCCATGGTTTCGATGGTCGCGGCCTGGCCCAGCAATGTGGCGACGCAGCGGGTTGCGTTGCCGCAAGCCTCAACCTCTCCGCCATCGGCATTGAAAATCCGCATTCGCACATCGGCGATTTTGGATGGTTCGAGCAGAATGAGCTGATCGCAACCAATACCGGTTCGGCGGTCCGCTATGGCATGCGCGCGCGGCCCTGTCATTTCGACAGGTTCGTGGCGGGCATCGATTACAACGAAATCGTTGCCCAATCCGTGCATCTTGTGAAATGGCGCGTTCATCGAGGCTGCGCATTACGGCAAGCCCGGCTTTGCGTCCACTATGTTTGCACGAGGTTCAGGCTGCGCTTGCCTTGTGCGATGCCGCTTTTTCGCTGAGATTGGCGGTGCGGCGTGCGACAAGCATATTGCGTTCGGCCAGCAGGGCGCGGACTCCATCTATCGATAGCGGCTGTCCGTAAAGCCAGCCCTGGCCCTTTGAGCAACCGAGCTTTTGCAAGGTTTCCACAAGTTCAACGGTTTCAATACCTTCAGCGGTAATCGGTACGCTAAGGCTATTTCCAAGTCCCGAAATCGCGCTAACAATTGCGGCACTTTCAGGATTGTCGTGCATTGTCGAAACAAAACTCCGATCGATCTTGATCCGGTCGAAAGGCAAGGCACGCAAATGCGCCAACGACGAATAACCTGTGCCGAAATCGTCCAGAGCGATGCGGATGCCCTGATTCTTGAGACTGCCGACGATGGATTGGGCAAGGCTGAGGTTTTTGAACAGCGAGCTTTCGGTGATTTCAACCTCAAGCCGGTTTGCCGGAAATCCGGTTTCTACAAGCAGCTTTACGATTTTTTGCGCAAGCCACGGATCCTTCAACTGGACCGGTGAGATATTGACCGAAATGGTAAGGCTGGGATCCCAGCCTTTGGCCTCAAGCATCGATTTTCGGATGATGCTGAGCGACAGATCGCCGATCATGCCTGTTTCTTCCGCAACCGGGATGAACTCGTCGGGTGGAATAAGTCCGCGTACCGGCGAAACCCAACGCGCAAGCATTTCAAAGCCGGTGAGCTCGCCAGTGGTCAGATCGATTTGTTGTTCGAAATAGGGAACAAACTCCTCGTTCGGGATCGCCGCACGGATGTCTGCCTCCAGCGAATTACGCGTGCGCAACTCGATTTCCATTCCGCTTTCGAACCAGCAAAAGCCGTTTCTGCCATTTTTCTTGGCAGCATATAGGGCTATGTCGGCGCGGCGGATCAACATGTCGATGGAATCGCAATCCATTTCGGGTCGGGCGATGCCGATCGATGCGGTAATGCTGTGGTCTGTGTCACCGATTGTGATCGGACGAGCCAATATTTCGATAAGGTCTTCGGCTACCCGATCCACGGTCTCCGGGAATTCCGGTTCGAAAACCTGACAAATCCCGAATTCATCTCCGCCAAGTCTGGCAATGATGCTCGAGGGTGGCACGGTATCGCGCATGCGGTCTGCCACCTCGCGGAGAAGCTGGTCACCAATGTCGTGGCCATAAATATCGTTGATGCGTTTGAAACCATCCAGATCGACCATCAGGAACGCAACCGATTTGCCGCGTCGCGAGGCACGCGTCGTCAACTCTACCGTCTTTTCCTTGATGGCGCGGCGGTTGAACAGGTTGGTGAGCGGATCGGTGATGGCAAGATGCTTGGCGCGCACTTCTGCCTGGCGATATACGTCAACCTCGTCGCTCAGAACCGACGTGCGACGCCAGATGAGCAGGATGAGTGCGATATTGAGAAGCAGCGCGGAAACAAGCGCCTGATTGGTCGTCGAGCCATTACCCAAATACTGCCGGACCATTTGGGTTGCAACCGACCCGCCAATGGCAACAAATAGCACAAGCGCGCCAAAGACGAGAAAAGCCAAAGTAAGCGAAGTCTTCCGAGGCTGAATGTCAACGTCTTCCGATCCCGGCGTGGGTACTGGCCTTGTTTTGAAAAGCATCTGAGCGCGTCCCTGTGTCGGATCGGCTATGCTTTGGAAAGGTCAATATTCGGTTAAGTCCCGACGACGCCGTTTGGGGTTTGAGACTGATTGGGCTTGCAATCCCAAGCAAATGCGCATAAGCGCGCGTCCGTTCGGAGCTTCTGCTCCATCAATGAGATGTTTGGAAACATCCTACGCCGGTCAGCGAGGTTTCGCCCACCGGCGTTTTGTGCGTTTCCGAATGGAATGAAGAAGGAAGTTCGATGTTCGACAAGCTGAGCGACCGGTTGGGAGGCGTGTTCGACCGCCTGCGCGGTCGTGGTGCGCTGAACGAGAATGACGTCCGCGAGGCGATGCGCGAAGTGCGTGTAGCCTTGCTCGAGGCCGACGTTGCGCTTCCCGTTGCCCGCGAATTTGTCGAAAAAGTTACCGAACAGGCCGTCGGCCAGTCGGTGCTCAAATCGGTGACGCCCGGCCAGCAGGTCGTCAAGATCGTCAACGACGCGCTTGTCGAGATGCTGGGTTCCGATGCAAGCGAGCTGAACCTTGCCGTTGCACCGCCTGCGATCATCTTGATGGTTGGCTTGCAGGGTTCAGGTAAAACGACGACGACTGCAAAAATTGCGAAACTTCTCAGGGAGAAGGAGCGCAAGAAAGTCTTGATGGCATCGCTCGACGTCAACCGTCCGGCAGCGCAGGAGCAGTTGGCGACGCTTGGTACCCAAGTCGATGTCGCAACCCTGCCGATTGTTGCTGGCCAGCAACCGGTCGATATTGCCAAGCGCGCGATGCAGGCCGCAAAGCTGCAGGGTTTTGACGTCCTGATGCTTGATACGGCAGGTCGTCTCCATGTCGACCAACAGTTGATGGACGAGATGAAGGCGGTCGCGAGCACCGCTACACCGCAGGAAGTCCTGTTGGTGGTAGACTCGCTGACAGGTCAGGATGCCGTCAACGTCGCACAGAATTTTAGCGAGCAGGTTGATCTGACCGGCGTCGTGTTGACCCGAATGGACGGCGATGCGCGTGGTGGTGCTGCACTGTCGATGCGGGCCGTTACCGGAAAGCCGATCAAATTTGCCGGTGTTGGCGAAAAGATGGACGCCATCGAGGCTTTCCATCCGGAACGTGTTGCCGGCCGCATCCTTGGCATGGGCGACGTTGTCGGCCTCGTTGAACGCGCGGCACAGGTTGTCGACCAGGAAGAGTCAGAAAAGCTCGCCGCCAAGATGGCGAAAGGCCAGTTCGACCTCAACGATTTGCGCGCCCAATTGCGCCAGATGACCAAAATGGGTGGCTTGGGTGCGCTGGCGGGCATGATGCCGGGCATGAAAAAGGCCAAAGCGGCGATGCAGGCCGGTGGCATGGACGATAAAATCCTTGTTCGCATGGATGCCATTATCGGATCGATGACTCCGAAAGAGCGCGAAAAGCCGGCATTGTTGAACGCGAAGCGCAAAATCCGCGTCGCCAATGGTTCGGGCACCACGGTGCAAGACGTCAACCGTCTCCTGAAAATGCATCAGGAGATGGAAAGCGCGATGAAGCGCATCAAGAAAATGGGCGGGCTCAAGGGCCTGGCTGCGCTGTTCGGCAAATCGGGCGGCGATCTGGGCGCGACGATGGAGGGCATGCACGGACTGCCCCCGGGGTCGATGCCCAAAGGTTTGGGCGGTTTGCCCGGAATGCCCGGTGGGGCAGCGGGCGGATTGCCGCCCGATATTGCGAGATTGTTGAACAAGAAGAAATAGGTTTTCACATTAATTCAAAGATTTGAATCAGAAAGGTAAAGGTAAATATCATGGCATTGGCAATGCGTTTGTCGCGTGGCGGTTCGAAGAAGCGCCCTTATTACAAAATCGTCGTAGCTGACTCGCGCGCTCCGCGTGACGGCAAGTTCATCGAACGTATCGGCAGCTACAATCCGCAGCTCGCCAAGGATGATGCAAACCGCATCGTGCTCGACGCTGATCGTGCAAAGCATTGGCTGGCCGCTGGCGCGCAGCCTTCGGACCGCGTTGCCCGTTTCCTCGACGCCGCGGGCGTCAAGGAGCGCAAGGCTTCGGTAAACCCGAAGAAGGGCGAACCTGGCCAGAAGGCGAAGGATCGCGCTGAAGACAAGGCTGCAAAGCTGGCCGAAGCGGAAGAAGCCGCTGCTGCCGCTGCTGCCGCTCCGGCGGTTGAAGAAGCGGTCGCTGAAGAAGCCGCTCCCGCTGAGGAAGTTGCTGCCGAAGCACCTGCTGCTGAAGAAGCCGCTCCCGCAGAAGAAGCCGCCGCTGAAGAAGCGCCTGCAGCCGAAGAAGCCAGCGAAGAAAAGGCTGAGGGCTAATCCTTGGCTGAAAAGACCGTCACACTTGCGGCCGTTGCCGGTGCGCATGGCGTGACGGGCGAGGTCCGGTTGAAGCTGTTTGCGGAAAGCGTGGACAGCCTCAAACGGCACAAAAGCTATAATGGCGGCGCACTGACCTTGAAGTCGGTGCGTGCGCACAAAGGCGGCGCCATCGCCCGCTTTGCCGAAATCACCGACCGCAATGCCGCAGAGGCTTTGCGCAGCACGCTCCTCTCCGTCGCACGCGCCGAATTGCCGCCTTTGGCTGAGGGTGAATATTATCATAGTGATTTGATAGGACTGCCCTGTGTTTCGACCGATGGCGATGAACTGGGCATCTGCATCGCAGTCGACAATTTCGGTGCCGGCGACATATTGGAAATCGAAAAGCCCGACAAAAAACGCTTCATGGTGCCTATGAACGCAAAAGCGGTGCCCGAGTGGGGCGATAGGATTGTCGTCGAAGCGGCGTTCGCCCAATGATTGAATTGATAATGTTCGAGAATTGGACGATTCGATGAAAAATGTTCAAGTGATTGATGGCGCTGTCTACTGCACGTTTCCAGTTTTCCAATTCACCGATGAACAGTTTTCGATGATATTTCCTGACCACGGTCAGGACATTGCATTTATAGAGGATGTCTTTTCGAGACTCACTCAGACTGAGCAAGAATTTGCATTTGCGGGCGTTTGGAATCGTCCGGTCGATAAGCAAGAAATCATCGGTTTGCACGGCACACTGTTTTACGGATTTGAAGACCGCAAAGAGCATTTTCCCGAAACAGGTCGCGAATGCGACTGGAATGATAGCGCCGTCAATCAAGCTCAGCGGGAATTGAACGCCTTGAAACGAGAACACCTTAAAGAATGATTTTCCAAACCCAAATCCTGACTCTCTATCCCGAGATGTTTCCCGGCCCGCTAGGTGTTTCCCTGGCTGGCCGCGCATTGGCTGAGGGCAAGTGGGCCTGCTTTCCCATCCAGATCCGCGACTTTGCGATCGATAAGCATCGCACCGTTGATGATACCCCGGCGGGCGGCGGGGCAGGGATGGTGTTAAAGGCTGACGTCATGGCGGCAGCTATCGATTATGCTATTGAAAAACAACCGCAAAATCCGGTTTTGGCGATGACTCCGCGCGGTAAGCCGATATCGCAACAACGGGTTCGCGAACTCGCAACCGGTCCCGGAGTGACCATCCTGTGCGGCCGTTTCGAGGGCTTTGACGAGCGCCTGTTCGACGCCCGTCCGCAAATCGAGCAGGTCAGCATGGGCGATATCATTCTTTCCGGCGGGGAAATGGGCGCCTTGATGCTATTAGATGCTTGCATTCGGCTGCTTCCCGGCGTAATGGGCGCGCCCGATAGCGGGGATGAAGAGTCCTTTGAACAAGGGCTGCTCGAATATCCGCATTACACCCGACCTGCTGAGTGGGAAGGGCGCACGATCCCTGAAGTGCTGCGATCGGGGGATCATGCGAAGATCAAAGCCTGGCGGAAACAACAGGCCGAGAACGATACACGGCTACGCAGGCCAGACCTTTGGGAGCGTTACAAGAACGCTCGGGACTGACCTGCCTCTGGTGTGCAGTTGAAGAAGGAAGAAGACAGGCCATGAACCTGATCCAGACACTTGAGCAAGAGGCGATTGCCGAACTTGCTACCAAGAAGAACATCCCGGAATTCCGGGCCGGTGACACCCTGCGCGTTGGCGTGAAGGTGATCGAAGGTGATCGTACCCGTATCCAGAATTATGAAGGCGTGTGCATCGCGCGTTCGAACAAGGGCATGGGATCGAACTTCACCGTCCGCAAGATTTCGTTCGGCGAAGGCGTAGAGCGCGTATTCCCGCTTTACAGCCCCAATGTCGAAAGCATCGAAGTTGTCCGTCGCGGCGCCGTCCGTCGTGCGAAGCTGTACTATCTGCGCGGCCGCACCGGTAAGAAGGCGCGTATCGCCGAGCGCAAGATTACTACCAAACAGGATGCCGCAGGCTGATCCCGTCTGGTTGTTTGAAACCAAGATACCGAAAGGGCCGGGATCCGCTAAAGGGACCCCGGCCTTTTTCTTTGTCCCGATAGCAAGTTTGAATGTGAGGAAGTCATAATGGGTTATCGAGTTGTAGTCGCTGGCGCCACGGGCAATGTCGGGCGTGAAATGCTGAACATCCTGGCGGAGCGTGAATTCCCGATTGACGAGCTGGCAGCGCTTGCTTCCTCGCGCTCGGCTGGTGATACTATCGACTTTGGCGAAACCGGCCAAACGCTGAAGGTCCAGAATATCGAACATTTCGATCCGGCAGGTTGGGATATCGCACTGTTCGCCATCGGCACCGAGGGCTCAAAGCTTTATGCCCCGAAATTCGCCGCTGCAGGCTGCACGGTGATCGACAACGCCTCGCTCTATCGCATGGACCCGGACGTGCCCTTGATCGTGCCAGAGGTGAATGCGGACGCCATCGACGGCTACAAGGTCAAGAATATCATCGCGAACCCGAATTGCTCGACCGCGCAAATGGTCGTCGCGCTGAAGCCGTTGCACGATGCCGCGAAAATCAAGCGGGTGGTGGTGTCGACCTATCAGTCGGCTTCGGGTGCAGGCAAAGCCGGGATGGACGAGCTGTTCGAACAGTCGCGTGCCATTTTTGTGGGCGATCAGGTCGAACCTCGGAAGTTCACCAAGCAGATCGCCTTCAACGTCATCCCGCACATCGACAGCTTCCTCGAAGATGGCTCGACCAAGGAAGAGTGGAAGATGGTCGCTGAGACCAAGAAAATCCTCGATCCCAAGATCAAGGTGACCGCGACCTGCGTGCGTGTTCCCGTGTTTGTCGGCCATTCGGAATCGATCAATATCGAATTCGAAAATGAACTGTCAGCCGAAGAGGCACAGAATATCCTCCGCGAGGCTCCGGGCGTGATGCTGGTCGATAAGCGTGAGGATGGCGGCTATGTCACCCCGATCGAATGCGTCGGCGACTATGCGACCTTCATCAGCCGCGTGCGCGATGACTCAACCGTCGATAACGGCCTCAACCTGTGGTGCGTCTCGGACAACCTCCGCAAGGGTGCAGCGCTCAACGCGGTACAGATTGCGGAACTGCTTGGCCGTCGGCACTTGAAAAAGGGCTGAATCCAATCTGGACGATTGGCGACTGACTGCCGCCAATCGTTCAATTCGTTTGTATCATCGTCGCCGCTCGAGCGTCAGCTATCGCGAGATAAAAATCAAAAGCCAGGATCAACTCGCGCGTTCGCGGGTCGATATGTTTGAGTTTGCCAAGTTTTGCTCGCATGGGACGGAAATCAACGAGCGTGACCGGCCCCTTTTTCTCGATTGCCATAAGTGCGGGCGCATTTGCCGCCATCGCTTCACAGGGCTCCGCTTTGTTGCTCTGGGGTGAGCGAGCCAGTCCACCAAAGCAGTCAACCATGATGTTGACCACGCCGATTTCCTGACCATGCCCCCATTCAGCAACAAAATTTCCGAATGCCGGTAGGTTAGTGTCGTTGATCCCGCGCATCGCATGGTTGCCACCTAGTTTCACCAAGATACGCGGATCCCGCCCCAATTTTGCTTTTGCCATACGATAGGCGGCAACAAAATTGGACTTTATATAGTTTTCGCGTTTGAGGTTTGCCTCGTAAAAACTGCCTTTGCCGCGCGTATATGGCGCATAGATGGCACTGGTTGTGCGCAGCGCCGTTACTATCTCGCCCACAATCGCATTGTCTTTAAAGGCAGTCGCCAATGCGTCGATAGCAGGATCATCGATCGAACCGACCATCATCGGATCTTTACTTTGGGCAGCGCCAAAGCTTTCGACAGCTAATTTTTGGGCTGCGGTTTTTGCCTCGCGGTGCAATATGGGCAGAAGCGAAGCGCCGGAACCGACAAACTCCTGATCGAGACCCCAAAGCGGTTCGATTTTTTCTGGCGAGCGCAGCGCCATTTTCTCCACCGCTCTGGTCTCCTCTGCGAAAAACAGAAATGGGAAGGCAAATCCGTTTCCACTGCGCGCCTGCCAGGCCTCCAGCGAGCCTGCACCTTGCTTTATCAACTCGATCGCATATCGGGTCGACCAAGGTCCTACTTCGATTGCCAGCGCATCAGATTTGAGCGCTGCATGCAACTGCTCGGCAAAAACCGGAATGTCGGAGGTCGCGTGCTGTTCGCCCAGTACCACGATGCCTGCTTTTCGACTCTCATCAATCAGGCGATCCCAGCCGGGTCCTGAATAGGCGCCGTCGACACTGACATGAATGGCCAAACTGTTTTCGTTAAGTGACGCAACCGCTTCGCCATCGGTTTTATCGGACTGGCTCTGTGGTACCGGCTCCGCCGCTTGCGCTGCCGTGTTTGGGCTCAAAATTGCCAGCGTGGCGGCTGCGAACTTGAAATTGCTCTTGGTCATCGCGCCTCTCCTTCAACATGTGTATTACCTTAATAATACAGATAGGCAAGTGACTGCTTGGCTTGGCAGCCGGTAACACGCTGCTATAGGCAGCCTATGACACTGACGGCTGATCTCTTCTTCTCCTTCCGCTCACCTTATTCCTACCTCGCCATTGGCCGCTACCGGGCAATGGCGGAGGAATGGGATGTCGATATCGCTTTGCGACCGGTCTATCCCTTGGCGGTGCGGGAGCCCGATTTCTTCGAGCGCAACCATCCCAACTGGCTGCGCTATACCTTTACCGACATGTTTCGCGTGGCCCAGTTCCATGGAATTCCGTTTGGACCACCGCGGCCAGACCCTATCGTGCAGAATGTAGCCACACGGCAAATTGCGGAGGAGCAGCCCTATATCTATCGCATGACGCGGCTGGGACAGGCGGCTGCGCGGCGGGCCAAGGGGCTGGAATTTGCGCATGAGGCTGCGAAGCTGATCTGGGGCGGAGCAGAGAACTGGCACGAGGGGGAGCATCTTGCAGGAGCCGCGATGCGCGCCGGGCTTGATCTTGCCGAACTCGATGCCGAGGCTGTT
Organism: uncultured Sphingorhabdus sp.; assembly: GCA_964423155.1. Lineage (GTDB taxonomy): Bacteria > Pseudomonadota > Alphaproteobacteria > Sphingomonadales > Sphingomonadaceae > Sphingorhabdus_B. Next base: position 23,211 of record CAYRDQ010000014.1, read on the forward strand.
GCCGATGCAGAGGCGCTTGACGCCGAAATCCACGCCAACCAGGCCGTACTCGAAGCAGGCGGCCATTGGGGTGTGCCGACGGTGGTGTTCGAGAATGAGCCCTTTTTCGGGCAGGACCGGATCGAAATGCTGTTATGGCGGATGCAGCAAAAAGGCTTGGAAAAGCGAAAACCCTAATCGGGTATTGGCTGTGGCGGTCCCGTTGCTGGTGCGACCGGCTTCACCAAAAGGGTCAAAGGCAGAATCGCCAGCACAATAAAGAACAGCAATTTGAAATCGCTGAGATAAGCCAGCATGGCCGCCTGCCGGTTCACTTCGAGATCCAACACCCTCAAGAACGCGTCACCCAATGCACCGAAACGATCAGCCGTAGCAGGATCTACCACATCAAAGCTGGATGAGGTTATCCGGCCACCGAGCTCTTCATGATTGATCTGGATGCTGCGTGTCAGCATTGTGACGCTAATCGAGATGCCGAGGCTTCCACCCAGGCTGCGCGACAGGTAGAGCAGGCTTGATGCATCCGTTCGCATCGATAGTGGCAAGGATGAAAAGGCAACCACGTTGGTCGGCATAAAGGTCAGGCCCATGCCAAAGCCTTGCAGCAAGCCGACAATCACGAAATTCGACATGCCCATTTCGATGGCCCAGCCAGTCATCATCCACATCGAAGCTGCGACGATCGAAAATCCGATGAAGATGATCCAGCGAATGTCGAGGAAATTGATGAGGCGGCCTGCCAGAACCATTCCGACAAGTAAGCCCACTCCTCTAGGAGCTAACAAAACGCCGGTGTCAAATGCGGTATAACCGTAAATGCTCTGCAGCATCGGTGGCATGAGCGCAAATATGCCATACATCATCAGGCCGATAAGAGACGCGAACATCATTGCCGTCAGGAAATTGCGGTTGGCGACCATTGCAGGGTCAAACAGGGGCTTGCGGGTGGTCGCGCTGTGCACAATGAACATCCAGAATGCCGCAATGGCGACTCCCAATTCGATGATGATTTCCCAGCTTTCGAACCAATCCTCATGCTGGCCGCGATCGAGCATCAGTTGCAATGAAGCGAGCGCCAGTGCGAGCATTGCAAAGCCGAATATATCGAGCTTGCGGTCGGTAATCGGGCGGGAAGGGAGGAGCCACCACAATATGGCCACCGTCGGAATACCGATCGGTAGGTTGATGTAAAATACCCACCGCCAATTATAGCTTTCGGTTAGCCAGCCTCCAATCATGGGCCCAAAGATCGGCGCGATCATGATCCCCATGCCCCAGATTTGCATAGCCTTAGGCGCCTTTTCAGGCGGGTTGATATCAAGCAAGATTGTCTGGGAAAGCGGCCCGATGAAAGCGGCGCAAAATCCCTGCAACACGCGAAACAGGACCATTTGCGTGAGGCTCGTCGCCGCGCCGCATAGCATCGAAGTTACGATAAATCCGATGACGGCCAGCAGGAATAGCCGCCGCGAACCAAATCGATCCGAAAGCCAACCCGCCGATGGCATGGCTACCGCCGTTGCCAGAATATAGCTCGTCAAAACCCAGCTGACGCTATCGATCGTCGCACCAAGGCTGGTCTGCATATGCGGGATTGCGACATTGGCAATAGTGGAATCGAGTATCTGGATGATCGACGCACCCATCACGGCCACCGTGAGCAGCCACTTGTGCTCGACGGGCAAAGCCGCCTTTCCGGGCGTGTAGTTACTTGCTGGTGTCGATGCGGACATAGGCCGACAGTCCGGCGATCATCTGCCGCTTTGGCTTTTCGAGTATTTCAATCCGTACCGGAACGCGCTGGGTGACCTTCACCCAATTGCCGCTGGCATTTTGCGCAGGCAGCACCGAAAACTCGGAGCCCGTTCCAGCGCCGATGCTCGCGACACGCCCTTTGACCTTGACGCCGGGATAGGCATCAAAACTGATTTCCGCAGGCTGTCCGATGCGCATCTTGGCGAGATCGGTTTCCTTGAAATTGGCTTCCACCCAGCCTTTGCCATCGGTCACAATGGTCAGCGCGGGAAGCCCCTGGACCATCATCTGGCCATTTTGCAATCGGTCAGCCTGGCTAACTGTCCCGCTGGCAGGAGCGCGGACTTCGGTTTTGGATAGATCAAGTAGCGCCTTGTCGCGCTGTACCTGTCCAGTCAACACACCCGGATTGACCCCGGGTGCCGCGGTACCGGTCGACAATGCAGCACGCGCCATTTTTGCATCCGCTTCGGCATTGGCCAATTTGCTGCGTGCGGAAGAAAGTGCATGTTCAGCTGCCTGCAGGCGAGCCTTGGTGGTGAAACCACTCTGCATCAACGCGGCCTGACGCTTATATTCTTCGGTGAAGAAAGCGACATCGTCGCGTGCTGCCTGAATATCGACCCCGCTGTTGCCCAGATCGGTTTGCAGCGTAACAACCTTCACCTGTGCTGCTGCAATGGTTGCCTCGGCCTGTGCAATCGCAATCTTGAACGGCTCCTGATCAATGCGGAATAGCAGGTCGCCTGCATTTACATGCTGGTTTTCCCGGACGCCCACTTCAATGATACGGCCGCCGATTTCAGCCGCAACCGATACCTTGTCCTGTTGCACATAGGCGTTGTCGGTGGAGACATAATGATCGTTGGCCAGATAATAGCTTACCCCGCCGATAATTAAGATCAATGGCACCGAGATCATCACCAGAAGGCGCAGCCATTTGCGCGGATGCTTGATGGAAATTGGGCTTTTAGCCACTTGGGGCGTTGCGTGGGCGTCCGCTTCAGCCATTGGCGGCCTCCGGCGCACGGCGGGTAAGGTTCAGCCGGATGATATCGAGCATGGCCTCCAATTCTGCCTGCTGGCTTTTTGAAAGCCCAGATACGGCGTCAGCAAACAATTCATTGGCAAGCGGCTTCAAATCTTCAAGTCGCGCTTCACCGACAGGCGTCAGGAACACTCTCCATGCCCGGCGATCGCTCGGATCAGCGCGGCGCTCGACCAAGCCTGCATCCTGCAAGCGATCAATCATCCGGCCCAAAGTTATCGGTTCGACATCCATCATTTCGGCCAATGCCACTTGCGTACTGCCTCCGAAGCGGTTGAGCAATCCGAGCACGCGCCACTGCGGTCGAGTTATTCCCTTTGTACGGACACGTTCGTCAAATGCCCGGCGCATCAAGCGCGCGGTATCGCCAATCAGAAAACCCAGATCTTCACTCATACGCATACCTATAATAGCAGTGCTTATTATATGCAACGTTCTTGCGTTCGGAATCTGCCTGGTTAAACTGGACAGATGTATGAAACACTATCAGGTGGCTGCCAATGCGGCCGGGTCCGTTACGAAACACGGGTTGAAAATTTCGACGCTTATCTGTGCCACTGCCGCATGTGCCAGAAGGCCACCGGCGGCGTAGCTGCTGCCTTTGTCGAAGTGTCGGCTGGCAACATATGTTGGCTAAGTGAACCCGACTGGTACGACAGTTCACCCGTCGCTCACCGGCCGTTTTGTTCAAACTGCGGGACACCGCTTGGATTTGCCTGGAAAGACAATAGCGGCAGTAGCGACCTGACCGTTGGCAGTTTTGATGACCCGTCGCGTTTCAGACCGGTTGCCCATGCAGGTGCGGAAAGCTTGCACGAAGCATGGCTCGACATGCGGCATTTGCCACGACACTTTACTGCCGAAACGGAAAGCGTTGTCGATCGCTGGTGCGCCGCCGGACTGGAGGTGCCGGAATGAGTGTGCAGCAATTTAGTTTTGTTACTCATGATGATGTCCGCTTGGCTTGGCGCGAGCTGGGCGAAGGCCGGCCCGTAATTCTGATCCACGGCTATTTCAGCGAAGCAGATACCAACTGGGTCAAATATGGCCATGCCGGGCTGTTGGCAGAAGCCGGTTTTCGGGTCATCATGCCCGATCTGCGTGCTCATGGACTTAGTGACAAGCCGCATGAGGCTCAACATTATCCTAAAGACATTTTGGCCGATGACCAGTTCGCCCTGATCGATCATCTGAGGCTGAGTGATTTCGATCTGGGCGGTTATTCGCTGGGTGGTCGAACCGTCGCGCGCATGTTGGCCAGAGGATGCAATCCGCGCCGCGTCGTGATTTCAGGGATGGGATTGGAGGGCCTTACCAATACCTGCGCGCGCGCCGGGCATTTTCGCCACGTCCTCGAAAATCTGGGAAAGCACGAGCGAGGTTCGCCCGCATTCATGGCCGAAGCATTTCTCAAAACCACCGGTGGCGATCCAATCGCCTTGCTAAGGATATTGAACAGTTTCGTTGATACGCCGGTTGAAACCCTGCAGACGTACGATTGGCCGATAGGCATCATTTGTGGCGAAGACGACAATGACAATGGATCGGCATCGGCGCTTGCGAAACTCCTGCCCAAAGGTGAGCTGATCACCGTTCCGGGCAATCATATGAATGCGGTGGTCAAGCCCGAACTTGGAATGGCCATCCGTGATTTTCTTTTGGCGGAGGATAAATGACCGAAACACTGCTTGAAAAGCGTTTCTGGCGCTATTGGCTGGGCGGCTTGCTGATCCTCGCGATCATGATTGCGATGAATCCCTGGTTTTCCAACGAGGTGTCTCCATGGGGAATCCGCGATCACCAATCTGCAGCAACCGCGCTGCGTGTGGATGCAATTCAGGCGGCTTGGCAGGCGGCTGGCGTTATGAATCTGGCTCGCTTCGGAATTGCACTCGATCTAGTCTATATCGGCATCTACTCGTTCGGCGCCTATTGCGGCGGGCGCCTGTTTTCGCAATCTGGAAAACCTGCACTGCGCCGTCTGGGCTGGGTGGTTGTCGCTGCGGCCCTTATCGTTGGCGTGGCCGATTATGCCGAAACGCTGTGCCAGTTTGTGCAGGCCATGACATTCAAAGGTAGCGATCAACTTGCCTGGATTGCGGCCTCCGCGCAGCCAATCAAATCAATGGCGTTTCTGACGACCTTCTTTGGTCTGCTAGCGGCGCTCCTGCTTCGACGAATGGCACGCTCCAAAGCTTGACCTCTCCCTCCTTCGGGAGCAGTGCAATCGCCAGAAACTGTTTCTGGGGAGTATTTCCAATGAGAAAATTCGTATCGACCGTCGCCTTGGCGGCTGCGCTTGTTTCGATGCCGGTGATGGCGCAGGATGCTGCCCCGACGGCATCAGAAGCCGAAGCATTTATCGCGAAGGCCGAAAAAGATCTGTTCGATTTTTCCGTCGAGGGCGGACGCGTTGCCTGGATCAATTCGACCTATATCACCGATGATACGGACGCTTTGGCTGCCCGCTATGGCGAAATCGGCACAGAAAAGGCCGTTCAATACGCACTCGAAGCGGCGAAGTATCAGAATGTCGCTGGCCTTTCAGCTGAGACGAAGCGCAAGCTGGACATTTTGCGCGGCGGATTGGTTTTGCCCGCGCCGACCCGCGAAGGCGCCGCTGCTGAACTCAGCACCATCGCTACCAAGCTGAATTCGACCTATGGCAAGGGCAAGGGCACGCTGAAGGGCAAGGCAATCAACGGCTCTGACATCGAAGCTGAGATGGGAACCAACCGAAACCCCGAAGAACTCAAGGAAATGTGGACAAGCTGGCACGACAATGTCGGCAAACCGATGGGTAAGGATTATGCCCGCATGGTCACCATCGCCAATGAAGGTGCAAATGAGCTGGGTTTCAAGGATGTTGGTGCGATGTGGCGGTCGGGCTATGACATGCCGGCTGATGATTTTGCCAAACTGACTGACAAGCTGTGGCTTGAAGTCAAACCGCTGTACGACGAACTCCACACCTACACACGCAACAAGTTGAACGCGAAATATGGCGATGCTGTTCAGCCGAAAACCGGCCCCATCCGCGCTGACTTGCTCGGCAATATGTGGGCGCAGGAATGGGGCGGTATTTATGATATTGTTGCTCCGGCAGGTGCGGGCGATATTGGCTATGACATAGGCGAGTTGCTGAAGGCCAAGGGTGTCGATGAAATCGGCATGGTGAAAATCGGTGAAGGTTTCTTTTCTTCGCTGGGGTTCGATCCACTTCCCAAGACCTTCTATGAACGCTCGCAATTCTTGAAGCCGCGTGACCGTGAAGTCGTATGCCATGCCTCTGCCTGGGATATCGATAATGTCGACGACTTGCGCATCAAGATGTGCATCAAAGTCAACACGGACGATTTCGTAACCATCCACCACGAACTGGGCCACAACTATTACCAGCGCGCCTATAACAAGCAGAGCTATCTGCACCTGAACGGCGCCAATGATGGCTTCCACGAAGCGATTGGCGATGCGATTGCCCTTTCGATTACACCGGAATATCTTGTCCAGATCGGCCTACTCGACAAAGCGAAAGTGCCAAGCGCTGACAAGGATACGGGGTTGTTGCTCCGCCAGGCCATGGACAAGGTGGCATTCCTGCCCTTTGGCCTGTTGGTCGATAAATGGCGCTGGGGTGTGTTCAACGGAACGATCACGCCCGCCAATTACAACAAGGGCTGGACAGACCTGCGCCGCCAATATCAGGGCATCGTCCCACCAGTAGAGCGTCCCGCCGACGCGTTCGATCCGGGCGCCAAATACCACATTCCGGGCAATACGCCCTACACGCGCTATTTCCTTGCCCGCATCTTGCAGTTCCAGTTCTACAAAGCTGCGTGTGATGCAGCCGGTTGGAAAGGGCCGCTTCATCGCTGCTCCTTCTATGGCAACAAGGAAGTGGGCAAGAAACTGAACGCTATGCTCGAAATGGGCGCATCAAAACCGTGGCCCGATGCTTTGGAGGCTTTTACTGGAAGCCGTGAAATGTCGGGCAAGGCGATGATCGAATATTTCAAGCCGCTGATGGACTGGCTGAAAAAGCAGAATAAAGGAGCGAAGAAGGGCTGGTAACCCTCAAGCGTTCCGAGCCATCAACCCGCCGTCGACTGGTATCACCGCCCCGGTGATGAAGCTGGCGGCGGGGAGCACCAAGCTGAGTGTCATATGTGCTACTTCCTCTGGCCAGGCATAGCGCCGCAATGCGGTGCGACGCTTGGCATAGAGCGTCTTGTCATCCTCCGGTACATTGTTGGTCATTCCGGTCCGGATCGGTCCGGGGCAAATACAGTTGACCGTAATTCCTTCCTTGCCCAGATCTACCGCCATACCGCGCGTTAGTCCTGTCACACCGGTCTTTGCAGCGACATAGGGCGTATCACCCGGCGTTGCACCCAATCCTTCGGTCGATGCAATGTTGACGATACGCGCTGCATCGCTCTTGCGCAGCCAGGGCAAAGTGGCGCGCACGGTCCGCTGGTGCGCGGTCAAGAGGATTGCCAGCGCCCGATCCCAGATATCGTCATAATCGCCGCCTGCTTCGAGCGGGCAAAATGCCGAGATGCCGGCGTTGTTGACGAGGATGTCGATGCCACCAAAGTCGCTGGCGACCTGCGCCACCACGGATTTGATCGCGTCGTGATTTGAAACATCGAGCGCATAGGCGTTTGCCGTGCCGCCATTGGCTTGTATCTCAGCGACAACTGCTTCGCAGGCCGCCAGATCGAGATCGGTAACAGCAACCTTGGCGCCTTCGCTGGCAAACAGCATGGCAGTCGCGCGCCCCATCCCGCTGGCGGCACCGGTCACGATGGCGACGCGACCAGCAATTGAACGAGAAAGGGGCGGGCATGTTTCCATAATGGACCTCAGCGGAATGGGGGTTCGTTGAATGCACGCAGTTTGCGGCTGTGCAAGCTGTTGCCTGCCTCGCGAAGCAATTCGCAGGTCTGGATGCCAATCTGCAGGTGTGCGGCAATGGCTTCTTCGTAAAAGCGGTTGGCTTGTCCGGGCAGTTTGATTTCCCCGTGCAGCGGTTTGTCCGATACGCAAAGGAGCGTGCCATAGGGCACCCGGAAGCGATAGCCTTGCGCAGCGATTGTCGCCGATTCCATATCGATGGCAACAGCACGTGACTGCGAAAAACGTAGCGCACTGTCGGTATACCGCAGTTCCCAGTTTCGATCATCTGTCGTCACAACGGTACCGGTCCGCATCCTCCGTTTCAGGTTTGCCCCGCTCGTGCCGGACACCTGAACTGCGGCCGCTTCCAATGCCTGTTGCACTTCGGCGATCGGTGGAATGGGAATTTCCGGCGGCAGCACCCGATCGAGGATGTTGTCGTCGCGCAGATATGCATGCGCGAGCACATAATCGCCGATCCGCTGCGTATCGCGAAGCCCACCGCAATGGCCAATCATCAACCACACTTCCGGACGGAGAACAGCTAGGTGATCGCAAATATTTTTCGCATTGGAGGGGCCTACGCCGATATTGACCAGTGTTATCCCCGTCTCGCCTTCTGCCATAAGGTGATAGGTAGGCATCTGGTGCTTTCGCCAGGTGCTGTCTGCCACCAATTGAGCATGGTCGTCGGTTGATTCGTCGACATAAAGGCCACCAGCGCCCGATAGCGCCGTGTAGCGGCCTTTGCCGACCTGTTGGCACGCCCAGGCAACAAATTCGTCGACATAGCGGTTATAGTTGGTGAACAGGATATAGCGCTGGAAATGCTCTGCCGGCGTGCCGGTATAGTGCTTAAGCCGGGCCAGTGAGAAATCGGTTCGAAGGCCGTCGAAGAGCGAAAGCGGTGCGCCATCTTCATCGGCTATGAGAAGGCCGTCCGCAGCTTCATCGCCAATATCGGCTAGGTCGGTAGCCGGGAACCATTTGGAAAGCTCGGTGGGTGAAACATCCCCCAGTTCAAGCCCGTCCAGAACATAAGGAAATGGGATTTCCTGCTTGCTCGGGCGAACCTGCATCTCCAGTTCATACTGGTCCACTAGAAGATCAATCTGGCTTTGCAAATAGTCACCAAAAATTTCAGGGCGTGTCAATGTTATGCTATAGGTGCCTGGTTTTTCGAGCCGACCGAATGCCAGGTTTGCCGCATGGTCCCGCTCGATCCCATGATATCGAATTACCAGTTCCGGATAGGCAAATGCCCCGATGGCACGATCCGCCATGTCCGGCAGGGTGCGATCTTGCAGATAGGCTGTCAAAGCCTTGCGAAGCCGTGTTACTGAAGCATCATAGTGTTCGGTGACTTGGCGGATTATGTCTTGTGTTTGTTTATTGGTCATGACGGCGGATTGTCCATTTCATTCGATTTGGCAAGCAAAAAGGGCGGGAGTAACCCCGCCCTTGTAATGACAGGATGGCGGCCGCCACCCTGTACAAAGCATGTGTCAACCTTGTGTCAAAGCTGCCCGAGCATATGTTCGGCAGAGCTGACCTTGAAATCGCCCGGTGCTTCGACGTTGATTTGTTCGACGACACCATCATTGACGATCATCGAGAATCGCTGGCCGCGCTTGCCCATTCCGAAACCCGAACCATCCATGGTCAGGCCGACAGCTTCAGCAAAATCTGCATTGCCGTCTGCGAGCATGGTGATCGCATCCGAACCGCCTGCTTTGTTCCATGCGCCAAGGACGAAGGCGTCATTGACTGCCGTACAGGCGATTTCATCAATGCCCTTAGCCTTCAATTCGTCGGCTTTTTCTACAAAGCCGGGGAGGTGACGTGCCGAACAGGTTGGCGTGAATGCACCGGGAACTGAAAACAGCGCCACTTTGCGTCCGGCAAAATAGTCCGAACTCTGTACGGGTTGCGGTCCCTCTGCAGTAGCCTTCACCAGTTTCACGTCGGGGAGTTTGTCGCCTACCTTGATTGTCATGGCTTTTCCTTCCTTGGCCAAATTAATCCCATGTGCATTGTCGCATAATCGGATGTGAGTGCGACGCAAGTAAGGAATGTCTTTGTAGTTTCCAAGGGCTGCTTGTTCAATCCGCGTGACATTGTCGCAACAGATCGAAGGGTTAATTTTCCTTCATCACGCAGATTGAAATTTCGGTAAACACAAACCAGCACTGTCGAACCTCCACACAAGATGGAGGGGTGTTGAAATGAAAAAGGGTAAAGGGAGTCTGGTCGCTGCAATGTTGGGGCTTTCGCTGGTAGCAACACCGGCGCAGGCCTGTTGGACTAGTGCAGAACAGGATGCCGCGCGCATCGCCAATATGAACCAAATGCTGATGGTGTCCGCATTGCGCTGCCGCTTTGGGAAAAATAATTTTCTCGATAGCTATAACAAGTTCGTGACCCGCAATAACGGCTTGCTGGCCAGTCAGCACCAATTGATAAAGTCACATTACGCCAAGACCATGGGCGAAAAGGGAGCCGTTGCCCAACTCGACCGCTTCATGATCGGTTTGGCTAATCACTATGGCGGCGGAATGGGCAATCCGGATTGTGCGTCGCTTGAGAGTTTTTCACATCATTTGTCCAGGGAACGACATGATTCCATATCGCTCGCCCGTCTGGCTGAAGAACAGGTTGGCCTGCCGAAACAGGCAATGGGGGCTTGCGGCGTGACGATAGCGTCACGCAAATAAATCATATAAAGCAATCTTTATATAGAAGTTGCTTTGTTAACCCTTGTCGGCTAGGGCGCTTCTCATACAGAAACCCTAGCCGGAGCTTTCCCGTGTCGACTGATTATGTAGTTGCCGACATCGCGCTCGCCGATTTTGGACGAGCCGAAATAGCCATTGCGGAAACTGAAATGCCGGGCCTGATGGCTCTGCGCGCAGAATATGGCGCTTCGCAGCCTCTCAAAGGCGCGCGCATTACAGGTTCGTTGCACATGACGATCCAGACCGCGGTGTTGATCGAAACGCTGGTTGCGCTCGGTGCTGAAGTGCGCTGGGCTACCTGCAACATCTTCTCAACGCAAGATCACGCCGCGGCAGCGATCGCCGCAGCAGGCATTCCAGTGTTTGCAATCAAGGGCGAAACGCTCGCCGACTATTGGGATTATGTGGGCAGGATTTTCGACTGGGATGATGGCAATGGCCGTACCGCCAACATGATCCTAGACGATGGTGGCGATGCTACCATGTTTGCGCTATGGGGCGCGCGCATCGAAGCGGGCGACGAACTGCCCGAACCTTCCAATGCCGAAGAAATCGAGTTCCAGCGCGCACTGAAAGCGTTCGTCAAGGCGAAGCCGGGCTATCTCACCATGTCGGTTGCGCATATTAAGGGCGTGTCGGAAGAAACCACTACTGGCGTCCATCGCCTGTACCAGATTGCGAAGGACGGTAAGCTGCCATTCCCCGCGATCAATGTGAACGATAGCGTCACCAAGTCGAAGTTCGACAACCTTTACGGATGCAAAGAGTCGCTGGTTGATGCGATCCGCCGCGCAACCGACGTCATGCTGGCCGGCAAGGTGGCGTGCGTTGCTGGCTTTGGTGACGTTGGCAAGGGCTCCGCTGCTTCGCTGCGTCAGGGTGGCGCGCGCGTCATGGTCACCGAAATCGATCCGATCTGCGCTCTTCAGGCTGCTATGGAGGGCTATGAAGTCGTAACGATGGAAGAAGCCGTCCAGCGTTGTGATATCTTCGTCACCGCCACAGGTAATGAAGACGTGATCACTGCCGAACATATGAAGGCGATGAAGCCGATGTCGATCGTGTGCAACATCGGCCATTTTGACAGCGAAATACAGATTGCTGCGCTCGACAACTATAAATGGACCGAAGTGAAGCCTGGCACCGACCTGGTGGAATTCCCGGATGGCAAGCAGATCATCATCCTGGCGAAGGGGCGCCTCGTCAATCTGGGATGTGCGACCGGCCACCCCAGTTTTGTAATGTCGTCCAGCTTCACCAATCAGGTTTTGGCCCAAATTGAACTGTGGACCAAGAGCAGCCAATATAAGAATGAAGTGTATGTGCTGCCGAAGCATCTCGACGAAAAGGTCGCAGCGCTTCATCTTGAAAAGCTTGGAGTTAAACTGACCAAGCTAAGCGAGAAGCAGGCGTCATATATCGGCGTTGCCGCCGAAGGTCCGTTTAAGCCGGATCACTACCGCTATTGAAGCCAGTCGGTGCTTCATTTCGCAAAACAAAAAAGGCCTGCCAAGTGCGGGCCTTTTTTGTTGCGTAACAGGTTCTTTCGTTGCACCGCAACACTCGTGTTGCACGATAGATCCATGACATAATGACGCAGGGCAGTGGCTTGACCTGGGCGATCATAGGCCTGCTTTTCGGGGCATGGCTATTTGTTGCCGTGTGGACAATCTGGAAAGGGATTGCCGCTCGGTCAAAGGCTGATTCCACAATAAAGAATAGCCGGCGGCTTGTCAGACTGATTGAAACGTCTCCGTCGCTCCCGGCCGTCATCCGGGCTGATGGCGTAATCGAAGCCTCCGACAGATTCTGGAAAATGCTTGGCTGTGAACGTTTACAGACGCTGTCGGAGTTGTGCGACGCCTTTGCGGTTGGCTCTGCCGATAGTGATTGGCGTGCGTTGCTGAACTCCGTTCGCGCTGTCCAGCGCACGGGCAATTCGGCGTTGCAGAAGCTTTCGGTAGTTGGTTCGGAACGGCGCTACATGGCCCGAATCGAAAACGCCGATGCACAAATCTACCCCAATGGCGCGGCCATAATGTGGTTGTTCGATTTGACCGAAACAGTTCGCGAACTGGAACGACTTGAGGGGGAGGCCAGGGATGCGCGAAATGCATTTGAGGCACTTGCCGGCCTTATCGAAGCCTCGCCGCTACCCATGTGGCATAGAGGGTCAGACCTCAGACTCAATTTTGTCAATAAAGCCTATGTCGACGCGGTGAATGGTAACAGTGCGGATGAGGTTGTACAGCAAGGCATAGAACTGATTGAAAGCGGCAACGGAGAGAATCCGATGGCAGTTGCTGCAAGGGCAAATCAGTCCGCGCAAGCAGTGGAGCGGTTGGTAACCACGACGGTTCGGCATGAGCGGCGTCAGCTTCGCGTATTCGACATTCCTATGGGATCGGTTGGCATTGGAGGTCTTGCCGTTGATGTGCAGGAACTCAACGATGCTCTGGCTGCCAACCGCCGACAGGCGGAGGCGCAGCGCAACTTGCTCGACAAGATGTCTGCGGGAGTGGCACAATTTGGAGCGAACCGGAATTTGGTCTTCTCTAACTTGCCGTTCCAGCAAATTTTTGCATTCAAGGACGAATGGCTAGCTGATTCTCCGGAATTCGCCCGCATACTAGACCGCATGCGTGAAAATGGCCGGATGCCCGAAGTTCGCGATTTTCCGGAGTGGAAAGTGGAACGCGAAAACTGGTTCCACATGGCGGCCCCGGTCGAAGAGAACTGGCTATTGCCCGACGGCACTCATTTGCGACTTGTTGCCCAGCCTACTCCCGATTCAGGGCTGCTGCTGATATTCGAGGATCGTACCGAACAGGCTCAGCTGGCAAGCGCGCGCGACACGCTGTTGAGAGTTCGAACCGCCACGTTCGATAACCTGTTCGAAACAGTTGCCGTCTTTGCCGGGGATGGGAAACTTAGTATCTGGAATCGTCGCTTTGCCGAAGTGTGGAGACTAGAGGAAGAATTGCTGGGCAAACACCCTCGGTTCGACGAGCTACTTCCTGTTCTCGCAAAGCAACTCGAAAAGCCCTCACATGTTTCGATATTGCGCGAATTGCTGCAGATGACGATTTCGAATCGACAGCCGCGCCGTAGTCGGATCAGTTTTGCCGATGGCCGAACTTTTCAACTCTCTACCGTACCGCTGCCGGATGGCAACGCACTGTTCGCCATGCTTGATGCGACCGATAGTATCCAGATAGAACAGGCATTGCGCGACCGAAACGCTGCGCTGCTGGAGGCAGACAGTATCAAGGGTAAGTTCCTTGCGAATATGAGCTATGAGTTCCGGACGCCGCTTACGTCGATCGGCGGATTTGCAGAGTTATTGCAGCAAGGAGTGGCAGGTGAATTGCCGCCGCAAGCGATCGAATATATCGAAGCGATTTCAAAATCGGCCGATCGTCTTACGCAGCAGATAAACTCTGTGCTTGACTATACACAGGGGGAGGCTGGAGTTCTTCCAGTGGCACGTCAACCAGTTGATGTTGCAGAACTCGTCCGTGGCGTAGAATCAAAAGCGCGGAGCGTGGCGGCAGTGAAAAGCGCTTCACTCGTTGTTGATGTAAAGCCGAATGCAGGTGTTATTCAGGGCGATGCGGCAAGGCTGCACCAAGCGCTATCCGCAGTGGTAGACAATTCGCTTACCTATGGAGGGGAAGGCGTCCGTGTGCTTATCCACGCTGCAGGTGACCGCAACGGCGTAACGATTGTTGTTTCGGACAACGGTCCGGGAATGGACATGCAGACTCAAACAAGAGTGCTGGACGATTTTCTGCGAACCCGTGACGAAGCCGACAAGAATGAAGTAGGGCTTGGCTTGCCTTTGGCTCGCAAGCTGGTTGAACTTCATGGTGGGCAGTTTGAACTTGAGGCTTTGGCAGGGCAGGGAACCACGGTTGCGCTTCGCCTACCTCGGTCAGCTAAAGCATCATGATTGTGCGCAACGAGGATGAAATGCTTAAACTGGGCGCTCAACTCGCAGATGAGTGCAGGCCTGGAATGCTGATTACACTGGATGGACCAGTAGGAGCGGGCAAAACCGTACTTTCCAAGGGCATCGTTGCCGCACTCGGTTTTGAGGGTGAAGTTTCAAGCCCGACCTATGCGATTGTCCACGAATATGATGAGCCAGGGATGCGCTTGCCGGTTGTCCATGCCGATCTGTATCGGCTAGATACGCCAGACGAACTGAAGGAGCTAGGCCTTTTCGACCATCGCGATAGCGTTGTGCTGGTTGAATGGCCTTGCAAGGGTGGCACAGCGTTACAGTTAGCCGATCTCGCAATAACAATTATTCCGCAACCGGATGGGACGCGCGAATTGGTAATCGAAGAAAAAAGGAAGTTCATTTGAGCCACGTTCGTTTGCCCGAAGGTCTGGTAGAATTTTTGGATACTGCCGGATGGGCCGGTGCAGAAGTAGCTCCCCTGGTGGGGGATGCTTCTTTCCGCCGCTATTTTCGCGTCCATAATATGAATGGGTTGAGCGCGATGCTGATGGATGCGCCCCCGCCGCATGAAGATCCGAAGCCGTTCCTAGATGTTGCACATTATCTGAACGCAAACGGGTTTAGAGCGCCTGTAATTCTGGCAGAAGACCTTTCGCGCGGACTGGTTTTGATGGAGGATTTTGGCAACGAACGCATGCGCGAATATGTCGACGCGCATCCGCAGGATGAAGATGCGATATATCGCCAGGCTATCAATACTCTGATTGCGCTCGAAAAGGCGCCGGTTGCCGATGTCGCTCCCTATGATGAACAGGCCTATCTGCGCGAGGTGGGTTTGCTTACAGAATGGTACATTCCTGCAATGGGGCTGCCGGTTGATCGTGCCGCCTTCGATGCCATGTGGCGCGAGGCACTTAGGCCGCTGTTGGCGGAAGAATGGCGCCAGACTACGGTGTTGCGCGATTATCATGCTGAAAATATAATGCTTCTTGAAAATGGGGAGCAAGGCCTGATTGATTTTCAGGATGCTCTCGCGGGACATCCTGCTTATGATCTGGTATCGTTGTTGCAGGACGCGAGACGTGACGTCGCTCCCGAGTTGGAGGCCAAAATGCTGGCTCATTATCGCGAGCATGGCAATATCGGGCCGGACTTTGATCTTCATTATGCCTTGCTAGGTGCGCAGCGAAACACCAAGATAATCGGCATCTTTACCCGACTGTGGAAACGCGACGGCAAGGAACGCTATCTCGGTTTCCTGCCGCGTATGTGGGCTTTGCTTGAACGGGATCTTGCCCATCCAGGGCTGGTTGAACTTCAGGATTGGTTCGACCGTAACATCCCGCATGAGGTGCGCGCACAATCCCCGTTGGATCGGATGGTCTGAATATGGCCAAGGTTGATACAGCGATGATTATGGCTGCCGGCCTGGGAACGCGCATGCGCCCACTGACCGAGCATAAGCCGAAATCGCTCGTCGAGGTAGCCGGCAATACCTTGCTGGACCATGTGCTGGACAAGGCTCGTCTGGCGGATATCGGAAAAGTCGTGGTCAATGTACATTATCTGCCCGAGCAGATTGAGGCCCATCTTGCACGACATGCCCAGGATTTGCGCGTTGCGATATCCGACGAGCGCGACCTGCTGATGGAAACCGGTGGGGGACTGGTGAAGGCCGAACATTTGATCGATGCCGAACCCTTTTACTGCCTCAACAGCGATGCGATCTGGACCGATGAAGGTGAATCCGATGCATTGTCGCGTCTTGCGCACGCTTGGGATGGCGAGCGGATGGATGGGTTATTGCTCATTGTCCCGCGCGAACGCGCTTTCCAGCATAGTGGAAAAGGCGACTTTTTCCTCGATGACGAAAGCCGGCTGATCCGGCGCGGCTATCATGATAGCGCGCCCTGGATTTACACTGGCAACCAGTTGATCAGCCATCGCCTGATACGCGAAGCGCCCGACGGCCCGTTTTCGACCAATTTTTTCTGGGATCGCGCGATTGCGGAAGGTCGGCTATTTGGATTGGTGCATCAGGGCGACTGGTACGACATAGGTTCGCCGCAAGCTATTGCACCCACCGAAGCTGCACTGGCGGTTCATGGCTGAACCAATCCGCGCCAAGGTACAGACAGTTCCTGTCGGAACCGATCTATCGGGTGCGCTTTCGGATTGGCTGGTGGAACAGTATCGCGATGATCGGCTTGGGCTAGCCGATGTAACGCTGTTTCTACCAAATAATCGCGCAGTATCTGCGATGACTGCGGCCTTTGTACGCTCGGCCGAAAATGGTCTGGTGCTGCCCCGCATGGTCGCTGTCGGCGATCTGGCGCTTGATGAGAAACTGGGGCCGCTGCTCGATCCGCTGGCACATGATGGAGGGTTGACGCCGGCTGCCGCTTCTGAAATCGAGCGGTTGGTCCATCTTGTTGGCTGCGTCCGCCAACACCGTCCAGACGCCAGCGCAGCAGAGGCGTTGCATCTTGCCAAACAGCTTGTACAGACTTTGAACGAACTGGATGTCGAGGAAAAATCGATCCACGACATCGATTTGGAACATGGCGATGTGGATCTCGCCGACCATTGGTCAAAAGCCTATGACATTCTAAAGCTGTTGTGCAGCGATAGCGAAAAATGGCTGGTCGATCAGAAATTGATGACGTCTGCGACGAGGCGGAACGCTTTGCTGTATAGATTATCTGAACGGCTCAAAGCGCATCCATCTTCCACGCCGGTAATTGCAGCGGGCATAACAACGGCGGCTCCTGCGATTGCACAGCTTTTGTCTCGTATCGCCATGCTTTCGCATGGGCTGGTGTTGCTGCCGCATGTCGATCTGACAATGCCAGCCGCCGATTGGGATGCGCTCGGCAGTTTCGAACCACCTTCGGACGCGGTGGACACCAGCAAAATGCCCCGCCAGCAGGAAACGCATCCGCAATATCACCTAAAGCTTTTGCTGCACCGCATGGGCGTGCGGCGCGATGAAGTGACGCCTTTTGGAAACAGGGCAGCAAATAGCGCACGAGGAGAGCATCTGTCGCAAGCCGTGCAGGATATTTTCTGCATCGCGGACAAAACCGTAGAATGGCAAGGGCTGCCAACCAAGCGGCGTTCGTTGGATCATGTGCGATTGGTTGAAGCAGAGGACAGCGCCGAAGAAGCGCGAGCCATTGCGGTCTTGATCCGGCAGGCAATTGAGTCGCCAGGAAAGCGCGTTGCTTTGGTGACACCTGACCGCGAAATTGCCTTGCGTGTGGCGGCACAATTACGGCGCTGGAATATCGAGGCGGATGACAGCGCCGGTGAACCGTTGACAGAACAACCCGCAGGCGTTCTCTTTCTGTCGCTGTCGCAAATGTTGGCCAGTGAATTGGCACCCGTGCCCCTTCTGTCGGCCTTGAAGCATCCTTTAGTGCGCAGCGGCGAAGAACGGTTGGCATGGCTCGAAAATGTTCGTGCGCTAGACTTGGTCCTGCGTGGACCGCAGATGCGGACGGGCGCAAAGGCGATTGCTCGCACGATCGCAGAGAGGGTTGCCGACAAGCGAGCTGATCCGAAGCTGCAAGCATGGTGGGACGACATTGAAAAGAAATTGTTGTCGCATGTTGAAGCCAGTCGGCGCAATCTTTCGGCACATCTCGCAGCCACGGTTGCATTGGCAGAGGAACTAACCGGCGGGTCTGTCTGGAAGGGGGCAGCTGGGCGCAGTCTGTCCGAATTTATCGAAGAGCTCTCCGCGCAAATACTCGATACGCTTTCCGATAGTGATGCGGGTGCTTATCCAAACATTTTGAGCGCATTGTTGTCTGAAATCAGCGTTCGCCCTGCATTCGGAAAGCATCCGCGTGTAGCGATCTACGGCTTGCTCGAGGCGCGGTTGCAGTCTGCCGATCTGGTTATTTGTGCGGGATTGAATGAGGGCAGCTGGCCACAATTACCGCAGCCGGACCCATGGCTTGCGCCTCATCTTCGACGCAGAATCGGCATGCCGGGCCTTGATCGCAACATTGGCCTTTCTGCACACGACCTTGCCAGCGCGCTGGGGGCACCGGAAATCGTTCTGACGCGCGCCCGGCGTGACCGGTCTGGTCCGACCATCGCGTCGCGCTTCCTGCTGCGGTTTCAGGCGTTGATGGTGGAGCGGCTGCAGGTAGAAACCAATGCCCTGATGCTGGGGCGGCAACTGGATCGAGCGGAAGAGCAGGCAGCCAACTATTCGCGCCCCGCTCCCGTACCGTCGCCAGAGCAGCGCAAAGTGGCGATCTCGATCACCCAGATGGATATGCTTAAGGCCGATCCTTACGCTTTTTATGCGCGCAACATATTGAAACTTGATGCACTGAAGCCCGTCGACGCGGATCCTGATCCCGCATGGAAAGGCACCTTAGTTCACCATATCATCGAGGATTGGACCAAGACCGGCGAGCGTGATCCCGACAGTCTGGTGCGCTTTGCCGAGAGCGCATTGTCGGATACGTCGGTAACGCCTGCGTTGCGCCTATTATGGCAACCGCGGATTTTGGCAGGTCTGCGCTGGGTTGCATCCGAAACAGAATCAAACGCCGACGTAGGACGTGAAATCGTCGCGTCTGAAGTCAGGGCTGAAGGTGAAATATCGGGCGTCCGCGTACATGGTCGCATCGACCGCATCGACCGGCAGGCCGACGGCAAATTGGTGGTTATCGACTACAAAACGGGTAGCCCGCCCTCAAAAGGCAAGGTCAATGCGGGCTATGCGTTGCAGCTGGGTTTGGCGGGTCTTTTGGTTGAAACCGGAGGCGTCAAGGAAGTTGATGGCGAAGTCGGAGGTTTTGAATATTGGTCGCTTGCGAAGAAGGACGGCGAGTTTGGCTTTTGTGAGCCGCCCTTTGCAAAAAAGCCAACAGATGGTCAGCCCGATGCAGCAACATTTGTCAGCTTCGCCGACGGCAAGGCGAGTGAGGTTATTGCAGAACGCATATTGGACGACGCACCGTTCACAGCAAAGCTCAAGCCCGATTATGCCGTTTATAAAGACTATGACCAGTTGATGCGGCTCGATGAGTGGAAAGGTCGGACGAGTTGGAATGAGGTCGGCGATGTCGACTGAGTCCGACGTCCAAAAAGTGCAAAACCTTACCGAGGCGCAGCAGGCAGCCGTCGTCCCTGACGCCAATGTCTGGTTGAGCGCTTCTGCAGGTTCGGGAAAGACGCAAGTGCTTTCGGCGCGCGTCATTCGCCTGTTGCTGGCGGGGGCGAGGCCCGAGGAGATACTCTGTCTAACCTTCACCAAAGCCGCGGCGGCAGAAATGGCCGAGCGTATTAACCGCAAGCTGGCTGGTTGGGTGCAGATGAAGGATGCGTTGCTGGCCGCCGAGCTTCGAGCCATCGGTGCCGATTTTGCAAAAGATCGGCTAGCTGATGCCCGCAAATTATTCGCCGAAATCCTTGATGCGCCGGGCGGTGGATTGCAAATCATGACGATCCACGCCTTTTGCCAGTCCTTGCTGGCAAGCTTCCCCGAAGAGGCCGGCGTCATGCCCGGCTTCGAACCGCTTGACGATCGCACAAAAGCTGAGTTGCAGCGCGAAGTCCTTTCCCAGATTGTGCGTGAAGCGGATGAAACCGGTGACACACACATCGTGCAAAGCCTGCACCGACTTGGGCTTGAGCGTGGAGAGGATAATGCCTGGGGTTTCCTGCAACGCTGCGCTGCCGCGCTGGAGATTATGCAGCAATTGCCTGAAGGCACAGGCATGCTGCCATTTGTGCGGCGGCAACTTGGTTTGAATTTTGATGGTGCAGTTGATGATCTGATCGCTACTTTCTGTTCTGACGAAGCTCTCGACAGACGGACTATCGTCGCGGTGAAAGAACTGAATTTGGTATGGGCGAAAGGTAAAGCGGACAGTCGAGGCGCCAAAAGAGCTGCGGCTATCACGCAATGGCTGGAATTTTCGCCGTTAGAACGCGCGCAACACTTTGACATGATCCACGCTTGCTGGAGCAAAGCGGATGGCGAGCCGCTTGTTGCGTCAAAGGGTTTTACGCCAGACGACGAAAGCTACATCGACCTCGCAATGTCGCTCTACAAATGGAGTAGGCATGTCGTCGAGAGTCGTGCCGTTGCGAATTACGCCGACAAACTCGCCGACGCCTTGCGCGCCGGAAAGGCGTTTGCACTGCGCTACGAGAAGCTCAAACATGCGCGCGGGCTGGTCGATTTCGATGATCTTATTTCCAAGGCCGCAGATTTGCTCTCCACCAGCGGCATGACAGATTGGGTTCGTTACAAGCTCGACCGGCGTATCGATCACATATTGGTCGATGAGGCGCAGGATACCAACCGGAAGCAATGGGCAATCATAGAGGCGCTTTCCGGTGATTTCTTTGCAGGTCTTGGCGCTAAAGGCGAAAAGCCGCGCACGATCTTTGCGGTTGGTGACTTCAAACAGGCTATTTACGGCTTTCAGGGCACCGATCCGGCTCGCTATCGCGAGGCTGGCGAGCGCTATGCCGGGCGACTGGCAGAGCAGGACGGCAAACTGCATGAGTTGACCCTTTCACAGTCCTTCCGTTCGACAAAGCCGATCCTGGAATTGGTCAACGCCCTCATCGGCACGCTTGGCCACGAACGCTTCGGCCTTACCGAAGAGATTGAAGACCATATCAGCGAAAAGCCCGACATCGGTTCGGTCGAACTGCTTGAGCCGGTTACCGCCGATTCGGTAGCCGAAAATGGCGAAGGTGAGGGAGACGAGGAAAAATGGCTGGGCCCTGAAAAGCGAGAACTTGCCGCCCAGCTAGCGCTGAAAATCAAGGCGCTGGTCGATGAAGGACCAGTGCTTGCCAGCACTGGCAAGCCGCTCAAGCCGGGCGACATCATGGTGCTGTTTCGCAAGCGCACCGAGTTGTCATCGCTACTCGTCGCTCGATTGCATGCTCTGGGGGTCCCTGTTGCGGGTATCGACCGCATGCATATCGACGAACAGTTGGCGGTGCAGGACCTGGTCGCTGCGATCCGCTTTGCACTGCAACCA
Source organism: uncultured Sphingorhabdus sp. (assembly GCA_964423155.1). GTDB lineage: Bacteria > Pseudomonadota > Alphaproteobacteria > Sphingomonadales > Sphingomonadaceae > Sphingorhabdus_B. The sequence goes on from CAYRDQ010000014.1 coordinate 44,640, forward strand.
CAGGACGATCTGAGCCTAGCCTGCCTCCTGGTCTCGCCGTTGATCGGATGGACGCAAGAGCAGTTACTGGAGCATGGCTATCGGCAAGAGAAAGTGTCGTTATGGCAGCATGTCCGACGAAACGGCACCTTGTCGGCTGACCTTCTTCCGCTTCACGACATGCTCGCCAGTGCGGATTTCACCACGCCCTATCAATTTATCGAGCAAATTCTTTCTGGCCCGACGCAAGGACGCAAGAAACTCGGCGCACGTTTAGGTCAGGAAGTGTTGGTACCGGTCGAGGAGTTTCTCAATCTTGCGATCGAATTTGAGCAGAGCAAGGGCGGCACCTTGCAGCAATTTCTCGACTGGTTCGAACGCAATTCAAACGAAATCAAACGCGAGCGGCTGACAGGCAGCAACGAAGTACAGATAATGACGGTGCACGGGGCAAAGGGGTTGCAGGCACCACTGGTTATATTGGCAGATGTGACGGTCGATCCCGGCTCGCGCGGTAACAAGGATCCCGGATCGGTCATCGAGATCGAAAATGTAGGACCATTACCGATCCTGCGGGTCAATAAGGAAACGCGGTTCGGCAAGCTTGCGGAGGTTGAGGAAGCCCGCGAGACCAGCGAGCTCAACGAACATTACCGATTGCTCTATGTGGCCCTGACCCGCGCCGAAGAACGTCTGATCATGGCGGGAAGTCTTGGGAAACAGCAGAAGGGACCAAAGCCCGATAGCTGGTATGCGGCGATAGAGACCGCGATGGACTCGCTTGGCTGTGCGCGAGTCAGCGACATTCAGGGGCGTGCCCTGCGCATCATGACAGGTGGGCAGGGTCAGGTTGCGAAAAATGGTGCTCAAGCAGCCAAGGCAGACGGGGCCATTCCGCCGTTTCTGCTGCCCGAATGGTTGCTACAACCTGCCGCCCCCGAAGCTCGCCCGCCGCGACCGCTGGCCCCATCGCAGCTTGACGACAGAGAGGTGGGCGAGAGGCCCGCGGAAGCGGTTTTACGCAACGCGGCGGAGCGTGGAAAATTGATTCATGGGCTGATTGAACGTGTCGATGCCAGTCGTTTGGTCGGGTTTGATCGCGATGCCGCCCTTTGGCTGGCAGCCCGTGATCGTGAAGGACGGCATGATCACAAGGCGATCATCAATCAGGTGCAGGCGTTACTCGCCGATTCCCGTTGGCAGGCACTTTTTTCTGAAAATGCGCGCGCCGAGGTGCCAATCGCTGCAGTAGTCGGCGAAACGGTCATCACCGGGCGGATCGACCGGTTACTAATCGAAGATAGAGATGTTCGGATCGTTGATTTCAAAACTTCCCGCCGCGTTCCCAAAGGCGCCTCCGACGTAAATCTCTCCGAACTCCGGCAGATGGCGCATTATGTCGCTGCTATCGAACGCATTTTTCCAGCGCATAAGGTGTCGGCGGCCCTGCTTTACACTTATGCGCCCGCAATGATTGAATTGAGTGAAGCTGACCTCGCGCCTTACAGGCCTGTTTGAAGCCCCCAAGCAAATCTATCGGAGTCGTACGCTTGCAACTCGCGCGGCGCGGCAATACATTCGGCGTCAAAGAAGGAGATATTCCAATGGCTACCAAAGCAGTTGGCGACAATGATTTTGCTACCGAAGTTCTCGGCTCATCCAAGCCCGTATTGGTCGATTTCTGGGCTGAATGGTGCGGTCCGTGCAAGATGATTGGCCCAAGCCTAGAAGAAATCAGCGAGGAACTGGGTGAGCAAGTGACGATCGCCAAGCTCAACATCGACGATCATCCCGATACGCCGAGCAAGTTTGGTGTGCGTGGTATCCCGACGATGATCTTGTTCAAAGATGGCCAGATTGTCGACACCAAGGTTGGTGCCGCACCCAAGGCAGCGATCAAAGGCTGGCTCGAGGCTGCCCTTTAACTCCGGTAATCCGCATTGATGCTGATATAGCCATGGGTCAGGTCGCACGTCCAAACGGTCGAGCGGCCTGATCCAAGGCCCATGTCAACGCCGATGCTGATCTCCTGGCCTTTCAGATGCGCCGCGACGGGTGTTTCATCATAGCTATCGACTGGCAGGCCATTGTGCGCGACTTGGGTTGCGCCAAAACTGATCGATAGCTTGTCGCGATCAGCGGGCTCTCCCGCTTTGCCAACCGCCATCACCACACGCCCCCAATTGGCGTCTTCCCCTGCGATGGCGGTTTTGACCAGCGGAGAGTTGGCTATGGCGAGGGCGATGCGACGAGCGCTGTCGTCGGACACTGCTCCCGTCACATTGATTTCGATAAACTTCTGCGCGCCTTCGCCGTCGCGTACGACCAGATGGGCAAGCTGGCGGCAAACGTCGTGCAGCGCTGATGCGAACGCATCCGCTCCGGCATCGTCGAACGAGGCGAGCCGTGAATTGCCTGCCTTGCCCGTCGCGAAAGCCAATACGGTGTCACTTGTCGACGTATCGCTGTCGACCGTGATGCAATTGAAGGTCGAGCCATTAGCTTCGCTCAACAGCTGCTGAAGGAAGGCTGGCTCCAAGGCCGCATCGGTGAATATATAACCAAGCATAGTGGCCATATCGGGCGCTATCATGCCGCTGCCCTTGATGACGCCGACTATTTCGACGCGCTTACCATCGACCATTGCACTGGCTTTGGCGCCCTTTGCGAAAGTATCCGTCGTGCCAATGGTATCGGCTACATCCTTCCAACTGCAAATAGGTGCCTCGAATGCCGAACGCAACCCGACCTCAGCTTTATCCTTGGGCAGGGGAACGCCGATCACTCCGGTGGAGGACACGAATATCTCATTTTCCGTGCAACCAATATGTGTCGCAACTTGGCGGGTTATCGCCTCGACCGCCTCTCGCCCGCGATAGCCAGTAAAGGCATTGCTATTGCCTGCATTAACGACAAGCGCTCGCGCGCTGCCGCCTCTCAGATTGTCGCGACACAGCTCGACTTCAGAAGAGCAGCAGATATTGCGCGTTGTGACACCGGCAACCGATGTGCCCGAATCCAGCTCAATATAAGTCAGATCGCAGCGTTCCCATTCCTTATAACGCGCCCGCGCCACACGCTTCGTCACGCCGGCAATCTCAGGCATTTCCGGAAAAGGGACGAGCAATGGTGACGGTGACGACATATAAAGACTTTTCGGCTAAAAATGTGCTGTCGCAATGGGGATGGACGCCGACACAAGTCAACCCTATATGCACCACACATTGGGATTTCGCGTTTAATGCACTTGCTGTTGACCTTTCTAGCGCTGCTTACCGGCTTTTCAGCCGCACAGGCCGCGCGTCCAGTCGAGGCAACATCGCCGACCAGCACCGCTTCGCAATTAGACTTGGCCGAAGCAGTAGCTATCGCTGCCGTCGCTAATGCAACTCCATCTGTCAGGGGCGAAATCCAATCGAGCACCTTGTCTAGCGAAACTATGCTGGTGCCGACCGCGGTATTGGCCATTGTCGCTAGCACCCCTGTTTCAAGGGCAGACCGCGCGCGGAATTAGGAGCGCAGCGCGGTTTATTCGCGCTCTACCTTCAATTTACGCCTGTACCAGACAGGCGATTTCTATCCATATTGTTAAAGGTTTGATCATGCTCGGCACCATCGCCAAGTCCATTTTTGGCTCATCCAACGACCGCTATGTCAAAAAGACGATGAAAGTCGTCTCCAATATCAACGCTCTCGAAGATCAGATGATCGCACTTTCAGATGATGATCTGAAAGCCCAAACCGAGCGTTTTCGTGAACGCATCGAAGCGGGAGAGACGCTGGACGATATCCTCCCCGAAGCTTTTGCGACCGTTCGCGAGGCGTCCAAGCGGGTTACCGGAATGCGCCATTTCGATGTACAGATGGTTGGCGGGATCGTTCTGCATCGCGGTGAAATTGCCGAAATGCGTACTGGTGAGGGCAAGACGCTGGTCGCAACGCTAGCCACCTACCTGAATGCTATCGAAGGCAAGGGCGTCCATGTCGTTACGGTAAACGACTATCTCGCCAAACGCGACGCGGAATGGATGGGGCAGATTTACGGATTTCTTGGTCTCACGACTGGCGTAATTGTTCCCAATCTGTCTGAAAGCGAGCGACGGGCCGCGTATAATTGCGACATCACTTACGCCACCAATAACGAACTGGGTTTCGATTACCTGCGCGACAATATGAAGCATGAGCGATCGCAAATGGTTCAGCGGCCGTTTAACTACGCCATCGTCGATGAGGTGGACTCGATCCTGATCGATGAAGCGCGCACACCGCTCATCATTTCAGGTCCTACGGACGACAAATCCGAAATGTACCGTGCTGTACATGAAATCGTTCTGCAGCTGGACGAAGCCGATTATGAAAAGGATGAAAAGCAGCGCAGCGTCATCCTGACCGAGGAAGGAACTGAAAAAGCCGAGCGTTTGCTTGAAGCGGCGGGCTTGTTAGTCGGTAGCAACCTCTACGACTTTGAAAACACACAGGTCGTGCATCATCTCGACCAGGCGCTCAAAGCCAATACGATGTTCAAGCGCGACACCGACTATATCGTCAAAGAAGGCGAAGTTATCATCATCGACGAATTTACAGGGCGCATGATGGACGGACGCCGTTGGTCAAACGGTTTGCATCAGGCGGTTGAGGCAAAAGAAGGCGTCGCCATAAAACCAGAAAACCAAACTCTGGCGACCATTACTTTCCAGAATTATTTCCGCATGTATCCCAAGATTTCAGGCATGACCGGTACCGCTGCGACCGAAGCTCAGGAATTTTACGACATCTACAAACTCAATGTTGTCGAAATCCCGACCAACGTTCCGGTGCAGCGGATCGACGAGAATGATGAATTCTACAAGAATACAGCGGATAAATTTGCCGCCATCGCCAAGACGATAAGAGAAGCTAACGACCGCGGGCAGCCGGTTCTCGTAGGTACGGTATCGATCGAAAAATCCGAACTCCTTAGCGAATATCTGAACAAGGAGGGCGTTGAGCATGCGGTCTTGAACGCGCGCTTCCATGAGCAGGAAGCGCATATCGTTGCCCAGGCTGGCCGTTTGGGTGCGGTCACCATCGCAACCAACATGGCCGGTCGCGGAACCGATATTAAACTGGGCGGTAACCTTGAATTTCGCATGGAAGATGAACTGAGCGAAATGCCCGAAGGTCCCGAGCGGGATGCAGCGATCGCGCGTATCTCGGCTGAAATTGAAGCGGAAAGAGCCAAGGTGCTTGAAGCAGGTGGCCTGTTCGTTCTAGCAACCGAACGTCATGAAAGCCGCCGTATCGATAACCAGCTACGTGGCCGTTCGGGCCGTCAGGGTGACCCGGGTCTTTCACGTTTTTATCTCTGCCTTGAAGATGATCTGCTCCGTATTTTCGGTTCGGAGACGCTTTTCGCGCGAATGATGAACAGCAGCCTCGAGGATGGAGAGGCTATCGGTGGCAAATGGCTGTCCAAGGCCATAGAAACCGCTCAGCGCAAGGTTGAGGCGCGCAACTATGATATTCGCAAGCAGTTGGTCGAGTATGACAATGTCATGAATGACCAGCGCAAGGTTATCTATGAACAGCGTAGTGACATCATGGACGCCGAGGCGGTTGATGACGTTCTAGACGATATGCTGCACGAAACGGTGAATACCATTGTTGGCGGTAATTGCCCTCCGGAAACCTATCCGGAACAATGGGATGTTGATGGCTTGAAAAACCAGACATCAGAGGTTTTGGGACTACAGCTCGATATCGACAGCTGGTTAACTGAAGAAGAAATCGACCCGGAAATCGTCGAATCAAGGATAGCACAAGCGGCAGAAGCAAAACTGGCAGAAAAGCGCGCTTCGATCGATCCGGCTCTGTTCCGACAGATTGAAAAGCAAGTTTTGCTCCAGAATCTCGATCACCACTGGAAAGAGCATCTTTCTACGCTCGATGCCTTGCGGCAAGTGATCTATCTTCGCGCGTACGCACAGAAGAACCCGATCAATGAGTATAAACAGGAAAGTTTCGGATTGTTCGAACGCATGCTCGGGTCGATTCGGGAGGATATTGTAAAGACGGTTCTGACAAACAATTTTGTTGTCGAACCACCGATGGACCAAGGTGATCTTCCAGAATTGCCTGATTTCCTGACAACCCATTTTGATCCGCTGACCGGGGATGACGACAGCGACGATATAGATGCAGGCGATCTCGGTCTGATACGTGCTTCGATTCCGGCCCGTCAGGTTGCTACCAATCCGGGTGAGGGGGATCCGTATGCCGGCAACCCCAATCTGCGCCGTAACGATCCATGCCCATGTGGATCGGGCCAGAAATACAAACACTGCCATGGCGCTTATTAAGGGGCTCTGAGAGATGGGAGCGATGTTGGCCATATTGTTCGGCCTCATCGCGCTCATATATGCATCTGTCGGTTTTGGCGGAGGGTCTTCCTATACCGCCCTGCTGACTATGAGTGGCATCGAAACCGGTTTGATTCCGGTAATTTCGCTGTGCTGCAATATCGTCGTGGTAACGGGCGGTACCATTCGTTTCTGGCGCGCAGGCTTGATCGATTGGAAAAATGTATTGCCTCTCCTCGCCATATCCGCACCTCTTGCCTTTCTGGGTGGCTTGGCTCCTTTGAAAGAGGCTACATTCCTGTTGCTCTTAGGCAGTGCATTGTTGCTGTCGTCGATGGCGCTAATGATCCCGCAAGAAAGGTTGCCGCATATCAGCTTGCCAAAATGGCTTACGTTGGCGCTGTCAGGCGCTGTAGGCCTGCTTGCAGGGCTCTCGGGAATCGGAGGCGGTGTATTTATGGCGCCGGTCCTTCATCTGATCCGTTGGTCGGATGGCAAACGGATCGCTGCATTTGCCTCGCTCTACATACTTGTCAATTCGAGCACCGGGCTTGCGGGGCAATTGTACAAGGGCGGAATGGAAGCTGTAAGCGGCCCAGCGTTAGAATATTGGCCGTTGCTGCTCGCAGTATTGTTGGGTGGGCAGTTGGGCAGCCAGCTGGGTATCAAGCTGTTTTCGCCAATATGGCTGCGCCGTGTGACTGCGCTACTTGTGGGCTATGCAGCCCTCAGGCTGCTGGCACAGGCACTTTGAATTTTCGGGAAAAAATCTGGCTCCCCGGGACGGATTCGAACCGCCGACCAATCGGTTAACAGCCGATTGCTCTACCGCTGAGCTACCGGGGAGCAGCCCGAAGACATCAGGCAGGCGCGCCTATGGCGTGACCTGAAACAAAATGCAAGTGCTCAGGTGATAAATTGTTCCATCGCTATGCGATCATCGAGGGCATGTTCGGGATCGAACAGCAAAGTTAGCGAACGGTTGCGGTCCAAAGCCACCTCGACGGACGCAATATCGCGGATTTCCCTCTGGTCGGCGACCGCGCTGACAGGGCGCTTCGTGCTCTCGAGTATTGTCAGTTTGACGACATAACGATCAGGAAGAATCGCGCCTTTCCAGCGCCGCGGTCGAAATGGACTGATCGGGGTTAACGCCAGCAACGAACTGTCGAGCGGGAGAATCGGGCCGTTGGCCGATAGATTATAGGCTGTAGAACCTGCTGGCGTTGCGACAAGTATGCCGTCGCAGATCAACTCATCCAATACAGTGCGGCCATTGACGTCGATCTGAATCTTGGCGGCCTGGCGCGTTTCGCGAAGCAGCGAAACTTCATTGATCGCGGGCAGGGTAAAGCGTTGACCCGACGCGCTTTCAATTGTTGCTACCAGCGGCGTAACCGAAATGCTTTTTGCTCGCGCCAGACGGTTGAGCAGTCCATCGGGCTCCCAGGCATTCATCAGAAAGCCGATGGTTCCCAAATTCATTCCATAGGCGGGCAAGTCTCGCCTTTGCTCGAGTAATCGATGGAGAAGTTGTAGCAGGAAGCCATCTCCGCCCAGTGCAATAACGGCATCAGCCTCTTCCAACGGGACGAAATCATGGCGATCGCGCAATTGACGTTCAGCCTCGCGGGCCGGTTCGCCAGGTGAAGCCAACAACGCGAGCTTGGAAAAGCCACTCATCCGCCGGTAGCATTCATATGACGGTTGAGGCGCAATTGACGATCCTCCATCTGGCGTTCAAAATCATGGCGCTCGGGTTTAAGGCGCAGCGCCTTTTGCAACAGACGATCGACCGCGTCCATCCCGCCACCGCGGATTGCGTCACGAAAATCGACATGGAAATCAGACCCCAGGCACATATGTACCTTTCCATCGCTGGTCAGGCGCAACCGGTTGCAATCGCCGCAAAAATTATGTGTCATAGGCGTGATGAGACCCAGCCGTAGGTCAAGCGATTCAACACGATAATATCGGGCTGGGCCGGCCGTCTTATGGTTCAGATGTGTGATTTTTCCGGTTTTCTGAAGTGGTGCGATAAATTCTTCCAGCGCGATGAACTGCCCGGTGCGCCCGGTTACGCCATCGCCGAGCGGCATGGTTTCAATCAAGGCCAGATCCAGGCCGTTGGCTGCGCAATATTCCGCCATTGGCATGATTTCGTCATCGTTGACACCTTTCAGCGCGACCATGTTGACCCGAATGGCCAAACCGCTGCGCCTTGCTGTAGTGATCCCGTCCATAACTTGACCAAGGTCACCACCACGGGTGATCGCTCGAAATTTCGCCGGATCGAGGCTGTCCATGCTGACATTGATCCGGCGCACACCCGATTCTTTCAATATCGGCGCAAAATGAGCAAGTCGGCTGCCATTGGTGGTCAGCGTCAGTTCGTCGAGCGCACCCGATTGTACATGGCGGCCGAGCTCACGAATGAGTACATCAACATTACGTCGCGCCAGCGGTTCGCCACCCGTGAGGCGTATTTTGCGGATACCATGCTTGATGAAACGCGCAGAAATCAGAGCAATTTCGGTATAATCAAGCAGATCGCTGCGCGGCAGGAATGTCTGTTGTTCGGGCATGCAATATGTGCACCGGAAATTACACCGGTCAGTTACCGAAATTCGGAGATAATCAATTGTTCGTCCAAAATTGTCCTGCATAGTGCAGCAGACCTATCTCTCTTGTTTCGCGCTGGCAACGGTTGGGAAAGGCTTTTCCTATATTCTCGCGCGATGGATTCGGTAACAGCCATGCCAGCCGGGAAGATTGCGCCTTCACGCGATGCACAGCTTTGGCTGTCTGCATTTGAGGCAAGCGCATCGCGTGGGGCTGTACTGTTTCTAGTCGGTATCCGCGACCTGAAGCAAGTGAACGACTTGCACGGCCGGGAAACAGGCAATGCAGTTATCGCTGAAATCGGGAAACGGATCGCTGGTTTCGCACCGTCCATCCCGGGATCTATCTTGACTGCCCGTTTGCCAGGGAGAGAATTCCTGATCATTGCGGGCATGTGCGGGCAAACCGAGGCGGAGCATGTCGCGCGCAAACTACTGTCGCTTCTTGGTGCACCATTGCAGCGCAATGACGGAGATTTGCATATTAGCCCGCGCATTGGGATTGCGCTATCGAGGCCTAGCCAGTCTGGCACGCAATTGTTGGCTGCAGCATCTAATGCGTTATCTGCGGCTTACTCGCATAAGGGTCGGAAATATTGCTTTGCAGACAGCGTTGCCAGCGTCGACAGCCATAGAAATTCGCGCCTCGACAAGGGTCTTCGACAGGCGCTGACGCAACAGGAAATTGCGATTTACTTCCAACCGCAATTTGAGGTTGCCTCGGGAAAGCTGGTTGGTGCGGAAGCGCTTGCACGCTGGACGCATCCTGACTTTGGCGAAATCGGCGCCGAGGAACTGTTTGCGGCGGCTGACCGCTGCGATCTTCGGGAAGAACTGTCTTACGCCATTCAGAAGCAGGCGGTTAGTTATGCCATGCTATGGCCTGATGCGCTGCATCTTTCCATCAATCTGGGTGCCGAGGAACTTGCCGATGATCATGCGGCACGTCTTCTTGCTATTTTGGATGCCGCCAGTTTTCCGCACGACCGTCTTACAGTCGAATTGACCGAAGAAAGCATTGTTCGTGATATCGATCTCGCGCTTTCCCAGTTGCAGATGCTGCGCGCGCAAGGCGTAAGCGTGGCCATAGATGATTTTGGCACGGGCTATTCTAGTCTTGCTTATCTCAAAAGCCTTCCTCTCGACTACTTAAAGATCGACAAAGGCATGACCGCCGATATCAACAGCAATCCACGAAACCTGATCGTGATGCGCGCCATCATTGCATTGGGCAAGGCGCTGGATCTTCGCATCATTGCTGAAGGTGTTGAGCAAGAGAGCGAGCTCGAACTACTTCGAGCTGAAGGCTGCGACTATTTTCAAGGCTATTTGCGTTCTCCGCCGATGACGGCTGAGCAGTTCCTGAAATTCGCAATTCAATAGCCGCTAGCCGGCTTTCCGTGCCAGACCGGCAAGCCCCTTAGAAAGCTGGAGACAGCCGTTCAGCTTGCTTGCCGGATCAGGCCAGTTTCGGTTGATCACCAGCTTGCTGTCGGGCCTGAGTTTGGCCGTCGCACCGAGCCGTTCGACATAAGCGAGAAGGCCAGAAACATTGGGAGGCCTGTCGTCGTGGAAACTAACCAGAGCACCACGCGGGCCAACTTCTATTTTGGATACTTGCGCGGCCAAAGCATTCTGCTTGATTTCGATTAGCTTGAGCAGATTTTGCGTCGGCTCGGGTATTGGGCCGAAGCGGTCGGACATTTCGGCGGCAAAACCTTCGATATCCTGCGCTTCGTCGAGATCGTTCAGGCGGCGGTACAGTGCCATGCGGACTGACAGGTCTGGCACATAGTCGTCTGGAATCAGGATTGGCGCATCAACCGTAATCTGCGGTGAGAAGCTGTCGCGAGGTTTGGCGAGACCGTGCGCTTGCGCGCGCACAGCAACCACGGCTTCTTCAAGCATTGATTGATACAGTTCAAAGCCAACTTCTCGGATATGGCCGGACTGCTCGTCGCCGACCAGATTACCCGCGCCCCTAATGTCGAGATCGTGGCTGGCTAACTGAAATCCCGCACCCAGCGTATCGAGATCACTCAACACCTTCAGCCGCTTCTCGGCCGTCTCGCTGAGCACGCGATCGGCGGGCTGGGTCAGATAGGCATAGGCCCGCGCCTTGGAGCGGCCCACGCGTCCACGTAGCTGGTACAACTGTGCAAGACCGAAGCGGTCCGCGCGGTGAATGATCAGTGTGTTGGCGCTGGGAATGTCCAATCCGCTTTCAATGATCGTGGTCGATAGCAGTACGTCGTAGCGTTTGTCGTAGAAGGCGGTCATTCGTTCTTCGATCTCGCCCGCTGCCATCTGTCCATGCGCTGTGACGAACTTCACTTCCGGCACATGATCGCGCAGATATTCCTCGACCTCGGCAAGATCGGAGATGCGCGGGACGACGAAAAAGCTTTGTCCCCCGCGATAATGTTCGCGCAACAAGGCTTCGCGGATGACTACCTCGTCCCAGGGCATCACATAGGTACGCACTGCCAGACGGTCGACCGGAGGGGTCTGGATAACCGACAATACACGTAGGCCTGACATCGCCATTTGCAGGGTACGCGGGATCGGCGTCGCCGTCAGTGTCAGCATGTGGACGTCGGTCTTAAGTGCCTTGAGCTGCTCCTTATGGTTCACGCCAAAGCGCTGCTCTTCGTCGACGATGACAAGGCCCAGTTTGCGGAATTTGATCGACTTGGCCAAAACAGCATGGGTGCCAATGACTATGTCGACCGAGCCATCGGCCAAGCCTTCACGTGTGCGTGTGGCCTCCGCAGATGGAACGAGGCGTGACAGCCGTCCAAGCTTCAATGGGGTGTCGGCAAAGCGTTCAACAAAATTGGTGAAATGCTGGCGTGCGAGTAAGGTCGTCGGGGCAATCACCGCGACCTGATATCCAGCCATCGCCGCGGCAAATGCGGCACGCATGGCGACTTCTGTTTTCCCGAAACCGACATCGCCGCAAACTAGCCTGTCCATCGGTTTGCCACTCGACAGATCTTCCAGAACTTCAGCGATCACCCGCTCCTGATCGTCCGTTTCGGCATAAGGGAAACGGTCGACAAAGGCGGCATAGCTTGCATCCTCCACCTCGATCAGCGCGCCGGGCCGCAACGCGCGTTCGGCGGCAGTGCGAATCAGTTCGTGCGCGATTGCGGTGATGCGTTCCTTGAGTTTCGCCTTGCGCCGCTGCCACGCCTCTCCGCCCAATTTGTCGAGAGCGACCGCACCGTCGGAATTGCCATAGCGCGAAAGGACATCGATATTCTCGACCGGAACATAGAGTCGGTCACCGCCTGCATAAGTCAACGCGACGCAATCGTGCGGGCTTTGGCCGACCGGGATTGACGCCAGCCCTTCGTAGCGACCGATACCATGTTCGACATGGACAATCAGATCGCCGGGTGTGAGGGCCGCCATTTCGGCGAGGAAGGCGTCGGCGCTCTTCTTGTTTTTGCGGCGGCGGACGAGGCGGTCGCCCAGTATGTCTTGTTCGGAAACCAGTGCGACATCGGGCGAGGCAAAGCCGTGCTCGATAGGCAGAACCACCATCGCCGCCGATTTGCCCGCTGCCGCTCCCAATGCAGTCTGCCAGCCATCGGCCTCAACCAGTTTGGGCGCGCCATGATCGGACAAGAGGCCTTTAAGGCGCTCGCGCGCGCCTGCAGAGTAGCTTGCTACAATGGCTTTTTGACCAGCGCGGATGCTATCTTTCAGATAAGCGGCAACCGCCTCATAGACATTATCCTTTCGTGCCCGCTCAGGCGCAAAATCGCGGCCTGCTGAAATGCCGAAGTCGATGGTGTTCGAGGCATCCGGTGCGGCAAAAGGTGTCAGAAGATGGCTATTATGCGATTCGAGCAACGCTTCGAGTTCTTCGCTCGACAGATACAGCTTTTCGGGTGCCAGCGGTCGATAGCTGCCGGGGCTAGCTGATTGCGCCTTTTCTCGGTTGGCATGATAATCGGCTATGGCTTCAAATCGCGCTTCACCGGCTGCGAGTGCTGCTTGATCGCGAAGGATAAGCGTGTCGCTGTCGAGATGGTCAAGCAACGTGACCAGTCGCTCTTCAAACAAGGGCAACCAATGGTCCATCCCGGCCAGTCGGCGCCCCTCCGATACTGACTGGTAAAGTGGATCACCGGTCGCTGTTGTCCCAAACAGGTCACGATATTGCGTGCGGAAACGGCGAACCGCATCCTCGTCCATCAGTGTTTCGACAGCAGGTAAAAGTGCGAACCGGTCGACCGTGCCTATGCTCCGCTGGTCCTGAGGCGAGAAGCGGCGGATTGTTTCGATTTCGTCACCGAAAAAGTCGAGCCGCAGGCCGTCCTCGCTGCCCGCCGGGATCAAATCTACCAAGCTTCCGCGAATGGCAAATTCGCCTGGTTCCGCGACGGTATCAACGCGGAAATAGCCATTGGCCTGCAGCAGGTTTGCCAGTTTCTCGCGATTGATTGAAACGCCTGACGCAAGGATCGCACCTGTTTGGCGAATACGGAAAGGCGTAACGACCCTCTGGATCATCGCACCGATGGTGGTCAGCAGCACCCTCTTGGATTTGGTCGGATGCTGCAGCGCGTTGAGCGTCGCCATCCGCTGGCTGGTTATTACCGTCGACGGCGAGGCGCGGTCATAGGGCAGGCAGTCCCAAGCTGGGAATTGCAGGATTTCCAGCTCTGGCGCGAAAAAGGGAATGGTATCGGCCAGCGAGCGCATCGCAGCATCATCTGGTGCAATGTATAGCGTTGCACCTTTGGCTCCGCGCGCAAGGTCGGCCACCAATAGGGGGGCGAACCCCGCAGGTACCGAAGCAAGCGTCAGCGGGAGATCCGCCTTCAGGATGCGTTGCAGGTCGATCATTCGCTCAGTCGGCCTTCGACAATCCGACAGGCAGTGAAATATAATCAAGCCGTATCAGTAGATCGAGCATCGGACCTTCCCATTTTGCGGGCACCGGAAGGGTGCGCATAGCCCATCCCATGATGTCGACGTCCTGCTCCTCCAGCAGTGCTTCAAACCAGCTGAAATCTGCATCGGACCATTGGGCATGATAATTGTCGAAAAAGCCGCCAATGATTGCATCGGCTTCTCGCGTGCCACGATGATGGGCGCGGAAATGCAGTTTGCGAAGATAGGAGGCCCGGTCCATGTTTTGTCTCGAAGATAGTGGATTGATGGCCAGCGGCCTTTATAGTGCCCCTAGTCATGCGGCCCGATATTCTCAATCCGTTATTTGCTGAAGCGGAAACGCTGAAAGGCGTGGGGCCGGGACTTGCGCGGCCGCTTGATCGGCTCGGTCTGAAGCGAGTCAAGGATCTGCTCTATCATTTCTCGACGGGCTGGACCTATCGCAAACAGGTAAAAGTCGTCGACGAGTCTGACGTGGGACAGAACATCATTGTTACTTTGGCGATCGCCAGCCACCGGTCAGGTGGCAGCGCACGCAGCCCTTTACGAATTCATGGCATAGATAGCGAAGGCAATTATCTGACTTTGACCTTCTTTGGCCGGACAGGTTCCTGGGCCAAGAAACAACTGCCAGTCGGCGAAACCCGCATCGTTTCGGGCAAACTGGAACGCTACGGTGACGAACTGCAGATCGTGCATCCAGACCATATCGCACCCGTTGGCGATGCCAAATCGGTTGCTCTGATAGAGCCAGTCTATCCACTATCAGAGGGGATCACCAGTAATCGCCTGCATGGCCTTGTCCTGCAGGCTCTGGAGCGCATACCTGCACTCGAAGAATGGATCGAGCCATCCTTGCTGGCCGAGCGCAAGTGGCCGAGCTGGGGCCGGGCAATCTCAACCGTTCACCATAGCGATAATCAGTTAGCGCGCGATCGGCTTGCCTATGACGAACTTTTTGCAAACCAGCTCGCCATGCGGCTTGTTCGCGCCTCTTTGGATCTGCGGCGCGGGCCCGAAATAAAGGGCGATGGCAGACTAACATCGCAGTTACGCTTACCCTTTGCGCTCACCGGAGCGCAACGGCGTGTGATCCGCGAAATTGAAAGCGATTTGCAGCAAACACGACCAATGCTGCGTCTGCTGCAGGGCGATGTTGGTTCGGGGAAGACGATGGTCGCCTTGCATGCTTTGCTGCGCGCGGTCGAGGCCGGCAAGCAGGGGGCTATGCTGGCACCAACCGAAATTTTGGCGCGCCAACATATGGCCAGCTTGCAAGCTTCTCTGGCAGGGCTACCCGTGAACGTTGCAATTCTGACCGGTCGCGAAAAGGGCAAAGTCCGCGAATCTGTGTTGATGGGATTGGCAGACGGCTCGATCGATATTCTTGTCGGGACGCATGCCATTTTTCAGGAGGCCGTAGTGTATAAGGCTTTGGCGCTCGCGATTATCGATGAGCAGCACCGCTTTGGTGTAAGCCAGCGATTGATGCTGTCGCGCAAGGGCCAGGGGGTGCCGCATTTGCTGGTCATGACAGCAACCCCGATACCCCGAAGTCTTGCGCTTGCCTGCTACGGCGAAATGGATGTTTCGGCGCTTGACGAAATGCCACCTGGTCGTACGCCAGTTGAAACGTGGGTAATTTCGGAAGAACGGCTGCCCGAACTGATTGATGGAGTCGCAAGGCATCTCGCAACTGGAAAGCAGGCCTTTTGGGTCTGTCCATTGGTTGAGGAGAGTGAGCAAAGCGAATTGGCGGCGGCCGAGCAACGGGCTGCGATGTTGAAACTGCGTTTTGGCGAACAGGTAGCACTTGTCCATGGCCGTATGAAGGGACCGGAAAAGGACTTGGTGATGGAAGGCTTTGCCTCCGGAAAAACCCGCTTGCTTGTAGCAACCACAGTGATCGAGGTTGGTGTCGATGTCCCCAATGCCAGTCTGATGATAGTGGAAGCTTCCGACCGCTTTGGACTGGCGCAGTTGCACCAATTGCGTGGTCGCGTTGGTCGGGGCAGTGAAAAATCTTCCTGTATACTTGTTCGATCCAGCCAAGTGGGTGAAACGGCCCGGGCGCGGCTTGCTCTAATGCGTGAAACCAATGACGGCTTTCGCATCGCAGAAGAGGATTTGAAGCTGCGTGGTGCAGGAGAATTGCTTGGTACCCGCCAGTCTGGCGAGCAGCCTTTCCGGATTGCAACAGACCAGCAGGTCAGGGAGCTGATCGGCGCTGCAGCAACCGATGCCTGTTTACTGATTGAGCGTGACGGCGGATTGGATAGCCCGCGTGGCAGTGCAGCACGGGTCGCGCTCTATTTGTTTGAACGCGACGCCGGCGTCGCGACGTTAAGGGGTGGCTAGCGAAGTTTGGGACCGACGACGTCGACTAAAGCCATGAAGTCCGGCAATCTGACTACGCGCTCGAACTGGAAACCAGCCCTGCCGTCGACCGACCAAATCAAATGCGCCTCGATGCGTCCCACCACAGGAAGCCGCAATTCAATGCGGTCGCCATGCTCGAAGACCTGGTTGTTGTCGATCATGAATCCGTGCGCAGAAATATTTGCGATATGCAACTTCTGTTCACCATGCTGCTTGCTGTCTGCAAGTACGTCATAGCTCGCACGATGGCGAGCCGCTCTGCGCATGTCGTAATTGTGATCGATCGCCGGTTGAGCCATGTCTACTATGTCCTGTAAGCACGAAGGTCGCAGGAACGGTTTGACATGCTTTTACGAAAAAAAGGTAAAATCTCGCTGTTGGAAATTTGGTCCTCGTCAATCGAAATGGATCAGACCGTGTTTCTTTTTGCCAGCGGATAGGCGGATAGCCGCGTCCTT
The DNA here is from genome assembly GCA_964423155.1 of uncultured Sphingorhabdus sp. GTDB lineage: Bacteria > Pseudomonadota > Alphaproteobacteria > Sphingomonadales > Sphingomonadaceae > Sphingorhabdus_B. The sequence continues at coordinate 61,323 of CAYRDQ010000014.1, forward strand.
CTTGATTATCGTAGCATTTTCGTCGGTTACAGGCTCTCCATTAATGCGCGCACCTCCGCCCGCAATCAGGCGCCGTGCTTCCTTCTTGGAGACGGAAAGTCCCAACGTCACCATGGCATCCACCAGCGAAATTGAGGATTCAGTAACCACGATAGTTGGCAATGACTCTCCACCGCTACCTTCCTCGAAGGTTTTGCGCGCTGTTTCAGCAGCGTCCGTTGCGGCATCTGCGCCATGCGCCATCGCAGTCGCTGCGTCGGCGAGAATCTTTTTCGCGTCGTTGATTTCCGCCCCCTCAAGAGTCTCCAGCTTTTCGATTTCAATGAGGTCAATGTCCGTGAATAACCGGAGAAATCGTCCGACATCGGCATCCTGGGTGTTGCGCCAGAATTGCCAATAGTCATAGGCAGGGAGCTGATCGCTGTTGAGCCAAACCGCACCCTTGGCCGTCTTCCCCATCTTTG
>CAYRDQ010000015.1:0-61147 GCA_964423155.1 uncultured Sphingorhabdus sp.
GGCCGCAAGGTCGAAGAAGCGCTCAACATCCTCACCTTCTCGAAGCGTGCGATGGCTGTTGATGCGAAGAAGGTGCTGGCTTCGGCCATCGCCAATGCGGAAAACAACCACAATCTCGACGTCGACAGCCTTGTCGTTGCCGAGGCAAGTGTCGGCAAGGCGCTGACCATGAAGCGTTTCCACGCTCGTGGCCGCGGCAAGTCGACCCGCATCCTGAAACCGTTCAGCCGCCTGCGCATCGTCGTTCGCGAACAGGAAGAAGAGGCTTAATCATGGGTCAGAAGAGCAATCCGATCGGCCTCCGCCTGCAGATCAACCGCACGTGGGACAGCCGCTGGTTCGCCGAAGGTGCGGACTATGGCCGCATGCTGCTGGAAGACATCAATATCCGCAAGTTCATCATGAAGACGCTGCCCCAGGCCGCGATCTCCAAGGTGGTGATCGAGCGTCCGGCCAAACTGTGCCGCGTTTCGATCTATGCGGCGCGCCCCGGCGTGATCATCGGCAAAAAGGGTGCCGACATCGAGAAGCTGAAAAAGGCTATTGGTAAGTACACCGATGCCGACGTCAGCCTCAACATCGTCGAAATCCGCAAGCCCGAAATCGACGCCAAGCTCGTCGCCCAGGGCGTTGCCGACCAGCTGATCCGTCGTATCGCTTTCCGCCGCGCCATGAAGCGTGCGGTCCAGTCGGCGCTGCGTCTGGGTGCAGAAGGCATCAAGATCACCTGCGGTGGCCGTCTGGGCGGCGCTGAAATCGCCCGTACCGAATGGTATCGCGAAGGTCGCGTTCCGCTGCACACGCTGCGCGCCAATGTCGACTATGCCGAAGCCGAAGCGCTCACCGCTTATGGCATCATCGGCATCAAGGTGTGGATCTTCAAGGGTGAAATCCTTGGCCACGACCCGATGGCGACCGACCGGTTGATGATGGAAGCGCAGACCTCGGGCGTTCGTCCGCAGTCTGACCGCCGTTTTTAAGGGAATAGGCAAGCATCATGTTGCAACCTAAAAAAACCAAGTTCCGCAAGCAGTTCAAAGGCCGCATTTCCGGCAATGCCAAGGGCGGTACCGAACTGAACTTCGGTTCCTACGGTCTCAAGGCCCTCGAGCCGGAACGCATCACCGCGCGCCAGATCGAAGCGGCACGTCGTGCGATCACCCGTCACATCAAGCGTCAGGGACGTTTGTGGATCCGCGTGTTCCCCGACGTTCCCGTGTCGAAGAAGCCTGCTGAAGTCCGTCAGGGTAAAGGTAAGGGTTCGGTCGAATATTGGGCAGCCAAGGTAAAACCGGGCCGCATCCTGTTCGAACTCGACGGCGTTCCGGGCCAGCTCGCCGCCGTGGCTTTCAGCCGCGCTGCGATGAAGCTGCCCATCAAGACCAAGGTTGTTGCCCGTCTCGGTGACACCTCGCATCTGGGAGCTGAAGGATGAGCAAGACTGAAGACTTCCGCGTCAAGAGCGACGATGAACTGGCGACCAAGCTCGGTGAGTTGAAGCGCGAGCAGTTCAACCTGCGCTTCCAGGGCGCTACCGGCCAGCTGGAAAAGCCGGCCCGCATCCGCGAAGTGCGCCGCGACATCGCGCGCATCAAAACCCTGCAGAGCGAGCGTGCAAGCGCCGCTAAGCAATCGGCATAAGGAGCACAACCGATGCCCAAACGTATTCTTACCGGCACCGTGGTGTCCGACAAGAACGACAAGACGGTCGTTGTGCTCGTTGAGCGCAAGGTGAAGCACCCGCTTTACGGCAAGATTATCCGTCGTTCGAAGAAGTATCACGCGCATGATGAAGCCAACACCGCGAAAGCTGGTGAAGTGGTTCGCATTCAGGAATGTGCGCCGATTTCTAAGAACAAGACCTGGACTCTGGTGGAGCGTGTTGGCGCAGCACCCGAGGCCGCAGCCGAACTCGCGGAGGGTTGATCCATGATCCAGATGCAATCCAATCTCGATGTGGCTGACAACAGCGGCGCCAAGCGCGTCCAGTGCATCAAGGTTCTTGGCGGTTCCAAGCGTCGTACCGCTGGCGTTGGCGACATCATCGTGGTGTCGATCAAGGAAGCCCAACCGCGCGGCAAGGTGAAGAAGGGCGACGTCCACAAGGCCGTCATCGTTCGCACCCGCAAGGATATCCGTCGCGCCGACGGTTCGGTCATCCGCTTCGACTCCAACGCTGCCGTTCTGATCGGTAACAACAAGGAGCCGATCGGCACCCGTATCTTTGGCCCCGTGGTTCGTGAACTGCGTGCCAAGAACCACATGAAAATCATCAGCTTGGCACCGGAGGTGCTGTAATCATGGCTATGGCTAAAATCAAAAAAGGCGATACGGTTGTCGTGCTCGCCGGCAAGGACAAGGGCAAGACTGGAGAAGTCACCCGCGTCGATCCGAAGGCGTCGAAAGTCGTCGTTTCGGGTGTCAATGTTGCCGTGCGCCACCGCAAACCAAGCCAGGCAAACCCGCAGGGTGGCCTCGATCGTTTCGAAGCTCCGCTGCATATCTCGAACGTAGCATTGACCGACCCCAAGTCGGGCAAAGCGACCCGCGTTCGCATTGAAGCCGGCAAGGATGGCAAGAAGGTACGTGTTGCCGTCAAGTCCGGGGAGAAGATCGATGGCTGACAAATACACGCCTCGCATGAAAACCCGTTACGAAGACGTGGTCGCCAAGGCGATGACGGACAAGTTCGGCTACAAGAACCGCATGGCGATCCCGAAGATCGAGAAGATCACGCTCAATATGGGCGTCGGCGAAGGTTCGCAGGACAAGAAGAAGGTTACGACCGCGCTTGAGGAAATGAAGCTGATTGCTGGCCAGCAGCCGGTAATCACGCGTGCCCGCAAGTCGATCGCCGGCTTCAAACTGCGCGAAGGCATGCCGATCGGCGTCAAGGTGACGCTGCGCGGCGCCCGCATGTATGAGTTTCTGGATCGTCTCGTCACGATCGCGATGCCCCGCATCCGCGACTTCCGTGGCTTGAACCCGAAGAGCTTCGATGGCGCAGGCAATTTTGCCATGGGTCTGAAAGAGCAGATTATCTTCCCGGAAATCAGCTACGACTCGATCGATACCGTGCGCGGTATGGACGTGATCGTCACCACCACCGCGAACAGCGATGATGAGGCTCGCGAGCTTCTTCGCCTGTTTGGTTTCCCCTTCCCGCAAGAACAAGCTGAGGAAAAGGAAGCCGCGTAAGCGTGCTTCCTCGTCAAGAAAGGACGAGAACTTAAGTCATGGCGAAACTGAGTTCGATCAACAAAAATGAGCGTCGCAAGAAGCTCGTCAAGAAATATGCAGGGCAATATGCTCGGCTGAAGGCAATTGCCAACGACGAGTCGAAAGACGATAGCGAGCGCCTGATCGCGCGCCTGAAACTGGCCGAGATCCCGCGTAATGGCAATCCGACCCGCATTCGCAACCGCTGCGAAACCACAGGGCGTCCGCGCGCTTATTACCGCAAGTTCCGGCTCTGCCGTATCCAGTTGCGCGATCTGGCCAATAAGGGCCTGATTCCCGGCGTAACGAAATCGAGCTGGTAAGGGATAGAGAAAATGGCATTGACCGATCCTTTGGGTGATATGCTCACCCGCATCCGCAACGGCCAGCGCGCGAAGAAAGACTCTGTCGTTTCTCCGGCGTCGAAGCTGCGTGCTCGCGTTCTCGACGTGCTGCAGCGCGAAGGCTATATTCGCGGCTACAGCGAAGAAGCCGTTGGCGCGCACAAGGGCCTGCGTATCGAACTGAAATATTTCGAAGGCCAGCCTGCGATCCAGCATGTCGCAAGGGTCTCGAAACCCGGCCGCCGCGTTTATTCGGGCAGCACCGAGCTGCCCGTGATCCGCAACGGCCTGGGCATTACCATTGTCTCGACGCCAAAGGGCGTGCTTTCGGATGCCGAAGCGCGCGCCCAGAATGTCGGCGGCGAAATCCTGGCGGAGGTGTTCTGATGAGCCGCATTGGTAAGAAACCGGTTGCCATTCCGGCTGGCGTAACCGCCAGCATGGAAGCAGGCACGCTGTCGGTGAAAGGGCCCAAGGGCGAGCTTTCCATGCCGATGAGCGACCTCATTTCCTACGAAATGAAGGATGAGGGCCTATCTGTGCAGCCTGCCAACAAGTCCAAAGAAGCTCGCGCTTTCTGGGGCATGCAGCGCACCCTGGTGCAGAATCTGGTGACCGGCGTGACCGAGGGCTTTTCCAAGGTCTTGGAAATCACCGGCGTTGGCTATCGTGCGACCGCTCAGGGCAAGGTCCTGAAGCTGCAGCTCGGCTACAGCCACGACGTGAATTTCGACGTGCCCGAAGGCATTGAAATCAAGACGCCCGATAACACCACGGTGGAAATTTCGGGCATCGACAAGCAGAAGGTTGGGCAGGTTGCTGCCGAAATCCGCCGCTGGAGGAAGCCGGAACCCTATAAGGGCAAGGGCATCAAATACCGCGGCGAATATATCTTCCGCAAAGAAGGGAAGAAGAAATAAGCCATGGCTAAACTGTCTCTCTTTGAAAAGCGCCGCCAGCGCGTTCGTTCGAAACTGCGTGCGCAGGTTGCCGGACGTCCCCGCCTTTCAGTGCACCGCACCGGTCGCCACATCTATGCCCAGGTCATTGATGACTCCAAGGGCGTGACCGTGGCTTCGGCTTCGACCAACGACAAGGCGGTCAAAGCCAAAAACGGTTCGACCGCTGCAGCTGCCGCTGAAGTCGGCAAGCGCGTTGCGGAAGCTGCGAAAAAAGCCGGTGTCACCAATGTCGTGTTCGACCGTGGTGGTTTCCTGTTCCATGGTCGCGTGAAAGCGCTGGCCGATGCTGCCCGCGAAGGTGGGCTGGAGTTCTGATGATGGCTGACGAAAACAACACCAACGAAGAAGTCGTCACCGAAGGCGTAGCTGTAGAAGCTGAAGCCGAAGGTGGTCGCCGTGGTCGCGGTCGTGGCCGTGGCGAAGGCGGCCGTGGCCGTCGCGAAGATCGCAAGCCGCGTGAAGAAAAAGAAGATGATGGTACGATCGAAAAGCTCGTCCACATCAACCGCGTGTCGAAGACCGTAAAGGGCGGTAAGCGCTTTGGTTTCGCAGCTCTCGTCGTGGTCGGCGATGGCCAGGGCCGTGTCGGCTTTGGCCATGGCAAGGCGCGCGAAGTGCCGGAAGCGATCAACAAGGCAACTGCTGCTGCCAAAAAGAAAATGATCCGCGTTCCGTTGAAGGACGGTCGTACGCTGCATCACGACGGCAATGGCCGTTTCGGTGCGGGCAATGTTTATGTTCGTTCGGCACCTGCCGGTACGGGTATCATTGCCGGTGGTCCGATGCGTGCCGTTTTCGAAAGCTTGGGCGTCGCTGACGTGGTGACCAAGTCGATCGGTACTTCGAACCCCTACAACATGATCCGCGCCACTTTTGCGGCCCTGTCGGATCAGACCAGCCCCAAATCGGTGGCACAGCGTCGCGGCAAGAAAATCGCCGACCTTCTGGGTCGCGGTGGCAGCAAGACTGCCGAAGCCGACGCCGAAGCGATTACGGAGTAATTCGACATGGCGAAAATCAAGATCAAGCAGACCGGTTCGCCGATCCGCCGCCCCGCCGTCCAGCGCAAGACGCTGCAAGGTCTGGGCCTCGACAAGATGCACAAGGTGGTTGAACTCGAAGACACCCCCGAAGTGCGTGGCATGATCCGCTCGGTGCGGCACATGGTTGAGGTTGTTGGGTAAGTTTGACTAAAACGTCTCTCTTCAAATGCCTTATTCGGGGTGAGAATTTCCCGATTGAGATTGAGGGAATAGACGGGTTAGTTGGTTTCTACACGACGAGGTGGGTTGAAGCCTCCTCGACGGAAGAAGCGGAAAAGTTGGCGCTGGAGCTTTTGCGTAGCGAACCAATTTTTCAAACGGTCGAGCCGGAGGTTGGAAAAGCTGCCGGCGCGATGGTTTATTTTGATGAGATAGTTCCAGCTAGCGAAGCCGGCGTAAACGGTGGAGCAAGTTGGTTCTCTATGGAACAGCGCGACTAAAAGCGAAAGCGAGTGCAAGACATGAAACTGAATGACATCCGTGACAATGAAGGTGCACGCCATCGCAAGATGCGCGTTGGCCGTGGTATCGGTTCGGGCAAGGGTAAAACCTCAGGCCGTGGCCAGAAGGGCCAGAAGAGCCGTTCGGGCGTTGCCGTAAAGGGCTTTGAAGGCGGCCAGATGCCCCTTCACATGCGCATTCCGAAGCGCGGCTTCAACAACATCTTTGCCAAGGACTATGCCGAAGTGAATTTGGGTATGATCCAGAAATTCATCGACGCGAAGAAGCTCGACACCAAGGCCGTGATCGACCAGGCCGCGCTGCGCGCCGCTGGACTGTCGCGTGGTGGCAAGGACGGCGTCCGCATTCTCGCCAAGGGCACGCTCACTGCGAAGGTCAATCTTTCGGTTGCCGGTGCATCGAAGGCAGCTGTTGAAGCTGTGGAAAAGGCTGGCGGCAAGGTTGAAATCCTGACCGTAAAGCCCGCAGCAGAAAAAGCAGCCGAAAAGAAGGGCAGCGCCAAGAAGGCGAAGTGATAAAAGAGTGACATCGCTCTTGTCGAACAGGCCCCGCATCCCGATATGGGCGTGCGGGGCTTGTCGTTTCGGGGTTTCCGGAGCGCGGGCATGTCAATTCGGGGTAGATTGCGCGCCATCTAGCCGCTAGCGCAGCAATCGGGAATCAAGGGAAAGTAATCTCATGGCATCGCGAGCCGACAAGCTGGCATCGAACATAAATTTTTCGAACTTCGGTCAAGCCACCGACCTGAAGAACCGTATCTGGTTCACTATCGGTGCACTGATCGTTTTTCGTCTCCTTAGCTTTGTGCCGCTGCCGGGCGTTGACCCTGTCGCACAGGCAGCGCTCTATGCGAACAACGCCGCGGGCGGGGTTCTTGATATTTTCAACACATTTTCGGGCGGTTCGCTTGAACGTATGAGCCTCATCGCGCTCGGTGTAATGCCCTATATTACGGCGTCGATTGTGGTGCAGCTTGCCGCATCGCTGTCGCCAACGCTTGCCGCGATCAAGAAAGAGGGCGAAAGCGGGCGCAAGAAACTCAACCAATATACCCGCTATGGCACGGTTTTGCTGACCGCTGTACAGGGCTATTTCCTTGCTGCTGGACTGGAATCGCTGGCGGCAGCCAATGGCATTCGCGCCGTCGTCGAGCCTGGCATGATGTTCCGCATTGTTGCGACGATCAGCCTCATTGGTGGCACACTGTTCCTGATGTGGCTGGGCGAACAGATCACCAGCCGGGGTATAGGCAATGGTATTTCGCTGATCATCATGGCTGGTATCGTGGCGCAGATGCCGCGCCTTGTAGCCAATCTGCTCGAAGGTGGTCGTACCGGCTCGATCAGCGGTGTCATCGTGGTCGGCTTCATCGCGATGTTTGTCGGCCTGACGCTGCTCATCTGCTTTGTCGAGCGCGCTCAGCGGCGGGTGCTGGTGCAATATCCAAAACGCGCGACGCAGCGCGGCATGATGCAGGCCGATCGCAGCCACTTGCCGCTGAAGCTCAATACCGCAGGCGTCATCCCGCCGATCTTCGCAAGCTCACTCCTGTTGCTGCCTGTGACCATCAGCCAGCTAGGCGGCAACCAGGTGGCTGGCGAAAGCGCGAGCGGAGATATAGTCCTCCAATTGCTGCAATGGTTGCAACACGGCCAGCCGGTCTACCTGTTGCTCTATGGCCTTGGCATCATTTTCTTCTGCTTTTTCTACACAGCAGTTGTTTTCAACCCGGAGGAAACGGCTGAAAATCTGAAAAAGGCCGGTGGCTTCATCCCCGGCATTCGCCCTGGCAAGAATACGCAGGATTATCTCGATTATGTGCTGACCCGCATCACCGTGCTGGGCGCGGCCTATTTGACGTTGGTCTGTCTGTTGCCGGACTTCATGATGGGGCAGACAGGGCAACAGCAGTTCTTCGTCCTTGGTGGCACCAGCCTGCTGATCCTTGTCAATGTGACGGTCGACACGATCGCACAGATTCAGGGGCACATGATGGCGCATCAATATGGCGACCTGCTCAAGAAAGCGAAACTGAAGGGCAATCGCGGACGTTGATCCGGTTAGCCGGTTGAAATTGCAAGGGACGGGGCAAAGTGAGCAAGACGCTGAACATCATACTTCTCGGCCCTCCGGGCGCTGGCAAGGGGACGCAAGCAGGCACTCTGGTCAACACATATGGCATGGTTCAACTGTCCACCGGTGATATGCTCCGTGCTGCAGTTAAAGCCGGAACGCCAATCGGATTGCAGGCCAAGGCCGTAATGGATGCAGGCGAACTGGTGTCCGACGAAATTGTCTCGGGCATAATCGGTGAGGCGCTCGACCAGCTCTCCCCCGATACCGGTGTCATTTTTGACGGATATCCCCGCACCGAAGCGCAGGCAAAATCGCTGGATACAATCCTTGCGGCGCGCAGCCGCACCCTTCACCATGTCATCGAACTGGTCGTGGATGAAGATGCACTGGTCGAACGCATCGTTGGCCGTTTCACCTGCGCCAATTGCGGTGAGGGTTATCACGACAATTTCAAAAAGCCGTCCGTCGACGGTGTGTGCGACAAATGCGGCTCCACCGAATTCAAGCGTCGGCCGGATGACAATGAAGAAACCGTCCGGACGCGCATGGCCGAATATCGCGCGAAGACCGAGCCCATCCTGCCGATCTACGAAGCCCGCGGGCTGGTAAGCAAGGTCGATGGTATGGCGGATATCGGAGACGTTACGGAAGCGATTGCAACCATTCTGGGTTGAGTCATCGATACTGGTGCAATCCCGATTGCCGAGCAAGGGGTAGCGCGGCTATTAGAGCGCATGAACAAAACAGCCTTATTCGGCGCCGCCATGCTGGCGCTGCTCGCATCGCCTGCCGTCGCTGAAGTCAAGAACGCGACGCCACAGGGTTTTCTGGTTATCCATAATGCCGAAGTGTTGGCTACGCCCGACGCGATATGGAAGCGCCTTCTCGTTCCAAAGGATTGGTGGAACCCGGCACATAGCTGGTCGGGTAGCGTCGATGGTTTCTATATCGACCCGCAGGCGGGTGGTTGTTTTTGTGAACTGGTCCAGGAAAAGGACAAGGCAGGTAAAATCGTCAACAAGGGCAGCGTCGAGCATATGCGCGTCATTTTCGCTCAACCGGGAAGGGTTTTGCGCATGCAGGGCGGGCTTGGGCCGCTACAATCCGAGGCCGTTATCGGCACTTTGACCATCGCCATCGAACCCAATGCGCAAGGGGACAATTCCAAGATCAGCTTCAATTATATTGTCGGAGGTTATTCCCGCTTCCCACTTGAAAAAATTGCACCCGCCGTCGACCGCGTACTTGGCGAGCAGTTTGCAGGGCTGATCAAGCCGATGGGCAAGGTTGAGAATGCGACGCCTGCCTCGAAGCAAGATAAAGAAGCGCCTGCAGAAACGGATGGGCAATCCGACGGGGGCCGCAAGACTGACAAACTCGACGCGGCAGTCGAGGCAGTCGAAGCGGAGACCAAGGAAGGAAACGTCGAGGCTGCCGAAGCCGGGCAGTCCGTCGAAACTGTCGAACCCCGATAGGAACGAATTTGGGAGAGGACAGGCCAATATCGGCAAAGCGGCGAAAGAAGCCAGTGCGTACAAAGGCCGAGATAGGTTGGTGCGAACTGGTTGATCTGCCGGGGTTGGGCTTGGCTGCAATCCATGCCAAAATGGATACCGGTGCAGCCACATCGTCAATCCATGCCACGCGGGTGAGGTCATTTGACCGCGACGGCAGGGAATGGGTGGAATTCTGGTTTCGTCCTTTTCCGGGCGACAAGCCTCGCCGTTTTGAAGCCCCTTTGGTGGATAGACGTCAGGTGCGCAGCTCGAACGGGGAAAGACAACACCGCTTTGTCATCGAAACGCAAATCTGTCTGGGTAAATTGTGCTGGAAATCTGAGCTGACACTGGCGAACCGTCGGTCGATGGCCTTTCCCGTCCTGATCGGACGGCGGGCTCTGCGCCGCGGGCTATTGCTGGTGAATAGCGGACGCAAATGGGTGCTGGGAAAGCCGGCACCATCGGAGGAAAAATGAAAATCGCCATGCTCGCGCGCAATGCCGGGCTCTATTCGCACCAGCGCCTTGCCGAAGCGGCACGGGCGAGGGGGCATGAAATTGACATACTCAACACGTTGCGGGTGACGATGAACATCACGTCACACCGACCCGAGGCCTATTATCAAGGAGAGAAGATCAAGCGTTACGACGCCGTGATTCCGCGCATCGGTGCGTCGGTCACCTTTTATGGGCTGGCCGTGCTGCGGCAGTTCGAGATGATGAAGATCTGGCCGCTCAATGAAAGCGTTGCCATCGGCCGCTCGCGCGACAAGCTGCGTAGCCTCCAGATCCTTGCACGCAAAGGGCTGGGCCTGCCGGTGACAGCCTTTGCCCATGATCCACGTCAGACAGGCGAAGTGATTCAGATGGTGGGCGGTGCGCCGGTGGTCATCAAGCTGCTCGAGGGGACACAAGGCATCGGCGTCGTGCTGGCCGAGACCGAGAACAGCGCCCGATCGGTGATTGAGGCCTTTCGCGGTGCCAATGTGAACATTCTGGTACAGGAGTTTATCAAGGAAGCCAAAGGTAGCGATATCCGGGCTTTTGTCATCGGCAATAAGGTCGTTGCAGCGATGGAGCGCCAGGGTGCGGAAGGTGATTTCCGTTCAAACCTGCATCGTGGCGGTAGTGCCAGCGCGATCAAGATCACGCCCGAGGAACGGTCGACCGCGGTGCGTGCGGCGCGCGCCTTGGGCCTGAACGTCGCAGGCGTCGACATGCTCAGGTCAAACCATGGCCCGGTTATCATGGAAGTGAACAGTTCGCCGGGTCTTGAGGGCATCGAAAAGGCGACCAACAAGGATATCGCTACCAAGATCATCCAGTTTATCGAAGACAATGCCGAGGTCGGAAAGACTCGGACCAAGGGAAGCGGTTGATTGACCAAAACAGCGGTCGCGCGCGGCTTGACACCCTGCCCGACTCATCGTAAAGGGGTGGCATCCGACACACTGGTAAAGCCAGCAGCGCTTCCTTGCGCCCGCTGGTTTTTTCTGCGTTGTCGGCCCACACTTTCGCGTTGAGATAGGGTTCCTGACGGATCCCTGTGGAGCAAGGAGCAAGAAATTGGCACGTATTGCCGGGGTTAACCTACCTACAAACAAGCGCGTTATCATTGCGCTCACCTACATCCATGGCATCGGTCGCACCAAGGCGCTCGAAATTGCCGACAAACTGGGAATCGATCACACCCGCCGGGTGCAGGATCTTTCGGACGCTGAAGTCCTGAAGATTCGTGAAACGATCGATGCCGACCACACCGTCGAAGGTGACCTTCGCCGTAACACTGCGATGAACATCAAGCGTTTGATGGACCTCGCATGCTATCGCGGCCTGCGTCATCGTAAGGGTCTTCCTGTCCGCGGCCAGCGCACGCACACCAATGCGCGCACCCGCAAGGGCAAGGCGAAGCCCATCGCCGGCAAGAAGAAGTAAGCGCGGGTTTCCGCAGCTTTTCCCAGATACAGACAGGATAGAGCAAAATGGCACGCGAACCACAGCGCATCAAACGGCGCGAACGCAAGAACATCTCGGCAGGTGTTGCCCACGTCAACGCCAGCTTCAACAACACGATGATCACCATCACCGACGCACAGGGCAATGCCATCAGCTGGTCGTCGGCTGGCATGATGGGCTTCAAGGGCAGCCGCAAGTCGACTCCCTATGCAGCCCAGGTGGCCGCAGAAGACGCTGGCAAGAAAGCTGCGGAACATGGCGTTCGCACGCTCGAAGTCGAAGTGAAGGGTCCGGGTTCGGGCCGCGAGAGCGCCCTTCGCGCCTTGCAGGCTGTCGGCTTCACCATCACCTCGATCCGCGACGTGACGCCGATTCCGCACAATGGCGTGCGTCCTTCGAAGCGCCGCCGCGTCTGAAGCCGTTTCAAGGGTGCGGGCCATCCGGTCCGCGTCCTTCATTTTCAAGGCGGTTCGGTAAGGTGCACCAGTAAACCGATCCCGCCCAACCTAGGGGAAATCCATGTCCGTCAACATGAAGAACTGGCAGGAACTGAAAAAGCCCATGGGCCTCGAAGTGAAGCCCGCTGGCGACGCGCGTCGCAAGGCAACCTTCGTCGCCGAACCTCTCGAGCGTGGCTTTGGCCTGACGCTCGGCAACGCGCTGCGTCGCGTGCTGCTCTCGTCGCTGCAGGGCGCAGCGATCACCTCAATCAAGATCGAAAATGTCCTTCACGAATTCTCGTCGCTTGCCGGCGTGCGTGAAGACGTGACCGACATCGTTCTCAACATCAAGCAGGTTGCCCTGAAGATGGAAGGCGAAGGCCCGAAGCGCATGCAGCTTTCGGCTACCGGCCCTGCCACCGTCAAGGCTGGCGATATCGCGGTTACCGGCGACATCCAGGTGATGAACCCGGAACTGGTTATCTGCCATCTCGATGATGGTGCGACGCTGAACATGGAAATCACTGCCGATACCGGCAAGGGATATGTTCCTGCCGTTGCAAACCGCCCGGCAGATGCACCGATCGGCCTTATCCCGGTTGACTCGCTCTATTCGCCGGTCCGCCAGGTCGCCTACAAGATCGACAATGCGCGCATCGGTCAGGAACTGGACTTTGACAAGCTGAACCTCACCGTCGAAACCGACGGTACGGTTACCCCTGAAGACGCCGTCGCCTATGCGGCTCGCATCCTTCAGGACCAGCTGCAGGTCTTCGTCCACTTCGAAGAGTCGATGGCTGCGTCGTCACCGATGATCGGCCTCGCTGCTGCTCCGGCTTCGAGCGATGAATCGGACGCCAACCAGCTCAACCGTTATCTTCTCAAGAAGGTGGACGAGCTCGAGCTGTCGGTCCGTTCGGCCAACTGCCTCAAGAACGACAACATCATCTATATCGGCGATCTGGTCCAGAAGACCGAAGCCGAGATGCTGCGCACGCCGAACTTCGGCCGCAAGTCGCTCAACGAGATCAAGGAAGTCCTTTCGTCGATGGGCCTGCGCCTCGGCATGGACATCCCCGGCTGGCCGCCTGAAAATATCGAAGAAATGGCCAAGAAGCTCGAACAAGAGCTGCTGGGCTGAACCTGAATTCTCCTCCCCGTTCGCGGGGAGGAAGAAGGGCAATGGGCCACCCTTGAAACGGCCTGGTACGGACTACCTTACACGGGTCCATAACGAACGAAGGAATGAAATATGCGCCATAAAGTAGGCCAACGTAAACTGAATCGCACCGGCAGCCATCGCATCGCGATGTTGCGCAACATGGCGGCTTCGCTCATCAAGCACGAACAGATCACCACCGGCGTTGCCAAGGCGAAAGAACTTCGCCCCTATGTCGAAAAGCTGATCACGCTTGCCAAGAAGGGCGGCCTTTCCAACCGTCGCCTTGCGCACAGCCGTCTTATGGACGATGCGCAGCTTGCCAAGCTGTTCGACGTGCTCGCCGTGCGCTATGCTGACCGCAACGGCGGTTACACCCGCATCATCAAGGCCGGCTACCGCGCGTCGGATGCCTCGCCGATGGCCATCATCGAACTGGTAGACCGCGATGTTTCGGCCAAGGGCCAGGACTCGGGTCCGGTTGAAGCTGATCTCGACGAAGCGGCCTAATTCGCTTCGCTGCGGCGAAACAAACTCATTGGCTATGCAGGCTGGAAGCGATACGCTTCCGGCCTGTTCTGCTTTTGGGTCGAGAGGAAGATCTCCTCATGCGTTTTGCGCTTTTGTTCGGCATGATTGGTTTGCATTCCGCCCATCCTGCCATCGCTGCCGAGAATGTAGGTGCGTTCGAACCCCACGCGCAGCTCAGAATTTCCAAGGAGTGCGCGGACCATATGGTGCAAGGGATGAAAGCTGACGACAATAAGGAAATATTCGCTGTGAAGGCGTCGGCAACGGAAACCAATGGCTGCTATCTGGAATATCCGGCAACCCGGAAAACCGACATCGTTGAAGACCAGTTCGGCGTAAAGATCGCCGATCCCTATCGCTGGCTGGAAGAAGATGTACGCAACTCAAAGGATGTTGCGGACTGGGTTCGGACACAGAATGGGATCGCGGAAAGCTATCTTCAAACTCTTCCCGGCGTCGATGCACTCGCGGCGAAGATGCGGGCCTTGTACGATTATGAGCGTTTTAGCCTGCCGCAAAAAGCCGGCGGTCATTATTTTTTCACTAAGAATGACGGCCTGCAGAACCAGTCCCCGCTTTATGTGCGTCGCGGGCTCAAGGGCAAGGATCGGTTACTGATCGATCCCAATCTGTGGTCTAAGGACGGTGCCACCGCGCTCGATCTGTATGAGCCGTCGCCCAATGGCAAGTTTCTGGCCTATTCGATCCAGGACGCTGGTTCCGATTGGGTTACGATCCGTGTACTCGATGTCAAAACCGGCCAGCCGGTGGGCGAAGAGATCAATTGGGCCAAATTCACGAACATCACCTGGATCGGCAACGACGGGTTCCTGTATTCGCGATTTCCCGAGCCACCGAAAGGCCAGGAATTCCAGGCGATCAACGAAAACCAGACCATCTACTACCATCGCATCGGAACGGCGCAGAGCGCGGACAAACCCGTCTATGCAACACCTGATCGCCCGAAGCTCAGCCATAGCGCGCAGGTGACGCATGATAATCGCTGGATCGTCATCACCACCGCCGAAAGCACCGACGAGAAATATGAGATCACCCTTATCGGGCTTTCCAGCAAGAACGGGAAGATGCGACCTGTCGACCAATGGAAACCGCGCACGCTAATTCCGGGGTTGGATCATGAATGGAATCTGGTCGAGGGGATGGGCGATCAATTGTGGTTCATAACCAACAGGGATGCGCCGCGATTGAAGGTCGTCAGTGTCGATCTTTCCGGATCGCAGCCGGTGTTCAGTGACCTCATTCCGGAACGCGCCGAAACGCTGGCCCGGGCGCAAATTGTGGGACACCGATTGGTGCTATCCTATTTGAAGGATGCGGCTTCGGTGGCGCAGATGGTCAGCCTCGATGGAAGGCCGGTTCGCAGCATCCAGTTGAATGCCATTGGAACGGCATCCGGCTTTTCCGGAAAACCGGGTGATCCCGAAACCTTTTACACTTTTTCGAGCTTCAACCAGCCCGGTTCCGTCTATCGGTTTGATTCCGCGACCGGGAAAAGCAGCGTGTTTGCCCAGCCGAAACTGAGTTTCGATCCGTCATCGATCAGCATTGAGCAACGCTTTTATGCTTCCAAGGATGGAACGAAGGTGCCGATGTTCCTGGTTCGCCGGAAGGACCTGAACCTTACGACCGGCACGCCGACTCTGCTTTATGCCTATGGCGGTTTCAACTTGCCCCAATTGCCTCAATATAAGCCGGCATGGATGGCATGGGTCCAGTCGGGTGGCGTATTCGCGCTTGCCAATATCCGCGGAGGTTCGGAATATGGCAAAGCTTGGCATGATGCCGGGCGTCTGTTGAACAAGCAGAATGTGTTCGACGATTTTATTGCTGCAGGCGAATATCTAATCAAGGAAGGTATCACCACGCGCAGCAAGCTGGCCATTGAGGGGCGCTCCAATGGTGGGCTCCTCGTTGGGGCAGTGGTCAACCAGCGACCAGACCTGTTTGCTGCTGGGCATGCGGCGGTCGGCGTGATGGATATGCTGCGCTTCGATCGTTTTACTGCAGGCCGCTATTGGGTCGATGATTATGGCTACCCGGACAGGGAGGCTGATTTCAAAAACCTTCTGAGTTATTCCCCCTATCACAACATCAAGTCGGGGGTGAATTATCCGGCTGTTATCGTCTCGACCGCCGATACCGATGACCGGGTGGTGCCTGGTCACAGCTTTAAATACATCGCTGCGTTGCAAGCCGCGGATACAGGAGGCAAACCCAAGATTATCCGGATAGAGTCTCGTGCTGGCCACGGTAGCGGCAAGCCCACTGACAAGCTGATCGAGGAATATTCGGAAATCTATGCCTTCCTGGCAAAATGGACAGGATTGGAGTTGAACGATGACGCAGCAAAATGATTGGCAACCCCGCCCCGCTGGCTGGTGGGAGCGGACCATGGTTCCAAAACTGATAGGTTGCGCTTGTGCGCAACCGCAGATCATGAAAGCGCGCAGCCGGATTGTCCCGAAGGCGGAGGGCGATGTGCTCGAGCTCGGCTGTGGCGGCGGCATCAATATGGCGTTTTACGATTTCGCCCGGATCAAGAGTTTTTCGGGCGTCGATCCATCGGCCGGTTTGCTCGATCGGTCGCGCGAAGCGGCACAAGCAGTCGGCATTGAGGCGGACATTCGTGGCGGCGTGGGAGAAGCCATTCCCTTCGCAAGCGAGAGCTTCGACACAGTTTTATGTACTTTCACCTTGTGTTCGGTCGATGACCAGCGAAAGGTTCTTTCCGAAATGCGGCGCGTTCTGCGCCCGGGTGGCAAGGTGCTATTTCTCGAACATGGCAGCGCGCCCGACGAAAATGTTCGCAAATGGCAACGCCGGATTGAGCCCTTGTGGAAACGGATCGGCGGCAATTGTCACCTAACACGCCCGATCACCAGCGCCTATGAGGCAGCAGGTTTCAAGGTTTCTGCCGGTGACAAGGGATATATGCCCAAATCCCCCCGTCCGTTCAGCTGGATTGAATGGGGCGAGGCGCGCGCTTGAATTATTGTTCATGAAATTGGACATTTACCTGAACGTCACCTGACAAGTCGATTCAGCTACGCATCATTTCGAATCACCTAATTCTCCTCTCGACGGCGGGAATCATCCCACCGCCACAAAGGAGAAGTTCGATGAAGATTTTGACCAAGAGCCTGCTCAGCGCCGGTGCCGCAGCTGCGGCCCTGGTCAGCGTTGCCGCCCCGGCCCAGGCGCGTCACGACGATGACCGGATCAGCGCCGGCGAAGTGATTGCAGGTGCCGTGATCCTCGGCGGCCTTGCCGCGGTGATCGCCTCTAGCGACGATCGCCGTGACCGCGACTATCGCTATGACCGCGCCGGATATGGCGGCGACGACTATCGTCGTGGCGGCTATGATCGTGGCTATGGATATGGCTACGGCTATGGCAACCGCTATGGTGGCGGGCGTGCAGCGGTCAACCAGTGCGTCAACGCGGTCGAGCGTTGGGCCAGCCGCTACAGCCGTTCGGATGTGACCGAGATCCGCGATATCGAGCGTACCCGCTATGGTTATCGCGTTTCAGGTAAGCTGGTGGTTCAGGATGGCTGGCGCGGACATAATCGTGGTTATGACTATAATCGCTATGATCGTGATCGGTACGGAGAACGCGGCTATGGCTACAATCGTGGTTACGATAAGGGCAGGTTCACCTGCTATGTCGAACGCGGACGGGTGGTCGACATCGACTATCGCGGGCTTGATCAGTGGCGCTAATCCGCCGCTTGGATCGATGGAGTAAATTCTTCGGGCGGTTCAGCTTGGCGACAGGCTGGATCGCCCATCCTGCCATCATACAGGGGTGTATCCCCTCCTTCTCAGGAGGTTGAAATGACGAAATTTGGCAAGGCAGCTCTGGCTGCAGCCTTGGGTTCAATGCTTATGACCGCGCCTTTCCCGGCAATTGCCGCGACCGGGGTTGCAAATGTTGTGAAGGCACAAGACGGTGTGGCGTATTATGGTGAGGCTGGTGATTACCACCGCCGCCATTGGCGCAAGCGGCGGCTGGATGTTGATGCGGGCGATGTGATTCTTGGCATCGGCCTGATCGCCGCGATTGCCGCGGTCGCCGACTCTGCCGACAAGAACAAGCGCGACCGCAGCCGTGACCAGGAACCCCGCTATCGCGACTATGATCGCGAACCGGCCCCGGTCTACAATGGCGGCAATGATGTTGGCAGCGCAGTGACCGCCTGTACCGAAGCCGCCGAGCGGACTGCAAACGGCCGGGTTGACGAAATCGGTTCGGTCACGCGCGATGGCGAAAGCTGGCGCGTAGTTGGCGAAATCGGCAATGATGGCTTTACCTGCACCGTCACTGACGGACGCGTTGACGATATCCGTATCGGCGACCGCGAGATTTGATCAAGTCCCGAAAAATAAAAAGGCCGTGCAAGTTGGTTTGCACGGCCCTTTTTTATTCAGAATACCGGATCGTTGGCGCCATCATCATCGAGCGGAGTCACCGCGCTATGAATGCCGCATTCGGTTTTGTCCCAACCCTTCCAGCGGCCCGAGCGAGGGTCTTCGCCGGGCGCCACTTTGCTGGTGCAGGGCGAGCAACCGATTGAGGGATAGCCGAGCTCGACCAGCGGGTGCGCAGGCACGTTATGTTCGACCATATAGGCGTCGAGCCGTTCCTTGCTCCAGTCTGCCAACGGATTGACCTTCAGTCGGCCTTCCTCGATCTCGAAGCGCGGCAGCGCGCTGCGGGTGGAGGACTGGAATGCCTTTCGGCCGGTGAACTGCGCGTCAAAACCCGCCAATGCCTGCTTCAACGGCAAGACCTTGCGAATTTCGCAGCAGCCATCGGGATCATAGGACCAGCGCAGGCCATTGCCGTCCTTCTGTTGTAGCAGATCTGCATCCGGCTTCAGGTCGCGCAGATCTTTGAGCCCCAGTTGCTGGCGCAGCTCTTCCTTATAGGTGATCGTTTCAGGAAAATGCTTGCCCGTGTCGAGGAACAGCACCGGCACCGTGGGATCGATGCTGGCAATCAGGTGCAGCAATATCGCACTTTCCGCGCCGAAACTCGAAACAATGGCAACATCGCCCAGCATATTTTCCTTGAGCAGGACTTCCAGCATCTCGACCGTGTCGCGCCCGCGGAACATATGGTTCAGGCGGATCGCATCCGTTTCGCTATAGCGAGGTGCGGTGTCGATACGGTCGGGCTTCCTTAGCCCCTCCCCTTTAGCGGAGGGGTTGGCGTGGGGTGGTGAAGTTGCGCTCGACGGCGCAGCCCCACCTCCGACCCCTCCCCTAAAGGGGAGGGGAGATTTAACCGGCTTACCCATGCCGCAATTTCCAGACAGGCACTACGGCATCAGCCGCACCCTGATAGGCATGGTCATAGCGCGACAAGGCGGCTTCGACATCGGCCTGGTTCAAAGGGGCTTCGGGTGAGAAGCTGTCAAAGCCGCAACGTTTCATGAAGGCGATCTGGTCTACCAAAACGTCGCCTTGCGCCCTCAGTTCACCGGTATAGCCAGCTTCGCGCAGGATGCGTGCGGAGCTGTAGCCGCGACCGTCGCGGAATTTGGGGAAGGCAATCTCGATCAGCGCCAGCCGATCAAGATGCGGGATCAGCGCGCGTGCATCATCATCGGGCTCCAGCCGCACCGCAGTGGCATTCGACTGGTCAAGGAAAGCGTCGAGCGTGACGGCGGGCTCTTCACCCTCAGCATGCAGATGCTCAACCATAAATCGCCTCCTTGAACGGTTCCATGCCCACGCGCCGATAGGTATCGACGAAGCGTTCGCCGGGCTCGCGCAGTTCCTTATATTTGTCGGTTGCGCGCTCGACCGCATCGACAATGCCGTCCTCGTCAAATCCGGGGCCGGTGATTTTGCCGATCGAGACGTCTTCGGCGCCCGATCCACCCAGCGTGAGCTGGTAGTTTTCAACGCCTTTTCGATCGACGCCCAAAATGCCGATATGGCCCGCATGGTGGTGCCCACAGGCATTGATGCAGCCCGAAATCTTGAGCTTCAGTTCGCCCAGGTCGCGCTGACGCGCCGGATCGGCAAAGCGCTTCGCAATCTTTTGCGCGATCGGGATCGAGCGGGCATTGGCAAGGCTGCAATAATCGAGACCGGGGCAGGCGATGATGTCGCTGATCAGGTCAAGATTGGCATTGGCCAGTTCCGCCGCATTGAGCGCCTGCCAGACGGCATAGAGATCGCGTTTGGCGACATGCGGAAGCACGATGTTCTGCGCATGGGTGACGCGCAGTTCGTCAAAGCTGTATTTCTCGGCGAGGTCGGCCATCATGTCGATTTGCGCCGAGCTTGCATCACCCGGGATGCCGCCGATCGGCTTCAGGCTGATATTGACGATGGCATAGCCCGCCTGCTTGTGCGGCTTCACATTCTGGTCGAGCCAAACAGCGAAATCTGGGTCGCTGCGATCCACATCATCGCTGAGGCCATTTTCGAACGACGGCGGTGCGAAATAGGCTGCGATGCGTTCCAGTTCAGCAGCCGGCGGATCGATGCCCAGCGTCTTCACATGCGCGAATTCTTCCTCGACCTGGCGGCGATATTCGTCGGCACCAATTTCATGGACGAGGATCTTGATGCGCGCCTTGTAGATATTGTCGCGGCGGCCATAGCGGTTGTAGACGCGCAGGCAGGCCTCGGCATAGCTGAGGAAGTCCTCGATTGGCACATAATCCTTGATCAGCGGCGCGATCATCGGCGTACGGCCCATGCCGCCGCCGACATAGAAGGCTGCGCCCAGTTTGCCATCGCGATTGACCAGCTGGATGCCGATATCGTGCAGGCGCATTGCCGCACGGTCTTCGTCGGCTGCGATGACGGCAATCTTGAACTTGCGCGGCAGGTAGCTGAATTCGGGGTGGAAGGTGCTCCACTGGCGCAGCAGCTCCGCCCAGGGGCGCGGATCGGCCACTTCGTCGGCGCCGGCGCCGGCATATTGGTCAGAGCTGATATTGCGGATGCAATTACCGCTGGTCTGGATTGCGTGCATCTCGACCGACGCCAGTTCGGCAAGCAGGTCAGCGCATTCTTCCAGCTTGATCCAGTTATACTGGATATTCTGGCGGGTGGTGAAATGGCCGTAATCGCGGTCATATTTGCGCGCGATATGCGCCAGCATGCGCATCTGGCGGCTGTCGAGCGTGCCATAGGGGATGGCGACGCGCAGCATATAGGCGTGCAGCTGCAGATAGAGGCCGTTCATCAGCCGCAGCGGCTTGAACTGGTCCTCAGTGATTTCACCGGCAAGGCGGCGTTTCACCTGATCGCGAAATTCCTCGACGCGCGCGTCGACGATCGCCTGGTCGTAATTGTCATATTTATACATTTCAAATCACCCAATCGCCGGCAGCAGGGTCGGCAGGTTTCAAAGTCAGGTCGGGACGGACGGTCGGACCGAGTGCACGCACACGATCCTTGATGTGCGCAGGGCGCGGGCCTTCCGGCGTGGAAACGGCTTCGATAATGTAAGGCGCATTCACACGGCGCGCGCCTTCTTCGGCATGCAAAATGGCATCGCCGCTTTCGCCGACATCGACGGCATCTTCGACATGGATCGACCAGCCATTGCTGGTCCACCAGGTCACCGCGCCAGAGGCGAGATCATTTCCGGTCAACAATTTCACGCAAGATACTCCGCTTCACGGGCGAGGGCGGCCAGCCGGTTTTCGGCATTGGACATCAGCACCACATCGCCCACAATGATGATGGCAGGGGAACGCACAGCTTCGCGCGCGATCATTCCGCCAAGGTCGGTCAGGATCGTGCGGAGCGCGCGGCCGTCTTTACGGCCCACACGCTCCAGCACGGCGACGGCCGTGTCGGGGGAAAGCCCGTCGGCAATCAATTTCTCGCTTATGTCGTCAGCTGTCGCGACGCCCATATAGATGACGAGCGTGCGGCCCTTGCCGGCGAGCCCTGCCCAATTCTGGTCGCTCAATCCCTTGCACTGCCCCGCGACAAAGGTAACCGCGCTGGATGCATCGCGGTGGGTGAGGGGGAGGAGGGTTTGCGCACCACCCGCAACCGCCGCCGAGATACCGGGAATGACTTCAACCGGAACGCCCGCATCGCGGCAGGCATCGACCTCTTCACCGCCACGCCCGAAAATGAAGGGATCGCCGCCCTTCAGGCGCACAACGGCATGACCCGCCAGCGCTTCGCGCACCAGAATGGCATTGATGCCTTCTTGCGGGACGGAGTGGCGGCTGCGTTGCTTTGCGACCGAAATCAACCGCGCATCAGCGCAAGTGAGCGCTAATATCGCATCGTCGACCAGCCCGTCATGCACGACAACATCCGCGGCGGCAATCAGCCGCGCGGCTTTGACTGTCAGCAAATCGGGATCACCCGGGCCTGCGCCGACCAGATAGACTGTGCCTTTTTCCATGCTGCCAAGATGCGCCTAGGCGCGGCAAAGGCCAAATCAGGATATGTTGCGGGGTTGCAAGTGAGACTTTAGGATAGGGAAGCTTAGGAGCGCAACGAGATGGCGGGATACAAGGAAGGATGGATACCTAAAATTCTGTTTCTGATCTTGTGCTCGCTTGGGTTCGCTTGGCTGTTTGGATTAGGCACTCCGGATTCGACCAATATTCCTCAACCATTTAACTCCCGTCGCTGGAAAGCCGCTGATCTTTGGGGTGATCGCCGCTGCTCCATGATCCTCGATTTGCAATACCGGGTCGGCATTGTCGGTAAAAGCCGCGCGGAAATTCAAGGCCTTCTTGGCAAGCCAGAACATGACGAGAAATCCACTAGCGACTGGCACCTTTGTCCAAGCTTTATGGACATCTATATCCTTGAAGTGGAATGGCGGAATGATCGAGCCATTTCCGCCATTGTCCGCGACACCTGATCAGCCAGCTTTCGCTTTTTTCGTTCCCTTGTCCTTCTTGGGTTTTCCAGCCTTTGGTGCCGCAGGCGTCACCTCGAACGACGGCTGGTTGTCCTTGATATGGACCGCCACCTCGCCGCCATTCACCAGCTTGCCGAACAGCAACTCGTCAGCCAGCGGCTGCTTGATCTTTTCCTGGATCACGCGGCCCATCGGGCGGGCACCATAGAGCTTGTCATAGCCGCGCTCGGTCAGCCATGCGCGCGCCTCGTCATCCAGCTTGATATGGACATTCTGGTCCGCAAGCTGGAGCTCGAGCTGCAGGATGAACTTGTCGACCACCATCGCGACAACCTCTGGCGGCAGATAGCCAAAGGGCACGGTGGCATCGAGGCGGTTGCGGAATTCGGGGGCGAACATCGCCTTCACCGCTTCCTCGCCTGCATCTTCCTTGCTGATATTGGTGCCGAAACCGATGCCTTCCTTCGCCATATCGCTGGCGCCGGCATTGGTCGTCATGATCAGGATGACGTTGCGGAAATCGACCGTCTTGCCGTGATGGTCGGTCAGGCGGCCATTATCCATCACCTGCAGCAGGATGTTGAACAGGTCCGGATGCGCCTTTTCGATTTCGTCGAGCAGCAGCACGCAATGCGGGTTCTGGTCGACCGCATCGGTCAGCAAACCGCCTTGGTCGAAACCGACATAACCCGGAGGTGCACCGATGAGGCGCGAAACGCTGTGCCGTTCCATATATTCGGACATGTCGAACCGCTTCAATGGAATGCCCATGATGCTCGCCAGCTGGCGCGCCACTTCGGTCTTGCCGACACCGGTCGGGCCGGAGAACAGATAGTTGCCGATCGGCTTGTCCGGATCGCGCAGGCCAGCACGGCTGAGCTTGATGGCCGAGGACAGCACCTCGATCGCCTTGTCCTGCCCGAAGACAACGCGCTTCAGGTCCGCCTCAAGGTTACCAAGCGCGGCGCGGTCATCGGTCGACACATTTTTCGGCGGGATGCGCGCGATGGTGGCGATTACGGCCTCGATTTCCTTGGGCGTGATCAGCTTGCGGCGCTTTGAAGGCGGCACCAGCATCTGCATCGCACCAACCTCGTCGATCACGTCGATGGCCTTGTCGGGCAGTTTGCGGTCGTTGATGTAGCGCGCCGACAATTCGACCGCGGCTTTGAGCGCATCGGGCGTGTATTTCACCTTGTGATGCTCTTCGAACGCGCTGCGCAGACCAGCCAGAATCTTGACGGTATCGTCGATGGTCGGCTCGTTGACGTCGATTTTCTGGAAGCGACGCAGCAGCGCGCGATCCTTCTCGAAATGGTTTCGGAATTCCTTGTAGGTCGTTGAACCGATGCAACGAATCGTTCCGCCCGACAATGCGGGCTTTAGCAGGTTGGATGCATCCATCGCACCGCCGCTCGTGGCACCCGCGCCGATAACGGTGTGGATTTCATCGATGAACAGGATCGCATCGGGCAGCTTTTCAAGCTCCGAAACAACCGCCTTCAACCGCTCTTCAAAGTCGCCGCGATAACGGGTGCCTGCAAGCAGCGCGCCCATATCGAGCGAATAGATGACGGCAGGCAGCAGCACTTCGGGAACCTGCTTTTCAACAATGCGGCGGGCGAGCCCCTCGGCAATCGCGGTTTTGCCGACGCCGGGTTCGCCGACATAAAGCGGGTTGTTCTTCGAACGGCGGCAGAGGATCTGCACCGTGCGGTCCACCTCTTCGCTGCGCCCGATCAATGGATCGATGCGGCCTTGCTTGGCCTTTTCGTTGAGGTTGACGGTGAACTGTTCGAGTGCGGTTTCCTTCCCGCCCTTCTTGTCCTTTGCGTCCGCTGCTTCTTCCTTGCGCTCTTCGGTACCTTCAACCGGCTTTTGCTCGATCAGTTTGCCATCCTTGCCGATGCCGTGGCTGATATAGCTGACGGCGTCGAGGCGGCTCATATCCTGCTGTTGCAGGAAGTAGACGGCATAACTTTCGCGCTCGGAGAAGAGTGCCACAAGCACATTGGCGCCGGTAACAACATCCTTGCCCGAGGATTGGACGTGCAGGATCGCGCGCTGCACCACACGCTGGAATCCACTGGTAGGCGATGGATCAACATTGCCGCCAACCTTCAGGCTTTCGAGTTCGTTATCGAGATACTGGATGACGGTGTCGCTCAGTTCACCCAGATCGACGCCGCAGGCCTGCATCACTTTCGCTGCGTCGGCATCATCGATCAGCGCCAGCAGCAAATGCTCCAGCGTTGCATATTCATGCGCCCGTTCGGCCGCGTTCTTCAATGCGTTGTGCAGCGTGGCTTCAAGGGATTCGGCAAAACTGGGCATTCGATACACTCCGTGCGGCACAGCCAACCGCCGGTTGCCCCGCTTCGTCAATGTCGCCCTTTTAACGGCGCATTTCAACCGCACTTGCGGTCAAATGCGAAAATTCCCGAAATTGGTTGGCAAAAAGTTGCGGAAAAGCCCTAATCAACTCTTCTTGAACAGCGCGTCCGCCGCGCTGCGGTGGCTGGTCGCGGCATCAATCTTG
Organism: uncultured Sphingorhabdus sp.; assembly: GCA_964423155.1. GTDB lineage: Bacteria > Pseudomonadota > Alphaproteobacteria > Sphingomonadales > Sphingomonadaceae > Sphingorhabdus_B. Next base: position 25,113 of record CAYRDQ010000015.1, read on the forward strand.
GATTGGCACCGGGCGATTTCACCCTGCAATGCCTCGATCCGCTCACGAAGCTCGTCGATCGAGTGCCGGTCGATATCCTGTTTGAGAAGCGCAACCAGCGGATCATCCGGGCGCTTGGCGAATAGTTCGTCGAGGTCCATGTCTCTTCTCCCAACGGCAAAGATGCGCATCCGCCGCGCATCTGTCAATTCTTCTGAACCGGCGGTTATGGGCTGGAATGCGCGATTTCAGAACGCTATGGTCCGCGCCGCACAGAGGGGGACGGTACATGCGCGATTTGCCCGAACAGATGACGGCGGTTGAGATCAGCCAGCCGGGTGGTCCGGAGGTGCTTGTGCAGTGCCAGCGTCCGCTCCCGGTCCCAGGCGAAGGGGAATTATTGGTCAAGGTGGCCGCGGCGGGGGTCAACCGCCCCGATGTTGTCCAGCGCATGGGGCTATATCCTGCCCCTCCCGGCGCCAGCGATCTTCCGGGGCTGGAAATTTCAGGCACGGTGGTGGCACTCGGTTCGGGAACCGACAGCGAATTACTGGGGCAAAAGGTCTGCGCGCTGGTGGCAGGCGGTGGCTATGCCGAATATTGCATTGCGCGCGCTGACATCTGCTGGCCGGTACCACCCTCCTTGCCGATGGAGGAGGCGGCGGCCATTCCTGAAACGCTGATGACGGTGTGGCACAATGTTTTTGAACGCGGCTATGCTTGCGAAGGTGAAACGATATTTGTGCATGGCGGCACCAGCGGGATTGGCAGCATGGCGATCAAGCTGGGCCGGCTGTTCGGCGTCGAGGTTTTCGTCACCTGCGGGTCGGATGAGAAGTGCGCGGCGGCACTCGAATTAGGTGCGACGCATGCGATCAACTACAAGGCCGTCGATTTTGTCGAGGAGGTTAAGCGACTGACTGATGGCAAGGGCGTGCACCTTGTGCTCGATATGGTCGCCGGCAGCTATGTTCCGCGCAACCTGCAATGCCTGCGCGAGGATGGTCGGCATGTCACCATCGCGGTGCAGGGCGGGTTGGTCGCTGAAATCAACATGGCGCAGGTGATGAGCCGCCGGTTGACGCTGACTGGTTCAACGCTGCGTCCGCGATCAAACGAGTTCAAGGCATTGCTGGCGCAGGAAATCTACCAGAACGTTTGGCCCGACGTAATCGAGGGTCGGCTGCGTCCCACCATGGCCCGAAGCTTTCCGCTGACCGAGGCTGCAGCGGCGCACACGCTGATGGAAAGCGGCGATTTTGTGGGCAAGATCGTTTTGATCCCCTGAAATGAAAAACCCCGGACTTTCGCCCGGGGTTTTCTTTTTCTGTCTGGCTGAAGAGTTTAGAACTTGAACCCGGCCGCGATGCCGTAGCGGCGCGGTTCCAGCGTGAAGATATTGGTGAACAGACCCGATGACTGATCGGTGACGTACAGACCGGTCGTCGCGTTGCTGTTACCGATATTCTGGACAAAGCCCCGGACGAACCATTTGTCGTCAACGCCATTCAACTGAACCTGAGCATTGATCTGCGAATAGCCCTTGATCTTGTTGACCCGGCCATTGAAGATATTGCCATAGCTGTCACCGACATAGATGACGTCCAGTCGCGGAACAAAGGTCATGCCATTGCCGAACTCGGTGGTGTGCTGGATACCAACATTCCATTTGAAGTTCGGTGCCTGGGGCAGGCGGTTGCCCTTGATGTTGACCGGGACACCGGCATTTTCAACCGCAAAGGGCAGGGCGCCTGTCGGTACGCCGAACAGGGCGCGCAAGCCAGCTGATGGAGCAGCGATTGCCCCCTGGATTGCCGAGCAGATGCCGAACGCACCGGTAGCAGCAAGTCCGCTGTCCGCAGCGAACGGCCCTGGAGCGCGAAGGCCCAGTGCCCCGTTAATCGCGCCAACCAGCGTGTTGGTGCCGACCGCATTGCCAGCTACTGTGGGTACAACAGCGCAGTTGGCACCGTTGGTGATATCCTTGATGATCACAGCATCGCCGCGGCCACCCGACGGATCACGCGGATTGCCGAGGAATTTGTCCTCGCTCACCTTGGTCTTCAGATAGCTGAAGCCCATATTGATCGCGAGCCGATCATCCGGACGAACAATGCTCTCAAGTTCGAGGCCGTAGATATCGGCGTCGACATTGTCGTTCACCGACGTACGGGCAACGATACGGCTCAACTGCAGCGATTTATACTGATAGTAGAACGCCGTCGCGTTGAGCGTGAAGGCACCACCAGCAAAGCTGTTCTTCGACCCGATTTCGAACGCGTTGATGAATTCGGGGGAGAAGCTGTCAGGAACCGCAAAGATCGGTTGCAGCGGCGGGTTGATGCCGCCCGACTTATAGCCTCGCGAATAGGACGCATAAATCAGGTTATCGTCGGTAATCTTGTAATCAAGCACCGCACGACCTGTCCATTCGCTAAAGCTTACCTGCCGGTTCTGGAATGCTTCGCAATTCGCAACCGATCCGATTGCGCCGGGGCGCGTTGCACCGGGTGCGGCACAGATGGTAGCCGGGTCAGCGTCGAAGCCCGCACCGAACTGCGTTGCAAAAGCATTGGTCGCAGTAAACGGAACATAGAAGCTGGCCAGAGTCGAGCGAGCCGAAATGTCCTTTTCGTCATGGTTGTAACGAATACCGACTGTCAGCTTCATCTTGTCGCCGATGTCGAGATAGCCTTCGCCAAACAGACCGTAGGATTTCAGGTTGAAGGTCGGCGTATTGTTCCGGAAATAGGGCGTTCCGAGATAACCCGGAGCCAAACCGCCACCAATGCCGGTCGCGGCGCCCAATACACCAGTTACCCAGTCAATACCGAACGAGTTGACGAAATAGTCGGTGTCTTTCGCATTTCCGTCAAGATAGATGCCACCGAGCAGGAAGTTAAAGGCACCATCAAAATCGCTGGTGAGAATGCCTTCAACACTCCAGTTGCTTCCCCTTGTGCTTGACCGGTCAAAATCCTGCGGCGTTGCCGAGCAGAAACGATGGCCGCCAAATGCACCTGTTCCGGTAAATTCGGTCTCGGAAGTACAGAAATTGGTGCCCGAGCGAACCGCTGCCAATATTGGAGCGAAATAGGGCGACAACGGGTTCAAGGGATTCGAAGCCGCCGTCAGGTTGGCAACGGCGGTCGAATAGAGCGCACCATCCTGGACCGACAGGTTATAGTCCTGCCGGGAGTCGACCTTCGATTTCAGGTACATACCGGTCAGTTGCAATTTCATCTGGCCGAAATCTTGTTCCAGTCGCGCCTGATATTGCTGTTCAGACGCAAAATATTCAGGCGTGAAATCTGTACGAACCTGACGAACATCTGCCGGGTTGGTGAAGTTTGAATAGGCATCGGGGCCATAAAGGCTGCCTAGACCCAAACCTGCAAAAAGGCCCTGGAATGCGGGGCCACCAGCCGCTGTGTTGATCGCCAGCAATTCACGTGACGAAAGCACGCCGACAAAGGTCGAGTTGGCGTTCGTCGTTCCGAAATCGCGGCGGTTGGGCAGACATCCAAGCACACCGGTGGTGTCGCGCTGGCACAGCTGTTTCTGAATGCGCATGCGATTGTCTTTTTCACGGAAATAATAGGCCATGAGGTCGATGCGCGTTGAATCGCTGGGCTCCCAACGCAACGAGCCGCGCACAGCATACATGTCGCGACCATCCAGGTTTTTGCCGTTGAACAGGTTTTCTGTGTAACCATCGCGCTTCAGGTAGAAGCCACCAACGCGGATACCCAGCGTATCGCCGAGCGGCACGTTGATCATGCCTTTGGCCTTCATCGAATTGAAATTGCCATATTCAAACTCGGCAGAGGCCTTGAATCCATTCAGATCGGGCTTGGCAGCGATGATGTTGACAACGCCCGAAGTCGCGTTGCGCCCGAACAGTGTGCCTTGCGGCCCGCGAAGGACTTCGATCTGCTCAAGATCGAAAAATTCGGTTTCGAACAGGCGCGTACCCAAGATGGGCGAACCGTTCATATGGATAGCGGTCGCTGAGTCGCACGATGTACCAACGCACAGATCGCCGATGCCGCGGATCGTAAAGCTGGAACCCGTGAAGTTACCCTTGGAGAATGTTACGTTCGGCAGGGTGAGTTGAAGATCGCTCGAGTTTTCAATCTGTTGTTTTTCGAGTGCTTCTGCGCTGAATGCCGAAACCGCAATCGGTACTTCTTGCAGGCTTTGCGCTTGGCGCTGAGCGGTTACGACGATTTCACCAAAACCGGAATCATCATCTTCGGCCTGTGGTGCTTCCTGCGCAAAGGCAGGCATGGCCAACGACATGGCAAGCGCAGTCGCGCTGATAAGGTGTAGCTTACGCATGGTCCTCTCCCTCCATTAATTGCTACAAAATAACGATGTACTGATATGAAATTACGTGTTCGCGGGTCTCCTCAAACCTTTGCAATGCGCAGTGTTAAGTGCGCAATTAACGCAGTCAAGCCTTTCCTGCATAGGAATGCAGAGATTTCCGACGAATGTTGCTTGCCGTAGGGGCGGCTTTGGCCTAAGCGGCGCCCATGTTCAGGCCGCTCCGGTAAGGGGCGGCCCTATTCATTGGAGAATCAGACATGGCCCAGAACGGACTCGTTCCCCTGATGCCGCACGCGACCGCAGCATGGCTGGTCGACAACACGGCGCTTGCCTTTCACCAGATTGCCGAGTTCTGCGGATTGCATATCCTTGAAGTGCAGGCGATGGCCGATGACATGACTGGTACCAAATATACCGGTCGCGATCCGGTTCGCGCTGGCGAACTGTCGATGGAAGAAATTGAAAAGGGGCAGGCAGATCCCGACTATTCGCTAAAGATTTCGAAGGGCCCCGAACAGGTTCGCCGCACCAAAGGCCCACGTTATACGCCAGTATCAAAGCGCCAGGACAAGCCCGATGGCATAGCCTGGCTGCTGCGCAACCATCCTGAAATTTCGGATGGTGCAATTTGCAAGATTATCGGCACCACCCGCAATACGATCCAGGCAATCCGTGACCGCAGCCACTGGAACATTAGCGAAATCCAGCCCAAGGATCCTGTAACCCTTGGCCTTTGTTCGCAGCGTGAACTGGACGCGATTGTTGCTCGAGCTGCGAAAAAGGCTGGTCTGGAAGACAAGGCTGCCGATGACAGCCGTTTCGCCGGCGACAAGGAAGCCTTGCTGGAACAGCTTCGCAACGAACGCGACGAAGCCAAGCGCGTTGCCGAAGAAGCGCTGCACGGCGAAGAAGAAGCGCCTGCCGAACTGACCGCGGAAACACTGTTCAAGAAATCGGGCGAGTAAATCAATCGACCTTCCCTAACGTCACCATTGCGATATGGTGACGCATAGGGCAGGCAGGCTGGCATGACCGCCGAAACGCTTCCAGCCTATGACATGTCGCTCGCCGATCACGGGTTCGAGCCCATTGAAATCAAGGGGCTGACCTATCCGCTGGGCGATCATGTCCCCGGCTATGGCGAAATCTACCCGTTGGCGTCCGATATGGGCTGGACGCGGATGCCGGTGCCCGGCAACCTCAACCACATCAACATCTGGCTGCTCGACGATGAGGACGAGCAGGGCGAGGGCTTTGCCATTGCCGATACCGGGCTATTCATGCCGGTGGTGATCGAGGAATGGAAGAAGCTGCTCGAAGGCCATCTTGCGGACCGGCGAATGACGCGCATTTTCGTCACGCATTTCCATCCTGACCATGTCGGCTGTGCGGGTTGGCTCGCCAATCGGTGCAAGGTCAAACTGTGGATGAACCGCACCGAATGGCTGATGGCGCGGATGCTGACTGCGGACCAGCGCGATGAACCGCCGAAGGAAATCCTGACCCGTCGCAAATTCCAAGGTTATTCCGAAGCGCAGGTCGAGGACATGCGCAAACGCGGCTTTGGCAATTTTGCCCGCGCGGTTTCGGTATTGCCCACCGGGCACAAACGGCTCGAGGACGGGCAGCATGTCCGTATCGGCGGCCGTGTATGGGAGGCGATGACCGGCGGCGGCCACACGCCCGAACATACCTGCCTGGTCGATCACCATAATGGCGTGATCATCGCCGGTGACCAGATCCTGCCCCGCATCACCAGCAATGTATCGATCATGGATAGTGAACCCGACGCCGATCCGCTCGGCGAATGGCTCGATTCGATTGCCAAATTCCGCCGCAAGCTGCCCGGGGACATGCTGGTGCTACCGGCGCATGGTTCGCCCTTCCGCGGGGTGCATGTCCGGCTGGACAAGCTGGCCGAGGGGCATCACGATCGTCTCGACAAGCTGGAGGTTGCGCTGCGCGAAAAACCCTATCGCGCGGTCGATACCTTTGCCCTGCTGTTCGACCGGCCTATCGACGAACATGTGTTCGGCCTAGCCACCGGTGAATCGCATGCGCACCTCGTGCATCTCGTCGCAACCGGCCGCGCGAAAGTGGAGACAATTGACGGCGTTGGATGGTATAGCGCTGCGTAGAGGAGAATTATGACCGCGACCCCCTGGGCCACCCATTATCTGCACCCGTCGAAATGGGAGCAGAGCTTTCCCGCTTTGTCGGTCCACGACATGTTTCTGCGTTCTGCAAAACGCATGGGATCGGCCCCGCTGGCGGATTTCATGGGTCACAAATACAGTTATGCCGACATGGAAGAAGGCGTACGAAAATTCGCCAAGGGGCTGCAATTGCGTGGTGTCGGCAAGGGCGACCATATCGGCCTCTTCCTGCCCAACGTGCCGCACTATATCGTCGCTTATTATGGGGCGATGCTCGCCGGGGCGACCGTGGTCAATTTTTCGCCGCTCTACACCGTCGATGAATTGGCTCATCAGGTAGCGGATAGCGGCACCAGCATGTTGGTGACCGTTTCGGCGGCGGCCCTGTTGCCAACTGCCCTCAAGGTGCTCGATAAATCGGATCTTGGCCAGTTGATTGTTGGCAGTGTGGCCGAAGCCTTGCCCAAGCTCAAAGGCTGGGCCTACCGCCTGTTCAAGAAGGCGGATATTGCAGCGGTGCCGGAAGACAGCCGGATTACGGGCTTTCGCGATTTCATCGCCAATGACGGTGTGGTGGAACCCGTGCCCTGCGATCCGGAAAGCGATGTCGCGCAGTTGCAATATACCGGCGGCACGACCGGTACGCCCAAGGGCGCGATGCTGACGCACCAGAATATCAGCGCCAATGCGCGCCAGATCAACCTGCTTGATCCGCACAGCCGCGCCAACCAGCCCGAAGCGCCAGCGGAGGATCGCATCCTGGGCGTATTGCCCTTTTTCCACGTCTTCGCCAACGCGACGGTGCTCAACCGCACGATCGACAATGGCGGGGAAATTGTGATGCTGCCACGTTTCGAGGCGACCGCGGCGCTGAAGGCTGTTAATCGGACAAAGGTGACGTCGATGCCGGGCGTGCCGACCATGTATCAGGCGCTGCTCGACAATGCTCAATTGCCCAAGACCGATTTCAGCTCGCTGCGCGCCTGCATTTCAGGCGGTGCGCCCTTGGCCGCCGAGCTGAAAGCGCGATTTGAGGATCGGAGCAAAGCGGTGGTGATCGAGGGCTATGGCCTCACCGAAAGCTCGGGCGTGATTTCGTGCAATCCCTATGAGGGTACCAACAAGATTGGCAGCATAGGCCAGCCAATCCCGGGCACACAAGTGCGACTTGCCGACAAGGAAGATCCGACCAAAGCAGCGCCAGACGGGGAACCGGGAGAACTGCTCGCCAAGGGTCCGCAGATCATGGCGGGTTACTGGAACAAGCCGGAGGCGACCGCCGAAGTCTTTGTCGATGGCTGGTTGCGAACAGGCGACGTCGCCACGATTGACGAGGATGGTTTCATCTTTATCGTCGACAGGCTGAAAGACATGATCGCGGTCGGCGGATTCAAAGTGTTTCCTAGTCAGGTCGAGGATATCCTTTACCAGCATCCGGCAGTGAAAGAGGCGCTGGTGATCGGCGTTCCCGACAATTATCTGGGTGAGCGGCCCAAGGCTTTTGTCACGCTGAACGACGGACAGACTGCGAGCGGGGAAGAATTGGCCAACTGGCTCAACCCGCAATTGGGCAAGCATGAACGCGTCCTTGCTGTCGTCGTGCGCGATGCCCTGCCAAAGACGATGATAGGCAAGTTGGACCGCAAGGCCTTGCGGGCCGAAGAGGGCGTTTGATTCAAAACGGGATGGGAATGATGAACAGATTTGCTGCACTTTTGCTCGGCGCGACCGCGCTGGTTTCAACCCCTGCCATTGCGCAAGACAGCGCGCCCAAGGTTCCCGAGCCGAAACTGATCGTCGCGATCTCGGTCGACCAGTTTTCGACCGACCTGTTCAACGAATATCGGAAGGATTTCACCGGTGGGCTGAAGCGACTGGCTGACGGTATCGCTTTCCCCAATGGCTATCAAAGCCATGCCGCCACTGAAACCTGCCCCGGACACTCAACCATCCTGACAGGCAGCCGTCCGTCGCGTACGGGTATTGTTGCCAACAACTGGTTCGACCCGTCGATGGGCCGTCCTGGCAAGGATGGTAAAACCGATTATGGCGTTTACTGCTCCGAAGACACCGCGATCGAAGGCAGCAACAGTTCCAATTACACCGTTTCACCCAAATTGCTGAAAGTCCCGACGCTGGGCGACAGGATGCGTGCGTTGAACCCGGCATCGCAGGTGGTTGCTGTTTCGGGCAAGGATCGTGGCGCAGTGATGATGGGCGGCCACAACACTACGCTGACCATGTGGTGGGATGGCAAATCCTTCCGCAGCTATGCCGAGGCGGATGTCGCCATTCCCGAGGGTGCAGCATCGATCAATACCCGTGCCAAGGCGGCGATCGACAAACCTGTTCCGGTTAAGCTTCCTGCCATGTGCGCAACCCACTCACGCGCTGTTGGTATTGGCGGAGATGCAACTGTCGGCACCCTGAAACCACGCAAGGCAGGCGATGCACGTGCCTTCAGGGCCTCGGGCGAATTCGATGCGCTGACCATGGACCTCGCCCTTGCAGCCTTTGGCGAAAAGAAACTGGGCAAGGGGGCTGCCACCGATGTGTTGGCCGTCAGCCTGTCGGCCACTGATTATGTTGGCCATACCTTTGGCACTTCGGGTGCCGAAACCTGCACCCAGATCGCCGCGCTCGATGCGACATTGGGCCGCATGTTTGCGGCGCTGGATAAGAGCAAGGTTCGCTATGTGGTCATGCTCACCGCCGACCATGGCGGACATGACTTGCCCGAGCGGAACAGCATCCACGGGCTTCCCGCTGCCGAACGCGTCGATATCAAGTTGATGCCGCAGGGGGTCGGACCTGCGCTTGCGAAGGCGTTTGGCCTGCCCGAACCGGCTATCATGGGCGATGCGCCTTTTGGCGACATGTATTTGTCGACCAAAATCCCTGCGGATAAGCGCGGAGCTGTTCTCGACGCCGCGCTAAAACATTATCGCACCCATCCGCAGGTCGAGGCGGTGTTCACCAAGGATGAAATTGCCAGCACCGCATCTCCTGCTGGCCCACCGGAGGACTGGAGCCTGATCCAGCGCGTGCGCGCCAATTTCGATCCGTCACGCTCGGGCGATTTCTATGTCGCGCTGAAGCGCTATGTGACGCCGATCCCCAACACCAGCTTCGGCTATGTCGCGACCCACGGTTCGCCCTGGGGCTATGATCGCCGCGTGCCAATCCTGTTCTGGTGGAAAGGCGTAGAGCCCTATGAGCAGCCCAACGGCATTGAAACCGTCGACATCATGCCGACGCTGGCGAGCCTGATCGGCCTGCCGGTGCCCAAGGATGAGATCGACGGCCGCTGTGTGGATTTGATCGCCGGGACTGGCAGTAATTGCAGGTAGAATGCCCGCCTGCTTGCGGGAGGGGTGCAGTTTACTTCACAACCGCCCTACGCTCTTTCAACCAGCGTTTGTGCGTACTTTCGACTTCGCGCATCGCCTGAAATACGCTCATGTCAATCGCCGGTCGGCCAGTTTTGCCCAACGCGTATAGCTGGCTGTAGAACCAATATTGGCAGGCAAAGCTGTCGATCGCCCGCATAGCCTTCCAGCGCTTCAGCCACTGAATCGAAGGCGGGAACAAGGCGAGTTCATTTTCCTTGCGCGGCAACATTTCCATTCCGCCAAGCAGCCTTTTGGGCGCATCTGGAAAATAACACATCGGGCGTCCGATGCCGATGACATCGGCGGCGCCCTGTTTAAGCGCCTGCTCCATGGCAGAGCGGGTGCGGAAGCCACCGGTGACCATCAGCGGAATCTTGACCTCGCTGCGCATCGCCTTCGCGAAATCGACGAAATAGGCTTCGCGTTGTAGCGTCGAGGCGGCGACATTCTGTTCTTCGGGTTCTTCGAGCCCTTCCATGCCGAGCAGCTTGGGTTGCTCATAGGTACCACCCGAAATCTCGATCAGGTCCACACCCGCATCCTGCAGCCATTTGGCGACTTGCAAACTGTCTTCAAAGGCAAAACCACCCTTCTGGAAATCGGCGCTGTTGAGTTTCACCGAAATCGGGAAGCTGGGCCCAACCAAGGTACGCACGGTGTTCACCGTGAACAGCAAGATGCGCGCGCGGTTTTCAAGGCTGCCACCCCAGCGGTCGTCGCGCAGATTGGCGCGCGGGCTGAGGAATTGGGAAATCAGATATCCATGGGCGGCATGGATCTGCACGCCGGTAAAGCCGGTTTCCTTGCATACCCGTGCGGCCGTACCGAAACGGCCAATGATGTTCAGGATTTCATCCTCGGTCAGCGCGACCGGCTCGCCAAATTGGCCACCGGGCAGGCCAAGCTTTACTGCAGAGGGTGCTTTGGGATGCGGGTTGACCGCCTTTTGCGTCTGCCGTCCGGCATGGCTGATCTGTGCCCAGAAATGATTGCCATTGCGGGTGGCCGCGGCTGTCCAGTGCGACAACGCGCGCTTGGTATCATCATCGGGCTCGCGGTCGATGATCACATTGCCGGGCCGTTCTAGATGATCGGCATCGATGTGGATATTGCCCGAAAGCAACATGCCCGCCCCGCCTTCGCTCCATGCCAGATACAGCCGGTCCAACTCGCCCGTGGCGCGGCCATATATGTCGGCAAGACCTTCGGTCATCGCTGCCTTGGAAATGCGGTTGGGTAATGTCACGCCGCAGGGCAGCGTCAAGGGTTCGGCAAGCAATGAGGCCATGGCTGGTTTTACTCGTCCGCCTTGGGGGCCGGTTCGCTGGCGGGGGCAGCTGCCGGCTTTTCGGCATCACCCTTATCCGCTCCATTGGCCTTTGCGGCGGCGGGTGCGGCGCTAGCCTCGACCGGAGCCATTTCGGTGACTTCGTCAGTCGGGATCATCTCGTCGCTGATGGTGCCTTCGACGCTGTCGATATCGTCCATGCGGGTTTCGGTGACCTTGCTGTCGGCATCATTGCCGCCGCAGGCCGAAAGCGCGGGAAGGGCGATTGCCATTAAGATCAGGGCGCGACGCATGTTTTCCTCTCAATATGTTGCAGCTTGAACGCCTAGGTCGCAAGAGCCGCCGGCTTTTGCAAGCGCGTTCAGGAATTCGGGCAAGGTTGCCTCCAAAGCGGCGTCGAAATCGGCAAGGCTGGCAGATATGCCAAGGTCAGCAAGGCTGGTCACCGGATATTCGGCGATCCCGCACGGAACGATTCCTCCGAAATGCGAAAGATCCGGCGCGACATTAACCGCAAAACCATGCGCGGTGACCCAGCGGCGCACGCGCACACCGATTGCACCGATTTTTGCCTCCTGCCCGAAGCGATTATCGCACCAGATGCCGATGCGGCCTTCCGCACGGCGGGCCTCGACACCAAAGCGGGCGAGCGCGCTGATGACCCAGCCTTCGATCGAATGCACATAGCAACGCACATCCTTGCAGCGCTGAGCAAGGTCTAACATCACATAGCCTACCCGTTGCCCCGGCCCATGATAGGTATAGCGACCCCCACGCCCGGTATCGTAAACCGGGAATTGCTGGCTCAACAACTCGGCTGGGTCGGCGCTGGTGCCGCCGGTGTAGAGCGGCGGATGTTCGAGCAGCCAGATGAGTTCGCGGGCGCTGCCTTCATGAATCGCTGCCTGCCGCGCCTCCATCCGGGCCAGCGCCTCGGGATAGGGCACATGCTCTTCGGAAACTTCCCAGTCGATATCGCCCATGGCTTTCATGCGGCGGCCTTAGCCTTTCATGGCGCCGCTTGCCAGCCCCGTAGCTTGCCTCTAACCGATGAGAACAACCGGAGGCTCCATGAACCGCAAACTCGATTATTCCACCGTCTGGAAAGACACGCAGGCGCAACTGGGCGCGCATCGCGAAGGCGTTGGGGCGATATCGGGGCTGTTCCTTTTTTTGCCCGATTGGGTGTCGCGGCTTTTTGCGGGGCACCCCGATCTCGAAGGGGCATCGAAGCCGGGCGAAATATTGGGCGCATTTCAGGCCTATTATGCCGACAACTGGACGATATTGCTGCCGACAGGGCTGCTCAGCTTTTTCGGTGCGGTGGCGATCTATGTGCTGCTGACGCGCAAGGATATGGCCACCATCGGTTCGGCGCTGGGCAAAGCGCTGGCGCTGCTACCCTTTTACTTCATTGTCCAGCTTGCAGGCGGATTGATCACGCTTGCCGGGTTTCTGGCGCTGATACTGCCGGGAATCTATCTGGCAGGGCGACTGACACCCTTGGGTGCGGTGGCCGTAGCCGAAACCGAGCGTGGCTTCTCCGGCACCATCGCCCGCGCATGGGATTTGACCCGCGGCAATGCATGGTCGATCTTTTTCCTGACGCTAGTGGTTGCGCTGGTCGCCAGCCTGACCGCTATGATCATCGGGCTGATGGTGGGTCTGGCCTGCCGCCTGCTGGCCGGGGCGGAAGGCGTGCCCTTCATCGAAACCGGCGTCGATGCCGCATTGGGTGCGGTGATCGCGACCTTGATGGTTTCCCTCTCGGTCGCAATCTACCGGAATCTTGCTGCGGAAGTTTAGTTCCCCTCCCGTTTACGGGAGGGGTTAGGGGAGGGGGCGAGCGAAGCGAGCTTGATGCGCTGTCAGGCCCTCCCCCGGCCCCTCCCGCAAGCGGGAGGGGAGACAATTACAGTCCCAGCGACAGCCTGGCGAACAGCGTATAGCCCATCGGGTTCTTGCCATAAGCCACATCGAGCGCGTCAGGCTTGGCAAAGGCTGAAACCGTGCCGCCCAGCGCCAGATTGAACTGCTCACCCAGCGGTAAGCGATAGGCATAGCCCGCCTGAAACTTGCTCACGCGGAACGGCATGTCGTGCAGCGGATCGGTGTGCTCCGGAAACAGCTCGTCATTCTTCACATTTTCAAAGCGACCGAAAATCGTGTGATGATCGTCAATGTTCCAATTGGCCTCGGCCAGCCATGCGGTCAGCGTTTCACCTGGCTTGCGGTCCTTCGCGCTGAACGCGAGCATCGCAGAGAGACCTTTGCCATTTGCGTAATGGACCGAAGCGGTGGTGCGCTGCTCATCTTCGCCGGGGTGGAGCGATTCAGGCTCTTTCAAGCGCCCGGTCGAGGCTTGCAGCGCCCAGTTCGGGGACGGGTTCCACGTTGCCCGCACCGACCAACTATCGAAACGCGGCTTTTCAATGTCCCAGCGATCCTCGTCGGGTTCCTGACCGGTGAAGATCGATCCCTCGATTTGGAATTGGCGCGAGGCAAAGCCGGCAGTCGCGACGCCATAGGTGATATGGCCGCTGTCGAACCAGTGGTGCGTGATCGGTGCCTCGGGATTGTAGCGGGCGGAGCCGCGGTGCATGAACGCGCTCGGGCCGAGAGCAGGCTCACCCACCGGGCCGCCATAGAGGAAGACGGTGCTGTCCGCGCCGACATTGATGTCGACGCGCGCGGCCAGCTCCATGAACAGGTCGTGCGGATGCTGGCGATCGACCAAGGCTTCGCCACCCGCCGTCTCGCCCGAGGCAAACAGGTTCGGATAGCCGCGATTCTTCATCAGAGGCTCAAGGCTGAACATCGATTTCAGCTGCACCTTGCCCCAGCCGGTTTCCTTCTCGGCATTGAGCATCGCCATCGACTGGACATAGGCCTTGTCATCGCCACGCGGGCCGCTCTGGTCGGTATAGACGCCCCAGGCATAGCCGTGCGCCATCACCATCCAGTCGTCGCCGGCATCGATGTGGAGGCCTGAGTGTTGATTGCCTTCGCTGAGAGGAAGGCGCGAAGTTCCGGAACCGGTAGACGGAAAATAATAGTAAGTACCGCAGTCATCAACGCAGAGGATTTCATGTTCAGCAGCATGATCCATCTGCGAATGGTCATGCTCCTGCGCCTGCACAGCTTGCGCAGACATGACGAGCGCCAGCGCGCTAGCGCCGGAAAAATATATCTTCATTTTGGTTATCCCGTGAAATTTGTGTGAAATGTGAAGAGGTCACATTTCGCGTCGCGGGGGAGGGTCGTGCGGTTTCGGCGCGAAGCCGGACAATGCGGCCATAAGCCCTGGAAGAGGCGGTGTGACCAGAACCACTTCGCGCACTTCCACTATGGCAGGCGCATAGGGCGCGACACAGCCGATACAGCCATGTTGAATGGCATGATCACCCGCCGGTGCCTTGTCATCATGCTGCATCGGCATACCGTGACAGTCTTCGGCCATCGCTGTCGCGCTATCCGTCAATGGTGCAGGCACCGCAAGAGCGGGGAGCGCCAGTGCGAACAGGAACAGCAGGGCCAGCAGGTTACGGAACATCGGTTATTCGATAGCCGATGAATCAGTGATTGTCACTCTTCCCGGCATTGGCGGCCATGCCCTTCGACATGCTGGCAAAGGCCGAAACCATCGAATCCACAAAATCGGGATCGTGCGGGATGGTTTCCTTCGCCGCCTGCTGCATAGCCAACACCCATTGGGTCGCGACCGCGAAATTCATGCCGTCTAGCGCGCGGTGGGCGGACATGATGCAGGCGCCGGGGCGCTTTTCGAACCAGTCGCGCGGCCCGCCCATCCACGCCATCAGGAAATCGGTGAGTGATTCGCGCATCGGGGTCAGGTCAGGCGCGTGCATCGCGCGCAACTCGGCGAAATCGGGTTCGCTCTCCATCAGGTCGTAAAAACGGTTCACCATGCGCGCGATCACTTCGCGCCCGCCAATGCGGTCAAAAGGCAATTGCGGTTTTGCTGCGGGGTCTGCTTCGCTCATGCTCTTGCTCTAGCGGCTATCGAACGAACCGGTCTTTGCGCAAAATCAAACGTTAAAACGGAACAGCATGATGTCGCCGTCCTTCACGTCATACTCCTTGCCTTCGGAGCGCCATTTGCCCGCTTCTTTGGCTCCGGCCTCGCCATTATATTGGACATAGTCTTCATAGGCCATGGTCTCGGCGCGGATGAAGCCTTTCTCGAAATCGCTGTGGATCACGCCTGCGGCCTGCGGAGCCTTGGCACCTTTGAACACCGTCCACGCACGCGCTTCCTTGGGGCCGACGGTGAAGAAGGTGATAAGGTGGAGCAGTTCGTATCCGGCGCGGATCACACGGGCGAGGCCGGTTTCCTCCAGCCCAAGATCGGCGAGGAAGACCTCGCGGTCTTCCGCAGGCATGGTCGAGATCTCGGCCTCAATCGCGGCGGAGACAACTACCGCCTCGGCACCTTCGGCCTTGGCCTTTTCGAAGACCTTGGTGGACAACGCATTGCCATTTGCAGCCGAGGCTTCCTCGACATTGCAGACATAAAGGACAGGCTTGGATGTCAGCAACTGAGCTTGCTGGAAAATCCGCGCCTCTTCGGGATCGTTGGGGGTCAGCAATCGCGCAGGCTTGCCATCGCGCAACAGGTCGAGCGCGCGGCCGAGCACGGCTGCCGCAATCTTCGCTTCCTTGTCGCCGCCGGTCGCCTTTTTCTGGAAGGCAGGTACGCGCTTTTCGAGGCTTTCGAGGTCAGCGAGCATCAACTCGGTTTCGACCGTTTCAGCATCGGAAATCGGATCGATCTTGTTGTCGACATGCTGAATATCGTCATTTTCGAAACAGCGCAGCACATGGACGATCGCATCGACCTCGCGGATATTGGCGAGGAACTGGTTGCCGAGCCCTTCACCCTTGGAAGCGCCGCGTACCAGCCCGGCAATGTCGACAAAGCTTAGCTGCGTTTCGATAACCTTGGCGCTGCCGCCAATTTTGGCAATGATGTGCAGCCGCGGATCGGGCACTGCCACCGCGCCCACATTGGGCTCGATCGTGCAAAAAGGATAGTTCGCCGCCTGCGCTGCCTGCGTTTCGGTCAGCGCGTTGAACAGGGTGGACTTGCCCACATTGGGCAGCCCGACAATACCGCATTTGAAACCCATAATATCCTCGTTGGGATTGAATTGCGCGCGCCTTAGCGGTAGTGGGCGCGAAAGGCCAGTGTCACTTGGTTAGCGCATCTAGGACGAAGGTTATCGCAACCGGATACGGGCCCGCACCGCTTGTATCAAATTCCGTTTCGCCGGACTCGATGGCGGAACAGATTTCACCCAAAGCTGTGTCACTTCTATTTTCAACCACTTTACAATTTGTGGCAGATCCGTCCGCCTTTATTTCAAAATTGGCTTTTAGCAGAACATGCTGTCGCGCTGTCTTGTCGAAACTTGAGAGCCCTTCCAGCAATTCGCCTTTCGGCATCAACAAAAGTCGCAATTTCAACGACGAAAATGGCGGCAAGTTGTTCAGGCCAAGTTTCGATTGCTCCTTCGGACTGGTCATTATATCGCAAAATGGCAGAAGCTCGATCGGCTTTCCTATAACCTCCTCGACACAATCGCCCACCGGCTTACCGTCCTTGAAATTGGAGAAGGCGGTAAATCCCTGCAACGCAATGGGGTTTAGTGGTGCCTCTGGAATTTTCCATTGAATGCGCGTTTGGTAATGGAGATTTTCCGGTCTCTGCGTCGGTTGAAACCGCGCTCGTTCAATCAAGAGGCGGCAGGTTGCGCTATCCAAACTGGCACTGCCTGAACTCGCTATAACGGAGCATGCCGTAGGAACGCCTTGCTGACCAATTTCCAGTCGCACGGCGACGTCGCCCTCAACGCCATTGCGAAGGGCATCGATTGGGTAGTCGTCGCTTGATATCCATGTGCCGGGATCGCCCAATGGAGCCATAGCAACCAGCATCATAGTACTTAGAATCATCGAAGCCCCCTATTTTGCAGGACGTGAAAGCCGTCCGACGAATCAATTTATGTCAGCGCATACTCTAATCATGAACCGCCTTCACCCAAGGCCCGAAGGGCGAATTGCCAAGCCAGGCCACTTGCGTCTCTGCTGAAACCTTGTTGATCGCCTCTTGCGGCTTGCTGCCCGGGTGGACTGCGCGGCGCAATGGGCGGGTGCCGGATGGCATGGCGGCGATTTCGGCGATGGCGCTGGGGACGTCCATTGGGTCGGCGCTGCGGCCTGAACCGTCTTCTTCGCCCATGCGCGATACCAAAGCGGGGTAAGCCGCCGCTTCCTCTGCTGTCAGACGGTCCTTTAGTTCCTTGGCGAGTACGTTACGGTTTACCCAAACCTTGGTCGGATAGCCGCCCGGCTGGATCACGCAGACTTCGACATTGTGCGGCACCAGTTCATAGGCCATTGCCTCGCTCATTGC
This sequence comes from uncultured Sphingorhabdus sp., assembly GCA_964423155.1. Lineage (GTDB taxonomy): Bacteria > Pseudomonadota > Alphaproteobacteria > Sphingomonadales > Sphingomonadaceae > Sphingorhabdus_B. Next base: position 42,696 of record CAYRDQ010000015.1, read on the forward strand.
CTCCAACGCGAATTTGGTGGGGGAGTAATGACCGGCAGAGGGCACGATCACCCGGCCAAGTTGCGAGGAAATGTTGAAGATCACCCCGCGCTTCGCCTTACGCATGCCTGGGAGGACCGCGCGGGCCATGCGGTGCGGGCCATAGACATTGGTGTCGAAGATCAGCTTGGTCGCCGCCATATCCTGCAGCTCGATCGGCCCTGCATAGCCGACACCCGCATTGTTGACGAGGATGTCGATCACGCCGCCCGCGATCTGCTCTGCCTCGGCTACGCCTTTGGCGACCTGTTCGTCAGAGGTGACGTCGATCTGGATGATATGGACGTCCAGCTTTTCCTTGGCAGCTTCGGCTTTCAGTTCATCGGCCTCCTTGCGCGGCAGCCCGCGCATCGAGGCAATTACTTTTGCGCCCAAGCGCGCATAATGCAGGGTACCCAGATAGCCGAAGCCTGACGAAGCGCCGGTAATGAGCACCGATTTTCCTGCCAACGGCTTATCGGAAGCAGTTGCGGGTCCGGGCAAGGTTGCTGCTGCCCCAACGGCCAGCGCGGTCTTGATTACAGTGCGGCGTTCCATGTCGGTCATCTCGGCTCTCCTTCGATCTCCAAGATAACTGGCTTTACGCCGATTGCGAGTCCAGCCAGCGTTTCAGCTGTACCGGATCGTGAAAGCGGATCACTTTGTCCTCATGGCCTCTCAGCCGCTCCTCAGTGCGCAACTTTGGTCCGCTGTTCCATTGGAGCAGGTAAAGTAGGAAGGGAAAATCGAACCTTTCCGGACAGCCCTCGGTCATGTCCGGGCGGGTTCCCCCATTATAGGTCCATATCCTCTTGAGCAGCCGTGCCACACACAGGCGGATCGGATAGTCGAGATACAACACGGTATCCGCGCGCTCCAACCGCTCGGCCAAGGTGCCACCATAGGTGCCGTCGATCAGCCAATGGTCGGTCGCGGTGATGGCAGCCAGCTTTTCAAGGATTTCATCCTTGCTACTTTCAACCCAGCCGGGTTTCCAGTTGAGCTGGTCCATATGAAAAACAGGCAGGCCCAGTTTTGGCCCCAGTTCAGAAGCCAGCGTGGATTTTCCCGCTCCACAAGGGCCCACAATCAAGATGCGTCGCATAGCCGCTCCGGCCTCAACGACCGCCAGTCGTGTCGACCAAGGGCAGGAGGCGTGAATCGAGCAAGGCCGCAGTGCGGTGGCCGATGCCCTTCAGATAATCTGCATGGCTGTTCCACGCCATGAAGGATGCGACGCTCTCCTGCTCGATCAGCATGGCCATGTCCCAGCGCTCGCCCTCGGGTCCGATCAGCCATGGCCCGCCTTTGCCAAGGAAACGGATTCTTCCGCCGCTGGCTTCCAGAAAAGGCCGGGTGTGATCGATATATAGCTCGAAAGCCTGTTCGCCGCTGATCGCGTCTGCCGGGGCAAGCTCCGGTGTGGCGTTATAGTCAGCGATATCCCGAAACCGCAGAAGGTTGAGCATCACAATCGGGCCTTGGATGCCGCGCATGAAAAAGGCGCGTCCGGCATCGTCGGTCACATTCAAATAAGTGGGAGCTTGCATCGGGATATCAATCTTCGTTCAGGCGCAGTGCGACTTCGTTCATGTATCGGACATCGTCGCCCTTGGCCAACCAGTCGGCTTCCGCTGCGATTGCGCCCAGCATATCGGCAAGCGGATCAATTTCGTTCTTCGAAAATGACCCCAGTACATAGCCGGTGACCTTATCCTTATGCCCGGGATGGCCGATGCCAAGCCGGACGCGGCGGAATTCGGGCCCGATATGGTCGATCGTCGATCGAATACCGTTGTGTCCGGCGGCACCACCGCCGCGTTTCACCTTGATCTTGAAGGGCGCAAGATCGAGTTCGTCGTAAAAGACTGTGATGTCTTCGGGCGTGAGCTTGTAGAAATCCATCGCGGCGCGAATGCTGCGACCGCTCTCGTTCATGAAGGTGGCGGGCTTCAGGAGGATGATCTTGTCACCACCAATGCGCGCTTCCTGCATCCATCCCTGGAATTTCTTGGCGGGTGCAGGCGCATCATAGCGGTCGGCAAGCGCATCGACCGCCATGAAGCCGACATTGTGCCGGTGCATCGCATATTGCGGTCCCGGATTGCCTAGGCCTGCCCAGATCTGCACGGTTTTTTGCCCTCCCAGAAACACGTCGCCCCCGCAAAGGCGGGGGCCGCTGGAGATTTTCACGACCCCGAAAGGCCTAAACCGTTTGCGGTCCCTGCCTGCGCAGGGACGACGTTATATATCAAGCCGAAGCTTCAGTCTTGGTCGTATCGCCTTCAGCCGACTTCAGGCCGGACGGGGCAACGATCGTCGCGATGGTGAAGTCACGATCGGTGATCGCGCTCTTCGAACCAGCAGGCAGGGTGACGTGGCTGATATGGATCGAATCGCCCACATCGAAACCGGTCACGTCGATGACGATTTCGTCAGGAATCTTGGCCGCATCGCAGATCAGTTCGAGTTCGTGACGAACGATGTTGAGCACGCCGCCGCGCTTCAGACCGGGCGAAGCATCTTCGTTCGCGAACGACACAGGCACTTCGACGTGCACGGTGGCGTCCTTGCCCAGGCGCATGAAATCGACGTGGATCGGACGATCGCTGACCGGATGAAATGCCACATCCTTGGGAAGGGTGCGCTCGGTCTTGCCGTTGACAGTCACTTCGACAATGCTGTTCGAAAAGTGACCGGTCATCAGAGCCTTGACGAGTTCCTTTTCCTCGACATGGATGGATTCGGGTGCCTTGTTATCTCCGTAGATAACGGCAGGTACTCGGCCTTCGCGACGCAATGCACGGGAGGCTCCCTTGCCAGCCCGTTCGCGCGGCTCGGCCGACAGAGTCAGCAGATCGCTCATAATATTTCTCCAAATAAGTTCGCTATTTGCCGTCACGCCTCCAGGGATGACCATCACGGCAAGCGCGCGCCATTAGGCGGAAACCCGCGCAAATGCAAGCAATAGAGTCGATTTGTTTCAATAGGCGACGCGGACAGCTTTCAGGCCATATGCAGAAAGCAGGTTTTGCACGCTGGTCGGCCCCGCAAGATGGCCGGCACCGACAGCCATGAAGGTGGTGCCGGGCTTTTCGAGTTGTTTGTTGATCCATGCCGCCCAGTTCGCATTGCGGTTGGTCAGCAGGGCCGCATAAAGCTTGGGCTCGGTCATTCCTTCGTTCATGATCTGGGCAAGCGCATCGGGATCCGGTTTCGCCCAATAGTCGACCATCTTGTCCATGTTGACGGTCATGCTGTCGACCCCTTTGGCGCCTTCAACGAGGAAATTGATCTGCGTTTCCTGCGAAAGTCCGTCAAAGATGGCGAGTTGTGATTCCATCGTTTCGACAGCGGCAATCGTCTTGTTCGATGCCTTGGCGGCAGCGGTCAACTGGGTTTCGACACCGCTGTTCACATCATAACCACCCTTTTGCAGGCCGAGTATCTGGATTGTGACCGCAGCCGCCCAGGGATCAAGCGGTTCGAACGCGGCGACAGGCAGGCCGACCTTTTCCATCGCTTTCGCGTAGATCGCATTTTGCTCTTCGTTCATTTTCGAAGTCAGCGTCTTTCCGGTCTGGTCGATTCCATATTTTGCAAAAAGCTGCTGGGTAGTCGCCGCGTCAGGCTGCACGATTTCGAGTACAAGCCGATCGGATTTGTCGAACGCTTCTTTGACTGCCTCGTCGAACCAGCCCATTCCTGGCTTCAGTATGTGGACGGTTCCGAACAGGTAGATGGTCGTATCTGCATCCTTGACGACCCACAATGCGGGATCAACATCGGTGATGGCGGGCGCAGAGGGTGTAGCTTGCGGCTCCTGGGCGAGTGCAGCGGTCGACGTCGGCCCACCGACGGTCGAAAGCGCCAGCGTCACTGCCAGCAATGCGGAATTCAGGAGAAGATGTTTCATATCGTTTTTCCTCTTGGTTGTATCGTTTTGACTAGCGGTATTTTTTCCAGAACCAGACCGCGCTCCAGATGAGCATAAAGGCCATGAATATCGCGATACCATCCGGTTCGGGCAACAGGCCGCCGCGCCACAGGAACCACCAGGTGGGCGCGCCGATCAGATAGGCATAGGCCGCATAATAACCGCCATCGCGGTACGCATTGGCCTCCTGCTCGTCGATAGCACGGGTATGCCAGACCCAGGCGACAAGCGGCATTACGACTCCCCAGAACAGCGCCAGCATGAGTGCGATCATCATTGGCAATGGGTCATCGTTGAAAATGGAGGAGGGGCCGGCAGTTATTGCGCCGTCGGTTGCTACCAATGTAGCACCCATTGCGGCACCGATAACTCCGCAGCCAATCATGATGTTGCGATTGAGCCGTTCCTTGCTCGTCATCGGGCCGCCGCCTATCCGCATGCGGCGCGCGAGATTCCATTGGGCGTAAATCAGCGCGCCGATGATGGCCACCAATATGGCCACTATCGCAATCGCCTTGGCCGAAAGTCCGGCGCCGTCCTCCGTAGCCGCGGCGATCACCCCGACAATTGCGCCTGCGGTAAAGATCGTGCCAATCGCGGCCACAGCGATCCACGCAAGCGAACGACCAACATTGCCTTCTGCTTCGGGCGTATCCAATTCGGGCAGGTCAGCCATTTGTGTCTCCATCGAAGCCATCGTTGAAAATCTCCTCTATCGACATGCCGAAAAGCCGGGCGATCTTGAACGCGAGCGGGAGCGAGGGATCATATTTCCCTGTCTCGATCGCATTCACCGCCTGCCGCGAAACATCCAGCCGCTCGCCAAGCTCCGCCTGGCTCCATTGGCGCTCTGCGCGCAACACTCTCAGCCTGTTCTGCATGTCAGCTCTTATTGTCTATGTGTCAGCTTACCCTGACTATATGTCCTGATTCGCTGACAATGTCAACAACACCTTACATAGTGACGCTAAAACCTGACAAATGGCGCTTTCCCGAGGCTTTGCGCATCAGAATTGCTGCGCTGCGGCACAGATGCTTGATTTAGGGGCCTCCATCCGCCAAGGGCGGTCCATGTCTGAATCCGGGCCACTTTCTTTCCAGGACCTGATCCTGACCCTCCATGATTATTGGGGCAAACAGGGCTGCGTCATCCTGCAACCTTATGACATGCGCGTCGGCGCGGGGACGTTTCACCCTGCCACGACCTTGCGTGCCCTCGGCCCGGATAGCTGGAACGCCGCCTATGTGCAGCCCAGCCGCCGCCCGACGGACGGGCGTTATGGAGAGAACCCGAACCGGTTGCAGCATTATTACCAATATCAGGTGATCATGAAGCCCAGCCCTGCAAACCTGCAGGAGCTCTATCTGGGGTCACTGGACGCGATCGGTATCGATCCGCTCAAGCACGATATCCGCTTTGTCGAGGATGACTGGGAATCGCCCACGCTCGGCGCATGGGGGCTGGGCTGGGAAGTCTGGTGCGACGGGATGGAAGTGACGCAATTCACGTACTTCCAGCAAATGGGCGGTTTCGATTGCAAGCCGGTGGCGGGTGAGCTGACCTACGGGCTCGAACGGCTCGCTATGTATATCCAAGGCAAAGACAGCGTTTACGATCTCGCCTTCAACAATGCGGGCGTCACCTATGGCGATGTCTTCCACAAGAATGAGGTCGAATTTTCGACCTATAATTTCGAGGTCGCCGATACCGACCAGCTGTTCCAGGGCTTCAAAAATGCCGAGGCGGAGTGCAAGCGCTGCATCGATGCGGGCATTCCGCTCGCAGCCTATGATCAGGCGATCGAGGCAAGCCACCTCTTCAACCTGTTGCAGGCACGCGGCGTGATCAGCGTGCAGGAACGCGCCAGCTATATTGGCCGCGTCCGCGACCTCGCCAAGGGCAGCTGCGAGGCATGGATGCACAAGAATGGGTGGGCGGAATGACCGACTTCCTTCTTGAATTGCGCAGCGAAGAAATCCCGGCGCGCATGCAGGATAAGGCGCGCGAGGATCTGGCGCGCCTGTTCACCGCCGAACTCGACAAGGCAGGCCTCAAGGCCGCCGAGATCGTCACCTACGCCACCCCGCGCCGTCTGGCGTTGATCGCCAAGAACCTGCCACTCGAAACCGAGGCGGTGTCTGAGGAAACCAAGGGCCCCAAGGTAGACGCGCCGCTGCAGGCGATGGAGGGCTTCCTGCGCAAGGTCGGCCTGACGCAGGAGCAACTGGTCGAACGCGACGGCATTTTCTTCGCTGTGGTCGAAAAGCCGGGCCGCAAGACCGCCGATGTGCTGGCCGAGGCGATCCCGGCAATCATCCGCGCCTTCCCATGGCCCAAGTCGCAACGCTGGGGCGCCGCATCGATCTCGACCGAAAGCCTTCGCTGGGTCCGCCCGTTGCAGGGCATTGTCGCGCTGTTGGGCGACGATGTGGTGCCGTGCGCCATTGACGACATTTTCAGCGGTTCGGCGACCAAAGGCCATCGTTTCCATCACAGTGGCGAAGTCACCATCGGCAATGCGGGCGACTATGCGATGAAGCTGCGCGCCGCGCATGTTATCGTCGATCAGGAAGAGCGGCGTTCGATCATCCGCGCGGGTGCGGAAAAGGCTGCCGCCGATGCCGGGCTGGTGCTGGTGCCCGATGAAGGGCTGATCAACGAAAATAGCGGCCTGACCGAATGGCCTGTGCCGATGCTTGGTCGGTTCGACCCGGCCTATCTTGAGGTGCCGGAGGAAGTCATCCAGCTGACCGCGCGGGTGAACCAGAAATATTTCGTCTGCCATGACAAAAATGGCAAACTCGCCAACGCCTTTGTCTGCACCGCCAATATCGTCGCCAACGATGGCGGCGCGGCGATTGTTGCCGGCAATGAAAAGGTGCTCGCGGCGCGATTGAGCGACGCGAAATTCTTCTGGGAGCAGGACCTGAAAATCCCGCTCGACGAGCAAGCGAAGAAGCTGTCGCAGATCACCTTCCATGAGAAGCTGGGGACGGTCGCCGACAAGGTTGAGCGCGTGGCAAAGCTGGCAAGGTGGTTGTGCGAGGAGGGTATAGTCCTTCCAGAATCCGTTCGTGTCGAGCGTAGTCGAGACACCGTGCAGCCCAACACCGGCCTCTCGACTTCGCTCGAGGCGAACGGAGAGGTTAGGTTGCTCTCCGACATGGCCGAACGCGCGGCTCGCTTGTGCAAGGCCGATCTTGTCACCGGCATGGTTGGCGAATTCCCCGAACTGCAAGGCATCATGGGCGGCTATTACGCCCGCGCGCAGGGTGAGGCCGATGCCGTCGCCGACGCAGTGCGCGACCATTACAAGCCTGTCGGGCAGGGTGATGATGTGCCGACTGTACCGGTGACGGTGGCGGTGAGTTTGGCGGACAAGCTGGATACGCTAGTTGGGTTTTTCCTGATCGATCAAAGACCAACGGGTTCGCGAGACCCATTTGCGTTGCGACGTGCATCTTTAGGTGTTCTTGAGCTTTTACACGTCAACAAAACGCGCGCGTCATTGTGGGAAGTGATTTCGAGAGCTTTGACCTGTTTCACGAAGCAAATGATATCCCAGAAAACAACTGCCTCCGTTTACGAACAGTATCAGTCTGCGCAAAAAGCGGTTTTTGAACAACTTCCAGACTTCTTCGCTGACCGCCTGAAAGTCCAGCAGCGCGAGGCTGGTGTCCGGCATGACCTGATCGATGCGGTGTTTGCGCTGGGTGGCGAGGACGATCTCGTCCGCCTGCTCGCGCGGGTAAAGGCTTTGCAGGGCTTTGTTGGCACCGAAGAAGGCACAAATCTGCTTGCTGGATACAAGCGCGCTGCGAACATATTGAAGCAGGCCGAAGGTGTTGATCCAAATGCCGCAGCACCAGCCGATCTGGGCGCAGAAGAGCGAGCGCTCCTCACCGCCCTCGACAGCGCCGAGCCCAAGGCTGCGGCCGCGATCGAAACCGAAAAATTTGAAGACGCCATGGCGGCACTCGCCTCATTGCGCGCGCCGATCGATGCCTTTTTCGATGGCGTGATGGTGAATGATCCAGACCCGGCAAAACGGGCATTCAGGCTGGGATTGCTGGCAAGGTTTCGGGACGCGGTGCACCGCGTGGCGGATTTTTCGAGGATTGAGGGATAGTTTACGCCATCAACTTCCGCGCCTGACGGGCAAGGACACAGGGTTCACACGAAGACACGAAGACACGAAGAAGGAAGTGATCGGCGAAGCCGCTTTATCGTAACAACCGCATCCGCAAAGGGTGCATCGAGATGATAAACTGCGCTGCGCGCAAAAATTTCTTCGTGTCTTCGTGTCTTCGTGTGAAGTATTTCCAACCCATCCAAATCTCCCAATGGCTCAGGTGACAAGATGACGACCCAATATGTGTACCGCTTCGGCGGCGGTGTTGATGATAAAGGTGCGGGCAACAAGAATTTGCTCGGTGGCAAGGGTGCCAATCTGGACGGCATGGCCGCAATTGGCCTTCCTGTGCCCCCCGGCTTTACGATCACGACCGAGGTCTGCACCGCTTATTACGCCAATGGCGAGGCCTTCCCTGACGGCCTGACCGATCAGGTCGCAAAGGGCATCGCGCATATTGAGGGCGTGACGGGTAAAAGCTTTGGCGATCCGGCCAATCCACTGCTGGTCTCGGTGCGTTCGGGTGCGCGGGTATCAATGCCGGGGATGATGGATACCGTTTTGAATCTGGGGCTTAACGACAAGACCGTCGAAGGCCTCTCCGCTTCCTCTGGCGATGCGCGATTTGCGTGGGATAGCTATCGCCGCTTCATCCAGATGTATGCCGATGTCGTGCTGGGGTTGGACCATCATGCGTTCGAGGATGCACTGGAGATTGCGAAGGAAGATCGCGGGTATTTCCTCGACACCGAATTGGAAGCGAACGACCTGATCGAGCTGGTTGCCGAATATAAGCAGCTGGTCGAGGCCGAATGGGGCAAGCCCTTCCCGCAGGATGTGAACGAGCAGCTGTGGGGCGCGGTGGGCGCGGTGTTTGCCAGCTGGGAATCGGACCGCGCCAAGGTCTATCGCCGCCTGAACTCGATCCCCGGCGACTGGGGCACTGCGGTCAATGTACAGGCGATGGTGTTCGGCAATATGGGCGATACCAGCGCAACCGGCGTGGCCTTCACGCGTGACCCGGCCACCGGTGAGAATGCCTATTATGGCGAATATCTGATCAATGCGCAGGGTGAAGACGTCGTCGCGGGTATCCGCACCCCGCAATATCTGACCAAGGCCGCGCGCGAGGCCGCAGGTGCCAAGCCCTTGAGCATGGAAGAGGCGATGCCCGAGGCTTATGCCGAGCTGGCGCGCGTCTTTGACACACTCGAGCGTCATTATCGCGACATGCAGGATATCGAGTTCACGGTCGAGCGCGGCAAGCTGTGGATGCTGCAGACCCGTTCGGGCAAGCGCACCGCCAAGGCCGCACTCAAGATCGCGGTCGATATGGCGGCCGAAGGGCTGATCACGCGCGAGGAAGCGGTGCTGCGCGTCGATCCCATGGCGCTCGACCAGCTTCTCCACCCGACGCTTGATCCCGATGCACCGCGCGATGTGTTGACCAAGGGATTGCCGGCCTCGCCGGGCGCCGCCTCTGGCCAGATCGTGTTCGATGCCGATACTGCGGAGCGCCGCAACGATATGGGTGAAAGCGTGATCCTCGTCCGTGTCGAGACGTCGCCCGAAGATATTCATGGCATGCATGCGGCGCGCGGCATCCTGACCGCGCGTGGCGGGATGACCAGCCACGCGGCGGTGGTCGCCCGCGGCATGGGCCGCCCCTGCGTCTCGGGCGCAGGCAGCCTTGCCATTGATAACAGCGCAAAGGTGCTGCGCGTCTCGGGCCGTGAGCTGAAAGAGGGCGATGTAATCACCATCGACGGCGCGACCGGAGAAGTCATGGCCGGTGCCGTGCCCACGTTGCAGCCCGAACTGGTGGGCGATTTCGGCACGCTGATGGAGTGGGCTGATGGCGCGCGCCGGATGCGCGTGCGCGCCAATGCCGAAACGCCGCTCGATGCAAAAACCGCGCGCGATTTCGGTGCCGAGGGCATCGGGCTGTGCCGCACCGAACATATGTTCTTCGATGCCAGCCGCATCACTGCGGTGCGCCAGATGATCCTTGCCGAGGATGAGGGTGGCCGCCGCGCGGCGCTCGACAAACTGCTCCCCGAACAGCGCAAGGATTTTGTCGCGATCTTCGAAGTGATGGCGGGTCTTCCGGTCACCATCCGCCTGCTCGACCCGCCGCTGCACGAATTCCTGCCGCACCGCGAGGAGGAATTTGCCGAGGTTGCCGAGGCGGCTGGCGTGGGCATTGAAACGCTCAAACAGCGCGCAAACGAGCTGCATGAATTCAATCCGATGCTGGGCCATCGGGGCTGTCGTCTGGGCGTGACCTATCCCGAAATTTACGAGATGCAGGCCCGCGCGATTTTCGAGGCGGCCTGTGTGCTGCCAACCGCGCCAGTCCCTGAAATCATGATTCCGCTGGTAGGCACCCGCCGCGAGCTCGAGCTGATGAAGGACGTGGTCGACAAAGCTGCCGAGGCGGTGTTTGCCGAACAGGGCAAGCGCATCGACTATCTGGTGGGCACGATGATTGAGTTGCCCCGCGCCGCCTTGATGGCTGATGAAATTGCCGAAGTTGGTGCATTCTTCTCATTTGGAACCAATGATTTGACCCAGACAGTTCTGGGTGTTTCGAGGGATGATGCCGCGCGCTTCCTGATCCATTACGTCGACAAGGGCATCTATGCGACCGACCCGTTCGTCAGCCTTGATGTAGAGGGCGTTGGCCAGCTTATCGAGATCGCCGCGACCAAGGGCCGCAATACAAGGCCCGACATCAAGCTCGGCATTTGCGGCGAACATGGCGGCGATCCGGCATCGATCGCTTTCTGTGAAAAGACCGGCCTCGACTATGTCAGCGCCTCGCCCTACCGCGTCCCCATTGCGCGACTGGCGGCGGCGCAGGCGGCGTTGCGGAAAAGCTGATGTCGCTCAAGGGAAAGCCCCAGGCCGACCCGCTCGACCAGAGCTATCTCGACAAGATCGAGACATATGGCCACGCGGTGATGTCTGTGGCGGACCGTGTCGACGAGCCGACTGGGGAACCCAATTTCTCTTACTCGACGGGCGCCTATGAAAGCTATGGCGCGCCCGAACTGATCATTTTCGGGCTTTCGTCGAAAATGCATCACTGGATGATCAACGAATTCTACAACCGGTTGCAGCAAGGCGAAACCTTTCCCCTGGGCGAAGAAGTCGAAGGATTTCTGGAAGGCTATCCGGTGGTGTTTGTGGAAGCCAGCGAACGCGCCGCAAACGACTATATGAACTTCACCCGCTGGTATTATGAAGGCGAACCCTTCCCGGTCTGGCAGCTTGTTTGGCCCGGTGTGAACAGCCGGAAATTTCCGTGGGAAGAGGATTGCCCACAGGAAATCATCGACGCGCAGCCGGATTTGAGCGCGCAGGGCTTCGCCAGCCTCCGCAACGCTTGACGCGCAAGGCAAATTGTGGCCCCTTTGGCGCTGGAGGGGCTTCATGAAACCATGGTTACGCTATTCGATCTGTATCCTGCTGGGGCTGGCAGGCGGAACGGCCTATGCCGTGCATCAGGTGCGCAGCGCCGATCTGGGGCGGCAAGTGACCAACGGGCCATGGAACACCAATACCGATAATGGCACCGCCGATGCCTCGGCCTTAAGCCGCGCCCGTGTCGCGCTGTTCGGCTTGCTCGCCTTGCCTGCGAAAGAAGCGATGTACTTCCAGGCGCGCACCGATAGCGATGGTGCGCCGTTGAACGGCAATTGCACCTATAGTGTCAGCGGCGGCGAACTTGACGCGCGCTGGTGGAGCATCACGCTCTACAAGGGCGAAGGCTGGCTCGTTAAGAATGAAGCCAATCGCTGGTCGGTCGGCAGTAATGCGCCGGAGCGTGACGAAAAGGGCAACTGGTCGTTCACCGTTTCGCCGGACAAGGCCGATGGCCTGTGGTTGCCCACCGGGCGAACGCCGCAATTTGACCTGACCTTGCGAGCCTATCATCCCAAGGGCGCGCTGTTGAACGCCCCGGGCAAGGCCAAATTACCAACCATCAAGAAGGAGCGCTGCGCATGATCCGCAACTGGCTCCTCCCGATTCTCGCCGGGCTGGCTGTGGCGGCCATCGCCTGGCACGGCACGCTGCTGGCAACACCCTATGTCTTGATGTCGGCTGCGATGAAGAAAATCGGCTCGGCGAACGGCAATGGCAGGGCCAATGTGTTCGGTTTCGGCGAAATGGCGACCGCCGATCGCCAGCCGATCGTCCGCCCCAGCCCCGATCTGGTCTATTCGTCCTGTGTTTTTGACCTGTCGCAGGGCGTGGTGCTGGTCGATGTTGAACCAGTTCCCGATCGCTATTGGTCGATCAGCATTTTCGATGCCCGGACTGACGTGGCCGCGGTACGCAGCGACCGGGACACGGGCGGAAAGCCGGCACGACTGGCGTTGCTACGCAAGGGGCAAAAGGCGCCGCAGGGCTATGAACCGGTCGAACTGGAGCATGACAAGGGGATTGCCCTGATGCGCATCCTGCTTTCCGATCCGTCCGAATATGCCGAGATCGATGCGATCCGGCGCAAATCGACCTGTGAGACAGCATCGGCAAAATAGCGCCAATTTAGGGCTTGCGAATCTGGCAGGTGCGGCCTATTGGCACGCCTCCACGCACCCATAGCTCAGCTGGATAGAGCACCAGACTACGAATCTGGGGGTCGGACGTTCGAATCGTTCTGGGTGCGCCATTTTTCCTCTCCTGTGCGTGAGAGCCACCTCCCGATGACCGCCAATGCAAAAACTGCCGTCGTTCTTTTGTCCGGCGGACTGGACTCTATGGTTGTCGCCGGTCTCGCCCGCGAAGCTGGCTATGCCATCCATGCTTTGACCATCGACTACAACCAGCGGCATCGGATCGAACTGGAAAGCGCAGCGCGCATTGCAGCGCATCTGGGCGCTGCTGAACATATCGTGTTGCCGCTCGACCTGCGCCGTTTTGGCGGGTCGGCGCTGACGGCGGACATCAATGTTCCCAAGGAGGGTGTTGAGGAAAACGCAATTCCGGTGACCTACGTGCCGGCGCGCAATACCATCTTCCTCTCGCTATGCCTTGGCCTTGCCGAAGCGCGCGGCGCATGCGACCTGTTCATCGGTGTGAATGCGCTCGATTATTCGGGCTATCCTGATTGCCGTCCGGAATTCATTGCCGCGTTCGAGGAAATGGCCAACCTCGCCACCAAGGCGGGGGTCGAAGGTGATCGCTTCACTGTCCACACCCCGCTGCAACATATGACCAAGGCCGATATCGCCCGTGAGGCGCACCGGTTGGGTCTCGATGCAGGGATGAGCTGGTCGTGCTACGATCCCTCCGCCGACAACAAGGCTTGCGGCCAATGCGATGCCTGCCGTCTGCGCGCCAAGGGCTTCATCGACGCCGGGCTGCCCGATCCCACGGTTTACGCATGAGCTATGCGGTCAAGGAAATTTTCCTGACCCTGCAGGGGGAGGGCATGCATGCCGGGCGCCGTGCCGTGTTCCTGCGCTTTGCCGGCTGCAATCTGTGGACTGGCCGCGAAGAGGATCGGGCGAGCGCGGTCTGCCAGTTTTGCGACACCGATTTTGTCGGACTGGATGGCGAAAATGGCGGGCGGTATGAGGCCGCCGAACTGGCAGCCAAGGTTGCTTCGCTTTGGGGGCAGGGGCACGCGCACCGCTATGTTGTCCTCACCGGCGGCGAACCGATGTTGCAGGTGGACGACGCGCTGGTTGCAGCTTTGCACGCCGAAGGCTTCACCATCGCCATCGAAAGCAACGGCACGCTGGCGGTGCATCCCGGCATCGATTGGGTGTGCATCAGCCCCAAGGCGGGCAGCGAGGTCGTGCAGCGGAAGGGCAATGAATTGAAGCTCGTCTGGCCGCAGCCGGGCAGCGATACCGCGGCAATGGAAGTCTGGGCCTTTGACCATTTTCTGATCCAGCCGATGGATGGCGGCAATGCCGAGTCGAACGAACGCAACCGTGCGGCGGCGATCGCATTTGTCGATGCCCATCCAAAATGGCGCCTAAGCCTACAGAATCACAAGCTTTTGGGGCTGCCCTAAAACCCTTGGTAAACCCCTTTGACTCGATGTCGCTTTGGTGACAATCTCCCTCCTTGGAGAGTCAGCAGGGGAGAGTGCTATGGCTTCCAAAGCCCAATTGGCGTCGCATGGCGCAACCTATATCGATCATGCCAAGAAGATGAGCACGCATATCGCCTATGCGCTCGTCATTTACACAATGCTCTTGATTTTTGAGGTGTCACCGCAGGTCAAGGGATCGGGAATGGCCATCTGGCCCTATTTCCTCCTGGTGCTGCTGGTTGCCCTGGTGATCATGCCGTGCCGCAACCTCGAACGGAAATGGCAGCTCATCGACGCCCGCCATGAGGAGGATGTCGAGGGTGCATTCCGCAAGGACCTGATCAAATTATGGGGTGCTGCAATTGGCATTCCCACGGCCTTGATGGCGCTGATCATCATCATACCCTGATTGACCGGAATCGGGCCCGCGCCTAAGCGGGTCGAATGCTGACACCCAATGAGGCGCTTGAGCGCGCCACCAATCTTGTCGAACAGGCCAAAAAGGCTGGCGCTGATGCCGCCGATGCCGTCTATCATTGCGATGCCTCCACCGAGGTTCAGGTGCGCCTCGGCGCGCTGGAGGATGTTGTCCGGTCGGAAGGCGAGGAAATCGGCCTGCGCGTCTTTCTGGGGCAACGGTCGGCGACCATATCCTCGTCGAGCATGAACCCCGCGGTTCTGCAGGGCCTGGTCGAGCGCGCACTCGATATGGCGCGTGAAGCACCCGAGGATCCCTATGCGGGGCTTGCGCCGCAAGAGATGCTGCTCAAGGGTGCAATCCCCGATGTACAAAGCGACGATGGCCTAGACCCCGATCCACAATCGCTGCGCGAAGTGGCCTTGGCCTGCGAAGATGCAGCGCGTGCAGTGAAGGGCGTGACGAATAGTGAAGGTGCCGGGGCCAGCGCAGGGCGTTCGATTTTCGCTCTCGCCACCAGCCACGGTTTTGCCGGTGCCAACCATGCGTCCGGCTATGGCGTTTCGGCCAGCGTCCTCGCAGGCGAAGGCGATTCCAAGGAACGCGATTATGACTGGCGCTCGGCGCGCCACCGGGAAGACCTTGAAAGCGCCGAAGCGATCGGGCGGCGCGCGGGCGAACGCGCAGTGCGCCGTGTCAATCCCGGCTCGGTCAAAAGCGGGAGTATACCCGTGGTCTTTGATCCGCGTATCGGCTCTTCATTGGTTGGGCACCTGATGGGCGCGATCGGTGGCAGCAGCATCGCGCGCAAGACCAGTTTCCTGCTCGATTCGCTGGGCGAAGCGCTGTTCGACAGCGCGATCAGCATCATCGACGATCCGCTGCGCGCACGTGGGCTTGGCAGTCGCGCCTTCGATGGCGAGGGTCTGCCCACTGCACGTACTGCGCTGATCGACAAGGGTGTCCTCACCAGCTGGATGATGGAAAGCGCCGCAGCACGCCAATTGGGCCTGCGACCCACCGGCCATGCCAGCCGGGGTGGCAGCGGGGCGCCGGGGACCAGCCCGTCCAACCTGCACCTCGAAGGCGGGACTGTTTCGGTCGAGCAGTTGATTTCGGATATCGACTATGGCGTGTATATCCATGAATTGTCAGGGCAAGGCGTGAATATCGTCACCGGCGATTACAGCCGCGGCGCTGCCGGTTTCCTGATCGAGAAAGGCGAAATCACCGGACCCGTGAGCGAATTCACCATCGCCGGGAACCTGAAAGACATGTTCCGCGCGCTGACCCCGGCCAACGACCTTGAATTCATCCGATCGACCAATGTGCCCACCCTGCGCATCGACGGCATGATGGTGGCGAGTGCCTGACCGCGATGCGGCGATAAAGGCGGTCCGCGAGGCAGGTGACCTCGCGCTCGGGGCTTGGCGCGAGGGAATGGCCCCTGCGACCGAGGTTTGGGAAAAGAGCAAGGGCAATCCCGTCAGCGAGGCAGACCTTGCTGTTGACGCGCTGCTGAAGGAACGGCTCGGTGCGCTCGCGCCCAATATCGGCTGGTTGTCGGAAGAGACGGTCGACAATCCCGACCGGCTTTCCATGTCGCGCCAATGGCTGGTGGATCCGATTGACGGCACGCGCGACTATATACGCGGGCGCAGCGGATGGTGCGTATCGGTGGCGTTGGTGGAGGGCAGCGAGATTGTCTTCGCGGCGATGTATGCGCCGGTAACCGCACAGCTTTGGGTGGCGCATAAAGGGCAGGGGACGACCTGCAACGGCAAGCGCCTCTTGGCCAGTACACGCAGCGAATTTGCCGGCGCGCGTGTTCCCACCGACGCCTTGCCCAAGGCCGATCGCGATCTGGAAATGGTGCATAAGCCCAACAGCATCGCGATGCGGATGACAATGGTCGCCTGCGACCGGGCCGACCTGGTGGCGACGCTGCGCTGGGGGCATGAATGGGATATCGCCGCCGCGCACCTCATCGCCGAAGAGGCGGGCGCGGTGGTGACCAACGCCAGCGGCGAACCGATCCGTTATAACAAGCGCGAACCGCTGGATTTCGGACTGATCTGTTGTGCCGCGGGAATCCATGACGCGGCTATAGAGCGGTTAAGGGAAAGAGCTGGCACTTTGCTGGCTGCTTCAAGCTAATCCTTAGCGGGTCCGCGTCCACAGCCCTTCACGATCAATGGGGGCAGAACGATTGGCCAGTGCCTGGTGGAAGGCCTTTAAAACCCATCCCAGCTTTTCCCTCCGTGAGGTGAAAATACGACGGTCCCAGGCATGTTCGCCTTCTGCGCGAACCTTGCGGGCAATGTCGCCGTAAATGCCCGCTGCCGACAGCACCGCCCAGCGTGACCGGAATGGAAGGCGGGCTGCGCCGACGCGGGCCGAAGCCTCATATTGACCTGCCTCATCGGCCAGCCAGCGGCCGATAAGGGCCAGTTTCTTGCGGTTGTGCGGGCGCAGATGTTCGCCGGGTTCGAGGTCGAGCTGGGCCAGCCAATCATCCGGGATGTAGCAGCGGCCTGCGCGGCCATCCTCGGCAATGTCGCGGGCGATGTTGGCCAACTGGAAGGCAAGGCCCAAGTCACAGGCGCGATCGAGCGTTTCTTCATCATCAGGTGATACGCCCATGACCACGGCCATCATCACGCCGACGGCGCCGGCGACATGAAAGCAATAACGGTAGAGGTCATTTTCATGCCGTGGATGCCATCCTGCGGTATCGAGCGCAAAGCCCTCGATCACATCGTCGGCCATTTTTTGCGTCAGACCGCATTCGCGGGCAACGACGCCCAAACAGTCAAAGGCGGGATCGCCTGTGGCTTCACCTTTGAGCGCAAGGGCAGTCCGTTCGCGGATCAGCTGCAACCGGGCTGCAGGATTGGCGACGTCCGCCATCTCGCCGCCATGATCCTGCCCGTCGGCCATATCATCGCATTTCCGGCACCAGGCGTAGAGTAGCCAGACCCGCTCGCGCGTGGTGCGGTCAAACAGCGTGCTCGCGGCGGCAAAGGATTTTGAACCGCGAGTGATGCTGTCGCGGGCATAGGCGACGAGAGCCGCCCTATCGATCACAAATCCTCGGCCTTCATCTGGAAGATGCTTTTGTGCGGTTCATAGCTCGCCATTTTTGCGAGCAAGCCATCCATCGTATCGTCAACGATCATGATTCCGGCGTGTTGCGGGCGGATGAAGCCAACCTCGACCATGTGCTGGTTGAAGGCCACCAATTGGTCGTAAAAGCCTGCCACGTTGAGGAGTCCAACCGGCTTTGAATGATAGCCAAGCTGTGCCCAGCTGATCGCTTCCCACAATTCGTCCATCGTGCCAACGCCGCCGGGGATGGTGATGAAGCCGTCCGACAGATCGGTAAACATGCGCTTGCGCTCATGCATGCCAGGCACGACATGCAATTCGGTGCAGCCGCGGTGCGCGACTTCGCTGCCAACCAGCGCTTCTGGAATGACGCCGATGACTTCGCCCCCGCCTTCGAGGCAGGCATCGGCAACCGCACCCATCAGGCCAAGACGCCCGCCGCCATAGACCAGGCCTATGCCGCGCGCAGCGAGTTCACTGCCCACCATGCGCGCGCATTCGATATAGACAGGGTCTGCCGGGGTGGCAGAGCCGCAATAGACGGCAAGACGTTTCAACGGTTCAAATCCTCGATCATCAATTCCGCCGTGGCCTTGGCGCTGCCGACCACGCCGGGAATACCAGCCCCCGGATGCGTTCCCGCGCCGACGAAGTAAAGATTAGAGAGCACATCGTCGCGATTGTGCACGCGGAACCAGGCGCTTTGGGTCAAGATTGGTTCGAGGCTGAAGGCGCTGCCCAGATGCGCGTTCAGGTCGGTACCGAAATCGGCCGGCGTATAATGGA
>CAYRDQ010000016.1:0-57314 GCA_964423155.1 uncultured Sphingorhabdus sp.
TGAAGTAGCGAAACGGGCTTGCTGGTTTCCTCGGTCTCGGCATGCCGCCCAGCTAACGGCTAGGAACCGAATTGCCTAGATGGTGCATTTCATCTGACAGTGCCCTTTTGCGTATGTCCGAGCGGGAATTCTCTCAACTTTCCGGTCAGATTCTGAAAAACTATCGAAATATTTCAGTTTGATGACAGTCATTTTCCGATCTGTTTGATTTTTCGGGAATAATCCATCCGAGCCGTCGTTGTCGCATTGTAATTCTGACGATTTAAATCTTCGACGCGGGAGGGCGACCTTTGCTTCTGGACTTAGCAACCGCCACGGCTGGCAAGCTGGTTGAACCAAATTCAAGTTCGAAGCCCTATCGCTGCGCTGCGCGTTGGAAATCGAATGATGCAGGTTTCGAATCATGATCGTCAGCCCTATTCGCTTACCGAGCCCCCGCATTGCGCTATATTCACATGACACCATGGGCCTGGGCCATATCCGCAGGAACCAGTTGATCGCCATGGCACTCGCTGCGCCGCCGTTGAACGCGACGGTGCTGTTGATTACCGGCGTGCGCGAGGGTGGTGCCTTCCCTATGCCGCAGGGTATCGATTCCGTCGTCCTGCCCGCCTACCGCAAGGATGCCAACGGCGGTTATTCGTCACGTTCGCTAAACATCGGTATCGACCAACTGACGAGGTTCCGGGCTGACCTCATCGACCTTGCACTCAAGCGGTTCCAGCCCGACCTGTTCATAGCGGACAATGTCCCGGGCGGCGCACTCGACGAGCTGTTACCAGCGTTGGAACGGATGCGGCGCGACAAGACCACACACTGCGTTCTTGGCTTGCGCGACATATTGGACGACCCCAACACAATCCGTCTTGAATGGAAGCGCCGCAGGAATTTCACCACGATCGCCCGCCTGTATGACGCGATCTGGGTGTATGGCGATCCGGCCGTGTACCCCACTGCTGACATTTATGATTTCCCCGCCGAGTTAAAAGCAATCACCAGTTATACCGGCTATCTTGATCCCTTCCGGTCGTCGGCCAGTCGCATGTCTGCGCAGAGTGTTGACGCGGATGTGCGAAAGACTGTCCTGTGTTCGGTGGGTGGCGGTCAGGACGGCTTTGCACTGGCCTGCCATTTTGCTGGCGCAGCCATGCCAGCCCATATGCGCGGCCTGATCGTGACCGGCCCCCTGATGCCCGGCGAGAAGCGTGAAGCCTTGCTCCGCATGATCGCGCCAAGAGACGATATGGAGCTTGTTGAAGGAGTGTGCGATCTTGTCCCTCTGCTCGGACGCGCGGACCGGGTTGTGGCCATGGCGGGATACAATACTGCAAACGAAATTCTCGCGTCAGGGCTGCCCGCCCTGTTCGTTCCCCGCTCCACACCCCGCACCGAACAACTGATCCGTGCGCGCCGGCTGGAAGAATTGGCGCTTGCCACCTGCCTGCCCGATGCGCAGGCCTCGTCCGATGCGATCGGCCGGTGGTTGGCCTTACCCACAGGTCGGCCGAATGCACGCGCCATCATCGATTTCGGCGGGTTGGATTCGATCGTCACTTGGGCCGAAGAAATCACAGGCGATCATGCGCGCGAACATACCGCTCTGCGACCCCTGCAGCTCGCATCTGTCGGGCTCGCCTAAACCAGAAAGGAATTCCCTCGATGCTTATCGGCTACGTCGTCAAGCGCTATCCCCGCTTTTCGGAAACGTTCATTGTCAACGAGATACTCGCCCATGAACGCGCAGGGGTTCCAGTTCAGATATTTGCCGTGCGCCGGGTCAATGAGCCCTACTTTCAATCGACCCTGGGTCAGGTGCGCTCGCCGGTGCAATATATTTCGGACAGCACGCCCAAAGCCGAAGGTCTGTGGACAGCCCTGAAGGACGGTGCGAAATCGCTGCCGGGTTTTTGGGAAAATCTGGAAGCGTTCCACAACGAAGAATTGCCGGATGTGCTTCAGGCGATTCACCTTGCAATCGCCGCGCGCAAGGCGAGCATAACCCATTTGCACGCCCATTTTGCAACCGTTGCCACAACGGTCGCCCGTATGGGCGCCCGCTTTGCAGGCATAGGGTATAGCGTCACTGCGCATGCAAAGGATATTTTCCACGCCGATATCGACCCTCTCAAATTGCATCCCAAGCTGGCGGATGCCGAAGCGGTGGTTACCGTTTCGGACTTCAATGTGGACTATCTCGCGACCACATACGGGCTCCGGCCCCCACATGTGCAGCGCATCTACAACGGTCTTTGGCTGGACGAATTTCCCTATTCATCTCCAGCGGCCCGTCCCAAGCATATTGTTGCTGTCGGACGCCTTGTTGAAAAGAAGGGCTTCGCCACGCTGGTGGAGGCCTGCGCCCTGCTTCACGCTCAGGGACAGGAATTCACCTGCGAGATTATCGGCGATGGCCCGCAACACGCTGACCTTGCACGACGTATCGAAGACAGCGGCCTCACCGACAAGGTTCGTCTTGCGGGCGCCCTGCCTCGCCCGAATGTAATCACCGCGTTGCAATCCGCCGCCGTCAGTGCGCTGCCCTGTATCATCGCCGATGATGGCGATCGTGATGGTCTGCCGACCGTGCTTGTCGAAGCAATGGCACTGGGCACGCCCTGTGTGTCAACCGATGTAACTGGCGTTCCCGAAGTGGTGAAACACGGGACAACCGGACTCTGCATTGAACAGCGCAACCCCGAGGCACTTGCCGAGGCACTTGGTCTGATCCTCGAAAATCCGGCAATGCGCGAACGACTGGCCTCACACGCTCGTGCGATGATCGAGCGTGATTTCGACGTCGACCAAAATGCCGCCAATCTTCGCAGTTTCTTTTCCGTCCGCGCCGCAACGGTCGCATTACGGCGCGCGGCGGGATAACAGCGATGCGCATTGCCTATATCTGCGCCGATCCCGGTGTGCCGGTATTCGGGACGAAAGGATGCTCCATCCACGTCCAGGAAATCATCCGAGCCCTGAGCCGGCTTGGTCACGAAGTGACGCTGTTTGCCCGGAGGTGGGGCGGAGAAGCACCTACCGATCTTGCGGATATCCATTGCGTCGAACTGATCAGGCCGACCTCTGCCGGGGGCTCCGCGCGCGAACTTGAACTGGGCCATCTGGATACCGCCATCGCACCGCTTCTGGATACCCACGGCCCTTTCGACATGCTGTATGAACGCTACGCCCTGTGGAGCAGCGCGGCCTTGAAATGGGCGCAGCGCAATGGAGTGCCTTCGGTTCTGGAAGTCAACGCCCCCTTGGTGGAAGAACAGGCGACACATCGACAACTGGTTCACCGCGAACTTGCCGAAATGCTATCCAGTGAAGCCTTTGGTGCTGCAGACCGGATTGTTGCTGTGTCCACCGGCGTTGCCAACTGGTTGAAACGCGAAGTCGTCGAAGGTGCGAAAATCGATATCGTCGCCAATGGCGTGGACGCTGCACGCTTTTTGCCAGCATACAATCAACAACATGCCGAACCGGTCATCGGGTTTGTCGGCACATTGAAACCGTGGCACGGGCTGAACATCCTCGTCGATGCCGCCGAATTGTTGAAAGCGCATGATTTACCTTTCCGGCTGCTACTCGTCGGTGACGGCCCCGAACGTGCGACTTTGGAACAGGCTTTGGCCGATCGCGAACTAACGAACCGTACGGAGTTGACAGGTGCCGTGGCTCCTGCCGCGATACCTGCATTACTCGCCCGGATGGATATCGCGGTTGCGCCTTATCCTGATCTCGCTGACTTCTATTTCTCTCCGCTCAAGGTCATGGAATATATGGCCGCTGGTCGGGCCGTCGTTGCCAGCCGGATCGGCGATATTGACGGGCTGATACGACACAACGAAACAGGTCTTCTCTGCCCTGCGGGCGACAGGGACGCTCTAGCCTATGCACTGGGCCAACTGATCCGGTCTCCCGATAGCCGGGCACGTCTGGGGTCGGCGGCGCGTGACCACGCCTTGGCCGAACTGGGTTGGGAAAGCGTCGCGCGCAGGATGTTGGCACAAGCCCGGGAAAGGGTCGCATGTTGAAACGGCGGCGTTCTCCCGTTCATTTCGGTGAATTGCGCAAGGGTCTTGCGCGGGTGTACCGCCATGTCGCACCCTATCTGCGCGCTCAACGTCGGCTCGCGCTGGGTGCGGGAATAGCGTTAATTGGTGCGACCGTGCTACGCTTGGTGGAACCCTGGCCGTTAAAGATCGTGATCGACCATGTGATCGCAAGCACCCCTGCGGCCAGCAGCGGAATTGCCGCACTTGACGCGCTTGCCCCGATGACGCTGCTGTTTGTGTGCGCCGGACTTGCTCTGTTCTGCGTCGGCCTGCGCGCGCTGTGCGAATATCTGGCGACGGTCGGCTTTGCACTGACCGGGTCGCGCGTTCTGGGCCAGCTGCGACATGATCTATACTGCCATTTGCAGCGTCTGTCGCTGGCTTTTCACGAGACCACGCGGACAGGTGACCTTACAATGCGAGTGGTCAATGATGTGTCCTCCATGCGCGAAGCGATGGTGACGGCAATGTTGCCCTTTGCAACCAATGTTCTGATCCTTGTCAGCATGGCGGGGGTCATGCTGGTTCTGGACTGGCGGCTGGCGCTTGTGGCATTGGCTCCGCTACCACTGCTCGCCTTCGCAACCGTAAGGCTCGGTGGCCGGATCCAGCAGGTCAGCCGTGAGCAGCGCAAGCGCGAAGGCAGTATCGCGGCAACCACTGCCGAGGCATTGGGCGGAATTCGCGTGGTGCAGGCGCTGTCACTCGAAGGCCGGATGGCAGGGGCATTTGCTGCAAAAAATGATGGTGCGTTGACCGGTGGGGTGAAGGCCAAGAGGCTATCGGCCAGTCTGGAGCGTGCGACCGATCTGATCGCTGGACTCTCGACCGCTTTGACGCTCTGGTATGGCGCTGTGCTAGTGTTGCGCGGCGAATTGACGGCGGGTGATCTGGTCGTCTTTCTGACCTATCTCAAAAACACCTTCCGCCCTGTCCGGGACTTTGCCAAAAATTCCAGCCGCATTGCCAAGGCAACTGCAGCTGGTGAACGTATTGCCGATTTGCTCGAGGAAGAACCGCAGATTTGCGAGGCGGCAGACGCCTATACGGCACCGCGTTTTTCCGGACATATACGTTTCAACCAGATTTCCTTTGCCTATCCCAATGGCCGCAAGCTGCTGAATGGCTTTACCTGCGAAATAGCACCCCGCGAACTGGTTGCGCTGGTCGGACCTTCGGGTGCGGGCAAAAGCACGATCGCAAGCCTGCTGCTGCGCCTCTACCAGCCCTCGGACGGCACTATCCAGATCGACGGACATGACATTTCTGGTCTGACGCTTGCATCACTGCGTGGACAGGTTGCGGTAGTGCAACAGGACAATTTTTTTCTGGCCGATACCGTCCGCGAAAACATCGCGCTGGCGCGTCCGAATGCGAGCAGCGCGGATATTACATCGGCGGCGATATTGGCAGGCGCGCATGAATTCATATCGATGATGCCAGACGGCTATGACACGATGCTGGCCGAACGCGGCGCCTCCTTGTCAATGGGACAAAAGCAGCGGATCGCCATCGCTCGCGCCGCGCTGCGTGGATGCCCGATCCTTGTCTTTGACGAACCGACCAACGGCCTCGATCCGGACAACGAAGCGCTTATCAATGCCGCGATCCACCGCCTATCCAGACAGGCAACCGTAATCGTGATCACCCATGACATGGCAGTCGCCACAAGTGCCGACCGAATACTGGTGCTTGGCGAGGGACGCATTGCCGAGCACGGCACGCCACAGGAATTGTTGGCGAACGGCGGTTTGTTTTCCGCAATGCAGGCCGAACGCAGCCCTTCCTACAGGCGAGGCTACCATGCTCACTTCGGCTGATCGTGAACTGGTCGACCGCGAACCTGCTTTGCCGGCGTTGGGGTTGCTGCTTGATATTCCAGCCCTGCTTGATTTCCTGCGCCACCTCTTTCCGCATCTGGTGCTGGATGCTCTGTCGTCCACCTATCTGCGCTACAAACCTGGAAAGAGTTGCGTTGCCGGTTTTGACCTTTCGGTAAATGGTGCGCCTACATGGCTAACCTTTACAGCGCGGCCGAAGGATGCTGCAGACAAGCTGGCCAAAGTAACACAAAAACAGGGCATTGACGGGCCTTTTGGTTTGGGCCGTCTCCTCTTTCCCGAACTTGCGCTAAGCATGGCGTGCTTTCCCAATGATCCCCAGTTGAAACGGCTGTGGCGTGTGGCGAGCGCAGAGGCACAGGGTCCGCTTCTCGCAAAGCTGGGGTTGCCGGGCGACGCTACGATCATTCCCTTGCGCTATCGCCCGGGTCGCCGCTTTGTTGCGCAAATCCGGCATCAGGACCGGCCTGTAGCGGTCCTGAAACTGCACAGCGCCGAAAGCTATGAACGCGCGCTTGATGCAGCGCAGTATTTTACCTCCTCGGGCGCGCTCAAAATTCCCGATTTTCTTTCCTGCTCGGACCGGCATGGCGCTGTCGTATGCCGCTGGGCATCTGGCGTCGCTGCGCAAGCAACGCCGGAGAATGCCCGCCAGATAGGATGCGCGCTGGCGTCCCTGCATCGCCAGCCGGTCACTGGCCTGCGACACCTCAGCCTTGGTGAACAACAGGCAAGCGCACGGTTTATGGCCGCCGATATTGGCGCGCTTCGGCCCGATCTCGGAAATCGTGCCCGTGTGCTGGCAGATGCCATAGCATCCGCTCTCGACACCGCGGCCGAACCGGTAGCTTTGCATGGCGACTGCCATCTGGAGCAGTTTTTGCTGCGCGGGACCGACACGATATGCGTCGACCTTGATGAGGCCGCGTGCGGTCCTGCCGCATGGGATCTAGGCAATATGCTCGCGCATCTGATCGCGGATGGACTGCCCAAAACCGCATGTGATGCCTTTCGTGATGCGCTGGTCGACGGCTACCTCGCACAAGGCGTTTCGGTATCTATGCGCGATCTGGATGCGCAGATGGCTTTGGGACTGCTCCGTCTTGCGACCCGGCCATTCCGGGAAAGGCAGGCGGACTGGCCCACGGCGATTGCCGCGATATTGGCCCTGGCCGAGGCTTTGTGCCCGGCCACTGCCGTCGCGCAAGGTTTCCCTGACGACCCTGCCATGCCGCAACTTGCGCAGGCTTTGGATCCGGCAGCCGTAACCCGCGCACTGGCGCAGGCGGGCTATGACGGCCGTGTTGAGGCGGCGCATCTAGTCCGACACAAGCCCGGCCGGCGCTGCCTGATTTCCTATGCACTGCGCGATCGTGACGGACGATGCTTTACCGCTTTCGGGAAAATCCGGGCCAAAGGTGCCGATAGCCGCAGCTTCGCCGTGCAGCAGGAACTTTGGAACCGAGGCTTCGGCCCGGGCGGTCAGTCGGGTGCCCATGTGGCCCAACCGATTGCACTTCTTCCACATCTGGGCATGTGGATTCAGGCAGAGGTTCCTGGCAAGGCCTTTTCCACCTTGGCATGTAATGCCGGCGACGCGGCGCGTGCTATAGCGGCATTGCACAAATCTGGCTTGCGTCTGCTTCGGCGCCATTCAATTGTCGATGAACTGGCAATATTGGAACAGCGCCTGACCAAGCTGGCTGAAAGGCGACCTGAATGGGCGCTGGCTATTGACGACATTCGTCATGCCGCAGACGCGCGGGCCGCGTGCCTGTTGCCGGTCGCGCCCGGACCCATTCACCGCGATTTCTACCACGATCATTTACTCTGCAAGGGCGCGGATCATTATCTTATCGACCTCGATTTGCTGTGCCTGGGTGATCCCGCGCTTGATATCGGGAATTTCAACGCGCATTTGACAGAATGGGGGTTGCGGGCGTGGAATGACCCGGAAAAATTTGCCGATTGGCAAAGGCAGTTCACCCGCAACGCGTGCCGGGAAAATCCGGCCATTCGGCCCGAGAACATCGCCGTCTACGAATTTCTCTCGCTCGTCCGTTTGCTCGAAATCAGCGACCGCATGCCTGAGCGCCAGGCGAGTGCGGCCGCCCTGTTGGAGCTGTGCCAGGCACATGTCCAGACACTACCCCTTTACTTCAGGAGTCCCCAATGATCCGAAAAACTCTCGGTATGGGCGTTGCGTTTTGCATGGCCAACGCCGCTTTCCTGCCCTTTTCCGGTGCGCTAGCCCAAACCAAGGGGACGGTGCCGGACGAAAGTCTGTTTGGTGACAACACGGTCAAGCTGGATGAAGAGGAAGATCTGCAGTTCAGTGTCCGCTTGAACGTCGAGGCCGCTATGCTGGATGAGGTCGACCTCGATAGCCTGACCGACGATTCCCGGGCCCGCATCCAGCCCGAGGCGCGGGTCGATGTGCTATATACCCCTGACGACGAAATCGAGATACTTGCTTCGGTAGAAGCGGGCTTCGACGTTGACCGGCGCACGGGCCAGTGGAACTCGATCGAGCGGTTGGAAATCCGGGAACTGAACATTTTGTTTGACGATTTTCTCTCCAAAGATTTTCAGCTCCAGGTCGGGCGGCAGGATGTGGAAGATGGCCGCGAATGGCTATACGACAGCCGCCTCGACGGCATTCGCGTCGCCTATGACCACCGCCAATGGCGCATCGAAGCCATGTGGGGGCGCGAGCAGTTGGTTCGTGCCAATCTGCTGAAGAACCAATCCGTCCGCCGCAAAGTCGACAACTGGTTGTTCCATGCCGAATATGAAGCCACCTCTGACTGGGATATCTCGGCCTATGCCATCAAGCAGAAAGATCTGCGCGCCAGCAACATCAGCCCCCTGACCATCGGCATCCAGTCCGAAGGCCGCATGGGCCAGATCGGACACTGGTTTGAACTTGCAAAGCAAAGAGGCACGGCCGGAACGCGCAAGCTGCGCGCCAGCGCTGTGGACGCGGGTGTCATCTGGTATCTTCCGCTGCCTGCAAAGCCCGCATTATTCGCAGGCTATGCTTATGCCACTGGCGGCGGGGATGCCACCAAAGACAAGGGATTCCGGCAAACGGGGTTGCAGGATAATGAAGACCGCATCACCGGCCTCGGCAATGTGCGCTATTATGGCGAAGCGCTCGATCCCGACCTGTCCAATATCGAAATATGGACGCTCGGAATGGGTGTCCGCCCTACCGCATTCAGTTCACTGGAGCTCATCGCCCATCGCTACCGGCAAGCGGTGCGGGACGATGACGATGTCCGTGGCTCTCCAATATCTGCCGAACTCAGCGGCGATGATCGCGATATAGGCACCGAGTTCGACGTTGCCTTCTCAACACGCCTTGCGAAACCAGTTGCGCTGGAGGCAAAAGTCGGTTGGTTCATTCCCGGAAAGGGATATGATAGCCTTAGAAAAGACGCAATCCTTGCCAAAATTCGGCTTGTGTTCCGGTTTTGAATCGCCAAGTTGGAAGCGTGAAAAGCAGATAACAGCCTAAGATTAATAGCTGCATTGTATCATTTGGTGCTGTCAGACCAACTGCAACTTGTCTCCGATTGACGCAGCAATGCCTTGGTCGCGGGGAGTTCAGGCCATGAGCGACTGCCACTCTGCCAGGGCGGCAGAGCGGTTCGCCTTGTAGCTCTGTCGGTCGGTGAGGTGGCGTTCGGTGGTGAAGTGATTGTGGAGCGAGGCATGGACTGACGCGAACTTCTGTAATGACTTCATTTGCCGAAATCGCTGCATCGCCCGCTCTCGTCGCCGGAAGGGTAAGTGACTGTTCTCCACCCTGTTGTTGGCCCAGCGACCAATTTCCTGCTTATTGCGATTGCCGAGCTCGTCCATTGCAGCGCCGTAGGAGCGCAGGCCATCTGTTGTGATGGCTTCTACAGAACCATGGCGCTTCAGCGCCTTCCTGATGAAGGCAAGCGCTGCCTTCTTGTTGCGGGTTTTAGTGACGTAACTCTCGAGAACTTCGCCCTCCTGGTGAACCGCGCGACAGATAATGCATCTCTCCACCGATCTTGACGTACATCTCATCGAGATGCCACTGCCAGTGCTTGACCCCCTTCATTCGCGAGACACGCTGTCTCCGAATATCGGCTGCAAATAAGGGGCCGAACCGATTCCACCAGAAGCGCACCGTCTCATAGGAGAGATCAATACCGCGCTCGAAAAGCAGATCCTCGACGTTCCGCAAACTCAGCGGAAACCGCATATACATCATCACCACAAGCCGGATGATCTCGGGCGAAGAATTGAAGTAGCGAAACGGGCTTGCTGGTTTCCTCGGTCTCGGCATGCCGCCCAGCTAGCAGCTACCGGCCAAACTAGCCAGATAGTGCATTTCGTCTGACAGTGCCAACCGCACCTATCTGGGCAAGATCGTCCATGGTAAAGCCGTGCACGAAGGTCTTCATGATGCGATCATTGAGCGCCAATTGTTCGATGCTGTCACCGCAAAGCTCGATACGCGCAAGCGGCGTAGTCCGGCGACGGCGCCCAAAGTCCAGACCGGATGTCTGGCAGGCCGTCTGTTCGATGCGAGCGGTGAAGCCATGACGCCGACACATTCTTATGGGCGAGGTGGACGCGTCTACCGCTATTATGTCTCGGCCTCGCTCCAGCAGGGAAGAACCAACAGCCCCGACGGTATCTTGCGGCGAATAGCTGCGCCTGCGCTCGAGCGGCTGGTCGACGAGCGGTTCAAGGCGGTGAGCCAAGGTGCCAACACGATTTCTGCCATTGAACGGATCGATATCACCCGCACCGGCCTTGTTCTTACCTTGCCTCGCAACCTATCGATTGACGAGTCGGTTTTCGCAACCAAATGCGATGCGTCTTGTACCAAGCGAAGGTCCTGCGCTCCGCCTTGCCATTGACGTCGCGCTTCCTTTGCGGGGCGGTAGGCAGACGGTCAACGCGGGCAGCAAAATAGCTGTGCCCGATACCACGCTGGTAGCCGCCTTGAGGCGCGCGCATTCCATGGTCTCCAAAGATACATGCGGCCAGCCGGTTCTTTATGCAGCACCCACCTCGCCCTATGACCGGCGCATCCTGAACCTTGCATTCCTCGCGCCAGACATCCAGCGACGCAATCGTCGAGGGAACACTGCCCCCGCGCATCAATCTTGAGCACTTCGTCCATGCGAATATTCCGCTCGATTGGGACACGCAACGGGCTCTGTTTTGCTGATCTCCAACTACCCTGTTATGCGCAATAAATTGCCTGTTATGGTCGATTAAGCGCCCTGTTATGGCCATTTAAATAGCCTGTTATGGCATTTAACAGGGAATTGGCATTTGGGTGGCGCTAAACCACCGTTATTGTGGGATATTCTTGCGCGCGATCAGCTCAGATATCGCCAAAAGCCCTGTTTTTGGCCCCGAAATTTAGAAAATTCCCTGTTAATGCATTTTACCAGGGAAAATCGACCAAACCGAACCGATTGTCTTTTGCGCAGAGACGGGGGCTAATGAATCCGGTCAGATCGCGGTCAGAGAGCTGGCATTCCGGAGCCTCGATACGGTTTGGGCACCTGTTAGCCGCCTGCAGCGCGGAGTTCGCGCGACCACCTGTTAGCAGAGACAATTTGTGGGGGTGGCTGGCGGAGACGGAGGGATTCGAAATCAATATGTAATGCGCTGATATTAAAATATATATATCATCGCACTCGCGTTCAGTGCCACCGTAGATGCCCCCAATAATTCGAAATACGGCATCCCAATTTTGCTTAACTGCATCTGTCAATGCTGGCTGCATCGCTTCGACAATTGAAGCGTTAGACTTAGCTTCAACCCGCGAAACTAAAGCTCCCGTGACCTGCTCTCAAATCACTGCCGCCAGCGCGGTTTCCTTTGCCCATTTGTAGTCCGCCTTTCCATTAGCGGCGCGCTGGATCATATCGACGATGACGAATTGGCGCGGCATTTTATAGCCTGCCAGACGGCCACGGGTAAATTCCTTGAGCGCAGCTTCATCGATCCGATATCCGGCGGTTGCCGCAACGACCGCAATGACCCTTTCGCCAAAGCGTTCGTCGGGTACGCCCACCACCAACGCATCCCAAACGCTCTCATGTGCCTTGAGCGCTTCTTCGACTTCCTCGGGGAACACTTTTTCGCCGCCGGTATTGATACAGACCGAGCCGCGGCCCAGCAGGATGAGGGCGCCGTCGGCAGCCACTTTTGCAAAGTCGCCCGGAAAGGCATAGCGCGTACCGCCAATCGTGCGAAAGGTTTGGGTACTCTTTTCCGGGTCTTTATAATAGCCTACCGGCACCGTACCGCCATTGGCGATCATCCCGATTGCGTCTGACCCCGGCAGCACTTCCTGATCATTTTCGTCGAACACTTTGGTGGTAGGACTGAAGGTAAAGCGTGCAGTTTCTCCGGGCGGGTTGGCGCGCGATACGACCGAACCACCCATCCCGCCTTCGCTTGAACTCATCGTATCCATGATCTCGACATCGGCAAATTCGAGCATGCCCGATTTGGTTTCGGTCGAGAACATCGCGCCGGAAGAGTAGATCGATTGCAAAGACGACAGATCATAGGGTTCGTCGCGTGCAGCCGCCTCGCGCAGCGCCGCGAGCAGCGGACGGGCAAAGGCATCGCCGACAATCACCAGTCCGTTGACCCGCTCGCGAGCGACAAGGGTGAGAATCTGGTGCGGATCGAATTTCTCTTCGCGTAGCAGGACTACGGTACCGCCGAACAAATGTGTTGAAATAGCTCCAAGCCACATCCCCGTTCCGTGCATCAGCGGACAAGCCGGCATGACAATCGGATTGGCGTTGTCATTGGCCATTTTGCCGACCAACTCGAGCAGTGCCTCAGGCGTCGGCTCCACATCAGCGCCCAGCCGCCAAGCAGCGATGCCGGGAGCGGAATGGCAATGGCGGTACATAACGCCTTTGGGCATGCCCGTAGTCCCGCCAGTATAAACGATATAGATATCATTCTCGTCATAGACGAGCGGGGGCAGAGGTGCGTACGCAGCGATCAGCGCCTCATAGTCGAGCGCCCCGTCGAGGCTTTCACCGCTGCCATCATCAAACTGGATGAATGCCTTGAGTTTGGGCAGGCGATCGCGGATCGCCGCCAGCCGGGGTGCAAAGCGCGCGTCGAAAAACACTGCCTCGGCATCCGCATTGTCAAACAGATACGCGAGCTCTTCGTCGACATAACGGTAGTTGACATTGACCGGGACCGCCCGGGTTTTGAACACCGCGAATTGTGCTTCGAGGAATTCCACTGAATTATAGCCGTAGATCGCAACCTTTGAATCGGGCGCTATTCCCCAGGCGACCAGTGCGTTGGCGAGCCTGGCGGCGCGGTTTTCATAGTCTCGCCAATTGCGCCGCGTTTTCCCTTCGACCACGGCTAGCTGGTTGGGCACAAGCTTGGCGACCGCCTCGAACATTTCCGCCAAATGCCAACTCATCTTGTGTCTCCACTGCCCTTTTACTTCGCGCGGCTGCTACTCTGCTGTGGCGGTTGTGCCAATTTGTGGCGGTCCCATCCTTGCCGATGGATTTTGCGCATCATATCCAGATGGGTCGCCGTGGCGGTCGCGCCATCGCCATTGACGATCTGCCGCGCATAATCGAGGATGCTGGTTCCGGCTTCGACACGCTCTTGGGGCGATGTCAGGCCTTCGGCGGTATAGCGCAGCGTTTGCCGGTGGATTACCCGAACGAACTGTTCCATTTTGCGTCCCGCTCCGGCGCGGTTCGACCACAGCAGGAAAAGCGCGATGTTGATTGCCATTGCGGCTCCAGTCGAAGTAGCCGCATTTTTTGCTATCCGGCTGGCGGCACCAAGATAGCTTGCATGCGACCGTTTTGGCAGGCGTTGCACGACGGCATTGCTCGCCGGCCCCGATAAAGCCTCAGAGATATAGGCAATTTCGTTCAAATCGTTGCTCGAAAACGGTGTGACCATAGCGCCGCGGTTGGCGTGCAGGGCCAAAAGTCCGTCACCTTCGAGCAAGCGGAAGGCCTCGCGAATGGGGCCGCGGCTGACATTGAACCGGGCAGCTACCGGGGTTTCGCGAAGCCAGGTTCCTTCCGGAAATTCGTTGTTCAGGATATCATCGGCAATCCGGTCCGCGATTTGTTCGGCGGTTGACAATGGTCTGTCAGGATCGGCCAATCTCAGGTCGGCAATCGTTGGCGTACGGATTGCGATCTGGTCGAATCCTGCTTCGATTTCCTCCCAGTTTCGTTCCAATGTCGTCATAGCTGTTTCACCCTGCAAATCGCGCAAAGGCCTAGCCCTTGCCATAGCAGTTTGTAAACAACTTTGGATTTCGGTACCTACATCCACAGATATTCGGAGCAGGAAGTTCCGATTTTTCCTGATCATATGTGCGCATTCCGGCTTTGCGCAGATTGTTGACAATCTTCATCACAGCGCATAGCCCGAATCCCCTCCAAGCTTCGAGTTTGTAAAAAGGAAGAGCAATATGCATCTCTCGGTCACCGGACGAACCGCACTGATAACCGGCGCTTCCTCAGGCCTTGGTGCGCATTTTGCCCGGTTGCTTTCGGCCGCCGGTGCAAATGTGGTCCTTGCCGCAAGAAGGGCTGATCGGGTCGAAGCCCTGGCGAAGGAACTGGATTCGCCGTCGGCGGGGGCATTGGCCGTGGCGATGGATGTTACCGACGAAGCTTCGGTGATTGCAGCTTTCGATGCCGCCGAGGCACGTTTCGGCCTAGTCGACACCGTCATCGCCAATGCGGGCGTAACGATCCCCGGTTCGGCGGTAAAATCGCCGATGGAAACATTGCGAACCGTGACGGATACGAATTTCGTAGGTGTTTATCTGACCGCGCGTGAAGGTGCGCGCCGCATGATTGCCGCAGGAACAGACAAAACGGGACGCGGCCGGATTGTGCTGATCGGCTCGATCACGTCACACATGCAGAATTGCGGCGATTCCGCTTATGCCGCAACCAAGGCAGCCGTTGCCCATCTGGGCCGCAATCTGGCGCGCGAATGGGCGCGCAAGGGCATCAATGTGAACACGATCCAGCCGGGCTATGTCATGACAGAACTGAACCAGGCGGGGCTGGAAAGCGAAGCAGGGCAAAAACTCATCGCTACATTCCCGCGCAGACGGACCATGGCGAAAGAGTCGCTCGACGGGATTTTGCTCTATTTCGTGTCAGATGCGTCTGCGTCGACCACCGGTTCGGTGATTGACATCGATGACGGCCAGTCGCTGTGAGGAATCCAAACCTGCTGCAAGACAACAGATATTGTCGCTTTAAAGAAGGATGAAAACCATGTCGCTTACCCTTGCTGGCCGCACTGCATTGATAACGGGAGCGTCATCGGGATTGGGTGCACATTTTGCCCGGCTGCTTTCAGGCGCGGGAGCGAATGTCATTTTGGGTGCCCGCAGGGTCGACCGGATCGAGGCACTTGCCCGCGAACTCGACTCGCCGACTGCGGGGGCACTCGCGGTGCACATGGATGTGACCGACGAAGCATCGGTGATCGCCGCTTATGATGCCGGCGAAGCCCGGTTCGGACTGGTCGATACGGTGATCGCCAATGCCGGGATCACCGCCGCCGACTGGGCAATCCGACTGCCTTATGAGAAGCTTCGGTTGCTGACTGATACCAATTTCATCGGCGTCTATCTTACCGCGCGTGAGGGGGCCAAGCGCTTGATCGCTGCGGGGCAGCCGGCGAGTGCGCGCGGCCGGATCATCCTGATCGGGTCGGTTGCGGCCAATTTGTCGACCAGTGTGGATGCGGCCTATGGCGCGTCCAAAGCGGCCGTCGCCCATCTGGGTCGCAACCTAGCGCGCGAATGGGCGCACAAGGGCATCAACGTCAACATCATCCAGCCCGGCTATGTCGAGACCGAGATCAACCAAAGCGGCACAGAATTTGAGGTTGGCCAGCAGTTTATTGCGATGACGCCCCGCAAACGTGTCGTACCGATCGAAGCGTTCAACGGTGTGGTGACCTATCTGGCTTCAGACCAGTCCGCCGAAATGACCGGCGCGATCATCAATGTGGATGACGGCCAGTCACTCTGATGCAAGCCGATCAGCCGAGATATCTACCCAATAGTTTTTAGGAGCGAGAATAGCGATGACCGACAAACCGACAAGCCCGACTGCAGTCGTAAAGGCATTTCTGAAAGCGATCGAACCGCTCGACTATGACACTGCGGTTACCTTCCTTTCGGACGATTGCGAATATACCAATCCGCCTCCACTCGGAACGGTGCGGGGGGCGGCTGCTGTCCGCGCCGTAGTGGAGCCCTTTTTCGCCCCCACGCTCGAAAATGAATTTCGCGTGCTTCGCGAATCCGAATCCGGGCCGCTGGTTTTTCTCGAAAGGCTCGACCGGCACCAGTTAAAGGACAAGCTGGTCGAACTCCCCGTAACCGGCGTGTTCGAGGTCCATGACGGCCTGATTACGTCATGGCGCGACTATTTCGACGTCGCCACAATCCTGTCGCAATGGCCCAGGGGCTAAATCAGACTATCACCAGCCTCCGATTCGGGCGTAGCGTTCACGCTGGAATGCCTGATTGCCGGCCAACGCGTCCGCCACACGCGATCGTTTGAGATAGAAGCCCGCGTCCAGATCGTCTGTCATTCCGATGCCGCCGTGCAGCTGGATCATTTCGCTGGCAACGAAGTTGAACGTCTCGCCCGCAGTTGCCTTGGCAAGGCTGGCGAGCATCGCGAGGTCCCCGCCCTGGCCATCGAGCGCCTGCATCGCCGAACGGACGCAATAGCGCGCTACCGCCAGCCCGGAATAGATTTCAGCAGCGCGATGCTGCAACGCCTGGAATGATCCGATTAGCTGCCCGAACTGCACGCGCGTTTTCAGGTAATCGAGTGTGACCGCAAAGGCCTGTTCCGCGCCTCCGATCATTTCGAGGCTCAGGCCAATGCGCAGGCAATCCAGCGCATAGTCGAGCAATGCCGCACCCTCGATCTCGCCCGAAAGGATATTGGCGGAATTCACGACGACATTATCGAACAAAAGGTCAGCATATTCGCGGCTGTCGACCTGGCGTCGGTGCCGGCGCGTCAATCCGGGCTGGTCGGCTTCGACGAGCAACAGCGCGGTCTGCCCTGCTTTGGCGCCGGATGCATGGACCCCGCTTACCAGAATGATGTCAGCCGATAGTCCTTCAGGGACCGCAATCTTTTGGCCTTTGAGTGTGACGGTGCCATTCTCTTCTGAGAGCAACAGCGCCTTCGGTGTTGGATCATGGCGAGGAGTCTCGTCATGTGCCAAGGTCGCGATTGCCGCACCTTGCGCAAGCCTGGGCAACCATTTCGCTTTTTGCGCTTCGGTACAGCCTGCCAACAGAGTCGCAGTCGCGACAAAACCCGATGCAAGCAAGGGTGTCGGGGCCAGCGACCGTCCAAGGATTTCGATGGCACGTCCCAGCGCTTCAAAACCTACGGCGTTGCCACCAAATTGTTCGGGTATCAGGATGCCGGGCAGGCCAAGGTCGATCATTTCGCGCCAGATGGCTGCGTCATGTCCTTTGCTTTCGCGATTGTCGCGATAGTCCCGCAAGACCGAAACTGGCAGACGGTCCTGTGCCCATTTTTCGATAGCATCGCCGAACATCAGCAGCTCATCGCTGGGTGCGGCATAGCCGGCTTTCATCTTCATGTGCATGTTCATCAGCCCAGCCCCAGAACGCGTTTGGCGACAATATTGTTCTGAATTTCGTATGTTCCGCCGAAAATGCTCGGCGCCTTGCTGGTCAGCCAGGCCCGGGCGATCTCGACTTCCTCATCCGTGAAGGAAGGGCCTTCGCATCCGAGGCCCTGTAGCCCCAGAATCTCGATGAACAGCTCGGCCCGTTCCTGTGCGATGGCCGTGCCCCTGTTCTTGAAAACCGAGCCTTGGCCAAAGGGGTGAATCTCCGGCGCAGCACCGGCTTCGGAGGCGCGGAGTGCGATCTGGTATGCGTGATACTGCATTTCATGCCGGGTAATGCGCACGCGCAGATCCGCGTCTGCGATGCGCCCGTCTTCGCCTAGCGGGAGGGTGCGTTTCGCAAGCTCCGCCGGGGAGCCATCGAGTCCGAAATAGCCGGCGCACAGGGACCCGGAATAATCCCCGCCTCGTTCGTGCTGCAACAGCCGCTTGGCCACATCCCAACCGCGATTCAGTTCGCCGACCAGATTTTCCTTGGGAACGCGGGCGTCAGTGAAGAAGGTCTGGCAGAAAGTCTCTTCGCCGGAAATGATACGGATCGGGCGCACCTCCACACCGGGCTGATGCATGTCGATCAGCAGGAACGAAATGCCCGCCTGTTTGGACGAGCTGTCAGTGCGGACGAGGCAAAAACATTTGTCGGCATATTGCCCGCCCGACATCCATATTTTCTGCCCGTTGACGAGGAAATGATCGCCCTTGTCCTCGGCCCTTGTCGATAGCGATGCCAAGTCTGAACCCGAACCCGGTTCCGAAAAGCCCTGGCACCAGCGCACTTCCTGCCGGGCAATCGCGGGGATGTGCTCGAGCTTCTGCTCTTCCGAGCCAAGTTCCAGCAAGGTCGGGCCTAACAGGTCGACGCCCATACCGGCAATCGGGTTCCACGCGCCGATGGCGGCCATTTCTTCCTTGAGGACGGCGATTTCATCTGCTGACAGCCCACCGCCGCCATAGCGCTTGGGCCAGGCGGGGACGCCCCAGCCGGTCTGCGCCAT
This sequence comes from uncultured Sphingorhabdus sp., assembly GCA_964423155.1. Lineage (GTDB taxonomy): Bacteria > Pseudomonadota > Alphaproteobacteria > Sphingomonadales > Sphingomonadaceae > Sphingorhabdus_B. The sequence continues at coordinate 18,628 of CAYRDQ010000016.1, forward strand.
CGCATGCGTCCAGCTGTCGACCGCCGGATTGCCGATGATCGGTGCATCATACTGCATCGGCTCCTTGCCGCTGAGCTCGGTTGGAAAATTTTCGGCCAGCCACTGGCGCACTTCCAGACGAAAATCGTCTGATGCGGCTTTGGCTGTGGTCAAAGCGATACTGTTCATGCTGCCCTATAGCCTCTTCTTCGATTTTCTAATGCTGACCCAGCGCCTTGTCTTCATGCGCGCGTTTGATCAGAAAATGGCGGATCGCCTCGGCGTCGGAATCGTTCAGCGCGGATTTGAACGACACCATGCCATTCCCTCCACCCTGGCTCAATTGGCCTTCAATCACGATGGCCTTGAACACGGCGGCATCGTTGAGCGTTGCGCTGTGGCGCAGATCGGGTGTCAAACCGCCTGCAATCGCCGCATCGCCATGGCAGACGGCGCAATAGCGGGCGTAGGCGCCAGCCCCCTTGGCGAATTGTTCGGGCGTTCCGCTGAGCGCGGGCGGGTCGAGGACGCGCTCGGCCGAAGGCGGCGGCGGGGAAAGCTTTGCTGCGCCTCCGAGTTTGAACACCAGCAATCGGCTGATATTCTGCGTCGCGCCCGATTTGTGCGCCAATGCGCCTGCCGCGATGTCATAGACGCCACCCCAGCCGACAAGGATCGCGACATATTGTTCGCCATCAATCGCATAGGTCATGGGGGCTGCGATAATCCCGGTTTGCGCGGGGAAGGACCAGAGTTTCGCGCCCTTGTCTGCGGAATAGGCAGTAAAACCACCCTTCGCCGTTCCCTGGAACACCAGATTGCCTGCAGTTGCCAGCGTACCGCCATTCCAGGGGCCACCATGGCTGACCCGCCAAGCTTCCTTCTTTGCCACCGGATCCCAGGCAATCAGAGCCCCGGTCACCGAATCCATCGCCTGCTTGCGGATCGCCTTATCAGCGGGCATCGACAGGGCCGCGCCATCGATACCGATCTGGAAACCGATCTCTGATGGCTTCCAGTCCTTGGCCGCCAGATAGGCGCCCCCCACCAGATTGCCTGGAATATAGACCAGCCCGGTTTGCGGGCTGAAGCTTTGCGCGTTCCAGCTGTGCGCGCCGATCGATCCCGGCTGGCTGAAGAACGGCTTGCCGGTCTTTTCATAGCGTGCCTCCGGATTGACGGTCGCCTTGCCGGTTTTTGGATCGATAGCGCTTGCCCAGTTTTGCGGGGCGAAAGGCGTCGCTGAAAGGAACGCCCCGGTCTTTGCGTCGAGGACGTAAAAGAATCCATTTTTGGGTGCATGCAGGATAACATGGCGTTGCACCCCGTCGATCATCAGATCGGCGACGGTGATTTGTGCATTGCTGTCAAAATCCCAGCGATCCTCCGGCGTTTCCTGGAAATGCCAAGCATATTCGCCGCTATCGGCATTCACCGCGACGATGGAGGAAGTGTAGAGGCTGTCGCCTTCGCGGCCCGCAGCTGCCGGGTTCCATGGTTCGGCATTACCGGTGCCGAAATAGACGAGGTTGGTCTTCGGGTCATAGTTGATCGAATCCCAGACGGTGCCGCCACCGCCCAGCTCCCACCACTTGCCAGCCCATGTCTTTGCGGCCTTTTCCATGGCTTCATTCTCGAAGCCATCGGCAGGGTTGCCGGGCACGGTATGGAATTTCCACAGTTCGTCGCCTGTTTCGGCGTCATAGGCTGCAAGATAGCCGCGCGCCTTGAACTCCGCGCCGCCACTGCCCAGAAAGACCTTACCCTTTGCCACGCGTGGTGCGCCGGTTATGGTATAGTCCTTCTGGTTCGGCACGACGGTCTTTTCGAATACGACCTTGCCGCTTTTCTGTTCGAGTGCGACCAGTCGGCCGTCGAGCGTGCCGACATATACCTTGTCCCCGTAAAGCGCGACGCCGCGGTTTACCGCGTCACAACAGGCGCGCACCAATGTCTCGCGCGGCACTTTGGGATCATAGGACCATTTGAGTGCGCCGGTCTTTGCGTCATAGGCCTTCACCATGCTCCAGGCGGTGGACACATAAAGGACGCCGTCGTGCATTAACGGGGTCGCTTCCTGACCGCGTGCGGTGTCAAGATCGACGGACCAAGCCAGCCCGAGCTGCTCGACATTCTTGTCGTTGATCTGGGTTAGCGTCGAAAAGCGCTGCTCGCCATAATCACGCCCGTAGCTCAACCACTCGCCTTCGCCCGCAGCTGTCAGAAGCGCGTCGGTGACGCCGGTCTTTGCTGGCGGCGATGCGGATTTTCCGCAGGCCGCGAGAGCCAGGCACAGCGCCAGCATGAGGGCGGAACGGATCGGTTTATCAAAAGCATCCATGTCAGGCTCCTTGTCGTAAATTGGCCGCGCATTAGCTCAGCGATAGCCCTGGCCGTCGTCTATCCTGACGGTCGTTCCGGTTACGCATTCGGAAGCGGGCGAAACGAGAAAGAGCAAGGTACTGTCCATCTGTGCGGGATCGCAAATCCGCTTCCGCGCAAACGCCTCAACCATGCCTTCGCCGACCCGTTCGAGCATGCCGTCCATCATTTCCGAACTGAAAGCGCCGGGTGCAATGCCGGTGACATTGATGTTGAACCGGGCCCATTCCACCGCCAATACTTCGGTCAGGCGGACCATCCCGCTTTTCGTGATGCTGTACAGTGCGGCGCCATTGCCTTCATATTGGTACGCCGCCGACGATGCGATATTCACGATCCGCCCGGGCATTTTGGCGTCGATCAAGCGCCGCGCGACTTCGCGCGCCATGACAAAGGGCGCGCGCAAATTGGTGTCGAGGACCTTGTCGATCAGGTCAAGCGGGATCTTGGTGGCGCGCGCCGCGTCGGGAATGCCTGCGTTGTTGATCAGGATCTGCGGCAAGCCCATCCTTTCTGTCACCTGCTGAACCGCGCCATCGAGGCTGGCCGCATCGGTCATGTCAACGGCAAAGGGTTCGGCAGTACCGCCGGATGCGCGGATTTCAGCGGCAAGATCTTCCAGCCTGTCGAGTCGCCGCGACATCAGCGCAACATGCGCTCCGGCCGCCGCTAGTACTTTGGAAAACCTTCGCCCGAGGCCGGCTGATGCGCCGGTTACGATCGCGACTTGCCCGTCCAGCCGGGTGGTGAAGTTGGGCAACGGATAAGACATGCGAAAACTCCTGCGTGAACTCTAATTGCGGGCATCGGACGTGGAAAGCGGCGCCTGCTGCAATTTCCATTGCGTCAGAATCTTGTGATTGTAAACAATTTGAATCTCCATTAATGTTCCGACACTATCTCCTTTTTGAAAGCTGACTCATGCTCGATCTGTCGACTCGCACGATTTTTGATGACGATTTGAACCTGTTCCGGGATCAGGTGCGCAAATTTTTTGCAGCCGAGCTGGTGCCCCATCTCGACCAGTGGGAAGAAGATGGCATCGTGCCACGCGCCTTCTGGGAGAAATGTGGCTCAGCGGGTTTGCTATGCCCGCAGGTCTCGCCCGAATATGGTGGCCTCGGCCTTGATTTTCGCTACAACGCCGTGGTGTCGGAAGAGCTGGCCTATTCCGGCTCCTCCGCCAGCCTGGGGCTACAATCCGACATCATCGTAGACTATCTTATCACCCTGGGAACCGAAGAGCAGAAGCAGCGCTGGCTGCCCGGAATGGTGGCGGGCACCACAATTGCTTCGATTGCAATGACCGAACCGTCGACCGGATCGGATCTTCAGGGCATCCGCACAACCGCGGAGCGAAAGGGCGACAGCTATATCGTCAATGGTTCCAAAATTTATATCTCCAGCGGACAGAATTCGGACATCGTCTTCACCGTCTGCAAGACCGACCCAACTGCCGGGTCCAAAGGGATTTCGATCATCATTGTTGAGACGGATCGCCCGGGGTTTGCGCGTGGACGCAATCTAGACAAGATCGGCCAAAACAGCGCTGACACATCAGAAATGTTCTTTAACGATGTTGAAGTGCCAGTCGAAAATTTGCTCGGAGTCGAGGGCCGGGGCTTTGCCTATCTGATGCAGAATTTGCCGCAGGAGCGTTTGAGCATAGCGATTGGTGCGCAGGCGGGTGCGCAACGCGCGCTCGATGAGGCGATCAAGTTCACGCGGGACCGCAAGGCATTCGGCAAGCCAATTATCGATTTCCAGAACAGCCGTTTCGTACTTGCGGGCATGAAGGCCAAGATCATGGCCGGGTGGGCCTATCTCGACCATTGCATCGACCGGCTGGTGCGCGGCGAACTCACCTCGGTAGAGGCAGCGGCTGCCAAGCTGTTCCACTCCGAAATGCAATGGGAAGTGGTCGACGCGGCTCTGCAGCTACATGGCGGTGCTGGTTATATGAACGAATATCCGATCGCCCGTCTGTGGCGCGATGCGCGCGTCCAGCGCATCCACGGCGGCACGTCAGAGATCATGCGCGAAGTGATCGGCCGCAGCCTCTAAACACCTAGCTATAGCTGCGCTCGTCCATCCAAGGAGAAAAGTGCGGCCGGTCTTTGCTGACTTTGTCAGGATAGTTTGGTGCGCGTTTTTCAAGAAAGCTGGTAACGCCCTCTTTCGCATCCGCCGATGCCCCGCGCGTCCAGATGATGCGGCTGTCCAATTTGTGCGCTTCCATCGGATGATCGGCGCCCAGCATCAGCCACATCATCTGCCGTGTCACCGAAACAGACACCGGCGCCGATTCGGCGGTCATCTCTTTGGCGAGCGCCCGCGCTGCAGCCATCAGTTCTTCGGGTTCGTGCAAAGACTCGACAAGGCCTGCGGCCAGCGCTTCCTGCGCATCGAACACCCGGCCCGACGTTGACCAGCGGATCGCCTTGCTAATCCCCACTATGCGCGGCAGAAACCAGCTCGCCGCCCCATCGGGCGCAATCCCGCGCCGCGCGAAGACAAATCCGAAGCGCGCCTTGGTCGATGCAATCCGCACATCCATCGGCAGTTGCATCGTTGCCCCCACACCGACCGACGCACCATTGATAGCCCCAATGACAAGTTTCTTGCTGTTGAAGATGCGTAGCACCAGGAGTCCGCCACCATCCCGGGTTCCCTCATGGCTGAAATCGACGCTGCCGTCTGCTTTTACCGCGGAGTTGGCGTCATCGAACCGCTTGGCATAGTCGAAAGTCGCGCCTGCCGAGGACAAGTCAGCCCCCGCGCAGAAGGCCCGATCGCCCGATCCGGTTATGATTACGGCCTTGACCTCATCGTTGGCATCGGCCTCATCCAGCGCAGCAATCATCTCGCGCATCATCTCTCCGGTAAAGGCATTCATGCGGTCCGGCCGGTTGAGCGTCATCGTCATGATGCCGTCGTCGATTTCGGTGAGGATGGTATTGTAGGCCGACATGGCGTTTCCTTTCGCGAGACTTAGGATTTGGCTTCGATATTTAGCTTGCGTTGCGGCTTATGAGATTGTCAACAATCTTGTGGCTAGATAAATTGGCAAGACCTGCTTCAGGATTATCATGCGTCAAACTCATCAGCGTACCAAATCCGACGTGAAATGATTATAATACGTCGTGATTTGCCAATACGTTTAAATGGCTGCGCGATACCGCAGTTGGGGGTAAATTTGGCGATTCTTCGTTGTCGATTGCTGTCGGCATAAGGTCGATTGAGAGAGGATGCGCAATGTTTGATATGATCATCAAGAACGGTACGGTTGTCGATGGCACGGGATCGCCAGGCGTTTTGAAAGACGTTGCGATAAAGGATGGACAGATTGTCGCGCTCGGTCAGGGCATCCATGGTGAGGCTAAGGAAGTGCTCGACGCCACGGGACTGCTGGTCACGCCCGGCTTCATCGATCCGCACACCCATTACGATGCGCAAGTGCTGTGGGACACCCAATTGCAGCCATCGACCTCGAACGGGGTCACTACCATGGTCATGGGATGCTGCGGAGTCGGCCTTGCGCCCGTGAAAAAGAAGGACACCGATTGGCTGGCCTATGTGCTAGAAGTGATCGAGGAAGTTCCGGCCGACGCGGTGAAAGCGACGATCGATTTCGATTATGAAAGTTTTCCCGAATATCTCGATAAAATCGACCGCCACGACTACACGATGGATATCGTCACCCATGTGCCGCACGTCGCACTGCGCGCCTATGTGATGGGCGAGCGTGGGATCAGGAATGAACCGGCAACGGCTGAAGATATCGCCGTGATGCGCAAACTGGTGCAGGAAGCGGTAGAGGCTGGAGCCTTTGGTTTCAGCACGTCCCGCTGCACCATCCACAGTCTCGATACCGGACCGCTACCCGGCACCTACGCCAAGGAAGAGGAAATCATGGCGATGGCGGAGGCGATCCGCGATGCGGGCGGCGGCGTCGTCCAGATGATCCCTTCGGGTCAGGGCGGTGTGGTCGAAGGTGACGGCAAGGAAATCAAGTTTGCCGGAACCAAGCCCGATCCGCACCGGATATCGGACGAGGTCAAGTTGATGCGCAAACTGCATCAGAAGACCGGGGTATCTTGCACATTCTCGTTTGGCAGCAACGAAAGCATGGGCGACGACTGGCCGCGTGTTATTGCCGAAATCGACGCAGCCCATGCCGCTGGCGAGCCGATCCTGCCGCAAGTTGGTGCGCGCTTTTTGAACGCGCTCAGCAATCTCGATGGCCAGCATATTTTCCTCGCCAAGCCGACGTACAAGTCGATTGCCCACCTGCCCCGCGCCGAGCGCGCGCGCAAAATGGCCGATCCGGCGATCAAGGCGGCGATTCTCTCCGAACCGGACGACGATCTGGGGACCGACGATCCTTTGCAGCTGTTCTGGGTCAGTATGCGCAAACAGCTCAGGGCTGTTTTCCCCTATGAGGGAAAGGCGACCGATTATGAGCCGTTCCCCGAAAACTCGGTCAAGGCCCGCGCTGCCGCGCGAGGCGTGACCCCGGAAGAAGAGTTTTACGACCTGCTCATCGCCGACAATGGCGATGCCATCCTTATCTGGTTTGCGGACTATATCGAGTCAGTCATCCCTTTGAAGGAAAGCCAGTTCCTAAATCCCGGCTACACCATCGGCGTCGGCGATGCAGGGGCGCATGCCAAGCTGATGGTCGATGCCGGTATCTACACCTACCTGTTGGCGCGCAGTGCCAAGGAACGCCCGCGTGGCAAACCGATTCCGGTTGAGGCGCTGGTCAACCGCTGTACCAAACTGATCGCTGACACCTATGGCTTGGATGATCGCGGCGTGATCGCGGTGGGCAAACGCGCGGACATCAATGTTATCGATTTCGAAAATTTGACTTTCGAGCGTCCGCGCATCGCCAATGATTTTCCGGGCGACGCACCAAGATTCCTGCAGGATGGCAAGGGCTATGTCATGACCATGGTCAAAGGCGTCCCCGTGCGCCGCAATGACCGGGATACCGGCGCGCGGCCTGGCAAGGTGGCGCGCAACCCGCGTTCGGCGGCCAAACGCAAGGTGCTTGAGGCGGCGTAATTGTTCCGCGCAGGCCTTGGCCAGGCCTGCCTGGGTTATTTGAAGTTCAAGGAGTGAATGTCATGTTTGATATGCTGATCAAGAATGGCAATGTGGTTGATGGCACAGGCGCACCGGGTTCGGTCAAGGACATCGCGATCAAGGACGGGAAAATCGTCGCCTTGGGTCAGGGTATCGAAGGCGAAGCCAAGGAAGTGCTCGACGCCACAGGCCTGCTGGTAACTCCCGGCTTTGTCGACATCCACACCCATTATGACGGCCAGGTCCTTTGGGACAACGAATTGCGGGTGTCCTCGGCCAACGGCGTCACAACGTGTGTGATGGGCAATTGCGGGGTCAGCATGGCCCCGGTCAAGCAGAAGGATCTCGACTGGCTCGCCTATGTACTTGACGTGGTCGAAGAAGTTCCCGTTGCGGCGGTCAGGGAAACGGTCGACTTCGATTGGGAAAGCTTCCCCGAATATCTCGATTCGCTCGACCGCAAGGGATATACCTTGGATCTGGTTGCGCAGGTCCCGCATTCGGCCTTGCGCGCCTATGTGATGGGCGAGCGTGGAATCCGTAACGAACCGGCCACCAAGGAAGACATTGCCGAAATGGCCCGGCTGGTGAAAGAAGCCGTGGAAGCCGGTGCCTTTGGCTTCAGCACCGCGCGCAGCTACATCATCAATCTCGATACCGGCCCGCTGCCCGGCACGCTGGCGACCGAGGAGGAACTGTTCGCGATTGCCGAGGCGATCAAGGAAGCCGGTGGCGGTGTGATCCAGATGATCCCGTCTGGCCAAACCGGCGTCGTCGAAGGCGATGGCAAGGAAAACCAGATGGCCGGGTTCAAGCCCGATCCCTATTTCATCTCTGATGAAGTGAAGCTGATGCGCCGACTGCACCAGAAAACCGGCGTGGGCTGCACCTTCTCGTTCGGATGCAACCCGCGCATCGGTGAGGACTGGCCACGTGTTATGGCTGAAATCGACGCGGCGCATGCCGCAGGCGAACCGATCTATCCGCAGACAGCGGCACGGTTGTTGACCGCACTGGTCAATCTTGACGGCCACCACATCTTCCTCGCCAAACCGACGTACCGGTCGATCGCGCATCTGCCTTGCGCCGAGCGCGCGCGGAAAATGGCCGATCCCGCAATCAAGGCCGCGATCCTGTCTGAACCCGATAGCGATATGGGAACCGACGATCCGCTGCAGATGTTCTGGCTGACGATCCGCAACCAAATCAAGGCCGTGTTCCCCTATGAGGGCAAGGACACCGACTATGAACCGGTTCGCGAACGGTCGATTGTGTCGCAAGCCAAGGCAGCCGGGCGCGATCCCGAAGAGCTGTTCTACGATATGCTGATTGCCGAAGAGGGTAAGGCGATCATGATCTGGTTTGCCGACTATGTGCCCGAAGCAACCGAGCTGAAATACAAGCTGTTCAACAATCCGGGCTTTGCAATCGGATCAGGCGATGCCGGGGCCCATGCAAAACTGATGGTCGATGGCGGCATTTACACCTACCTCTTGGCGCGCTGGGCCAAGAACCGGGCGAGCGGCGATCCGATCCCGGTAGAGACGCTGGTTCATCGTTCGACCAAGCTGGTCGCCGACCTTTATGGCCTCGAAGACCGCGGCGTGATTGCGGAGGGCAAACGCGCCGACCTCAATGTGATCGACTTTGAGCGGCTGGACTTTGAACGCCCGCATTTCGTCTACGACTTCCCGGGCAACGCACCGCGCTATGTGCAGGACGGGATCGGTTACGTGATGACCATGGTCAATGGCGTGCCGGTGCGCCGCGATGACAAGGATACAGGCGCGCGCCCTGGAAAAGTCGCCCGCAACCCCCGTTCGGCGGCCATGCGGATGGCCGCTTGATATGATCCTGCTTTCCCACCTGTTCCTGTCGGCTGCGGTTGCGACAGCGGTTCCCTCGGCGGTTTCCGTGCCAGGACCGGATGCCAAGGTCAAAGCAGTAAAGGTTGGCAAGACCTACAAGGATTCGACACCCGGCATGATCCGCGGCGGACCGGTTGCGCCCAAGGGAGCGCCCAACGTCGTGGTCATATTGCTCGACGATGTCGGCTTTGCCGCTGCCGGCACATTTGGCGGGCCCGTGCCGACCCCCAATATCGACCGGCTGGCCAAGGAAGGGCTGCGCTATAATGCCTTCAACACCGCGGCAGTCTGCAGCCCGTCACGTGCCGCGCTGCTCAGCGGTCGCAATCCCCACAGGGTTGAGATGGGGCTTGGCATTGCGACTGGCTATCAAGGCTACACTTCGGTCATCCCCAAAAGCGCAGCGACGGTTGCCCAGGTGTTGCAGCACAATGGTTACGCCACCTCGGCTTGGGGCAAGTGGCACGGCACCCCCGATTGGGAAATCTCGCCGGCCGGACCGTTCGACCGTTGGCCGACAGGCATGGGCTTCGACTATTTTTATGGATTCAACGCTGGTGAGACGAACCAGTATGCGCCGGCGCTGTATGAAAACACCGTACCGGTCGAAGCGCACTACCGCGCGGGCGAGACGCTGACCCAAGACCTCTCGACCCGCGCCACCGCCTGGATGAAGCTGCAAAAAACGCTTGCGCCAAATCGGCCGTTCTTCGTCTATTGGGCGCCCGGCGCGACCCATGCCCCGCACCAGGTCGACAAGGCCTGGTCCGACAAGTTTCGCGGTCAGTTCGATCAAGGATGGGATGTGCTGCGCGAGCAGAGCTTTCAGCGCCAGCTCAAGCTGGGCGTGATCCCGCAAGGCACCAAACTGATCCCGCGACCAAAGCAGATCCCGGCCTGGGATTCGCTTTCGCCCGATCGCCAGAAGATCGGCGCAAGATTGATGGAGGTCTATGCCGGCTTCCTTGCCGAAACCGATCATGAAATCGGACGGATGGTCGATGCACTCAAGGCTACGGGCCATTGGGATAACACGCTGTTCATGGTCGTGGTCGGCGACAATGGCGCCAGCGGCGAAGGCGGGCCTTTCGGCACGGCCAACGATATCGCGGTGATCAACGGGGTGGTCGAGCACCCCGACCAGTTGTTGGCTAATCTTGACCAACTCGGTGGTCCCAAGTCCGCCACCAACTATCCAGCCGGTTTTGCCTGGGCGATGAATACGCCGTTCCAGTGGACCAAGCAGGTCGCCTCGCACTTCGGCGGCACCCGCAACCCGTTGGTAGTTAGCTGGCCAAATCGGATCCACGATCATGGTGGTCTGCGGAGCCAGTTCCACTACATCACCGATATCATGCCGACCGTGCTCGAAGCCGCCGGGGTCGGCCTGCCTAGCGCGGTCAACGGGATCAAGCAGCAGCCGCTCGACGGGATTTCGATGGCCTATACCTTCGATCATCCAGAGGCGCCCAGCCGCCGCCGCACCCAGTATTTCGAATTGATGTCGAACCGCGCGATTTATCACGATGGCTGGGTCGCGGCGGTGTTTCATGGCCGCGCCCCGTGGGAATTCAACGTGCTGCCCAGTTACGCCGACGAGCGCTGGGAGCTTTACAGGCTCGACGGAGATTTCAGCCAGGCGGTCGATCTGGCCTCGGTACATCCGGCCAAGCTTAAGCAGATGCAGAAGCTGTTCGATGCCGAAGCGCGTCGCAACCACGTCTATCCGCTCGATGATCGCGGGCTCGGCCGGATTGATCGCAGCAAGTTGCCCGGCCCGCCGGTGCCGTTCAAGATGACCTATTATCCCGGCGCGGTACGGATCGGTGAACCGATTGCGCCGAACACCAAGAACCGTTCGTTCAGCCTGACAGCCAATCTCGTCGTGCCCGAAGGCGGTGGTAAGGGTGTGATCGCTGCAATCGGCGGGCTCGAATCCGGCTGGAGTGCGTATTTCGAAGTTGGGCGCCTCAACTTCAGCTACAATTTCTTCGGTACGGTCTCGGTGGTGCGCGGCCCGCTGGTCGCACCCGGCGCACACGCTGTGCGATGGGAATTCGCCTATGATGGCGGCGGCATGGGCAAGGGTGGCCTCGGCACACTGATGGTTGACGGCAAGCCGGTTGCGAGCGGCCGGATCGAGCGTACGGTACCATTGGTCTTCACCGCCGATGAGACATTCGACGTGGGTATGGACACCGGAACGCCCGCCGGGCCCTATGCCTCTCCCTTTGCATTCAATGGCGAGATCGAATCGGTGACGATAGATGCAACACCCGATGCCGTGCGAGGTGCTCAACCCCACCCATAACTGAGAGATTGAATCGTGAATTTCGAACATAGCGACAAAGTGAAGGACCTCATCACACGGCTTGAGGCCTTCATGCAGGACCATATCTATCCCAATGAACAAGCCTATCACGACTGGGTCAGTGATCCGGCAAAGCTGTGGCAGGAATGGCCGGGGATGGAAGGCCTAAAGGAGAAGGCGCGCATGCAGGGTCTGTGGAACCTGTTTCTGCCGCACGAATATGGGGCCTTCTCGCCCGGTCTTTCGAACCTTGAATATGCGCCGCTCGCAGAAATCATGGGCCGGGTGCCCTGGTCGAGCCAGGTGTTCAATTGTTCAGCCCCTGATACCGGCAATATGGAAGTCCTTGCAAAGTTCGGTTCGCCCGAACAGCAGGAGAAGTGGTTGAAGCCGCTGCTCGATGGCAGCATCCGCTCGGCCTATGTGATGACGGAGCCGCAGGTCGCCTCGTCCGACGCGACCAATCTTGAGCTCTCGATCCTGCCCGACGGCGACGACTATGTGCTCAACGGGCGCAAATGGTGGATCTCCAACGCGATGCACCCGCGCTGCAATATCTGGATCGTCATGGGAAAGAGCCGGTTCGACGGATCGCGCCACACCCAGCACTCACAAATTCTGGTTGAACCCGATACGCCCGGGATCACAATCGTGCGCCACCTTACTGTATTCGGGTCGCAGAACTCGCCCGGCGGCGAATGCGAATTGCGTTTCGACAATGTCCGCGTGCCCAAGGAAAATCTGATCCTGGGCGAAGGGCGCGGGTTCGAGATTGCGCAAGGACGCCTCGGGCCGGGCCGTATCCATCACTGCATGCGCTCGATCGGCCAGGCTCAGCGCGCGCTGGAAATCATGGCGCGCCGGGCCGACAGCCGCGTCGCATTTGGCAAGAAGCTCGCCGATCAGTCCAGCATCCGCCAGGACATCGCCCGCAGCTTCTGCGAGGTTGAGATGTGCCGCCTGCTGACGCTGAAAGCAGCCGACGCCATGGATCGCTATGGCAACAAGGTCGCCAAGGACCTGATCGCGGCGATCAAGGTTATCGCTCCACAGATGGCGCAGACTGTGTGCGATCGCGCGATCCAGGTGCATGGTGGCATGGGTGTGAGCGATGACACGCCGATCGCCGACTTCTTCACGCTCAACCGTTTCCTGCGCATCGCCGATGGACCGGACGAGGTGCATATGAGCCAATTGGGTAAGCAAAAGATTGCAGAATATGTTGCGATGAACAGTCAATAAAACGACAGGGAGAGGACCTTGGGCAGGATCAGTATCGGGACGCGGGCCATTACGTCCGCGCAATTGGCGGACCGCGCGAGCAGGGCAGCGGCGGGTCTAGCTTCGCTGGGTGTAAAGCCGGGGGATACGGTCGCGGTCTATCTGCGCAATGACATTGCTTTCATCGAAGCCAGCATAGCCGCGGGGCTGGTCGGTGCCTATTCGGTGCCGGTCAACTGGCACTATGTTGAGGCCGAGGCGCGCTACATCTTCGAAGACAGCGGCGCGCGCGTCGTCGTGATCCACGCCGACCTGTACAACGGGGTTAAAAGCGCGCTTCCGGAAGGCACTATCGTGCTGGTTGTGCCCACGCCAGACGAGATCCGCACAGCCTATGGGTTGCCGGCAGAGCAATGTGCCATCCCGTCGGGAATGGCGGACTGGAATGCATGGCTGGAGGGGTTTGCTCCCTATGACGGTCCGGAGCTGCCTTCTCCAGGGACAATCATCTACACCTCCGGCACGACAGGACGGCCCAAGGGGGTTCGCCGCCCTCCGCCTGACGCGGTGCAAGCCGCAGCAGGCGCGCGCATGGCGCAGATCGGCTTTGGCTTCACCGATCCGGAAGCCGTCGTGACCGTCGTAACCGGCCCCATGTATCATTCGGCGCCCAATAGTTACGGGCTGATTGCGGCCCGGATAGGTGGCAGCGTGATCCTGCAGACCAAGTTTGACGCAGAGGAGCTGCTGCGCACCATCGAGGAAGAGCGCGTTACCCATTTGCACGTGGTACCAATCATGTTCAGCCGGCTGCTCAAATTGCCGCCCGAGGTGCGAAGCCGTTACGATCTTTCTTCGCTGAAATTTGTTGTGCACGCGGCCGCGCCTTGCCCGCCACCGGTCAAACGCGACATGATCCAATGGTGGGGCCCCGTCATCAACGAATATTACGGCTCGACCGAAACCGGCATCGTTACATTCTGCACGTCGGAGGAATGGTTGGCGCATCCGGGAACCGTCGGGCGCGAGGTCGAAGGCACCATTGTGCGCATCGTCGGCAAGGATGGGGTTGAACTTCCCCAAGGGGAAGTCGGCGAAATCGTTTCGCTCAACCCCAACGTGCCGGATTTCACCTATCATGGCGACGATGCCAAACGCCGGGCTTCCGAAGTCAGCGGGCTGATTGCCCCTGGCGATGTCGGATATCTGGATGCCGACGGTTTTCTCTTCATCTGCGATCGTGCGAAGGACATGATCATCTCGGGCGGGGTCAACATCTATCCCGCCGAGATCGAGAGCGAGTTGCACAAGGCACCGGGTGTGGCCGATTGTGCCGTTTTCGGCATACCCGACGAGGAGTTTGGCGAGAGCATCTGTGCCGCCATCCAGCCGCAACCGGGCATCACAGCCGATGAAGGTGCGATCCGGGATTATCTGCGCGAGCGTCTGGCTTCGTTCAAGCTGCCGCGCCGATATGTTTTCATGGAGGAGTTGCCACGCGAGGATTCGGGCAAGGTCTTCAAGCGCAAGCTGCGCGAACCATTTTGGGAAGGGCAGGAGCGAGCGATATGAAGGCACTACGCTATTTCGGGGCGAGAAACATCCGCTTTGACAATATGGATGATCCGACGCTGCATTCCGAACGCGATGCCATCGTCCAGGTCAGCGCCTGTTCGATCTGCGGCAGCGACCTGCATATCTATCACGGCCACGGCTTCAGCGAGGATACCGGCTTTTGCGTCGGGCATGAGGCGGTTGGCGAAGTGGTCGAGGTCGGCAAGGCAGTGAACCGGATCAAGGTTGGCGACAAAGTGATGATGCCAGCCGCGATTGGCTGCGGCATGTGCCGGTCGTGTCTGTCGGGCAATGTTCTGGGTTGCGACACACGGTCCGGCACGACCTATGGAATTTCAGCCAATATGCAGGGTGTGCAGGCGCAGGCGATGCGCGTTCCCGCCGCCGACATGAACGCGGTTCTGATTCCGGAAGGCGTAACCGACGATCAGGCGCTGATGATGACCGACGCCTTGTCGACGGCATGGTTTGGTGCCCGTCAGGCCGATATTCATCCCGGCTCCAGCGTCGCTGTCGTGGGCCTTGGCCCTATCGGCCTGATGGTTGTCGAAAGCGCCTTCATCATGGGGGCACATGTCGTTTATGCGATCGATCCAGTGGCGGAGCGCAGGGCGCTGGCAGAAGCCGCCGGTGCGATAGCGCTTCATCCCAATGAAGCTATCGATATCATTCGTGAGGCCAGCAAAGGCCGGAAACTTGATTGTGTTGTTGAAGTGGTGGGCAGCGATGCGACCGTCGATCTGGCACTCAGGCTGGTCAAGCCGCGCGGCACCGTATCAGTGATCGGCGTGCAGCAGTCGCGGCGCTATGCCTTCCCGCTCGAACGCGCCTTCGCCGCCGGGCTGACATTTCGGGTCGGAACCTGCTCGGTACCCGAAGAATTGCCGGTTCTTTTCCCGCTGGTTCAATCGGGACGACTGCGGCCAGAAAAGTATATCTCGCACCGCATGCCGCTTTCCGAGGGACCCGAAGCCTATCGGCTGTTCGAGGCGCGCGAAGGCGGCGCATTGAAAATGGTGCTGACGCCATGAGCGCCTGCGCCGAATGCCATCCTTGATATGGCGAAAAAGCGCAAAAATGCGCTGTCGTGATTTGATAATTTAGGGGCACATTTGGACAATACGGCGCGTTTCAAAAGTTGTAGACAATCTTCACAACGCGCCTTTTGGAGGGGAGGACTCAATATGAAAAGTTACAAACTCGCTCGATTCCTGTTGGTCGGCAGCTCGATGCTTGCATTCAACGCAAGCGCCGCTTTTGCCCAGACCGAGCCAGAGGAAGAGGCCAATGAATCGGTCATCATCGTGACCGCGACCAAACGCGCCGAAAATATCCAGGATGTTCCGATGGCGGTCACCGCGGTCAGCGGCGATCTGATGGAAAAACAGAACATCAACAGCCTCAACGATCTGCAGAAATATGTGCCCGGTCTTCGCCTTGCGCAATCAAACCTTGCACGCAACTCGGGCGTCTATCTGCGTGGCGTTGGCCAGAACGGCACCAATCAGGGCATCGAGCCCAGCGTCGGCGTCTTTCTTGATGGCGTTTACCTGCCAATCCCCGGCCCGCTACAGGCAAATCTGCGCGATATCAGCAGCGTTGAAGTGCTGCGTGGCCCGCAGGGCACGCTGTATGGCCGCAATACGCCGGTCGGTGCGATCAACATCAACACCCGTGCGCCGACTCAGGACTTCGAAGCCTCGGCTACCGCCTCCTATGGCAATTACAACGCGGTGAACCTAAGCGGCTATGTTGGTGGTGGTCTGGGCGAGAATCTCGCGGGTCGTATTTCGGGCTGGTACAGCAAACGTGACGGCTACGAATTCAACATCTTCGATGGAAAGCGCATCAATAAAGAGAAGCAGTACGGGATCCGCGGGCGACTGAAGTGGGATCCGAGCGATAGCGTGACAGTTAATTTGATCGGACACTACACCCAAATCAAATCCCGTTGCTGCTCGCCGGAAATCCTCGACTATTCTGAGGTCGCGATTCCTGGCTTTATTGCCGATTCTATTGCGCTGGGTACTCCGTTGCTGACCACGGTGACTGGCGATCGCATCGTCGAGGAATCGGAGCCGGGCGTCGATAATATGCGATTGGCTGGCGGTTCGGCTACGGTCGATGTCGATCTGGGTAGTGTTGGTACGTTGACTTCAATCACGGCGTATAGCTGGATCAAAAATGCTAACCCCCGCTCACCCTATGCGGGGGTATCGCGTCGTACGTTGAATGACCAAGGCCAGCGTGTGTATCGCAGAGGTTGGACACAGGAATTCCGGCTTGCTTCTCCCGGCAATCAAACGCTCGATTATCTCCTTGGACTTTATTACCTCAACGAAAAGGTCAATGGACTGAGTGTTCTGGAAATGGGACCAGGTGCAAATCGCCTGTTCCCGCTCGGAGCGGGCGTGAGGCTTTCGGTCGGTGATCGCTACGATTCCTACTACGATCAGAAGACGGAAAGCATCGCAGCTTTCGGGCAACTGACGTTCAATGTCACCGACGATCTACACCTGATCGGCGGGCTGCGCTTTACGAATGACGAAAAGGATGCAAATTCCAGAACCATTTTGACTCCGACGACGTCTGCGATCTTCCGAGCTCTGATCAACCCGGGCAGCATCCGCACCGGGCTGAAAAACTCGGAAAGCAGGTGGACCTACTCGCTCACCGCAAAATATGACATCACCGATGATGTCATGGCCTATATCACCTATGGTACGGGTTCGAAGAGCGGTGGCTTCAACGGTACGCCCGTCAACCAGACCATCCCGATCCAATTCGGTGCGGAAAAGTCTGACACGATTGAAGCCGGTATCAAGTCCAGCTTCCTCGATGGTCGGGTGGTATTCAACTTCGATATCTATCGGATGAATGTGAAAGACATTCAGAGCGCCACGGTCAACCCGGCTGGCTCTGGTTTTGTGGTCGGCAACGCCGGTGACAGGCGTTCACAGGGCTTCGAAATGGACATGATCGTCAAGCCGACGGACGAACTGACCCTGCGCGGTTCGTTAGCCTATCTGGATGCGAAATATACCAGCTATGAAGCCGGTAGCTGTCCAAACCGGAACCCCGGAATCCCCGCCGGACCGCGCCCAGGCAGCTGTAATTTCACCGGCTATCGTCCGTTCCACTCGCCGCCGATCACAGCCAGCCTTGCGGCTGATTATCGCACGCCGATAGGCACTAGCGGACTGGTCGGGTTCCTGGGCGGTGACGTTACCTTCACCGACAAGACCAATACCGTCGAAACGCTCGATCCGCGTGGTGTGATAAAGGGTTATGCTTTGCTCGCTGCCCGCATCGGGGTGGAAGCTGAAGATGGTCGCTGGCGTGTGTCGGCTTATGGCCGCAACCTGACCAATCACACCTACTACACCGCAACGACCGTGTTCGTCCTCAACTCGGTCATGAGCGCGGGCGGGTTTGCCGCACCAGGCGGGTTCGTCGGCTGGTATGCGCCACCGCGTACCTACGGCCTTGAAGCTACGTTCAAATTCTGAGCCTCTCCTTCGCCGGTGGCATAAGCCACCGGCGGATTTTTCTTTTCACGAGCCGCGGCGTCAGACGCCGCGCGTTTGCGCTTGAGCGAAAGGAACCTTTTTATGGCCATCTTCAATCGCACGAAACGCTTTGCGAAAATCCTGACGCTCTCGGCGATGGCCTCGGCCTTGATGTGGGCGGCACCGGCTTCGGCCCAGTTCGCCCCACCTGCCAAGCCGATTGTTTCTCCGGCTGCCGCCCCGCTATCCGAAGAAGCCGAAATCGCGGAGACGCTGCGCCTTGCTTATCGCTTCGGTTTCCCGCTGGTCGCCACCGACCGGATGAGTAAAGTCGCCTATGGAGAGGTTCACAACGCCTTTTATCTGCAAACAGGCGGCGCAAACGCCAAGGATCAGGCGATCCCGGGCTACAACAGCGAAACCATGTATGCCGGGGCCTGGTTCGACCTGAAGGCAGATCCGCTGGTGTTGCAGGTTCCGCCTATGGGTGACCGCTTCTTCGCCATGCCGGTTGCCGATGCGTGGAACAATGTGGTGCGCGTCATGAGCACGCGCACCGTCGGGAACAACGGCGGCACCTATCTGCTGGCCGGACCGTTCTGGAAGGGCAAGGTTCCCAAGGGAATGGAACTGATCCGGATGCCGAGCAATATCGGTATGATCGCAACGCGGATCATGGTTCACAGCCAGGAAGACCGGGTCAAGAACGGCTTCCCGATCATGGACAAGCTGTTCCTGACTCCACTGAGCCGCTGGCCCAATGGCCCCGCCAATCCCAACCAGGATGACCGGATCCGCCGCCTCGATATCGGGCCGCAGACGGCCTATACCAGCATCATCAAGAAGATGCCGGTGGAGGAATATTTCAACCGGCTCAATGCGCTTCTGGTCGATAATCCCGGATATCCTGCTGACAAACCGCTGCTGACAAAGCTCGCCAAGCTGGGCATTGGTCCAGGTCTGAAGTTCGAGCTGAGCAAGTTCAGCCCGCAAGTCCGGATGGTGATCGAGGATTATGCGCGCAATTCGATCCCTCGTGAACAGCTCAAGGTTGCGACGGTCGGCATGGAACCCGACATGCGCAAGCTGCAGGGCAGGTTCGGCACCAATTATGATCTGCGCTATTACATCTCGGTCATGGGGCTAGGTGCGCAATTGCCCGAAGACGGCATCTATGTGTTCATGACGTCGGACACCAATGCGCAATCGCTCGACGGGCGTAACCGCTATGTGATCCATCTCGACAAATATCAGATTCCCAAGGTCGGCTGGTCATGGTCGTTCACCACCTATGACCGGATGTTCAACCTGATCCCCGGCCTTCCGCTCAACCGGCATGTGCTGACCATGCGCGATTCGATGAAGTATAACGCCGATGGCTCGCTCGACATCTATGTCCAGCCTGAAAGCCCGGGTGCGGATAAGGAGAGCAACTGGCTTCCGATACCCAAGGACAATTTCTTCATCATCATGCGCCTCTACTGGGCCGACCAGACCATCGTTGACGGACTGTGGCCCGATCCGGTGCTGAAGCGGGTGCCTTGATCATGTTGGAAGGGCTTTCGACATGATCCGCGGCATCCACCACGCTTCGATTTCAACGCGCGATCTGGATCGCTTGCTCGATTTTTATGTCGGGCTGGTTGGCCTACAACAGGCAGTGGGCGGGGACTGGCAGGACGATGCGGCAATGGACAGCATCACAGGTCTTGAAAATACCAAAGGCCGGTTTGTGATGCTCAACGCGGGCAACGCATTTCTGGAGCTGTTCGAATATCATTCGCCCGCCCCTGGGCCGGGGGATAGCGCAAGGCGCGCCTGCGATCCGGCGATTACCCATGTCTGCTTCGACGTTGTCGATGTTGAAGGCGAATATGAGCGCCTTTCAAAAGCCGGGGTTGCGTTTCTATCTCCGCCCCAGCGCATGCCGGGTGTGCACACCTGTTATGCACGTGATCCGGATGGAAATATTGTTGAGTTTCAGGAGCTGCTCAACCCGAAAAGCCGATTGCAGTTAAAGGATTTTCGCCAAGGCTAGGCAGCAACGGCTGTGCAGGTTTCGCAAGGTGCCGGTTCACCAACCGGAGCCAGTTGACGGAAGGAGAATGATGGCATGCAACAGCTTTCGGGAATGGATGCCACCTTTGTCTATGCGGAAGGCAGCAATTCGCCCCAACACGTAGGTTCTGTCGCAATCTATGATCCGTCAACGTCGCTTGACGGCCCGATCCGCTTCAAGGACGTGCTGCGCTTCTTCGAAAGCCGGCTGGCTGCAGGCCGTGCCTTCCGGCAAAAACTGGTGCGCGTACCGCTCGATCTCGACCATCCCTATTGGGTCGAAGATGACGATTTCGATCTGGAATATCATGTCAGGCATATCGCCCTTCCTGCGCCCGGGGACCGGCGCCAGCTTTCGATCCAGGCCGCGCGCATCCACTCCCGTCCGCTCGACATGACCAAGCCGCTCTGGGAATATTGGATCGTCGAAGGCCTCGACAATATCGAAGGCATCCCCAAGGGAAGCTGGGCCATCATTTCGAAGGTGCACCATGCGGCGATTGACGGTGCCTCTGGCGTAGAACTGACGGCGGCTTTGCACGACCTGACGCCCGAATGGAAATCACGGCGGATCGATGATGACTGGAAACCGGAGCCAACTCCCAACCCGGTCGAATTGCTTGCCAAAGCCCAGCTCAACGCGCTGACCCAGCCCTGGCGGTTGGGCGAAACCATTTTAAAGACCTTGCCCGGTGTCGCCGAATTGCGCCGCCAGGTCAGCGCCGGTCAGGTGTCAATTGACACAGCAGAGCGGCCACCCAAGACACGGTTCAATCAACCCCTGTCAGCGCATCGCGTACTTGACGGCATCGCCATCACAATGGACGAAATCAAGGAAATACGGCAAGCCGTACCCGGTGCGACGGTCAATGATGTCCTCCTCTCGGTCATCGGCGGAGGTTTGCGGCGCTACCTGCAATCGAAGGATGAACTGCCAGAAGCCAGCATGAATGCCGGTTGCCCGATCTCGGTGCGCAGCGAAACCGAAAAGTCTTCAGCGGGCAATCAGGTTTCGATGATGCTGGTCACCTTGGGGACTAACATTTCGGAACCGCTGGAACGACTGCAACGGATCCTTGATGATTCGAAGAACAGTAAAGCGATGGTAGGTGCGCTGGGCGCCAAAACCATCTCGCAATATAGCGAACATATGCCGGGTGCGCTGGTCGGGTTGGCATCGCGCCTTGCGGGTCAGACCTTCGTCAGTGGATCGCTCAATCCGGTTGCCAATTGTGTGGTGACAAACGTACCCGGCTCGACGGTGCCACTCTATTTTTGTGGTGCGAAGATGGTCAGCATCTACGGCATGGGGCCAATTGTTCATGGCATGGGATTGATCAACATCATCCACAGCCATTGCGGCGAATTTACGCTCTCGTTCACCAGCGACAGGGCGATGATCCCCGATCCGGCTGAATATGCTGCCGCGTTGCGCGCGAGCTTCGATCAGTTGCTGGCGGCAGCGCGCGAGGTCAACCAGACGGCGGCAAAGCCTGTGCAGGCAAAGCCCCGGCCCCAGCCTCGAAAAGTCAAAAAAGCAGTGCCACCGGTGGCACAAAAACGTCAGGGAAAAAAATGATCAATTCGAGCTTCCTCAAAAACTCCGCGCGCCGCAAGATCGATGCCGGTTCCTACACCGAATGGTCGGAAAAGGCGCAGGCGCTCGATGCCGCCAAAGGCGGGAAGGCGTGGCGCGAGGAAGAGGAATCGGATCTCTACGGCTATCGCTCGATCCGCAAACGGCTCGATACGCTGCGCAAGTTTCGCACTGAGGGCGACGACCATGCAGTATTGTTCAATCTGAACGAGGGCATCCATGGCAATATGGATGGCATAGCCAATGGCAAGCTCTACCAGCGCTCCGCCTTTGGCACCAAGCACCTGATCGAAGACTATGTTCAGGAAATCGACGAAGCATTGCGCCACATCGCTGCGACAAGTGACAAGCAGATCAGCCGGGAGGAAAAGCGCGCTTTCTTCATTCGCGCGCTGCGTTGCTACGGCCAATCAGCCTTCCTGATGAGCGGATCGGGTGTGTTCCTGTTCTTCCATCTTGGTGTTGCCAAGGCGATGTGGGAACAAGGCCTGTTGCCGCGGATCATTTCGGGATCGAGCGGCGGCTCGGTCGTCGGCGCAATGCTGTGCACACATACCGATAAGGAACTGCCCAATTATTTCGACGCGCGCTGGCTTTACGAGCTGGGCGAGAAACATGGCAATAACGGAAAAGAGGGGGAACTCATTACGCAGGAAATGGGAAAGCGGCAGATGGCGCATTTGATCCCCGACCTGACCTTTCAGGAGGCTTATGAACTGACCGGTCGCTATCTCAATATTTCGATCGCCCCCGCCGAGAAGCATCAGAAGTCGCGGCTGCTCAATGCCATCGCCTCTCCCAACGTCATGATCCGCGAGGCCGTACAGGCTTCCTGCGCGGTTCCAGGTATTTATGAACCGATCGCGTTGATGGCCAAGGACCATAAGGGCAAGCGCGTACCCTATCTTGAGGACCAACGATGGGTCGATGGCTCGGTCACCAGCGACCTGCCGACCAAGAGGCTGGCCCGCTTGTTCGGGGTCAATCACCATATCGTCAGTCAAGCCAATCCAATGGTCACGCCGTTCATTTCGGATACCAAACAGCCCGACTCTCCATTGGCGCTGATGCATCAGGCTTCGGTTGCGACCTACAAGGCCTGGGCCAATGCCAACTACGCGATCATGGAAAAGCCACTTTCCTATTTCCCCCAGCTCAACGCCGCTGTGACAATGGGGATGTCGATTCTCGATCAGGAATATGTCGGCGACATCACGATGATCAATCCGGTGCAGTTTGCATCGCTCAAAAAGGGGTTGAGCCAGCTTTCGGTGACGGAAATGTGCGATCTGGTGAGATCAGGCGAGCGGGAAACTTGGCCAAAGATCGAAATGATCAGGAACCAGACCGTGATTGCCCGAACACTGACCGGGATAACCCATGATTTCCAGGCCTGATTACCGAACCTATCGGTCAGCTTGAGGAAAGACCTACTTTGAAATGAAACCATATTTTGAAAGCAACGACAGGACCGATTTCAAGGTCCAGCCACTGGAAGGAAAGACACGATGAGCAGACATCTGAAGCCAACTGCGCAGGCCCTTCATTCGCGGCGTAGCATTCGGCAATCCCTGATTGCCGCAACGCTTCTTTGTGCAGTGCTACCCATCGGTTCCACCGTCTCGGCGCGCCCTGCCGCAATGCAAGACGGAACCGATGCGAACAGCCGCCGAACACAGGCGGCCGAAAAGCTCGCCCTGAAAATCCTGCGCACACCTGCCGTCAAAAAGGCATCGGAAGCCGGGCTGGTGCGCTATCTGGCGAGCGAACAGGCGAAGAAACCGGAGGGCGGGCGTTATGCCAAATCCTCGATTGATGATGTTGCAACGCTTGCTGCTCTCTATACGGCCCTGGGTGCCGTGCCCGAACCGACCTTTGGCTGGGTCTTTGCATCGCCCCGGCGATGGCATGGCTATACGATTGCGGGAAGTCGCTGGTATGCCGACAATGTCGACACCATCTACCGGGCTGCGCGGGTCGATACCCAATCAAGTTATGAGGTGACTCTGCATCCGGCAAAGGCCCTGCCAGCGCAGCTAAGTGTCATGCTCTATGACCAGCTAATGTACGAAAATGGCGTCTCCGAAAATTTGGAAATTCCACCAGGATCGCTGGAAATTACCGAGAATACGCCACGCAATCCCGATGGTTCGATCACCCTCACTTTCGGGCCGGAACCGGCAAATGGGCGCGTAAACTATCTTCAGCTCAAGCCGGGCGTGAAGCAGATCTTCGTACGCGAAATAAGAGGGGATTGGACGCTTCCGCCCGTGCGGCTGTCGATCAAGCGCACAGAAGGCACGCCAACTCCTGCCAGAACGATGGACGAATTGGCGGCCGAGGCGGCTACCTACATTGCCTCAGCCGTGCATGGAACAGTCAATCTTGAGGTGGTGTTTGGCCGGATCTTCGACAATAAACTGTCGCCCCC
The DNA here is from genome assembly GCA_964423155.1 of uncultured Sphingorhabdus sp. Taxonomy (GTDB): domain Bacteria; phylum Pseudomonadota; class Alphaproteobacteria; order Sphingomonadales; family Sphingomonadaceae; genus Sphingorhabdus_B. The sequence continues at coordinate 42,650 of CAYRDQ010000016.1, forward strand.
ACGGATCCGCTGGATTGAAAATGATGGCACGGGCAAACAGAAGCTGGTCACTGATGAGCCGCTGGGCCCAGACAAAGTCCTGGGCTTCATGTCGGGTGGTCTGTTCAACATCAAGGAAGATGAAGCGCTGGTGATGACGCTCAACTTGATGGGCACCAAATATCTCAGTGTGAATTCCTACCGGCCCTTCTACCTGTCGCCTGAACATGTCACCCGAACCAGCAGCCTGAACAATTACCAGTCCAAGGCCAATCCGGACGGTTCTTACACTTTTGTGTTCGCGCAGAGCGATCCGGGCGTCCACAACTGGATTGATTCGAGCGGCGTGCCCTTCGGCTCGATTTCGGTGCGCTGGCAGACGCTGACCCATCCGGTCTCGGCAACACTTGCCAACGGCGTCAAGGAAGTGCGCGTGGTCAAGCTGGCCGAACTGCGTAAGGAACTGCCGCCAGCCACCAAATGGGTCACACCCAAAGAACGCGCGGCCCAACGCGCCGAACGCGCGCGACAGTTCAAGCTGCGCTGCCTCGGTACGCCTTGCGAACTGGGTGGGAAGCTTGATCGGATGTATTGAAGAGACCGAATTCGAATAGCGATAGGGCGCTCCATTCCCGAGCGCCGAGGCTGAAAGGAAAGTGTCAATGGCGGTCGTAAATCCAGCAGGACTAATCATGTCTCGAACAGCGGTAATCGCCATTGCCCTTTTGTTTGCGGCGCAGCCCGCAACAGCGGTCCCTGTTGAAAAGCAGGCCGAAGCGCAAACCCTAAGCGATGCGAACGGCCCCAAGGCGCAAGCCGTGGAACGGCTGGCATTGCGGATTCTGGCGATGTCCGCCGTCAGGGAAGCGGCGACAAAGGGGCTCGAGCGTTATCGGACCAGTCCCATGGGCGAAAAGCCCGATGCCCTGCGCTATGTGAAGTCTGCTATCGATGAAGTTGCAACGCTTGCATCGCTCTACACAGCAATGGGTGCTGCTGCTGATCCGGCCTTTGTGTGGGTCTATGCCGCACCGCGTCGCTGGCATGGCTATACGGTGCCCGGATCGCGCTGGTACGCCGACAATGTCGACGCCATATATCGCGCCGTGCGGGTCGATCCGGAATCGAGCTACGAGATAACCATGCATCCGGGTAAAGTGCTGCCGTCACAGCTCAGCTTTATGCTTTACGATTTCCTGATGTACGAAAATGGCATGAATGCGCAGCTCGACATTCCTCCGGGTGCCTTTGAGGTGACCGACAAAACCCAGCGCAATGCCGATGGCTCGATCACGTTGACCGTCGGCCCGGAGCCCGCCAATGGACGCCCCAACTACCTCCAGCTCAAGCCAGGCGTGAAACAGGTTTTCGCACGCGAGATCAGGGGAGACGGCTCGCTGCCCGCGGTCAGGCTATCCATCAAACGCACTAAGGGTGTGGCACCTGCAAGCAAGTCAATTGATGCACTAGCCGCAGAAGCGTCAATCTATATCGCGGCAGCCGTCGATGGCACGCTCAACCGCAATATCGTGTTCGGCAAGCTGACCGAAAACCAGCTGGGTCCGGTGCGCGTGCGCTGGATCGAAGGCTCTGGCTCGCCTGGCCAGAAGCTGGTTACCGATGAGCCTCTCGGGCCGGACAAGGCGCTTGGCTTTCTTTCATCAGCCCAGTTTAATCTGAAGGAAGACGAAGCACTGGTGATGACACTCAACATGATGGGTGCCAAATATCTGAGCGTGAACACTTATCGGCCTTTCGCCGTGTCACCCGAACATGTGACCCGCACCAGCAGCCTCAACAATCTCCAGGCAAAGGCCAATCCCGATGGCGCGATCACATTTGTGGTGGCGCGCCGAGACCCCGGCCTGTTCAACTGGATCGATCCCAGCGGTATCCCGTTCGGTTCCATTGCGGTGCGCTGGCAGACGTTGACCCATCCGGTCGTCGGAACGCTCGCCAATGGTGTCAAGGAGGTGCGCGTGGTCAAGCTGGCCGAACTGCGCAAGGAACTGCCGCCAACCACCAAATGGGTCACACCCAAGGAACGCGCGGCCCAACGCGCCGAGCGTGCACGGCAGTTCAAGCTGCGCTGCCTCGGCACACCCTGTGAGGTGGGAGGGAAGCTTGATCGGATGTATTGAACGGGTTCAGGAGCAGCGTTCCATCGAGCTTGAAGCTGAATATCGCAACAATCTCCAGTCCTTGCATCCTGCATTCTCCAACCTGATCTAGGACTTCCAACTTATCCCGGGCATTGTCATCCAATTACATCGTTTGCGCGCGTGATGAATGAGCGGCTGCGTGCGAAGTCGATGAATTTCCCTTCATCTTTGGACAAAATCCGGGCGTGCTTTCTGCCCTCTTCGGTGCCGACGGCGGCGGCGAATGCCTCTTCGCTATCGAACCACAGCTCTGCGACACCGTCAAAGTCTTCGCCGTCGCCATAGGGGATTCCACGCGCCGCGTTGCTTGCATTGCTCAACGCGCTTTCTGTGGTGTGTTGCTGGACATATCGGCGGATGCCCAGTGCTTCGCTTGCCGCATCGACCAGCGGAGCATGTGTGCCGCGCCAATAGGTCTGGAACTCTTGCCGCGTCAGCGAAGGAAGGCGGTGCAGGCAATATGTGAGCTTGATCATGCGATTTGTACCCAAGTTTTCACCATGGGCTTGCCCATCTCGGTGGCTTTTGCCGCAGCGGCGGCATCGAGGAGTAGAGCAGCCTCTCCTGTGAAGGACTGTCTGGCTTTGGAAATCTGCATGGCCGTTCCTTCCTTCCGGCGTTTGATGGATCGGGATCATGTAGCTCAGGTCGGAAAACCCGGATCCTATTTTCCTAAGGTTCATTTCCGATCGAAGCTGAAGCTGCGTATGCGCTCCCCGCTTTCTCCCGTTCAGCGGCCGCATGCATCGCGGTGGCAAACGCCTTGCGTGTCAGCAGCAGTCCGGCGATCAGCAACGGGACGACGCCGTAGGTCACCGCCGTCATCGCCTTGCCCAGCCCTTGATCGCCCGGATAGAGCTGTTCGGAAACGAAGGCGACAATGTAGGGGCCTACACCGAGCGAGACGAGTACCCCGGCGAACATAAATACCGCCATCGCCTGTCCGCGCATCCGGGCCGGTGCCAGCAGCGGCATGGTCACGATCGACAGGTTGGAGGCAGTCATGATCAGGAAATAGGCCGGGGCAGCAAAGACGAGCGACAACGTGCTGCTGGCGGCAGACATGCTGGCGATCATCAGTGGAACGACGGCAAGCGACGCAGCGATGATCACCCAGATATAGCCGTCGTCGCGGCCGCGCCGGTTGACGAAGTTCATCCATGCCGGGCCCGCCGCAACGGCGAGCGGCGTGGCCAGCAATCCGATTAGCCCGAAGGCATAGCCTGCTTGCGCGATCTCCATGGCGAAGTGGCGTTCAAGAAAGGTGGGATACCAGGTCAACATCGCCGTTCCCGCCACGCCGATCAGGCACGGCGTCATGATGACAGCTGCATAGGCGGTGAAGTTTGATCCCATATGCCGCGCGACATCAGGCACCGAAGGGTGTGTCACATCTTCATGCGCGATCCGCACAGGCTCCCTTGAAAGCAACCAGAACAGGAGGACGAAAAACAGACCGGGTGTTCCGAGCAGAAACAACGTCAACCGCCAAGGCGCAAGCTCGCCAATCACAGGTATTGCGGCGATTACCGGCAAGGTCGCCAGCTGAACGATTGCGGCGCCGAATACCATCGAACCGGACGCGCCGATCGATCCGGCACCCACGAACACCGCGATCGGTTTCGTCCGGGCCTCGCGTTCGAACAGGTCACCGAGCATCGACATGGCCGCAGGCACCAATGCCGCTTCGCCCAACGCGACGCCGATGCGCATCACCACAAGGGTTTCAAAATTGGGCGCGAAGGCCGAGGCAGCGGTCATCCCGTTCCAGATCAGCGCCGCAATCACGATTAGCCTGCGCCGGTTCCAGCGGTCGGCAAGCCGCGACATGGGCAGCGCGAACAGCACATAGAAAATCGCAAAGGAGGCACCGACCAGCAGGCCCAGCTTGGTGTCGCTTGTCCCGAATTCCGCCTTAATCCCGCCGATCAGCAGCGAAAAGATCAGCCGGTCGAGATAGGCGAACATGTAGAGCATGCAGAGCAGCAACACGGTGGCCCATGCTATGCCTTTGCTGACGCCGGGTTGGTTCGGCGCTGCGCGACCAGTGTTGCTCAAGATTCGAATTCCGATCCTGTGCTAGAGTCGATGCTTTGCAGGTGCGGCCAGTCAAACCACTTCACGCGATCATGGCAGTTCAACACGAACATCGCCCAGCTTGCCCTTGAAGGCGTTGTCGTCCTCCGAATAGTCGTTCGAAACGGCGGAGCCGCCATCCATCCCGACATCGATCCCGTCATCGGCAAACATCGCAAAGGGAACGGTTCGACCCATATGGATGCGCTGCACTTCGGTACCGTTGACGCTAAGTGTAGCGACGCCGCCTGCACCCCGGGCGGCGCTGTCCGGGGTGAATTCATAAGTGATGCTGTGCTTGCCGGGCGGTAGCGCGGGGCTGGCGAGTTTGAAGCGTTCGTCGCCATAAATGTTGTATTCGTGGCGGACCTGGTTGTCCTTCATGAACAGCGACCAGCCGGTGAAGCGTCCGCCGTGTGCAATGATCACGCCTTCGCCATCCTTGCCGGTCAGTTCAACCTCGGTCGAAATCCGGTAGCGCGTGTTGAGCGTGCCTACGATCGACGATTCGTGGAGCCGGCGCATGCCTGGCACGAGCGTCATCGACTTGCGGCCATTGGGCAAGTCAGGTCGGCCCGCCAGCACCGGGTCCATCCGCTCTGCCCGCCGGATGTCAATGGGGTAGACATGATTACGGATCGCTTCGGATTCGAAGAGAGCCTGCATCTCTTTCAGCTTGTCTGGCATCTTTGCAGCCAGATTGTCCGCCTGGCTGAAATCCTTGTCGACATTATAGAGCTCCCAGGGCGCCTTATCGAGCGGGGGTGAAGGTTCGCGTACCCAGGGGATGAAGAGACGCGAAGCTGCGACCCAGCCTTTATCATAGATGGCGCGATTGCCGGCGATCTCAAAATATTGGGTCGTCCGCCTGTCCTTCGCCTTGGCGTCCTTGAAGGTATAGGCCATCGACACGCCTTCGACGGGGTCTTGGGTGACGCCGTTCACCTTGGCGGGTTGCGGTATCCCGGCGGCTTCCAGTACGGTCGGGGCAATGTCGATCACATGGTGGAACTGGTCGCGCAGGACGCCTTGGTCAGCGATGTGTCCTGGCCAATTGACGATCATGCCATTGCGCGTGCCGCCAAAATGGCTGGCGATCTGTTTGGTCCATTGGAAGGGCGTATTTCCGGCCCAGGCCCAGCCGACTGCATAGTGTGGATGGGTCTTCGGACCGCCCCATTCATCGATCTTGCCCAAAACCTGCTCGGTCGTCGCGATCGGACCGTTCAGCGCACGCCGCTCATTGTCGGTACCCAGCGGCCCACCTTCGGCACTGGCACCATTGTCGCCAAGGATCAGGAAGACGAGCGTGTTATCCATCACACCCATCGCTTTGAGGCTGTCGAGCAGGCGACCGATTTCGGCATCAGTATGGTCGGCGAAACCGGCAAAAGTTTCCATCTGCCGTTCAAGAAACTTCTTCTGGTCGGCGTTCATGCTGTCCCATGCGGGGATCTGCGGCGGCCGCGGGGTCAGCTTGGTACCGCGCGGGATGACGCCCATTTTGAGCTGGCGGGCGTAAACCTCTTCGCGCAGCTTGTCCCAGCCCTTTGAAAAGCGGCCCTTATATTTCTCGGTCCATTCCTTGGGCACATGGTGCGGAGCGTGGGTCGCACCGGGCGCATAATAGAGGAAGAAGGGCTTGTCCGGCGTCAGCGAATGCACCGTCTTGGTCCATTCGATCGCCTTGTCGGTCATGTCGGTGGTGAAGTGATAGTCGAGCTTTTTCGGGCGAGCGACAATTGCGGTGCCGTCGTAAATTTCAGGGACGTACATGTCGGTTTCCCCGCCAAGAAACCCGTAGAACTTTTCAAAGCCAAGCCCGGTCGGCCATTGCCTGTAGGGGCCGATAGGCGAGCGTTCCCATGACGGCGCTTCATGCGCCTTGCCGAACATCGCGGTGGCATAGCCATTGTCGCGCAGGATTCCGGGCAAGGGAGCGGTTTGCAGCGGGATGACGCCGGTATTGCCGGGGAATGAAGTCGAAATGTCCACCACCGATGCGATATTGACCTGGTGCGGATTGCGCCCCGTCAGCAAGGCCGCGCGCGTCGCGCTGCAGATCGCCGATGTGTGGAACCGGTTGTAGCGCAGCCCCTGCTCGGCAGCCTTCGCGACGTTGGGCATGGCGATCGGCCCGCCAAAGGCGCTCGACTGCGCAAAGCCCATATCGTCGAGCATGATGACAACGACATTGGGTGCGCCCTTCGGTGCGCGAACCTCGAAGCGCGGCAGCTTGGCGACATTGGCGGCGTCTAATGTGGTTATGACAGGCGGCTTGGGACCGGCCATGGGCAGTTCCAGCCTGTCGGCGTCGGTCGGGACGATCACGTCACCCTGCGGTGTTTGGGCACGTAGATGCGCCGGGACCATGACCAGCGCCAGAGCCGAAGACAGGGTGAGCGCGCGGGCAGCCATTGATCGCGACTTGATGGCATTGGAAGCGGTTGCGGCGGTCATTTTGGATGCGATCCTCTCACTTGGTATTGACGGGTTGCACGGCAGGCGGGAACCATCGTTGCTCGACGATTTCCTTGCCGGGAACATAGGCTCGCATGGTCAGTGCGAAATAGCCCTGGGGGGGGCTGGGGAGCCAGTTCGACTCCTTGTCTTTGCCCGGCGATTCGCCTTGGATGTATATCGTCAGGCTACCGTCTGGATTGAATTTCAAATCCTTGGTCCGGTCACCAATCGAGTAACGATTGATCGGGTTGGGAACCAGATTGTAGGTCATGTCGGTCGAGGTATCGTAGATCGTCAGCGACCAGAAAGCCGAAACCTTTGGCAGGCCTCCCCGCGGAAATGTAAGGGTATAGGCCTTCGACCCATCGTAGAGTTCACCCGTCCCAGTGCTGTTCGACTGGTAGTAGCTGGCTTCCTCAGATTCCGGAGCGCAGACCCCGGCATAATTGCCCACGGCCCGACGCAGATACTGGTCGAGTTTCCCCATGTGGCCAAAGCTGGGCACCGAGATGTCCCAGCCATTTTTGCCGATCCACATGAAGGGATGGCGCGACCTGTTGATGTCCACCAGCATTTGCCGTGCGTCGACCGCCGCCCGTGCGAGCCCGCGCTTTGTCGCCTCATCCTGCGCTTCAACATCCAGTCCCGGCCCGATTCCGATCGTTGCGAACTGACGCATCATGGGGGCCAGCCTTGCTTCGGGCGGATTCTCGGCGAGCGAGCGGTTCAACGTCTTCCAATCGGCAAGCGGATCGGTCTTTCGGCTTAAAGGCTTCCAGACGTCACGGCTGGCTGGCAGCACCGCATCTTTCTTGCCCCACAGGCTGAGCGGGACAAGGCTGAACTTATCCTGCAGCTTGTTGACTTCCTTGGCGTCGGCCAGATCTTGAACCAAAGTTCGGGCGAGAATGAAATTGTGGTTGGTCTGTGATCGGTAAATCTTTTTGATGCCGCGTGGCAGCTTGCCTTGCCAGTTGGGTCCCACCAGCGCGAAACTTGCCGGGTGCCCCCCTGTCAGGCGCTGCCCGGGACCGCCAAAATTGTCCGAGTCCATCTGGACTAGCTGGAAATAGAAATACCGCTCACCCATCTCGCCGTGCGACAAGATCAGCGGTTCCTTCGACAGGTCGAGCCAGGCGGTCGAATATAGCGTATCGTTATTGGCGCCGCCACCACCGCGATAGCTGGCGTCAGCCGGGCGTCGCCAATGAAAGAAGTGATTGACCGGCGCGTAAGGCGTCATGTCATTGGGTGGTGGATTGGCCACGAATGCCCAGCGCAGCTCGGGCATGTAGATGTAGGGGAATCCGAAAGTGAAGGCCTGTACGCCCAGCGTATAGGCGTAGTTTTCCTTCCAGTCGTCGGGATTTCGTTGCGGCGATTGGGTGGTCTGATTTGTCTGCGCCACGCTTGCGCTAGCGGTCAGCAGCGCGAAGGCTGACAGAGGGACCAGGAGCGTGCGGGCAAGCTGCCTTATCATCCGGCAACGATCCGCGCGGGCGTTGAATTGATCGAATAGACGAACGGGTTGGCTTCGCGCCCGACCGGTCCGGCTGCCTCCAGCCGCATGCCGCGCTTCACCATCTCTTCGATCAGGATCGACACCTGCAGTTCGGCAAGGCGTGCACCGACGCAGCGGTGAACACCGTAGCCGAATGACAGGTGCCGCCGCGCATTTTCGCGCTCAGGCAGGAACAGTTCGCCCTGTTCGAACATCTCTTCGTCGCGATTGGCAGAGGTGTACCAGAGGACCACCTTTTCTCCTGCCTTGAACTGGTGGCCGCGGAATTCATGGTCTTCGGTGACGGTGCGGCGCATGTGCGCGACGGCCGTTTGCCAGCGGATGATCTCGCTGGTGGCGTTGGAAATCAGATCCGGATTGGCGACGATCTTCTCCCATTGATCCGGCCAACGGCAAATGACTTCGGCGAGGCCAGACATGGTGTTGCGCGTCGTATCGTTTCCGCCGACGACGATCAGCGTCATGTTGCCGACAAATTCCTGCGGCGCCATGTCGCGAAAGCCTTCCGAATGGATCATCATAGATATGAGGTCGGGTGTCTGCTCCGCATTCAGCCGCTGTTGCCACAGTTCGAACATGGACATTGCCATTTCGGTGACCAGTGCATTGCGCTTGTCACGCCCGGTAGTCAGCATTTCCAGATCGTTGAATGCATCGGACCAGACCGGCAGCATGTGGCGCTTGTCCCAAGGGAAATCGAGCAGGCTTGCCAGCATATCGGTGGTCAGGTCGATCGATACCTCCTTGGTCCAGTCGAATACCTCCCCGCGCGGCAGTGAATCGAGGCGCTTCGCCGTCCTTTCGCGGATGCCATTGGCTTGACGCAGGATTTCGGATGGCGTGAATGCCGGTGCAATTCCACGACGCCGCGAGGTATGGCGCGGCGGATCCATCGCGATGAAGATCTCTACCTCTTCATCATCGACCTTGTCATTCTCGCCGATATAATCCTTGTCGATAACCGAAATGCCACCAAGCTTCAGTTCGGACGAGTAACGCTGCGGCAATGCCTCTATCTCGACAATGTCCTTATAGTGGGTGATCGACCAATAGGTGCCGAATTCGCTATTTTCCATGCGATGGATCGGTGCCTCTTTGCGCAAACGCTTGAACACCTCATGCACGCTGGCATCGGCAAAGCGATCTGGACGCGCCGGGTGGATGGTTGCCAGATCATCGGCAATGCTGGCTGAAACTACGGTGGCCATGTTCAATTCTCCCGTCTCGGCATCACAAATTCGCCGTTCGAAACAAAAAACTTCTCAATCGCATCGCTGCCCAGATGCTAAATATTGCGGTAGATTTTCCGCAGCGCGTCCTTGCCGCCCTGTCACACTTGATGTCCACGCATCCCGTAATTCCTGGCATTCGGTGCCAAAGATTTCGACCCAGAATTTGCACGGGATCATCTCGTGCGTATCGGTATCGATGATGCGGCCTGCCAGTGCGCGAAGTTCTTCGGGCAATGCAACAGGATCAAGCATTTCGGGCACCTAAGAATCTATGATTGTGCAGAATTATTCGGTAATCTTGGCAAGTACATCGTGCAGGGATTCGAGATTGCCAGGCTCCTGGAAGCCCGTGCCGATCAGTGATTTGATCAGGCCGACTTCCACTTTGGACTGGGCCAACCTGTAGTACGCCTTCTTGCGCTCGGGATCACCGTTCCACATGTAAGTCGCAAACTCGATGAAAACGTCATAGTCGCCGGCCGCCTTGTAAGAAACATCATCGCGCTCGCGCAGCTGAAAGTCGCACTGGCCGTTTTCGTAGACGCAGCTCCAGACCAACCGATTGCCTTCCCAGCCGAATTCGGGCGGGGTGTTGTTGTAGATCTCGCACACCGAAACCCGGTCGGTTATGCCCAGACCTGCAAGGGCGGAAGCGCGTTGCGCAAATACTCCGTGCACCGCAGCCGCCCATTCCCTTGATCCAAAACGGTACTTCATCGCTTTCGGCCTCCCATCTGGCGCAGGCTCGGAACGACCGCGCAAGCGCGAGCATTCCGGCATAGTCACTGCGATTCACAGCTCTCCCGAAAACAAGTCTAGGATCATGATGGTGCAGGCGTATTGGCAAAGAGTGTCGAGAAATTATCAATTCACGACGATTTGGCGTTCCCTCTCGCTACGCGCCTGCGCGATCAGGCCGCGAAGCCCGGTCCCGAATTGTTGGCGCAAGAAACGGCTGGCATTGCTGGCTTCGCTATAGCCCAGCCGATAGGCAAGCCGCATCAGTTCAGGATGCCTTTCAGAACGAACATAATTTTCAACAACTTGTCTGCGTACTTTGTTCAAAATCTCGGAAAACTCCAGGTCGTCATTTGCCAATCGGCGCTGTAGGGCCCTCGGTTGCAGCCCCATTGTTTTTGCAACGGTTGCCAGATTGGCATTCCCCGATGACAGATTTTGCGCGATCAGGGTCGAAACCTCGGCCTCGATTGTCCCCCTCAAACTATGGCTAAGCGTCTCCAGCTGTTTCTCCAGATAGGCCAGCGCCTTTGGGTTGCCGCGAGGCAGTGGTTTATGCATTTCATCCGCGGCCAGATAAAAGGCATTGTGCTCGGCTCCGAATGCAATGGGACATCGAAATTGTGCGCGGTGGATGCGCAAATCGTCCGGTGCCTGATGTTCAAATTCGATGCGCAAAGGCGACCACATTTCACCGGCAGTCATGCGGATCATCCGGATTGCGACCATCATCGCGCCTTCCGCATATTGCGAATGGCCGAATTGTCCTGCCACCCTCATGATGTGCTTGACCATCACTTCGCCGTCGGCTTCTTCTACCAGCGAATCCAGCGCGAAAGATTCAAGGTGCACATATTGCGACTGAATGCGCAGAGCTTCTGATATGGTCGGGCAGGCATCGAGCAGGATGCTCAACATGCCAATCGCGCGGATATCGACCCAGCTCGACAATTCGATTGCAAGCGAGGGGCGGCGACAGGCGATCGACATAAGTTCAAGCACATCGACCATCGCCTGGGCGGGTATCCGTTCCTGCGTTTCGCTCTGCCTGACGAACTCCATCAAATCGGCGTCAAGAAAGGCGCTCATCTGCAAACCGTTGACTTGCGCGAACCGAACCAGATTCCGCATTCCGCTGGCATCCGCCATTATCGTGCTGTTGTTGTCCATGACATGATCAGCCTATTGACCGTCGCAATATGCCAACAATTTCCGGCTTGGCCAGCCAAAATATCCTATCGCTCAAATCCGGACCACACATCGGAAGCCGATATGGCTGGTCGAGGTGTCGATCATCTCGGGATGGCGTGCCGCCGGGCGATAGCGCTCGCAATGGTTGACCGCGCAGAGATGCGATCCGCCTTTCAACACCTTGCGTCCGATCCGGATGTCGGGCTGCAGCGGGTCAAAGCTTTCGCGCAATTTGGCGCCACGCGGGTTGCTGACGGTGCAGCAGGCTGAGGGTGATTTCTTGCGGTGCTGGGCGGGCTGGTCGCTCCACCAGTCCTGCGTCCATTCCCAGACATTGCCGATCATGTCGTAAAGGCCATAGCCGTTTGCAGGGAAGCTGCCGACGGGCGACGTCCTTTCCCATCCATCTTCGGCGGTATTGTGATGGGGGAATTCGCCCTGCCAGTAATTGGCCATCATCCTGCCATCGGGTGCCAGTTCGTCGCCCCATGCATATTCTCTGCCATCCAGCCCCCCGCGCGCCGCGAACTCATGCTCGGCTTCGGTGGGCAGCGCCTTGCCGGCCCAGCGCGCATAGGCCGCCGCATCTTTCCACGCGACATGCACCACGGGATGGTCCCACAGAGTGTCGAGGCTGCTGTCCGGGCCGTAGGGGTGCCGCCAATCGGCCCCGAACGTGAAACTCCACCAGAGATGATAGTGGTCGAGCGGCACGGGACCATCGGTTTTGGTAAAGACCAGCGAACCGGGCTGGTCCATTCCGGGCAGCATGCCCGGATAATCTTTTGGGTCCGGTGCGATTTCGGCGACGGTCCTGTGCCCGGTCGCTTCAACGAAGCGAGCAAATTCCCGGTTCGTCACTGGCGTTTCGTCAATCCAAAAGCTGTCGACCTTTACCGGGCGCAGCGGATATTCTTCGACATAGAAACGATCCGACCCCATGGTGAAAGTGCCGCCATCAATGCGGCGCATGCGGGAAGTGTCGGGTGTCATGTTGCGCACCTTGTATCAAAGGATTGGCGAAGAAGGGAATATCTTCCTTTTGGGTTTCCGGGTTACATTGCCGTTACGCGATAACTTGGAATGTGGTAATTCAATTCAACTTAAAGACAATAACTCTCCTCCCCTGAGGTCGGCGAATTGTGTTCCAATATGAGAGGCATTGCGGGGAAGACTGAATGCGTAGGAGGGTAAAGAATGCTACCTATTGTTTCAGGAAAAATGAGACGTTGAGAGGGAACGCGCCAGACTTAATGGTTGGCGTTTATACGTGACAAGACTATCGCCTTTTAAAATGACCAACACTTTCAAGGAACGGGACTATGATCACGAACTGATCGGTCGCGAGCTCGAAAGATGCGCTGCAATTTCGGGGCTATCGCTGTCCACGCTCCACGACGTTACGATTGCCAATGGAGAACCGGATCGCAAGGCGGCTCTCCGGCTTATAGAACTGATTGAGCATCTGTCGGCTCTTGTCGGTAATTCTCCCACAGTACAATCCGATTGGTTCAAATCGCACAATCTCGACCTCGGCGAAAAACCGCTCGCGCTTCTGAATAGTCCGAGCGGTATCGAATGCCTGCGGGATTATCTGGCGGGACAACGCTACAGGAGCTGAACGAGGCGCAAGAACCTCTAGGCTGGTGGAAGCCGAAGCAGGTACCTTTTCTCAATGCGCAAGGCATGACGGGTTGGATGATGCCCAAAAAGATGCGGTCGAGCGGTTCCATCCCCAACAAAATCGCGATGATCTCTGCATGCTAAGTACTTCCTTTCGTGGCGCAACGCCGTCCAAGAAACACCCCCTTCTTAAAGACTGATCCAAGCCCCTGACCGAACCCGGCCAGGTCTGCAACCCGCGCTCATGCGGACCGTGTTGCTGCGCTTCGCTCCGCTGCCCGCACCACTCCTGTGAGCGGGGTTTCCCTCACTGTATTCGGTGCAATCCTGATCGCGCCCGGTCTGATCGGGGCTCAGTCAAAGGGATGGTCCCTTGGACGGTTTGAACAGCTTCGAAAGGTCAGCATCATGAAGAACACCGTCACTCTCGTCGGCTTCGTCGGCAACACTCCGGAAGTCCGCACCGCCCAGTCGGGAGCAGCCATCACCAACCTCTCACTCGCCACTACACGCAGCTTCAAGGATAGCGAAGGCAACCGCCAGACCGAGACCGAATGGCACCGGATCACCTGCTTCAACGGCGTCGGCAAATGCGTCGCCGAGCACGTCACCAAGGGCGCGATGGTCATGGTCACTGGCCGGATCCACTACTCGCGCTGGACCGACAGCGAAGGCCAGACCCGTTATGGCTGCGAGATCATCGCCGAGCAGGTCGACTTCCTCGCCAAGGCCAAGGAATCCAGCAGCGAAGAACCGAAGAAGCGGCGCTCGAAGTAGCGCCGCAGTCACCGGACAACTTGCTTCAAAAAGCCCGGATCGGCGGTTGCCGATCCGGGCTTTTTGCATGCTAATCGGCCCAGGGAAACGCCGCTCGCTAGCGCTCAAATGAGCGACCTCCGCAAGGCTGAGTTCGCGCGTCCAAAATGGCTATTTGCTTCCGTAGAGCGGAACATCGCTCAACTTTACCAACTGCCCGGGGTTTCTCTCAGACGCCAGATAGGCTAGGTATCCTGCGGGATTGAGGCTCATTTTTCCGGAAAACACGAGCAGCAATTTCTAGAACAATACGCGTCCAAGTTGGGAACAGATTCAGGCACACCGTACTCGACATGTCGCAGGCGAAAATTGGCTGATTACTGCGGCGTTGCAGCCATTTTAGGGAGGTGGTAACTTCCCAATCATTTTCAAATCACCGGATTTTCGTGATTTGAATCCAAATCACTTGTTTGCAAGCTGTTGATTTCCCTCGACTGCTGAGCGCTGCGAGAGTTGAAGTCGGTGATTTGAATATAAATCACGACATTGAGCGCGTCGCCGCACCGTTTCGTGCAGATTAGTCGATATTCGCAGGCCAATTTCGGTCAAAGATCGAGAAAGTTGTCGTGCTGACAGCCAATCTTAAAGTCCAATTAGCGGGACGGCCAACCGAGCATTTTGGTCGGAGCCGGAAAGCCATCGAACAGCATAGTGGCCCACATCGATAGCAGCTCGCGGCGACGATCGAGATAGGCTGCACGGTTATAAGCGCCCTCTGATCCCGATACACCGTCGGGCACGTGGGCAAGGATCAGGTCAATCACATAACGGTCAGCCGGAGTGCCGTTGCGAAGTGCGCATTCGTTCGTGATCGTCGAGAAGGATGCGCGCCAACCATGGGGCACATGACGACCCTGATAGCC
>CAYRDQ010000017.1:0-57229 GCA_964423155.1 uncultured Sphingorhabdus sp.
AATATCGTTCCTACCTTGCGGATAATCGCCGCCGGTCGATCCACAGCGTGCGCGCCTATGTCGCAACGGCAGAGCGATTGTGCGCGTTCCTGACCGAACATCTGGGCGAGCCCGCAAGTCGCACCATGCTGGCCAAGGCCGGCGCAGCCGACTTGCGGGCCTTCCTCGCCAACAGGCGGGGCGATGGGCTCACCAACCGCTCGACCGCGCGTGAGCTTTCGGCAGTTCGCAATTTCCTGCGCTTTGCGCTTGGCGACGAAGCCGCGATCCCCGCGCTCAAGGGCCCGCGCGTGCAGCGTAGCCTGCCGCGCCCGGTTGATCCCGAAGCGGTGCTGGCGCTGGCGGGCGATGCGGCCGATAGCGCCAGCGATAGCTGGATCGGCGCACGCGACTGGGCGGTGCTGCTGCTGCTCTATGGCTGCGGGCTGCGTGTAAGCGAGGCGACCGGCCTTACCGGCGATGTGCTGCCGCTAGGGCAGACGCTGCGCGTCACCGGCAAACGCAACAAGACCCGCATCGTGCCTTTGCTCGATGGCGTGCGCGAGGCGATCGAGGGCTATCTCGAACTCTGCCCCTACCCGCCTGCCAAGGGTGAGCCGCTGTTTCGCGGGCGGCGCGGCGGGCCATTGTCCCCTGCGCTGATCCGCCGCGCAGTCCAAGGCGCGCGTAAACGACTTGGCCTGCCCGAAAAGACCACGCCGCATGCGCTGCGCCACAGCTTTGCAACGCATTTGCTCGCGGGTGGTGCGGATTTGCGGAGCCTGCAGGAATTGCTCGGCCATGCCAGCCTGTCGTCAACGCAGGTCTATACCGCGGTCGATACCGCTATGCTTCTGGATGAGTATCTGAACGCGCATCCACGGGCTTAGGTTTCCACCGAACAAGCCGCCACACATAGGTTACGACAATCGCCACGATCACTAGCGTCGAGAGCGGCCCAAGCCATTTTTCGATATCGTCAAACTGCGAGCCGAGGAAATAGCCGGCGCACGCCAATGCTGCGCTCCACCCCGCAGTTCCAATGGTGGAAAAGACAAGGAAGCGGCGGAGCGACATGCCAAACAGGCCGGCCGGGATCGAAATCAGCGAGCGCAGGGTCGGGATCATCCGCGCGACCAGCACGATCGTCGAGCCATAGCGTTCGAAAAGCCGTTCGCCGCGCTCCACCTCTTCCCAATCGAGCGTCAGCCAGCGGCTATATTTATCGATGAAGACATGCATCTGCGCTTCACCGAACTTGATCGTCAGCCAGTACCAGAACCAGTTGCCGAGCATCGCACCGGCGGTGCCCGCGGCAATTGTACCCGTCAGCGTCATATTGCCGCGCGAAGCGGAGACACCGGCGACCGTCATGATTACTTCGGATGGCACCGGGGGAAAAACGGTTTCGAGCAGCATCAGGAGTGCAACACCCCAATAGCCGGCCCAATCGACCAGTCGGATAATCCAGTCTTCCATTTGGCTAAAAACCTATGATCATGAACCGTAGTGCTGAGCCTGTCGAAGCACGCCCAGCAGACAGGCGCCCTTCGACAGGCTCAGGGCTACGGTGTTGTTTCGACATTCAAATAACATCATTTGGAAGCACGTACTGCCAACCGCCGCTCGATTGCATCCCAGATTTTTCCGGGCGTGTCAGTGCCATTGAAGCGATCGATGGCGACGATACCTGTCGGCGAAGTCACGTTGATCTCGGTCAGCCACTCGCCGCCAATCACATCGATGCCGACAAAGATCAGCCCCAATTCCTTGAGGCGCGGGCCCATCGCGGCGCAGATTTCCTGCTCGCGCGGGGTAAGTTCGGTTGCCTCGGCGCTGCCGCCGACCGCCAGGTTCGAACGGAATTCTCCTTCGCCCGGGCGGCGGTTGATCGCACCTGTGACTTCGCCATCGATCAACACAATGCGCTTGTCGCCCTTGGCCACATCGGGAAGGAAGGGTTGCACCATATGCGGCTCTGGCCAGGTGCTGTTGAACACCTCAAACAGCGCGCCCAGATTGTCGCCTTCTGCCGGCACGCGGAAGATCGCCTTGCCGCCATTGCCGTGCAGCGGCTTCACAACCACAGCGCCATGTTCCTTCTGGAAGGCGCGCACCTCGTCGGTCGAACGGGTGATCAGCGTCGGCGGCATGAAGCGGCGGTAATCGAGCACCATCACCTTTTCGGGTGCATTGCGCACGCTGACGGGGTTGTTCACCACCAAAGTCTCATGCTCGATCCGCTCAAGCAAATGCGTCGCGGTGATATAGCCGACATGGAATGGCGGGTCCTGCCGCATCAGCACAACATCAACGTCTGATCCCAGATCGATCCTTTTGGGTTCGCCAAAGCGGTAATGCGCGCCGGCCACCCGCTGCAGGTCGTATACCGGATGGGCGAAGGCGGTCAGACGGTCATTGGCGTCGAGAGTGAGCGTGCCGACATCATAGTGCCAGACATCATAGCCACGCGCCTGTGCTGCGAGCATCAACGCAAAGCTGCTGTCGCCATTGATGTTGATCCCCGCAATCGGGTCCATTTGTACCGCAACGCGCAAGCCCATCTGTCGCCCTCTTCTTCTCTATCCGTGCCAGACGTTCACCAGATGGTGCGGCCAACGCCAAGGTGCAACCAATATCACATCGATGCGCATATTTTCCGCACCCTTGCCATAGCGTGGCAGCATTTGTTCGGCTGCCGCGGCGACGCGGCGCAGCCGCCAACCGTCAATCGCGGTCGCCAAATCGCTTTGCTTCACCCGCGCCTTGACTTCGATAAATGCGATGGTCTTTCCGCGCCGGGCGATCAGATCGACTTCGCCCCTAGGGGTTTTCAACCTTTGCCCGACAATGCACCACCCATGCAAACGTAGCCACCAGGCAGCAATGGCCTCTCCACGTCGCCCGCGCTTTTCGGCTAGTTCGCGGCGGTTAGTCATGCGCCCGATTTGAGTGCCATGGCTCGTTCGTAAACCTCGGCCCGGTCCACGCCAAAGCGCTTGGCGATGTCCTTGGCGGCTTTGGCGGGCGGCAGGGTTTCGAGTGCGGCTTTGAGCGCGGCCTCATAATCGCCTTGCTCGGCCTGCACTTCCCCCGGCGGTCCGACGATCAGTACAATCTCTCCCTTGGGCTCGGCTTCGGCATAGCGTTCGGAGAGTTCGGAGAGCGTGCCTGAAACGACTTCCTCGAATTTCTTGGTCAACTCGCGTGCCACGACGGCCTCACGCATGCCCAATTGCTCTGCCAGCGCTGCAAGCGTCGCCCCCAAACGAGGACCGCTTTCATAGAATATCAGCGTAGATTTTACATTCCCGATTTCGGCAATCGCATCGCTGCGTGCCTTCGCTTTCGAAGGCAGAAATCCAGCGAACAGGAAGCGGTCGGTGGGAAGCCCCGAAATCGACAATGCCGCAATCACAGCGCTGGCACCCGGCGCGGTGCTGACGGCGATGCCCGCCTCGCGCGCCGCTCGCACCAGCTTGTATCCCGGGTCGGAAATTAGCGGCGTTCCGGCGTCTGAGACCAGCACCACCACACCCTGACGCGCTGCCGCAAGCAACGCCTCGCGATCCGCCTCGCTACTATGATCGTGATAAGGCCGCATGCGTTTTTTGAGGCCCAGATGATGCAGCAATTTGCCTGTCACCCGGCTATCCTCGACCGCAATCAGATCGGCTACGCGGAGCATTTCGACGGCCCGTTGTGACAAATCTGCCAGATTGCCGATGGGGGTCGCGACGATGTAAAGGCCGGAATCGATTGCCTTTGCCGGTTTTTCCGGCTCTGATGCAGAAAGATCATAAAGGTCGGAGGACATGGACATGACCATTGCAGCAAGCTTGGCTGCGCCGCAAGCGCAGTCGGAAACGATCTGGTCTAAGGCCAAGCGCGCAACCGCGCTTTTTGGACTCCTGTTCCTTGCCGCTTGTCAGTCGGTGATTCCCAAGGGCGGTCAAACGCCTGATGGTCCGCCACCGGTCGTGACGCCGGATCCCGGCAATGTCGTGCTGTCCGACGGTGATCGTCATCGTGTAGCGCTGTTGGTACCGGTGACGGGCGTGGATGGCGATATGGGCCAGTCGATTGCCAATGCGACGACATTGGCGCTGCTCGACACACGCAATACCAATATCCGCATGACCACCTACGACACCGCGCTGGGTGCTGACGCGGCAGTCCGCAAGGCGGTTGCAGATGGCAACAGGCTGATCCTCGGGCCGCTTCGCAGCGACGATGTGATCGCGGTCGCCAATGTTGCGAAACCTGCAGGCGTACCGATGATCAGTTTTTCCAACGATGTCGGTGCAGCGGGGCAGAATGTATTCCTGCTTGGGCATTTGCCAAACCAGTCGATCGACCGTGTTGTCAAATATGCCAAAGCGCTAGGCCTGACCCGTTTTGGCGGTATCGTTCCCAAAACTGTCTATGGCCAAAGGGCGCTTTCCAACCTGACCAATTCGGTGCGCGCTGCAGGCGGAACGCTGGTCTCGATCCAGGAAATCGACGGTTCGACGGTTTCGATCGACGCCGCTGCGCGCAAACTCGCGGCAGCGGGCGAGATTGATGCCGTGCTCGTCGCCGACAACGGCCGGGTCGCCATTGCAACGGTACCGGCTATCCGCAAAGCAGGCCTCGCCAACGCCAAGATTCTCGGCACCGATTTGTGGAATATCGATGCTTCGGTGGCAGCCAATCCCGGCATGCGGGGCAGCTGGTTTGCCAGCGTATCGGACACCATGTTCCGCCAATATGCCGAAAAATATCGTACCCGATTTGGCCGCGCGCCGTCGCGCCTTTCGAGCTTGGGATATGACTCGGTATTGCTCGTCGCCCGAGTGGCGCAGGATTGGAAAATCGGAACGCGCTTCCCGGTCAATCGCTTGACCGATCCGGACGGTTTTATCGGAATCGATGGCGCGTTCCGCTTCATGGCCAATGGCATGTCCGAACGCATGTTGGAGGTGCAGGAAGTGCAGGCGGGCAAATATGCGACGATTGACCCTGCACCTCGCGGGTTCAGTATAGCCAAATAAAGGCACTGTCGTGCCATTCGATCAGGCTCGCCGTTTCATGGAAGCCGCGTTGGACCTCGCCCGCGCGGCGGCGGCGAATGGTGAAGTTCCAGTCGGTGCCGTGGTTGTCAAAGATGGCGAGATTATCGGCCGAGGCGGAAATCGGCCGATTGCCGAGCATGATCCCACAGCCCATGCCGAAATCGTCGCGCTACGCCAGGCGGCGGCGCACCTTGGCACCGACCGACTTATCGGCTGCGATCTTTGGGTGACGCTTGAACCTTGCGCGATGTGCGCCGGAGCCATCGCCCACGCCCGCATCGCCCGCCTCTATTATGGAGCTAGCGACAGCAAAGGCGGCGCTATCGAACATGGTCCGCGCTTGTTTGAGCAACCTACCGTTCACCATCGCCCCGAAGTTTATGGGGGCATTTGCGAAGACCAGGCTACCGAGTTGTTGAAAGCGTTTTTCAGCGCGCGACGCTAGGCCAAGTGCCGTCCAAAAAACTCCAGCGTTCGGCTCCACGATAGCTCCGCTGCCGCCTTGTCGTAGCGCGGCGTAGTATCGTTATGAAAACCATGCTGGGTGCCCGCATAATAATGCACCTCGAACGGCTTTTGGTTTGCCAGCAAGGCCGCTTGGTAGGGCAAGGCACCGGCATTGATGCGCTCGTCATTCTCGGCATAGTGGATCAGCAACGGAGCGTTGATCGAAGACACCTCGGCAGAGGTCGGTTGGCGGCCATAATAGGGCACCGAGGCCGCCAGTTCGGGGCAAGCCACGGCCAGTGCATTGCAAATGCCACCGCCATAGCAAAAGCCGACCGCACCAACCTTGCCGGTCGATTTGGCATGCAAGCGCAGGAAATCAAACGACGCTACCCAATCGGAAAACAGTTTTTTGGGATCGAGCTTCGCCTGCAATTCGCGTCCCTTGTCGTCATTGCCCGGATAGCCGCCTACCGAGGTCAGCGCGTCCGGTGCAAAGGCCAGATAGCCAGACTTGGCGAGGCGCCGCGCGACATCCTCGATATAAGGATTGAGCCCCCGATTTTCGTGGATCACCAGCACTGCAGGCATCTTGCGCTTGGCCTTTGCGGGCATGGCGAGTAGACCTGCAATCGCGCCATGCCCTTCGGGACTTGGGACCGATGGTCGTTCGATGCGGATCGCCGGATCGTCGGGCTTGACCTGCTGCGCCAGTGCATAATCGGGAAGCAGCTGGTTGAAGATCATAGCGCCCGTCACACCTGCAGCGGCATATTTCGCCGCGCGCTCGATAAATTCACGCTTGGTCAGCTTACCATGCACATAGCCGTCGAAAATCTCGAGGATTGCCGGGGGGAAGTCGGATGCTTTCAGACGGCCTGATCCCTGGGACATTGACCCGCTCCTCTCTCAATCAAAATCGATGACCGCCCGATATTCGGGGCCGTCAATCTGTTTGAACAGTAAAACATAACTCACTTCACCGGGTGTATCCCAGCCGATCTCGTTCCACGCATTGGCGATCGCCTTGTCCACATTGGGACCGATCGGAAACCGCTTGCTTTCACCTGACGCTACAAAAGCCAATGGCATTCCGCCAATCACTGGCCATATTATGGGATTCCAAGTCGGAATGCCTGGCGTCCGGTGATTGATTTCTTCCCAATAAGCTGTGCTGGCGTCGACGTCATTGTCGTGAAACCCGAACGTTTCTTTCCCGAAATGGCGGGTAAGACTGCCATCCGCGATGCAGCGTGCACATAGGCTGGCGGGATCATTCACGGCGTAGACATTGCCCGAATATTTCCAGACGCAAGGTTTGCCGCATATGCCACATGCCTCCTGCGAAGGCAGAAAGCACAGATTGTCTTCGTATGCACCGGGTACAAACCGGAAATGGGGCTGGTCTGGATCGGCCGACAGCGACGCAGCGAATAGACGAGTAGTGCTGCCAATCAATGGCATGGTCGAGAGGCCGACTACAAGCTGCCTCCGGCCGATCCGTTCAGTGGACAAATCGCGCAACCACGTCGCGATAGCTGCGGCTGACCTTCACCTGCGCGCCTGATTCAAGGATCAGGAAGCATTCACCATTGGTATGCGGTTTCACCTGGCGGACGAGATCAAGATTGACGATCTTGGAACGGTGCACGCGCTGGAAGGTACGCGGGTCGAGCCGCTTTTCGAGGTCCTTCATTGTCTCGCGCAGGATTAGCGAATTGTCAGCAGTGATGATGCACATATAGTCGCCTGCTGCTTCGATACGTTCGATCGTATCGACATCGACGCGGAAAATCTGGCCGCGATCTTTCACGTTGATCAGCTTTTCGAACCGCCCGCTCGACACTTCCTCGTCAACGGACGGCAGGTTTTCGGCTGCTTCCGGAGCCACTTCGCTGATAACATTGCGCAAGCGTTCGACCTCTTCGGATGTCCGCTTGTCGGCAAGTCGATTTCGCACGCGTTCCATCGTATCTGCCAGCCGATCCGGCTCCACCGGCTTCATCAGATAGTCAATTGCCTGAGCTTCGAATGCCTTGATGGCGTGTTCGCTATAGGCAGTAACGAACACAAACAGCGGTGGGTCGATATCCATCACACCCTGAACCACGGAAAACCCGTCAAAACCCGGCATCTGGATGTCTAGAAACACCAGATCGGGTTTCAACGTCTTGATCTTCCGGATCGCCTCGCGACCATTGAGGCACGTGGCGACAATTTCGACGTCGTCAAACGGCTCAAGGCGCATCATCAGGCCCTGAGTTGCCAATTTCTCGTCATCGACGAGGATTGTGCGGATAGTCATGCGGTTACTGCTCCTTGAACACCGACGCCCGCTGTTACCGCCGGTGCTTCGATGGCTTTTGTTTCGCCCCCGCTGGTTTCGGTTTGATAGGGCAATTCTATCACAACCTCAAATCCTCCCCCACTCCTTGTATAGCTGTCAAACCGCTGTTCATCGCCATAAGCTTGCAACAGCCGCTCACGCGTATTGGCCATGCCGACGCCTGTCGATAATTTGGGGTCTGGGATGCTGGCTTGCAAGCCTGGCCCCGAATCGGACACGATAATCCGCACCCGGTCGCCCACACGGCGGGCATTTATCGAAATATCCGCCCCGTCTTCCTGCGGTGTTACTGCATATTTGATCGCATTTTCGACCAAGGGTTGCAGGAGAAGCGATGGGACCAGCGCATCCTTTACGCTTTCATCGATTTCAAAAGCCGTGCGGAGCCGCTCCTCGAACCGCATTTTTTCGATATCCAGGTAGAGTTTGAGCGTCTCGACCTCTTTGGCAAGCGAAACTTTGGCCGTCGCCTCGTTGATCAATGTGAAGCGGAGGAAGGATGACAGCCGCGACAGCATGGCATTCGCTTGTTCGGTCTGCTTCAGCAACACCAGCGTGGAAATGCTGTTGAGGGTGTTGAACAGGAAATGCGGGTTCAGCTGATAGCGCAACATGGTCAACTGCGCGCTGGTTGCCGCTGCTTCAAGGCGCAGCAGTTGGTCTGCCTGCTCCTCCGCCCGGACGAAATAATTGATTGCGTAATAGAGAGCGGACCAGGCCACCAGCAACACGCCATTGATGAAGATCGCACCGACCATGAGTTGCGCGAAGGGGGTTTCGTCAGCCCCTTCGCGAATGGTCTGCAAGACCCAGACATCAATATAGGCATATATCAATGTCGCAACGACCACCGATACCCCGGTGACGCCCCATGTGATGAAAGGTCGTCTATCGATAACGTTGCGGAAAATGACGGACAGGATCAGCGAAACAGAAAAGCCGGTAACTGCCGAGATAAGAACGGGGACCAGAAGGCTAAATGGCTGACCATTTGCAATCGCAGATGCGCTACGAACAATGGCGGCACCGCCCCATCCGGCACCATGCAAATTCCAGAAAGCGCGATTCTTATCGGAAAAGAACGGCTTGTCGCCAAGTTCGAGCACGGCCATTGCCCACGTCTAGCGCGAAACATCGGGGCCATGAAGCCCCTAATGTGCAATTCATTCAATTGTGGCGCGCTGCGGTTTAATCCGGATAAGTTTGCCAAAGCCCGCCCAAGGCACCCTTGAGTGGATCAAGCCATTGCTCATAGGGTTTCCATTGCTCGACACCATCGCGATTGATCGGTCGCCGCACCTGCTCGCTCGACGCAGTGCGCACCGCGCGCTTGTTTTGGTGGAAGTTGAGACAGGCTTCCTCAAAAGGCACACCTAGATAATCAAGCATCGCCCGCACCTGCGCCTCGGGCTGTTCAATCACCGTTTCGTGAATCACGCGGTGGACGCGGCCCGGAAGCACGGCATCGAAATGCGCCATCAGCCGGACATAATCCGAATAATAACGCCCCATATCAGACAGGCTGTAGCTGAAGGCTTGCCCTTTGGCGAAATGCTGACGGAAATTGGAAAAGCAGCAATCGAGCGGATGCCGCCGCGCATCGATGATCTTTGCATTGGGCAGGATCAAGTGGATGAGCCCGGTGTAGATCCAGTTGTTGGGCAGCTTGTCGATATAGAAGGGTTTCTCTGTCTTGCGCTGCACCGCAGTGCGTCGGAGGAACTCGCTCCCCAATTCGGCGAGCCGCTCGCCCGGCATCTCCTTCACCGCATCCGCCCAGCCGCTCGGCACCGTCTTACCCTCGCGCAGCGCAATTGCCGGCATATCGGGCAGTTCCATCGTGCCTTCGATCTGCGAATGGCTGGCCAATATCTGTTCGAGCAAGGTCGAGCCCGCGCGCGGCATTCCGAGGATGAAGATCGGATCGGGCGCAGGATTGCCCTGCCCTGGGCGAGCAGCAACAAATTCGGGCGTGAAGGTGGCGATGATCTTGTCGACATGGCCCGTCACCACATCAGGATCATAATCAAGCTGGCCATGCCGGATGGCGTTGGCGCGATCATAATGGCCGAACGAGGTTTCGGCCTTGCGCCGGTCGTCAAACGCCTTTCCAAGCGCGAAGTGCAGATGCAGCCGGTCGTCCTCAGATAGCCCTTTCGTTTCGAGTGCGGCCTCCATCGCTGCAATATCGGCATCATCGAAACGCACGGTCTTGAGGTTGGCGAGGCTCCACCACACCTCGCCCAAAGTCGGCTCGACCTGCAGCGCGCGGCGATAGGCGGCAATGCCCTCATCCTGCTGCCCCACGGTTTTGAGGACATGGCCGAAACTCATCCACAGCTTGGCATGCGTCGGAAAACGCTCGGTCAGCGCGCCATAAAGCGCCAAAGCCTCGTCATATTCGCCAATCCGGCCCAGCGCTGCCGCCATAAGGCTTTGCCCGCTGGCATCGTCGGCATCGAGCTGCAGTACCGTATCGAGCAGCTGGACCGCCTCTTCGAAGCGGTTCTGCCGGTAAAGGATACCCGCCAGATTGGATTTGGCAGCGGTGAAATCGGGTGCCAGCTCCAACGCGCGGCGAAGCAAAGTCTCACTATCCTTGAACCGGCCCAGTCGCGCCGCCAGCTGCGCCATCAGGCGGATTGCCGCGACGTCGAACGGATCTTTGTGCAGATGGGCTCGCAAAATCGGCTCGGCATCGGGCAGCCGGTCTTCGTTGATCGCCAGCGCTGCCTCGATCAATTGCGGATTGCGCATTCCGCGCATGACATAATGGCTGGCAAGATCAGGAGCGGTTTGCGTCATGCTGCTGCGCTTATCGCACTCACCGGTTTCAGCCAAGCGCGCTGTCGGCAATATGCAGTCTTAGTACATCGTCGCCCGCGCTGTCGAACAGGCCCTCCTCCGTCCCCGTCATCCATATCTGGCTACCGGTATCGTAAAGCCGCTCGAACAAGGCCGCGCGCCGACCGGGGTCTAGGTGGGCTGCCACTTCATCCAGCAGCAATATGGGCGGCGCGCCACGCAATTCCGTCACCAGCGCCGCATGCGCAAGGATAAGCGAGAGCAAAAGCGCCTTTTGTTCGCCAGTCGAGCAGCTCGCCGCCGGTTGCCCATGGCCATCATGCCGGACGAGCAGGTCATTGCGGTGTGGCCCTGTCAGCGTGCGTCCTGCGGCGCGATCACGCCCGCGACTGGATTTCCAGCTTGAGATGAGCATTTCGGCATCGGGTACAGCTAAATCTTCCAGTGACAGCACCGGCTTGGCAAAGGGCGATGGCGGCATAGCGGCGATGCGATCTGAAAGCTGCGCCACGGTGCGCGCACGGCTGGCGATAATCGCTGCAGCATATTGCGCCATGCTCGCTTCGATTGCATCAAACCAGGCGGCATCGCCCTGCCCTTCGGAAAGCATCCGGTTGCGTTGGCGCAGGGCATTTTCATAGCGGCTGCTGTTGAGCGCATGCGCAGGCTCGAGCGCAAGCACCAACCGGTCAAGGAAACGCCGCCGTGCGCCGGCCCCATCCATGAACAGCCGGTCCATGGCGGGCGTCAGCCACAAAATCGACAGCCATTCCGCCAGATTGTTGATCGCGGCATTCGCGCCATTGATATGGACAATACGCCGGCTCGGCTGCTGGGCATGGACTGCGGTTCCCAAATTACTTTCGCCGAGCCGCGCCGAAACGGCAAATCCGCCCGCGCCGCCCTGCCGCGCCATTTCATGCAGGTTCGCCCGGCGCAGCCCCCGGCCTGGAACCATCAGCGAGACCGCCTCCAATATATTGGTCTTACCGGCACCGTTAGCGCCGTGGAGGATGATGAAGCGCCCCTGTGGACACACGCTGAGCGCGGCATGATTTCGAAAATCTGTAAGGTCGAGCCGATCAAGCGCCATACAGGTGCCCTATCCGAGATGCTGGCCGCGTCAACGCCGATTTGGGGATGCGGCTGCGCGTTGGCGCAAATTTCGCCACAGCTATCCCAAAATGTTGGTGTATTTTCCTAATATTCAGGTTCGTAAAATCATGTTTTCCGCGCCAGAAAATTCTATGCAATTGTTATTAATGCATTTTCTAAAATTGGCACGCCTCCTGCAATAACCTTGGCATCCCCGGAATGATCCGGAACATGAACAAGGAAGGACTTTTAAAATGACCATTTCGACCCGTAACCAGTTCGCTTCGGTTTTCGCAGCTATCGCATGTGCATTCCTGACCATTGGCGTCAGCGTTGCCCCCGCAGTTGCTCCTGTAGCCCCCTATCTCGCGTAACCGCGTCTCTTACGAAAGGAATTTGAAATGAACGCTTCGTCTCGTAACCAGCTCTTCTCGATCGCAGCCGCTCTGCTGTGCGCTTTCGTCACGGTCGGGATGAGCATCGCCCCCGCACTTCAGGGTGGAATGGTCTGATGAATCCGAAATTTGACCTCCCCCCCGTCGTCAATCCCGTAACTTCAAAGGAAAGCAAAATGTCAAAACTAACGCTCGACCGCGCCAACAAGAAGATCTGGGGCGTGTGCTCCGGCCTCGCGAACTGGACCGGCGCAGACGTGACCGTAATCCGCATCGTCTTCGTGCTCGCCACCCTGTTTGGCTTCGGCTCGGCCCTTTTAATCTACATCGCGCTGGGATTGATCCTCGATTGATCCCATCGTCGCTAAATGCGCTGCCCCTCTATCCGTTAGTTGAATTGGAATTAACTTTTCTTCGGATAGAGATTATGGAGAGGCCAGACTTCAGGCGGAATGTGGCGCGCATGAACAAAAAAATACATGGTCGGGGCGAAATGGCCTACATGGTCGAAGCCCGCAAATATCAGCGGGGCGATGTCGATATACATATCGATATCCGTGAACATGGCGGTGGGCGTCACAAAGCACGTCTGACAGATTTGTCACGATCTGGCTGCCGGATAAGCTGTCCAGTGCTCATTCCCGAAAATCGGGTCGTATCGATCACGCTTCCCACCTTTGCACCGTTCGAAGCAGAGGTCGTGTGGAAAATCGGTGACGATTATGGCTGTTCATTTCATCACGAACTGCATGAAGCAATTTACGACCATATTCTGATTAAATATCCCGCTTTGGGAGGTAGGCTGTAGCCCTTCGATTTTTCTATCGTGATGTGATTCCAAAACAGCGACGGCGTTTCGGCCTTCTCCGGTCGCTGTTAGCGCTTTTGGTAATCGTCCTGCTGTCGGTATTTCTCAATGACTGGCTGCACGAACGACATACCCTTTCCGCTGCAGGTGCGGCGTTGACCGTACAAGACGGCGATAGCTTTGCCATCGGCAAACAGCGGCTGCGATTGAACGGAATCGATGCCCCGGAATATCGGCAAAATTGCCAAGACAGCACAGGTATCGAATGGGAATGCGGAAAAGCCGCGCGCGCAAATCTGGAACGACTTTTGAGAGAACCCGGCCTCGTCTGTGAATATGAGGTAGCGGACAAATATGGCCGAGCGCTGGCATCCTGTCGCACCGCGTCACGAGTAGATGTAGCTGCGGTACAAGTTGCAGACGGATTTGCCGTTAGCCATGAATATTATGGCGTCCGTGACTATCCTGATGAAGAGGATGCAGCGCGCGCATCGCGTCGTGGCATCTGGCAAGGTGATTTCGAACTACCCGCGACATGGCGCAGCCTCCGCGCGACCGGCTCAAACAACTTATGACCCCGCAAGATCGACCTCTACCAGGCTGGAATCCAGCGCCTCATTCAATTTGTGCAAAAATTCACCCCGCGTGATTGGTGTCGCGGTCTTCACACTCTTAAAGCCGTAAGCGCTGGCGCTGACCGGCATCCCGCCGCCGCCCGGCATACAGGCGATGGCATCAGCCCAACGGACAGTCGCACTCCCGCCAAGTGGTTTCAGCTTTCCTTTTTTGGGTTCGACCGCATATTTTGATCCCGACAGCAAACGGCAAGTCGGCGACGGATTGACAGAAATATCGATGACCTTTTGAAACCGCCCGATAATCTCGGCGGCATTATCATCGGAATTTTCAGCAAGTTCATTGTCCACCGTTACCGAAACAAGTTCCGATAATTGGCCGTGCGCTGATTCTAGCAAAACCCGCGCTTCGGACGCGGTGATGGGCCAGTCTTTGTGCACGCTTTTGTCGGTATAGTTGACGCCTTCGATCCCATAGCGCTCGATCAGGCTTTGCAATGCTTTGTAGAGTGCCGCCTCTTCCAATGTGCCGGCAGGATCGACGTCGATGACTTGCCCTGCGGAAAACAGAGTTTCCGTCGCGAGCGGTGGGCGCTGTACTGGCGGTGCAGATAGTGTCGGAGCAGATAATGAAACGGCCAAAAGCAACGCCAAATGTACCCGCATATGGAGCCTTTCCTATCGCAAATCGACTATCGAAACCTCTGTTTCCACCTCGGTAATAGCGGGCTGTTCGCCCCAATGCTTGTAATTATACACCGCTCCTTCGGCACGGACTTGCTCGACTTTTCCCAAATCGACGTCAGCAAAAAGCCACATCGGCTTGTCCAGATCGCCCAGCGCGACGATGCCATCGTCCGGGAACCCCAGATCGGGCGGGCCATAGACCCCAGCCGTCCCCCGATTGCTGTCAAGCGACGGGCACCAGGGCGCCTCACCCACGGTAGGCGAATGGATGGCATAAAACTGATTTTCCAGCGCGCGGGCCTGCGCACCGATCCGCACGCGCCAATAACCGGTCAGGCCGTCGGTTGCAGAGGGGACGAGCAGCATTTTCGCTCCTGCCTCTGCCAGCGCCCGTGCGATCATCGGAAATTCGCTGTCATAGCAGATCGATATGCCGATCTTGCCGAGCGCGGTATCGAACAGGGCAAGCTCGCGCACGCCCGAAACGCCCCAAATCTCCCGTTCGAAACGAGTCATTACGATCTTGGCCTGCTCGCCCATCTTGCGATTGGGCGCAAACAGGCGCGCCACATTGTGGAACTGATCGCCCACTTGCGTCGGGCAGGATGCGGCGCAGATGTGAATATGGTGTTCAGCGGCCAGCCGTTCATGCGCGGCGTCGATATCGCTGCGATGATCGGATAGCCACGCGAGCGAATAGGCCAGATCATCGCGCGCCTTGGCGTTAGCGGCGGTCAGTTCCATGATCCCATATTCGGGAAAGACCGCAAGACTGGCGCCACCGGCCTTGGCTTGCGCCACCCAGCGGTCCAGCTTGTCCTCCCACTCGGCGAAACTGCGGACCTCGTCGATCGGATATTGCGCGGCGGCGACGGTGAAGGCGCTCATAAGGGACCAATCCAATATTGCATCTGGTGCGAAACCTCATCCGCACCGCCGATTTCCTTCCACTCGAAATCGGTGACGAAGCCCGGAACCGGCGCATAGCCGCGTTTATGCCAGAAGACATCGAGCGGCTGGTAATCGGCCGGCCGCGCCGGATGGTCGGCAGCACGGACCACCGCGCAGAAACTGGCCTGTACCGCACCGGCTGCCCGTCCAGCGGCCTCGCGCTGGTCGAAAAAGGCGTGGCCGATGCCTTGCCCGCGATATTCGGGCAGAAGCACGGACTCGCCAAAATAGAACAGCCGGTCGACATCGATACCTCGATCGATAAATGGCCTTTGGAACTCGATCTTTTGCGCGCACATAGGCGAAGCGGTTGCAGCACCCACTATCCGGTCTCCGTCGAACGCGGCAACCAGCGCAGCTTGCGGCGCGGCAGCAAACTCGACGATATAGTCCCGCTCATAGGCGACATCGCCATCATATAGATAGGGAAAGGCGCGAAACACCTCTATGCGCAGGCCAGCCAGGTCATCGAGCGCTGCGGCGATTTCCGCACCCGTCAGTGTGCGAACCGCAACCGCCAAATCAGCCCCCGACCTGCCGGATCCAGTCGGTCAGATTGTAATAAACCGAAACCCTGGAAATCAGGCCATCGTGCATATCGAAAAAGGCTCCAGCGGTCAAAGTGTAGGTCTGCCCTTCTGCCTCGGGCAATCCTTCGTCGGTAGCCAGATATTCGCCATGAACGATGAATTCGGCGGCACCGCGTCCACCATCCCCATCCGCCATCAACACAATGTCGGTCAGCCGCTCCTTATAGCAACGGTCCATATGCGCCAGAAAGCTGCGAAAGGCATCCTTTCCCGACTGGCGATCCCCCTGGTTGATATCGTGCGCGACATCGTCGGTCAGGCAGGCGAGCATCCCCTCGCCATCTCCCGCATTGAACGCCTCATAATAACGCGCCAGCAGGGCCAGCGTATTTTCACGACTCATGCAACTTTCCTCACAAAAACACTCCCTGCCGAATAGCCGGCACCGAAGGAGCAGATCAGGCCAATGTCACCTTCAGCCAAGTCTTCGCTGTGTTTGTGAAATGCAATTATCGAACCGGCACTTGACGTATTGGCATAGGTATCGAGTACCGTCGGGCTTTCATCCTCATTCGCTTCATGCCCCAAGACGCGCTGCGAGATCAGACGGTTCATCCCCTGATTGGCCTGGTGCAACCACAGACGGCGCAGCCCGCTGCCTTCAAGGCCGAGATCGGCTGCATGGTCAACGATCATCTGCGCGACCATCGGCACCACTTCCTTGAAAACCTTGCGCCCTTCCTGAACGAACAGCTTGTCGGTCTTCGGGCCGCTCTGGTCGACCGGTCCCTTGCCTTCTGCGCGGTTGAGGAAACCAAAATTGTTGCGGATATTGTTGCTATACTGGGTCTTCAGACGCGTGCCGAGGATTTCCCAATGTTGCGCAGGGGCGATGTCCTTTGCCTCGACAAGGATGGCTGTCGCCACATCGCCGAAGATAAAATGGCTGTCGCGATCGCGCCAGTTCAAATGGCCCGAGGTGATTTCCGGATTCACGACCAGCACCGATTTCGCATTACCGGCGCGGATATAATCGGCGGCAGTCTGGATGCCGAAAGTCGCCGAGGAGCAAGCCACGTTCATGTCAAAGCCGAAGCCGCGGGTCATTCCCAGTTCGTGCTGGATTTCCACCGCCATCGCCGGATAGCCGCGCTGCATGTTCGACGCGGCGCAGAGCACGGCATCGACATCGGCAATGTCGCGCCCGGCCTTGGCCAGCGCATCGCGGCAGGCGGCGACGCCGATTTCGGCCATCAGCGAAATCTGGTCATTGGGACGCTCGGCATAGCGCGGTTCCATAATTTCGGGGTCAATAATCGCAGTCTTGTCGATCACATGGCGCGATTTGATTCCGCTCGCCTTTTCGACAAATTCGACCGAGCTGTGCACAAGCTGATCCGCGTCAGGATTGCGCGCATTGTAAAGATCAACATATGCGTTGAAGCTGGCGACCAGTTCCTCGTTCGTTATGGTATCGCCGGGCGTGTAAAGGCCGGTTGCCGAGATGACCGGAATTATGGCGTCTGTCATTGCTTTCCCGCTTCGTCTGTTTTTCTGGTGGCGGACTAGCGCGGTGACTTAGGGGAAACAAGCTAATTGCTTTTACAAAATTGCCGGTCCAGTGTTGCTGCCTACATGAGAGGGGAAGCAGGTCGCACATGACCCATGAAATTCGTCAGCCACGCCTGATGTCACGGCTGTTTCGCAAAGCCCTGGTGTGGTTTTATCGCAATCGGGGTTGGTCGGCTTTTGGTGAAGTTCCCGAGCCGCGCAAATTCGTGCTGATCGCGGCACCGCACACATCAAATTGGGATTTTGTCTATTTCCTCGGCCTGACCGAAGATCTTGGAATCATGCCGCATTTCATGGCCAAAAAGTCGCTATTCCGTTGGCCTTGGAAGAATTTCATGCTCGATATGGGCGGCGTCCCTGTCGATCGGGGATCGAAGCAGAACTATGTGCAGGCGATGATAGACGAATTTGCCAAGCGCAAGGAATTCATGCTGACGATCGCCCCCGAAGGTACCCGCGGCGCGGTCGGAAAATGGAAGACCGGCTTTTATCATATCGCCATGGGCGCCAAGGTACCGCTGGTGGTCGGCATGATGGATTATGCCAAGAAAAGCGGCGGTCTTGGCCCTGCCATCTGGCCGACCGGTGACTTCAAGGCGGACATGGCGCGCATCGCCGAATTTTACGCAAAGGTGACCCCGAAACATCCGGGGAAGAAGATGGCGAGTATAGCAGGGGAGGATATGGAATGAGTGACGCACTGACCATGCTCGCAATCAACCTGGCGGTGTTGATGGCGGCCATATTGCTGCTCTGGGCCTATTCGGTACGCATCCGCGATGTCTCCTTTATCGATGCTTTCTGGGCATTCGGCATGGTCATACTTGCATGGGCAAGCTGGCTCCAGATTGACGGTCAGGGGCGACGAGCAGATGTTTTGCTGGCGTTGACGAGCTTTTGGGGCCTGCGGTTGGCATTTCATCTTTTTACGCGCTGGCGGCGCGAGGGCGAAGACCCGCGTTACAAGAAAATCATGGCCTATTCGATGGACGGCAAAGGCTGGAGTTGGGCCAAAACCGCCTTGATTGCCGTATTCCTGACACAGGCGCCGCTCCTGTTCATTACATCGCTTCCCGCGCAGCTCGGTATCTGGGCGAGCGAAGGCGGCCGCTGGGTGATGGGGCCCATCGCATGGGCGGGTGTTGTCGTCGCACTCATCGGCATAGCGTTCGAAACAGTGGGCGATGCACAATTGAAGGCATTTCGCAGTAACCCGGCAAACAAGGGCAAGGTGCTCGACACCGGCCTGTGGCGCTATACCCGCCACCCCAATTACTTCGGCGATGCCTGCACATGGTGGGGAATCTGGCTTGTTGCCGCCGAGACGGGCCCCGCAGGTTGGGTGAGCATTATCGGGCCTATTTTCCTGACCTTCACGCTGACCAAATGGTCGGGCAAACCCTTGCTCGAAAAAGGTCTGAAGAAAAGCCGCCCGGGTTACGCCGAATATGTCGAGCGGACCTCGGGTTTCTTTCCCTGGCCACCGAAGAAATAATCACTCCCAAGGCGGGAAGATTTATTTCACCAGCCAGATTTCACCGTAGCCGTTAAATGCCGGCGCGACCTTGTGCTTGACCTCGCGCCCGGGCGCGAAGGCCAGGTTCGGGAAACGTTTGAACAGCATCGGTAGCGCGATTTTGGCCTGCGCCTTGCCCAGCCCCGCGCCGAGGCAATAATGTGCCCCGCCGCCAAAGGCGAAATGCTGCACATTCTTGCGCTCAATATCGAATTTCAACGGATCGGGGTTCATTTCCGGATCAAAGTGCACGCCAAAAAGCGACATGTGCAGCGTATCGCCTTTCTTGATTGCCTTGTCGGCAACCTGCATATCCTCATGCGCGCTACGCAGCACCTGCGACACGGGCGGTTCGACGCGCAATATCTCGTCCATCGCATTGTCGTGCAGGTCTGGCCGCGCGCGGAATTTGGCGAGCTGGTCGGGATGCTTGAGCAATTGCACCACGCCCGCGCCGAGCATGTCAGTCGTTGTCGAATTGCCCGCAATCAGCAGCAGGCGGATCAGCAGCACGATGTCCTGAGTCGTCAGACTGTCGCCCTCCTCCTCCGCCTGTGCGAGCCGGGTGATAAGGTCATCGCTCGGCTGCGACCGGCGGATATCGACTTCGCGCGCCAGATAGTCGGCCAGCACGGTGGTCGATTCCTCATAGAGAGCGGTCTGCTCGGGCGTGCGGAAGGGATTGAGCGCCTGCATGCAGCCCAATGACCAGCGGCGGAAATCCTTGCGATCTGCGGGATTGATACCGAGCAGTTCGGCCATCACCGTCGTCGGCAGCGGCGATCCGAACAGTTGGACGAAATCAAATTCACCCTCGGCTGCCTCGATATCATCTGCCAGCCCTTTGGCGATTTCCTCTATCCGCGGCAGCAGCGCATCGACCGAGCGCTTGTTGAACGCCTTCAGCACCAATGTGCGTTGGCGCTTATGCTCGGGATCATCGAGCATCAGGATCGACAATTCCTTGCTGTTTTTGCCGTACAGTGTCTTGGAAAAACTGCCTTCATTGGCCTTGCGCGGGTCGGCGTTGAGATCGCGGTTCTTGATCAGTTCCGATACTTCCTTGCCGCGCGTCAGGAAGTATCGGCCCAGCTGCTGGTCATGATGAACCGGGTCGGCGGCACGCAACCGGTCGAGCGGAACCCACGGCGTTTCGCGATAGGTCGGGTCAAGCGCCGAAAGCTGGTACCCCGTTGGCATTGGCTGTTCTTCGTCGGACATCAAGTCGCTTCCCGCTATATGTGAATCCACCCGCCGCGACGATACGCAGCGGGTGCGGCTTTACAAGCCCGCTTACCATTTTCGTTCGACAAATTTTGCGCTGCATCAATGGCTATTCGACTAACACATGGCTAAGTGGCACTATGCTGCTGCACTTGACCGCATCGACGATACTCGTGATCATCACCGTGCTATTCCACGGCACCGCCCTTGCGTTGTTCGCGCGGATTTTACGCAATGAACTGCGCGAAGAGCGGCTGCATCACATCCCCGCTTTTTCGTTCCGTTCGATGTTTTTCACGCTGGGATTGGTTTTAGCGCTTTTCGTTTTGCACGGCATCGAAATATGGCTTTACGCCTTTTTCTACCTGGTCGTTGGCGCCATCGGAGACCTCGAAACGGCGGTTTATTATTCGACAATCAGCTACGCCGGTATCGGCTATGACGACCGCTATATCGTTCCAGCCTGGCGTCTGGTCGCTGCCATCGAAGGGATCAACGGACTGCTGTTATTGGGCTGGTCGACCGCCTTCTTTGTCACGATGATAACGCGGCTCAGCCGCTGATCAGCGTACCGGCATTTCGCGGGTCAGCGCGGCCATCGCGCGGTACAGCGCTATCATTTCGGCAAAGTCTAAAACCTCTTTGACCGGCTGGTCGTTAGCAAGCCGCGTTTCGATTTCGACGGCGACCGGTCCCTTTTGCTGCAACAGCGCATCGGTATAGGTTTTCCCCTCGAGGATCGCCGTCCACGCGCCAACATCCTCGGCATCGGACAGCGACTGGTTCACCCAGCCAATCGTCACCGGTGCGTTTTCGCCTGCACGAAACTGCAATGGTGCCATAGGAGCGCCTTTTTGATCGGGCCAGTCATAGGCACTGA
Source organism: uncultured Sphingorhabdus sp. (assembly GCA_964423155.1). GTDB lineage: Bacteria > Pseudomonadota > Alphaproteobacteria > Sphingomonadales > Sphingomonadaceae > Sphingorhabdus_B. The sequence continues at coordinate 20,866 of CAYRDQ010000017.1, forward strand.
TCGAAAGCCCGAGCAGATAATCCTCATTCTGGTTTTGCAGCACCAGCATGCTTGCGCCTTTCGGTCCAAATCCGGTGGTGCACTGGACTACAGCGGCAGCGCCGCCCCTATAGCAACGCATTTCGCCTTTGCGCGTCGGGTATGTGGCTGCCGGAGTACTGCCCGCCAATGAGAAAACTATCGTATCGCCTTGATACAGCGCACGAACCTTTTCCCCGTCCAGGAGGAAATCTTCTACCAAAGCGATACCTATAGCCTTTCCAAAGCCATCGAGCGTTTTGGCGCACCGCAACCGGCCGCGGAATTGCGGTGTGGTGACCGTCGACGGCATCAGCTCTTCGCGCACATAGCCCAATTCCGCTGCACGTTTTGCCATATCGGCTGGAAGGCCGTCGGTGATGCTGCAGGTCGGCATAGTTCCGCGATCTGCTACTTCCAACTCCGGATTGGCCAAGGCCGCCCTTGCGCTCAGCAACGTCAATGCAAAGACCAGAATATGCGCGGTGCGTATCATCTTCATATCCGCGCCGTTAGCCGCCACAGCGCCCCGCAGCAAGCAGCCTGTGCTTGTCTTCTGTGGCAGCAGTGCGCATAGCATCTTGCATGCAGACATTGCGCCGCATCAGCTTCGGTTTCGCCGCCCTCCTCGCTGCCAGCGAGGTTTCACGCTGGATTGGCGACCTCCGCCTGATACCTCTGGTGTTTGACGAATTGATCGTCGCCGCTGCACTGGCGACCGCCGCGTGGGTTGCGCCGCGCTACGGCACCGCCCCGCTCGCAGCGGCCTGGGGCATGTTCAGCGGCCTGATGCTCGGCCTGTTGGTTCCGACGCTTGATCACTTGTTGTTTGGCCCGCCAAAACTAGGGGCATTGTTCTACAGCATCGTCTTGGCATTGGCGCTGACAGGCGGACTTTGGGCCGCAATGGTTGCGATGCGCGGTGCTTTTACCCCGCCTCGGTCAGACTGAGTCCATTTCCCTCAGGATCGTTGAAGAAAGCGACCTTGGCCGAGCCGCCCGGCGCGGTCCAAATGCCAAGATCATCCTGCCCCATGCCCTCATAAATATTAAACTCCACGCCCTTAGCCTTGAGCGCGGTAACCGCGGCGACAATATCGTCAACCATCCAGCCAAGTGCCGGATGCGCACCGGGCACATGATCCAGAATTTCCGTGATCCGCAATGGCGCGCCGCCCAAATCGAAGACCGAGGCGAATCCGTCATCGACAATGAAGGGTAGCCCGAGGACATCACGATAATAAGCCTCGGCTGCTTTGCGATCGCGCGCAAAAATGAAGGAAACCGCTTTGTATCCGGCAAGCGACATGGCGTTTCTCCTCTTCCGTCCATCACCATAACTTTTCGAAGCTTGGCTTGCAATTCGCTCTTCCGGGGCGCACAGCGCGTGCCAGAAAGGCGGGGCCATGTCCGACGAAGATTATGTCTATGACGAGGAAAGCGGAGAATGGCTGCCGGCATCCGAGCTTGCGGCGAAGCAGGCGGCGGCCAATACGGTTGAAGTGCGCGATGCGGTGGGCAACATCCTTCAGGATGGCGACCAAGTGACGCTGGTCAAGGATCTGACCGTCAAAGGCGCAGGGCAGACGCTAAAGCAGGGTACGCTGATCAAATCGATCCGGCTGACCGGCGACGCACAGGAAATCGACTGCAAATTTGACGGCATCAAAGGCCTTGTGCTGCGCGCCGAATTTGTGCGCAAACGCTGATGCGGCGCTTCGCTCTGCTGACATCCCTCGCGCTGACTGCCTGCGCCACAACACCGCCCGCCAATCCGCAAGACGCCTTTTGGGCTAACCTCAGCGCGCATTGCGGCAAGGCGTTTCCGGGCAAGCTGGCCAGTGACGAAGCCGCCGATGCGGACTTCAAGGGCCGTCCCTTGATGATGCATGTCCGCACTTGCACCGACAGCGAAATCCGCATCCCCTTCCATGTCGGGCCGAAGGAGACCGACGGCAATTGGGATCGGTCTCGCACCTGGGTGATTACCCGCACAACGACGGGGTTGCGGCTCAAACACGACCACCGGCATGAGGATGGCAGCGAGGACAAACTCACCCAATATGGCGGCGATACGGCCACCGCTGGCACCGCCACCGCGCAAGCCTTTCCCGTCGATGCCGAAAGCATCGCGCTGTTCCGCCGCGAAGGCCGCGATGTGTCAGTGACCAATGTCTGGGAAGTTGAAGTCAGCGACAAAAACGCGGCAAATCCGCAATTTGCCTATGTGCTGCGCCGCACTGGCGAAAATGCCCGCTTTTTCCGTGTGGAATTTGACCTCAGCACGACCGTCGTCGCGCCGCCGCCCTGGGGCCGCTAGGCAAGGCCAGTTACGCGCAACAGCATATCGGTAAATTGCTCCCAGCCATCGCTTTTCCAGATCGCCGGCTTGATGAACCGATGCGACACGATGAGCAGCAAGCCACCCCATAAGGTGACGGAATGAAGGCGCCCCAATTTGCGCCAATCATAGACCGCTACCGCAACTATCATCAGTTCGAGCACAAACCGCGCCCAGCCCGGAGACCAGTCGCCGATCACGGGCCAGCGTGTGAGCGGCGCGCCCATCATCCCGATCGTCGCCAATATCATCGCCCGCTTGTGCGTCGCGGCATCCTTGCGCTTCCAGAAGCCCACTGTAACGAGGATGACGAAAGTCACCATGCTGGTAAAGGGCGTCGCCCAGCCCTGCACCGGCGGCAGTCCCGTCTGCACCATATGGGCCTTACCACCCGCAAGCAGCAGGCCAGCCCACAGGCCGGTTGTGACCACCGCGATAGCGACCGCCAGACCAAACCAGCCAATTTGCCGGTGCATTTGATAATTCCCTCGGCGGATCAGCCAGGGCTGGAGCGCGATCAATGCGATCCAGATCGTGAAAACAGGCCCATGAACGGTGTAGTAAAAGCGCTCGCTGGGCTTTGGCATATCGGGCAGGATCGGATCGAGATAATAGGTCCGCGAAAAGCCGATAAAGGCGACGAGGAACAACATGATCCCCATGCCCGTGAAAAATCGCCGCTCGCGCAGCGCTGCGTCTTTAGCTGACATCTGCATGCCTCTTCTCCCCCGAGTGAGGCGACCCGTATATTCAATAGGGCTAGCCCGAGCGTCGCCCAGACGCAAGACGTTGCCGCGTTGTTTTACATCGGCTTGGGTTCCCAAAGTTCGATCTTACGGCCCTCGGAGTCCATGATGTGGGCAAAGCGGCCATTGGCTTCTTCGGGGAAGGTCTTCACCGGCTCCACCCCATGTTCGGCGCAGCGGGCGAGGATGCCGTCGAGATCATCAACCATCAGGTTGAACATGAATTCCTTTTCCGACGGCGCGAAATAGTCGGTATCCGCCTTGAACGGCGAAAAGACCGTTGCGGCCCCGGGATGTGCCGCCGCCGCATCGGGGGTGAAAACGACGCCCCAGGGCTCAACTTTGATGCCAAGCACGCGCGCATACCATTCGTTTGTCGCGGCCGGATCGGCCGATTTGAAGAACAGGCCGCCAAGGCCGAGAATTTGTGCCATTCGTAATTCTCCCTTACTTCGATTTCGGCAAAAGTCCCTTGATGACCAGCGCAAAGCCCGCAATCAACGCCAGCGAAAGCGCGATCAGCAAAATACCTACCAGATTTTCCTGCCAGGCCGAACCGCCATAATCGCCAGCCGCGATGGGCATCATCGACCGCCCTGCGCCCAAAACCGCCGCGAGCAGCACCGTCGCCCAATTCGCGACATTGCCGAATGCCAGCAAGCCGAAGGCCCAACGCTCAGCCGACTTGGCTAATCGCACATGATGCCAACCAGCCCCGAGCGCGAGCAATAGCGTGCCTCCCATCATCCCTGCCAGATGCGCCGAAAGCCCCATGCGTGGATTGGCCAGATTGCCAGATACCAAACCCGTCAACAAACCAGCCATCACCAACATCGCGCCAACGAGTATGAAGCGCCGACCGAATTCCATATTTTCCGTTTCAATCATCCCCATCCCCCTGTAGATGCTTCAGTTAAATTCAGACCGGCCCGGCATTCCGTCAGTTATCCGCGCCCGATCGCGGTGGAACCAGTGTCCGGCGAGAAAGAAGGCCGGTAGCGCTAGCAACGATACGACCGACATGGTCAGCGCCGCGCTGGTATAGGGCTCCGCATTGCCCGCTTGGCGGAACATGTCGATCAGCCAGCCCGTTCCGGTAATCCCGATGCCCAGCCCGACGGCATTCAGGCACAATATGTTGAACGCGATCACCGTCGCGCGCGAGGACGGCGGCGACAGTTCCTGGATGGTCGAAATCGACGGACCGTAAAAGGCGCAGAGAATGAAAATGCCGACGCCAATGCCCGGAACAAACAGCACGGAGTCCGCAGGCACGATGCGGAAGATTACCGAAAAGGGTCCGACGATCAGAAACATCCAGAACAGCAACATCCCCCGCCCGGACTTGCGATATTTATACCACCAATCGCCTGCAAAGCCGCCAAAAAGATTTCCGGCTATCCCCGCGAATACGGTGATATAGCCGGTGATCTTGGCGATCTCGGCGCGTTCGAAACCGCGTTCCTCGACAAACCATATCTGGTCGAATGCCGCAGCGCCCACCGCAATGTGCAGGGCAACCCCGCCACCGATCATCATGCACAAGGCGGGTGATTGCTTGAGCGCCGCGCCGAGCAATTTCATATGCCCGCCAAGGCCCGGGCCATGTTCATGGGCATGCACGGTCGGCACGCGCGGATCGCGCACGAACAGCATCAGCACCGCGAACAGCATCCCCACCCCGCCGAGCAGGTAGAAACAATTGCGCCAGCCGATGGTCGGGCCAAGATAGCCCGCGACCAGCAGGCTGAGCCCCGCCCCAACCGGCACGCCGAGATAATAAAGCGCCGCCGCCAGGCCGAGCTGCGACGGGCGAAACCGGTCCGCCAGCAAAGATGTCGCCGCCGGGGTCAGCGCCGATTCCCCAACGCCGATCAGCGCGCGCGGGATCGCCATCGAAACAAAGCCTTTCGCCGCCCCGCTGGCTGCGGTCAGCAGGCTCCACAGCGCAATCGCCGCGGCGATCAACCGGCCGCGGTGCATCCTGTCCGCCAAAATCCCCATGAACAGCCCGGCGACCGCATAGAAGATGATAAAGAACAGCCCGGTCAGCAGACCATATTGGGTATCGGTCAGGCCCAGTTCGGGCTTGATAAAATTGGCAAAGCTGGGGAGCAATTGCCGGTCGACGAAGTTCAGGACGTTGATGATGATGAGCAGCGAGAGCAGCCCCCATCGCGACGGATCATCCTTTGCGGCGCTCTCATCGGCTTGCGCACTGCTATCGTCGGACATCCGGCTCTCCCTCCCTCTTTCCGTTGCACCATCATGGGTGAGCGAGGCGGCGATGCCAAGCAGTATCAGCAAATCCAGGCCCTATTGTATCGATTGTGCGAGGCAAAAGCCGGTTAGGCCAGCGTTCATATTGGCTTTGCGATGAAGCCTGCCAGCGGCTATCGGCATGTAAAACGCGCGAAGCCGCGTTGCATTTAATCGGAGGGGGCCATGAAAAAATTCCACATCATCCCGGCGATCGCATGCGCCGCAATCATCGCCGCACCGGCCTTGGCGCAGGGCGACGCGGCAGGCACCGCCGATGCCGCTTCGCCAGCAGCGGCAACGCCCGCTTATGCCGTTCCGGTCGAGCCGCTGTCGCTCGGCAAGGGCAAGGGCGGGCTGATGACGGTCGCCTTCTCGACCGCGGGCTATAATTTCTCCTCCGCCACCTCGGTGGAAAGTGCGGGCGGCGTGGGCATCAAGGTTTTCGGTGTCTCCCGGTCAAAGAAAAAGGTCGTCGTCAAATATCGCGTGGCGAAGGACGGCAAACCCTATGACGCCGGCACCTGCACCGTCACCGCAAAGCTGTGGTCGGGGCTGTGGAACTCCACCGAAAACACGCTCTACACCTGCAACCGCAAGCCCGATGGCTCAGCGCCCGCCGATTTCGCGCTGGAGGCAGCGGTGCCCGATATCCCGCTCGAAAGCGGCGGCACCATTTCGTTGAGCAGCGCGGAGCCGATCGACTATGCCGTGCTCAAGGCGCGGATGCGCTATGACGGCGTCGTCTATGAAGCGCTGCCGACCGAGATCGATATCAAGCAGGCGGAGCGGCGGATGCGCGCGGCCAAAGGCTGGCTGATCACCCGCGATGGCCAACCGGTCGGCCGCCTCGATTTCGCGCCGCGCGACAAGGGATTTTCGGATTTCCTCGGCAGCCATGATCGCAAGTCGATCATCACCGCGCCGGTCAACGCCGCCGACGGGCGCGAGGCGGTGATCACCTTCGCCGCGCACCTGATGTTCCTGCCAGAGGCGAACACGCCGATGCTGGAAACGGACTGACCGCCAAGGGACTGACCGTCGCAAAAGGAGATAGGAAATGCTGCTGTTGCTCGCCGCACTCGCTACCCCCGTCACGGCTCCGATCCCTGACGAAGCCCGGCTGTCCCGCGCGGTCAGGCAGGCAATCGCCGACGAGATCGAACATGGCATCCTCGCCACCACGCGCAAGGACATGGAGCTCTACATGGAGACCGTGCCCGACGATTACCGCATCGTCGAGGATGACGGCAGCATCACCGACAAGGCGGTGCTGCGTGCAAAACAGACGCAGGCCTGGGCACTGATCACGCGCACCAACAGCCTCGACATCCGCATCACCGGCTTCCAGCTCGGCTGCGGCGGCACCTGCGCCCTGGTAAAGACCGACCAGCGATGGGACCGGCAGATGCTCGGCAAGGATGGTGTCAGCGAACATGTTGTCGTCACCACGCAAAAGCATGACGAACGCTGGGAACTGCGCGGTAGCCGCTGGATTCAAACCGATATCAAGGAACTGGGCGGCACCGTGATGGTGGACGGCCAAGTTTATTGAAGGGTCCGGGGTGAGCTCAAGGGACGGTGCACCCGTCTCCGTAATTCCACAATTATCGCAACTCTCCGCTGTTAAGATTTCAGACATAGGCGCAGCGGTATTTTCCCCCTCCCAGAGACCTGCAAGGAACCGACCATGCGCGAACACTCACTCTTCGCCCGGACGATCACATCGCTGCTTGCGTTTTGCATCGCGGCAGCAGGCGGAACGATGCCGGCACGGGCCCAATTCTATGTGCCCGATCCCATGCAACTGCCGATGTCATCCTATATCAACACCAGCTATATTTCGAACAGCCAGCTGGACAAGGGCGAGCGCAGCGAAGACAGCCGCCGCGAACAGGCCCGCCCCACAACGCCCAGCGGACCGGCATCCAGGCCGAAATCCGTCGCGCCCTCTACCAAAGCGGCAAGCCTCAGCTTTCAGCCCGTTTCGGCACCCTTCATGGCAGCGCGCATGGCCGCGGCCCACCCTGCCGCGCAACGCGATGAGGCCAAGGCGTTGTATGACAAGATGCTCTCCACCTATGACCAGATCGCCAGCTATTATGCTGTGCCCCGTCATGATCTGAGCGGCTCCACCGCCGTCCTGCTGATCGGCAGCTATGAAATGTACAGCGGCAAGCAGGTCAGCGACCAGGGCGTTCGTGCGGTTCTTGCCCAATTGCGCAGCGGGTTGGCGGCCAGCCCCGAACTGGCATCGGCCAGCCCGCAGGCGAGGCAGGCCTATTATGAGCAATCGGCGATCACCGGAACCTTACTGTCGTCGCTGACAAAGGAGCTGAAACAATACTCCAACCCGGACTTTCACGATAAGGCGAGACAGTCTGCAAAAGCCCATCTGCAATCGCTGCTGGGGGTGGATGCAGACGCTGTCACCATCGACGACGAAGGGCTTTCGCTGGAATAGTGCGCAATGCGGCTACGGAGAGGGGAGTTTGGAGATTGGCGCACCTGTTGCTGTAATTTCCGTTCCGGTTCAACAACCTCGATCGGCGGATTCATCATGGCCGACCTGCGCGCCGGAATGGACGGGATAAGCGGAGGGCAAGCGCCCTTTGCGAAGGCCTACTGCTCAAGGTTTTTGCAGGCGCTGGATGAGGCTTTGGTTAGGTTGGGGTGAGGGGTTAGCAAAGCCAGGAACATGCTATTGCGTGTCCCCGGATTTGCGGGCGGTTTAGGCTTGATTGAGGAATACTAATTTGGGGTTAAGTAAAGTGTCACCGTAATTCGGAGAGCGCTGCTGTCATTGCGCGTCATGTGCGCTATACGGGGTGCATGCACGCCATCCATATCCAGCGCCTGATCGCGATTCCCTATCTGGTCCTTGGGCTCTGGTGCCTGCTTGCGCCGCACATGGTCGAACGCTTGATGGTCACCCCCTCTTATCAGCATCTGAGCCCGGCAAGCGCGCTGCTGATTGGCTGTTTCGGTGCGCAGGCTGTGCTGGGCGGGCTGTTCATCTGGTTCAGCCGATGGACGCGCACGACCTTTGGCGTTTACGCTATCGCATTGCTGCCCTTTTTCGTTTTCAACTATTGGTTCGTCTATGAAGTGCCGATCCTGAACCAGTGGATGGCGCTGGATTTCGTGTCGAACGCGGCGATGCTGGGGCTGAGCCTGTGGGGGTGGCGGATCATGGGGCGGAGCGAAACCGGCATGCCGGCATCGTAATTCGGTCATGGCCGATACCGCAACTGCCCTAGCACCCCGCATATTGGTTGATGCCGATGCGTGCCCGGTGAAGGACGAAATCTACAAGGTCGCCTGGCGCCGCGATGTGCCCGTCGTGCTGGTCAGCAATGCGCGCTTTCGCATTCCCGACCATCCCCTGATCACGCGGCAGATCGTATCGGACAGCTTCGATGCCGCCGATGACTGGATTGCGGAGCAAGCGGGGCCGCGCAGTATCGTGATCACCGCCGACATTTTGCTAGCGGACCGGTGCCTGAAGGCAGGGGCCATCGTCATCGGCCATAATGGCAAGCCGTTCACCACCTCCTCCATCGGCGGCGCCATCGCCACCCGCGCCATCATGGCCGACCTGCGGGCCGGAATGGACGGGATCGGCGGAGGGCCTGCGCCCTTTGCCAAAGCCGACCGGTCACGGTTTTTGCAGGCGCTGGATGAGGTTTTGGTTAGGTTGGGGTGAGGGGGGTAATTAGTATTTTGTCCCCCGAATTGTGTCCCTGTCAAATTTACTCGGCAAAGAATCTCTTATCTATTTGCCTTGACACTGCAGCCCATTTAACATTCCATTATAGCTTACGTTCAATAACTCCGAGTGCAGAAATCAATGGCCGATCCACTAATAATTCAAGAGCGTATTCAAACATCTATCTCACTTGGCGAAAGTCATTTCCGTGAGTTTAAGAGTTGCTGGGAGGGCCCCCCAGACAAAAAAAATACCACGCCCAAAGCGGGACATTGCCAAGGACATTTGCTCAACTCTTGTAGGTTTTGCAAATGCAGACGGAGGAAGCCTTCTTGTGGGGGTAGAGGACGATGGTAGAATAACCGGCCTATCAGATCTAAATGAGAACACTATCTCATACCTAGCTGACTGCTGGAAAGACGGCGTACATAAGGATACTCCAATTTCGACCGTTCAGTATAATCGAACCGTCCTTGACGGTAAGACCATCTTGTCCTTCACAATTCTAAAATCAACGCAGTTCATACATCAAACTTCCGATGGAAAATGCTTACAGCGCCGTGATTTAGAGACAGTACCAATTTCAGCTCAAGAAATTACCTTCTCGAGATCCGAACGATTGTCACAAGAATATGATAGAATCTTTATCGACTCATGCACTGTAGCCGATTTGGATCGTGAATCGATTCAAGCACTCGCGGATCAAATATCTAGAGGAATGTCAGTCGAGAAATGCCTACAGCATTTAGGGTTAGCAGAGTTTGTGGACGGCTCCCTTCGTATAAGACGTGCGGCAGCGTTACTTTTTGCGAAAGACATCGTAAAATGGCATCCTAGAGTTCAAATTCGAATATTGAAAATCTCTGGTACCGAAGTTGGAGTTGGAACGGAATATAATGCTACGGCAGACGACTATGTTCAAGGCAATATCATACAGTTAATAGATCAGGCTTGGGATCAGTTGCGACCACATCTGGTACAAACAAAATTCAGCGGAACGGCGAAATTTGAGACAAGAGTGCTTTACCCCGAACTCGCCTGTCGAGAAGCTTTAATTAATGCAATTGCTCATAGAGATTATTCTCAAGAAGGCCGTGGCATCGAGATTTATGTTTTCGACGACAGAATGGAGGTGAAAAGTCCGGGGGAACTCCTGTCAACCCTGTCTATCGTCGATATTAAAGCTCAGACAGGCGCTCATCAATCAAGAAATACCTTCATTTCGAGAGTGCTTCGAGAACTTGGTTATATGCGTGAAGTCGGCGAAGGAATGCGCAGAATATTCGAATTGATGCAATCAAATGAACTCGAGGAGCCAAGCATTCAAAGCGGAGAGTCAATATTCGGAGTAATATTGAGTAATAAGACTCTATATTCGGCGGAACATATGGTTTGGCTTGATAGCTTTTCAGATTTTGATCTTTCTAGAGAAGAAAAGGCGATCGTTGTACTCGGGTACGGCGGCAAGCGAATTTCTACCAATGAAATTTGGTCAACATTGGGAATTGTTGATACAGATAACTATCGAAAGCTAATAAACGGTTTGCAGCGAAAAGGTATTTTGAAAAGTGAGATCGAGAAGCAGAAAGCACAAAAATTAGCAAAACTCAGTAAAATAAGCGTACGCGACGTCCCTCGCCTAGTAATCGGTAATTTTTCTGATGAACAAAAATCACGAATTAGAAATAATCGTTCAAAAAATAGGTTAGAGGGAAAAAAAATCCCGTTTATCCCCTTGACGCATGTAGAACATAACGCTATAAACGGGGCATGGAAAAGAAATCGCCCTCTGCATCGCCTGAATTTTCGGTCCGCGAGTTTTTCGCCCGCTTCCCGACCGATGATGCCTGTCTCGATCACATCATGGCCGTTCGCTTTGGCGGGACGCGTTTTGTCTGCACGTCATGCGGCAAGGAAAGCAGCCATCACAAGCTGGCCAAGCGCCGCACCTATGTCTGCGCCTCTTGCGGCCATCACGTAAACCCGACTGCAAACACTATCCTGCACGATACACGCACGCCGCTGGTTAGCTGGTTTTTCGCAATGTATCTGTTCTGCACGACGCGCCACGGCGTATCGGGCAAAGAACTGCAACGCCAGCTTGGGGTCACTTACAAGACCGCTTACCGCATCGGGCAGCAAATCCGCGATCTGACAATGAAGGCGCAATCCTTTGACGCGCTTCTGGCTGGTCACGTCGAACTGGACGAGTCCTATGTCGGCGGTCGCCGTAGTGGTGGCAAACGCGGTCGTGGCGCACCGGGCAAAACCATTGTCATGGGGCTGGCAGAGCGTGGCGGAAACATGAAGGCTGTTGTCATCCCCAACGTGAAAAAGGACACCTTGCGTGACGTTGTTCTGGACAATGTGGAAGCTGGTTCGGTTGTCTCGACCGATGAACTCTACAGCTACAATTTACTCACCGGCGATGGCTATCAGCACGGCGTTGTGAAGCACGGTAAGAAGGAATATGCGCACTACGACTATCGGACAGACGAAACCTATCACGTAAACACCGTGGAAGGCTTCTGGAGGCTGTTTAAGGCTTCGGTGCGGTCAACCCATATCCAGATCAGCGGCAAGCATATGCAACGCTATCTGTCGGAATTTACTTTCCGCGCGAACAATCGCCATCGGGTGAACGGGATGTTTGATCTTCTGGTAGGGGCGCTGTGACGCGCTCCACCATTTTGTCGAATTGAGCACGATCAGCGGGGCCAATGCCATCGGCTTCGGCCTGTGTCGCAAATTGGTCTAATCGGCCAGACGCAAGCGCATCCGCTAGGGAAAGTCTATCCATAACGTTTCCCTATAGACGGATTCTTCATATTTTGCTAGTAATGCAATACGAGGCGGGATTACTCCCGCCCCGCGTAAGCGCTAGACTAACCAGATAAAGGTGAGTGCGACCGCCAAAGCCGCAAACACCAGACTCAACGTTAGCATCGTCGTTTACTCCTAACATGGGGACTGAGCCGCCCCACTCGGCAAGGCACCGCGCCTAGGTTCACCCGATCAGTCTCAAGACTGCTTGGGTATCGGTTGACGAAGCTGCAACTTCGTCGGCATCTGGGGCAGCCGAGGCTGCCCCATTCTCGTTGGCAAGGCTGTATGTGCCATTGGCATGCCTTACAATTTCTTCTCTATCCCTAAGCCTCTTTAGCAAGTTGTAGACCGCCGATGAGTTCCGCTTGAGGCCGGGACGATACTGGTCGAAAGTGCAGAGATAGTCTTTTATTGCCGCCGCACTGCTTTGTGGGTGTAGAGCCAAAAATGACTTTAGATCGTCCATCATCGGAGACCCGCGATACTCGTGGCCCTCAACTTCAGGAATTTCGCCGGAGGCCACCCTCTGCTTATATCTTTCGAAAGCTTCTGGCGTAAACACGTGTCCCTTGTGGCGCACAACTTTACCTGCCAGCTCTAGCTTCCAGGTCGCACCGTAGAATGATTTTGCATTAGGATCGCGGCTAAGCTTTGAAGCGTAAGGTTCTGGCATTTCGGCCCGCATCACATCATATGATACGCCTTCGGGGTGGTTCTCAACAATTTCAAGCACCGCAGTAAGCCAAGTGCCGCGTTCTACACTGCGCGGCTTCCCTAGATTTGCATTTCCGATACCGCGCTTTGTGGCCTCTTTTCCGCCATGGATTGACGCTGCAACCTTGATGAGCTCGCCAAGCTGTTCCCTTTTTTCTGTCAGCTCGCGGATTGTTACGCCCATGCGAGCATGCTCTTCCTCCCAACGCTTCAAATCGTCGGCGGTCGGCAAGTGCTTGAAGAAGTCAAAGAGAGTGCCTGATGACATTCATCTCCCTTATCCCGATTCGTAAAGCCGCACAAGAGGAAAGGTGTGTGACATTGCGTAATAACAGATGACTAGAACAGAGGGTGTCCGGATGAGCGCGCGGCGCTAGATGGACACACATGCGTCAAGGGGATAAACGGGAAAAAAATTGATTGGGACAATGGCGTTGATTTAAATGCACGGCTGTTTGTATCAAATCTACCTCGAAACATAAAAAAAGAAGATATTATCACTGCATTTCGTTCTTTGGAAATCGATGTTGATGTCGATTTCCCTCGTGGATTTGGATCATATAGAAACTATGCGTTCTTGCAATTCCAAACTCCATCCGATGCAGAGTCAGCGCTTGAAAAGCTAGATGGAATTCGGTTGAACGACCGGGCGATTGTAGCGAGAAAGGCTACTCCAAGAATTACTGCTTCAGGCCAGTAATCTGGATCCGAAGATTGTTCGAATCTAACAACGACGAGAGCACATTGCCGTCATCTAAAAGTTTAGAATTCTGGATCCAATCGGATTGAACGATTTCCTGCCCCGCTGAAATGTAAGCTTGCCAAGCCTACGCCCTTAATCATGCTCCCGATCACCCTGCCCCATGTAGAGCTCGCGTCCGGTGGTGTCATAGACCTTGCTCATCTCGGCCATGCCCTTCTTATTCCGCCTTCTTCCGCTCTCTTTCAAGCCGCTTCTGCCGACGCCTTTCTTTTTCCTTGGCGCGGATGACATCCCAATAGGCTTGATGCTTCTTTGTCCAGCGCCAGGCAAAGAACAGCGCGATACCCGCTCCAACCAACGCCGCGAACAACGCCTTTTCGGTTGCAGAGCCGAAAATGAGCAACGGGCTGCAGAAAATCTCAATGGCTATATAGACGATGCCGCCCTTCCCTCTTCGTGGTTCTAGCGGGCGGCCAACACATTGTTCGATCATGTTGGGTGCAAAGATAGGTATCGCGGTGAGAACGGCGAAGACCAGCAAAATCGGCAGGCACCCAACCGAAAACGGGATTCCGCGCGAGTCATATCCCCAAGGCTTCCGTTTGCGTTTCAAAGGAATGAACGGCCCTCAATCATGCTCACGAGCCCCATTACCCCCCAAACACCGCAGCAAGCTCGGTCAAACTCCCCGCCTCATAATCCCATGGTTGCTGATATTGCAGGTCGGGCGCCGGGGCGCCGCCATATTCCAGCGGGCGGTGGATGAAGGCGGTTTGCAGGCCGGCGGCGCGGGCGGCGAACAGATCGCCATGGTGGGCGGCGACGAGGCATAGCTCGCCGGGGGCGATATCGAGCGCTTGCGCGGTGCGCTGATAGGCGGCGGGGGCGGGCTTGTATGCCTGCGCTACCTCCGCCCCCAAAATCGCATCCCAAGGCAGGCCCGCGTGCCGCGCCATGTTCACCAACAGCGCGATATGGCCGTTGGAGCAGGTGACGAGCGGGAAAAGCCTCTTCAGCCGGGTCAGCCCCTCGACGCTATCGGGCCAGGGCTCCAGCCGGTGCCAACCCATCACCAGCGCGTGCCGATCGGCCTCCGCCAGATCGAGCCCGGTATCGGCGAGCAGCGCATCGAGCATTTCGCGGTGCAGGATGTCGAGCTTCACAAAGCCGCGCCCCGTCTGCCCGAAATCGCGCATACCGACGATGTAGCGTTTGCGCCAATCATCGGTGAAGGCAAAGGCATCGATATCGGGGTGGCCCGCCGCGCCGAGCACCCGCCCCACCAAGGCCGCGATGCTCGTCCGCCAGTCAACGACCGTGCCGAAAACGTCAAAGGCGAGTGCCTTGGGCGGGGTGCGTCCGGTCATCGCTTCAATCCTCAATCATGCTCCCGATCCTCCCCGTCCGGGCACGATACCGTGTAGGCCCGCCCCGGTTAAGGGGTTAAAATCGGGATGACTGCGGCTCAACACATTTTTAAGCGCGATAGGTTAGATGTCACATCGCTTTTCCGAAGGTAAAGATGGCGCCTGTGCAGCCGTTGTATGCAGGATGTTCGATGTGAATCTGGCCAAGACCAAATTCAGGCTATGGATTATCGGTTTTGCCGTGGTCGGCTTTTCGGTGATGATGTCGCTCGTCGCCACGCATGCCAGTTTCTCCATCAGCGGCGAAGTGGACTATGCTTCGTCGATGGTCACCGCCTTGATCATCCCGCTCATCGTAGCGCCGCCATCATACGGATATGTCGCCTGGCTGAGCTGGAAGCTGAAAATCGCCAACGAACGGCTCGATAGCCTGGCACATCAGGATCCGCTGACCTCGCTTGCCAATCGCCGCGCTTTTGTCGATGCCGCTACCGATCGGCTGGCGGAGGGCGGCGGGCTGATACTGGCGATGATCGATATCGACCATTTCAAACGGATCAACGATCGCATCGGCCATGCAGGCGGCGACAATGCCTTGAAACATGCCGCCGAATTGCTGCGCAGCTCCGCCCCCAAGGATGCTTTGCTCGGGCGTTTGGGGGGAGAGGAATTCGGGTTGCTCTTTGCCGTGCCACAGGATGATGGGGGTGCCGTTGCCTCCGCCGCCGCCGCACATGTGGAGGCGATGCGCCTGCAACTGGAATCGATGCCGCTGATTACGCCGCAAGGGCTGATCCACATTACCGCCAGCTTTGGCCTGGCCATCGCGCGGCCCGATGAAACGCTCGACAATGTGCTCAGCCGTGCCGACCTTGCGCTTTATGCGGCGAAGCATGCCGGGCGTAACCGGCTGCACATGGCAATGTAAGGCTGCGCGGCGCCGACCTTATGGGTCAACGCCCCCGCTCAATCATGCTCCCGATCACCACCCCCCATATATAACTCCCGCCCGGTTTGTTCTCGCTTCGCTCGTTCGCGTCTGGCACTGGCGCGCCCTCGGCTCCGTCATAGAGTTTGCTCATCTCGGCCATGCGATTGGCCATTCTGCCGGATGCCTAATTGATGTGTTCGCAGTATCAAATATCCTGCAAAGCCCACAGCAACGCCGGGGATGATACCGAGAACTGCGAAAATCCAGCCGTGACGCACGCCCTTTGTCCGCGCCTCAAACGCGATCCATGCGGTCAATATGACCCAGCACGCCAGCGTATCGGCGGCGTAACCGCTGGCGTAGGGATTGACGAAACCTGCGGCAAAGGCACCGACGATGTCGGGATTGGCGATCATCGGCGGGATGCACCAATAGGCAAACAAAGCGGCAAAGACCGCGGCGGCTGCGATAATGGTGGCTTTGAACAGGGATTCAGTCATGCTCGCGATCGCCCTGCCCCATGTAAAGCTCGCGCCCGGTGGCGTCATAGACCTTGCTCATCTCGGCCATGCCGGCCTCGGCCTCTTCCGCCGCGACGAAGCCGTCGGCGGGCTGGTTTTGCAACCGCGCAAATTCGCGCACCTCCTGGCTGATCTTCATCGAGCAGAATTTCGGCCCGCACATGCTGCAGAAATGCGCGGTCTTCGCGCCTTCTGCGGGCAGCGTCTGGTCGTGATATTGCTCGGCCGTGTCCGGGTCGAGCGACAGGTTGAACTGGTCGCGCCAGCGGAATTCGAAGCGGGCCTTTGACAGCGCATCATCGCGCACCTTCGCCGCCGGGTGGCCCTTGGCCAAGTCCGCCGCGTGCGCCGCCAGCTTGTAGGTAACAACGCCGACCTTCACATCGTCACGATCAGGCAGGCCCAGATGCTCCTTGGGCGTGACGTAGCAAAGCATGGCTGTGCCGTACCAGCCAATCATCGCAGCACCAATGCCGCTGGTGATATGGTCATATCCCGGCGCGATATCGGTCGTCAGCGGGCCAAGCGTGTAGAAGGGCGCTTCGCCGCACACCTCCAGCTGCTTGTCCATATTCTCCTTGATCTTGTGCATCGGCACATGGCCGGGGCCTTCGATCATCACCTGCACATCCTCTTTCCACGCGCGGTGGGTGAGTTCGCCCAGCGTGTAGAGCTCGGCAAATTGCGCCTCGTCATTGGCGTCGGCGATTGAGCCGGGGCGCAGGCCATCGCCCAGCGAATAGGCGACGTCATAGGCCTTCATGATCTCGGTAATCTCGTCAAAGCGTTCGTAGAGGAAGCTTTCCTTGTGATGCGCGAGGCACCATTTCGCCATGATGCTGCCGCCGCGCGACACGATGCCGGTCACGCGCTTGGCGGCGAGCGGCACATAGGGCAGGCGCACGCCCGCATGGATGGTGAAATAATCGACGCCCTGTTCGGCCTGTTCGATCAGCGTATCGCGGAAGATTTCCCAGGTCAGTTCCTCGGCAATGCCGCCGACCTTTTCCAGCGCCTGATAGATCGGCACGGTGCCGATGGGGACGGGCGAGTTGCGGATGATCCATTCGCGCGTGTCGTGGATGTTGCGCCCTGTTGACAGGTCCATCACCGTGTCCGCGCCCCAGCGGATCGACCAGACCATCTTGTCAACTTCGGACGCGACATCGGATGCAACCGCGCTGTTGCCGATATTGGCGTTGATCTTCACGAGGAAGTTGCGCCCGATCGCCATCGGCTCGCTTTCGGGGTGGTTGATGTTCGACGGGATGATCGCCCTGCCCCGCGCCACCTCGTCGCGGACGAATTCGGGCGTCACATAATCGGGGATTGCCGCACCAAAGCTTTCGCCGTCGCGCACATATTCCTTGAGCCGCGCCCGGCCGAGATTTTCACGCTCCGCCACATATTCCATCTCGGGCGTGATAATGCCGCGCCGGGCATAGTGCATCTGCGACACGTTCATGCCCGGCTTTGCGCGCAGCACCTGTTTCTTCACATTGGGGAAAGGCGCGACGCCGCCGCTGCGGTCGGGGCCAAGCTGGCCATTATCTTCCGGCCGCACCGCGCGCTGTTCCTTATGCTCGACATCGCCGCGCCCAAGGATCCAATGCCGGCGCAGTTCGGGCAGGCCCTCGGCTATGTCGATACGGGCATTGGGGTCGGTATAAGGACCGCTGGTATCATAGACGCGCACCGGCGGTTCGCCGCTGGAGGGTTCCAGATAAATCTCGCGCATTGCGACCTTCAGCGGGCCGACATGTATCTTTTTCGATCCCCGAATGGGGCCGGTGGTGACTGCAGGTTGCTCTGTGCGTGCGGGGGCGTCGCCCATGGATAGTCTCCTCGATGGGCGGTGGGGAAATGGCCTTGCGATGCAGCCTTCCCTCCCTCCGCCCGTGCTAACGGGTTCAGGTTCAACGGGTCGGATGGTGCTTACCCATCCCTCTCAGCCACAGCAGGCTCCCCGGGGATGGGGAGAGGATAGAGCCGATGCACAAAGGGTGCAAGCGAGATGACGATTCTATCCGAACGGGTAGTGCCGTTGGCAGCGACCGGGTCCATAAGTGTCATGGAAACCACGTTAACTTCGAGGAGACGCCCATGATCCGCACCTCTTGTCTCGCATATCTGCTGGCTGCCAGTTTCCCTGCCCTTGCCCAATCGGTCGATTGGTCGAGCAAATCTGCGCACAGTTACCAGCGCTACAACACCGGCGCGGTCACCGGCGCGCCCGATGGCGTCGCCACCGCACTCGACTTTTACGACACGACTTGGGTCCGTGAATTTGTGCCGGGCAAGATCACCGCCGCCGCGCTGGAAAAGGGGCTGAAGCTGCCCGCTGGCGAGCTTGCCAAATGGGATATCATCGCATTCGAGGCGCACCATGCCGACGCGCATGGCCAGCCCTTTGACAGCGCGCTGTGGATGGTCACTGACCTTACCAACATCAGCGCCAGCGCCTATGATCCCGTAAATAGCGGCGGAACCTATAGCGACGCCAAAAGCGGATGGAAATTCCGTTCAGGCCCGATCAGCGTCGCAGAGTATAAGGCGCTGTTCCCGGGATCGAAACTGGCCGGGCCGGCCGGATGGATCCTGATCAAACTGCCTGCCGGCGTGGACAAGAAATCACCGATGTTCAGCGTCTGGCTTTCGGAAAATTATTCCCAAGCCAATAATGGCATTCCCGCACCGGAATCGATCGGGGTGATCCGGTAGCCCGCAAATTGGGTCTACCCGGCAGGATGAACGGCGGGGCAGATTCAGGCACAAGCGCAGTTTCGAACGCATCCATTTCTGCCCTTGGCCAGCATTATCCGGATCAGGATCGATACGCCGGTTGGCGTTGCCGTTTCACCAGATCGCTTAGGCCGGGTAGAATATATCGACGATCGAAATGTCAGAAGCTGTAAGCCACCCCGGCCACCGCAAGAAACTGGTCCGCATCGCCCGCCTGCCGCACAATCGGGCTGCGGGCATATTGACCCAGCAGCCGTTTGTAGCCGCCAAGGCCAAATAGCGCCCAGCCCTTGCGGTTATCCCCACCCAGATCGTGAGTAAGGAGCAATGTCGTACCGATGCTTTTGAAACCGCTGCCCTGCGTTGCATAAGCGGGCAAAGCCCCCGGGGCGGCAATCGGTGCCACGTCAAAATAGCTGCGGCCATAGCCCTTCCCCACATAGTCCGCCGAAATGCCCAGCCGGGCGAAGGTGCGTTGGGAGACGGGCGATGACAGCGCTACGCCAGGGGTCATGATGAAGCTTTCATGGGCACCGGCGACATCATGCACAAAGGCAAGGTCGAATGTCAGGCTGAAGGGCGGGATCAGGAAACCTTTTTTGCCGATCCCCACATATCCGCCCAGCTCGACCGCAGTATCACGCGTGCCGAGCAGCGCCACCCGGGGATCGTCGATATCGCTGCGGCTGGTGCGGTCGAAACGGAGCTGCGCGACCGGACCCGCGATCACATTCCATTTGCTGTCGGGCGCGTCGCGGACCAGATCGACATAGATATTGGGGCCGCGCACCTGGAAATCGAAGCCATCGACCTTGCCCTGGATCACCCCGCCCGGCTGGAAACCATAATCGCCGCTGCCTTCATATTCCGGCGCGATCCCGCCGCCAAGGCCGAGCGTCAGGCTGTTGCGGTCTTCGGGTGGACGGGCGGGCGCCTCTGCTTGGGCTGTTCCAGCCGCCATCATGGCCATGGCGGCGAATAAGAGAGATCGTGAGGCTGTCATTGCATATTCCATCCGATTGCCCCCGCGGCATTTCATAGCAGCAGTTATTCGCACCGCGCAGGACAGGAATTCGCCCTAGGGGCTGGACTTTAACTGCGCGATTAAACATAGTCTGCCCCGGAGTCCGCTGTGGCGGAGAGGAGAGCGTTCCATGAACAAGCCAAGGGTGTGCATCATCGGGGCCGGCTGTTCCGGTTTCACTACGGCCAAGCGGCTGAACGATTATGGCATCCCGTTCGACATCTATGAGGCATCAGACAATATCGGCGGCAACTGGTATTTCAACAATCCCAACGGCATGTCGGCCTGCTACAAGAGCCTGCATATCGACACTTCGAAATGGCGATTGGCGTTCGAGGATTATCCGGTACCAGCGGATTGGCCCGACTATCCGCACCATTCGCAACTGCTGCAATATTTCCACGATTATGTGGACCATTTCGGCATCAGGCCGCACATCCGTTTCAACACCCGCGTAGAAAAGGCGAAACGGCGCGCGGGCGGCGGCTGGGACGTGACGCTGTCGACCGGCGAGACAAAGCAATATGATGCGCTGGTCGTTGCCAATGGCCACCATTGGGCCGCGCGCATCCCCGAATATCCCGGGACTTTCGATGGCCCGCAAATCCATTCGCACCAATATCGATCCCCCTTTGATCCGATCGACTGTGTGGGTAAGCGGGTGCTGGTCGTAGGCCTCGGCAACAGCTCGATGGACATCTCGTCCGAACTGTCCTTACGACCGATTGCCGAGAAACTGTTTGTTTCGGCCCGCCGCGGCGTCTGGGTGTTTCCCAAATATATCGGCGGAAAACCCGGCGACAAAAACCCCGCCCCCGCCTGGATGCCGCGCTGGCTGCGCCACCGGATCGGCGAGCGGATGATCAAGAAGCTGATCGGCACCATGCCCGATTATGGCCTTCCCGAGCCCGAATATGGCATGTTCGAAAGCCATGGCACGGTTTCAGGCGAATTCCTGTTGCGCGCCGGATCCGGGGATCTGACGATGAAGCCTGGGATCGAACGTCTCGACGGCGACGGCGTGATCTTCACCGATGGCAGCCGCGAGGCGATCGATGTGATCATCTGGGCGACCGGCTATGACATCAGCTTTCCTTTCTTCGACGATCCCGCGCTTAAAGCCGACAGCGACAATCAGCCGCCGGCTCTATTCAAGCGGATCATCAAGCCAGGCGTGCCAGACCTGTTCTATATGGGGCTGGCGCAACCCCTGCCGACGTTGGTCAATTTCGCCGAGCAACAGTCGAAACTGGTCGGGGCCTATCTGGCGGGCCAATATGCCCTGCCACCCGAAGACGAGATGCACCGGGTCATCAAGGCGGACGAGGATTATTATACCGGTTTCTATTACAAGTCGCGCCGGCATACGATCCAGCTCGACTTCGATCATTATTGCCGGGCCCTGAAAAAGGAACTGGCCAAGGGTGCGAAACGGGGCGCAGCCAGGGGCAATACACCGCCTTTGCACAGCCGCGAAATGGAGGAGGCGTGAACATGTCCCAGCGTGTGATTACCCCGGTCGATGTCAGCGACAGCATGATTTATGTCGAAGATCGCTGGCGCGAACCCTTTGCGCAAATGCGGCGGGACATGCCGGTCAGCTGGTGCCCGGAAAGCCCCTATGGCGGCTATTGGTCGGTCGCGACCCATGAGCTGATCCAGAAGGTCGAACTCGATCCCGCAACCTATTCGTCCGAAACCGGCAACATCACCATTGCGGAGGGCGTTGCGGGCACCGAATTCCCCAACTTCATCGCGATGGACCCACCCCGCCATACCGAACAGCGCCGCGTCGTCGCCGCGGCCTTCAGCCCCAGCCAGATGGCCGAACGCGAACGGCAAGTAAGGGCCCGCACGAAGGAATTGTTCGACGCGCTGCCAATCGGTGAAACCTTCGACTGGGTGGAAAAAGTATCGATCCCGCTCACCATCGGCATGCTCGCGATCGTCCTCGATTTCCCATGGGACGAGCGGATGAATCTGCGCAAATGGTCGGATATGGCAAGCAACGTCTCGCCCGAGGTGATGACCGAGGAATATGCCCAGGCCTTTTTCGTCGAGATGGGGATCATGCTACAACGCTTTGATGCGCTGCTTGAGGAGCGGCGCAGCCAGCCGCCGGCCGATGACCTGCTCAGCCGCATGGTCCATTCGGAGGCGATGGGCGATCTTACCCCGATCGAGCGCATCGCCAATATCGCGCTGCTGATTGTCGGCGGGAATGACACCACCCGCAATTCGATGAGCGGGCTGGTCGAGGCGCTCGACCGTTTCCCCGACCAGCTGGAGCGGCTGCGGTCCGACCGGTCGCTGGTTTCAAACGCCTCGCAGGAAATCATCCGCTGGCAGTCGCCCGTCACCCATATGCGCCGCACGATGACCCGCGATGTCGAACTGGCGGGGCAGCAGTTGAAGGCCGGTGAGAAGATCATCCTGTGGTATTTATCGGGCAATCGCGATGAAAGCGTGTTTCTCGATGCCGAACGGTTCGATGTGGGCCGTGAAAATGCGCGGCGCCATATCGCCTTTGGCCACGGCATCCACCGCTGCGTCGGCGCAAGGCTTGCCGAAATCCAGCTCGACACGCTGATCGGCGAAATCCTCGACCGCGACCTGAAGATAATTCCGCAGGAAAAGCCGACAAGGCTTGCCAGCCCGTTCCTGCACGGGATCACAGCCTATCCGGTCAAGCTGCAACGGGGTTAGCGCGATGCGTTCCTATTCCACGCTGGTCGTTGAACAGGAAGGGCCGATCCTGTGGGTTCGCATCAACCGGCCCGAAGCCATGAACGCCTATACAGCGACCATGGGCGCGGAACTGGCCGCCGCCTTTGACCATGCCGATGGCGAGGATTCGATCCGCGTGGTCATCCTGAGTGCGTTGGGAAGGGTGTTCTGCGCGGGGGCCGATGTTTCGGCAGGTGCCGGATCGTTCGATACCGAGAGCGGCGACGGCGCGACAAATTTTGGCGCGCGTTCCGAAGGGCGCAACGCCAATTTCATCGCCGCGATCATGAATTGCCGCAAGCCCTCCATCGTCGCCTTCAACGGCTCGGCCGCCGGGGTCGGGCTAACGCTCACCTTGCCGTGCGATATCCGCATCGCTGCGGACAATGCCAAATTCGGCTGCGTGTTCACCCGCCGCGGTCTGGTGCCAGAGGCGGGGTCGGCGTGGTTCCTGCCGCAGATTGTCGGGCTGAGCCAAGCGCTCAAATGGTGCCTTACCGGCGCACTTGTTCCTGCCAGCGAAGCGCTTGAAAAAGGTCTGCTGGCGGAAACCTGCCCCGCCGAACACCTTGACGATCGGGCGCGCGAATTGGCGATGGAAATCGCGGCCAATACATCACCCGTGGCGATCGCGCTCACTCGCCGCCTGTTGTGGCGGTTCTCGACCGATTCCGATCCGTCGGGCGCGCTTGCGGTTGATGCACCGCTCAACATCGCGCTGGGCAAGGGCGCCGATGTGCACGAAGGTGTTTCCGCTTTCCTTGAAAAGCGGGCGCCGAATTTCCCTAGCAAGGTATCTAGCGATATACCCGCGACGCCCTGGTGGCCCGCCGATCCCACCACTCGCCAACAAGGATAATTTCTATGTACACGCTCTATGGTGCACTGGGTTCGCCTTATTCGATGAAGATGCGCGCCCTGCTGCGCTATCGCCGGATCACCCATATCTGGAAGGACGGCGCGGCGGCACGCGATGCATTGCAGCAGGTCAAGGCGCCGGTGATCCCGGTGCTGCAATATCCTGACGGGCATTATGCCAATGATTCCACACCATTGGTCTATGATCTTGAGGAACGGCATGCAGAGCGATCGGTAGTTCCGCCATCACCGGCGATGGCTTTCCTTGCGCACTTGCTGGAGGATTTTGCCGACGAATGGCTGACCAAGGCAATGTTCGGTTATCGCTGGCTCGAAGAGGTCGACCAGATCCAGATGAGCCGCTGGCTCGCATTCGACAATCTCAAAGGTGGCGGGCTCCAGACCAGCCAGGGCTTTGCCGAGGCGTTTCGTGCTCGGCAGGTCGGACGGATGGCCATCGTCGGCTGCACCCGCGAAAACTTCCCCCTGATCGAGGCAAGCACCAAGGCGGTGCTGGCGGCGCTCGAGGCGCATGTCGTGAACCGGCACAGCCTGTTCGGCACCCGCCCCAGCCTTGCCGAATTCTCGATCTTTGGCCAACTATCGCAGCTAGGCACCGATCCCACGCCACAAGCGATGATGCGCGCCGAATTCCCCTACAGCTATCGCTGGCTGGCGCATGTCGATGACATGTCCGGCGTCGAGGGAGAGTGGGAAGATGCAATTGCGCCCGTGGTTGCGGAACTGGTTCGCATTGCCGGCGAAGTCTATGCCCTTTTCCTGCTCGCCAATGCGGCAGCTGCGCAAAGCGGCGCGGAAACATTTTCGATGACGGCGATGGGCCTGCCGTACGAACAGGGCACGTTTAAATATCAGGTCAAATGCCTCGCCGATCTGCGCGCGCGCTATGCTGCGTTGGACGGGGATGCAAAGGCAGTTGTCGATCCCGTTCTGGGGCCGGGCTGGCGCGAGGCACTCAGCCCAGCAGGATGAAAATCGCCACCGCTATCACCATCAAGGCAAAAATGGTGCGGGCAAGCGCGGTGCGTTTTTCCAGTCTTTTGGCAAGCGGTATGGCGGCTAAAGTGCCGAAACCGCCCCCCACCACCAGTGCCGCAAATAGCGGCCAGAGCAACTGGCCAGAGGCGGCGTAAGACAGGCTGGTCGCGCTGCCGAACAGTGTGACCGAGACCAGCGAAGAGGCACTCGCATTGGCGAGTGTCATGCCGGTAGACGCCATCAATCCGGGGGCAATCAGGAAGCCGCCACCGATGCCGAAAAAGCCTGCCGCCAGACCGGCTAACAAACCAACGGGCGCAAGTTTGAGCACCATTGGCGGTGTCAGATGGACATTGGGGTCGCCCTCGCTTTTCTTCGGGATCAGCATCGAAATAGCGATCGCAATCATTGCAAAGGCAAACCACATCAGCAGCGCCTTGCCATCGACCTGCTTGGCGAACTGCGCACCCACGAGCGAACCGGCAAGACCTGCTATGCCAAAGGTGATGGCGCACGGCCATTTGACCCGCCCTGCCCGCGCCTGCGCGGCAAGACCCGTGGCGGCATTCACCGCCACCGCCGCTGCCGAGGTGCCTATGGCGGCATGGGTATCGACCACGCCGACCACATAGATCAGCCAGGGCGTCGCCAGAACAGAACCACCCCCGCCGAACAGCGTCAGCAGCAGCCCGATCAGCGCACCACCCAGACCCGCCAGCAGGAGCGTTTCCCAGACCATGTCAGGCAGCTTTCACCCGGTTCCACGGCATCAGCATCAACAGACGCGCCATGCCGCAAAAGCCGGTGACGCCTGCAAAAGTCAGGCCCGCGCCAACGAAGGCCGAAAGCCCAAACCATGCTGGTGCAACAAGGAGGCCAAGCAGAACGCCAATCAACACCAGCGATCCGGCCGCAATCTGCACCTGCCGCATGATTTCGAGCGGAGCATCGGCATTGGTTTCAACGGGTAGTCCGGCCTTCTCCCAGGCATTGAGGCCTCCATCGAGCACAAAGGCTTCGCCTGTAACGCGCGCGGCCAATCGATCACACGCCCCGGCGGTGCGCATGCCCGAACGGCAAGTGAAAATTACATCTGCATCAGGATCGATGGTGAGATGCGCCTTTTCCCATTGCGACAGCGGTTGTGATTGTGCGCCCTTGATATGGCTACGCGCATATTCGTCAGGCTCCCGAATATCGACAAGCACAGCGCGACCTGCATCAAGCCGCTCGCGCACGGCCTGCGGTGACAATTTGTGCAAACTTACAGTCATGGTTGTTTCCTCATTTCGGGCGGGCAAAACAGCTCCGCCAGTGTTTCGATGATCCGCAGCGCGCTATGATCGGCGATGCGGTAATGAATCGTCTGGCTCTCGCGGCGGGTAGAAACCACGGCTTCCTCGCGCAGCAAGGCCAGGTGCTGCGACAAAGCGGATTGCGAAAGGCCGACGCGGCGCTGCAATTCGCCCACCGACAATTCCTCGTCGGCAAGCTGGCACAGAACCATCAGCCTTTTTTCATTACCAAGCAGCCGGAGCAGCGCAGCCGCGCGTCCGGCACTTTCCTCGAACAGCGCGAGGTCAAAGCGAGCCAAATCGAACATGGCCTCATTATATTAATTGATTCTAATTTAGCAAGTGCTAATATATAGTCCATAAGGAGACGACTCATGAATCCTCATGTTCAAGGCTTTTTCGATCCCGCGACCTTCACGGTCAGCTATGTCGTGCACGATCCTGCGACCAAGAAGGCGGCGATCATTGATCCTGTGCTTGATTTCACACCGCGCAACGGGCGCACTTCTACCCAGTCTGCAGATGCGCTGTTGCGCTATGTCGACGAAAATGACCTGACGCTCGAATGGCTGCTCGAAACGCATGCGCACGCCGATCATCTTTCCGCCGCGCATTATCTTCATGAGAAGACCGGCGCGCCTATCGTTATCGGGGCGCTTATCACCGATGTGCAGCAGGTTTTCGGCGCACTGTTTGAAGCCGATGACATGAAGCCCGATGGGGGAGACTTTGGCCGTCTGGTGAGCGAAGGCGAAACCTTGCCGCTCGGTAACCTTGGCATCTCTGTATTGCACACGCCGGGGCATACTCCCGCCTGCGTAACCTATCTGATCGGCGATGCCGCCTTTGTCGGCGACACCCTATTCATGCCCGATTATGGCACCGCACGCGCGGATTTCCCCGGCGGTGATGCGGCGACACTCTATCGCTCAATCCGCAAGATACTCGCCCTGCCTCCGCAGACCCGGGTTTTCGTCGGCCATGATTATCTGCCCGCCGGGCGTACCGAGTATCGCTGGGAAACCACCGTTGCCGAACAAAGGGCGAGCAACATCCATGCGCATGATGGCATCAGCGAAGGCGAATTCGTTGCGATGCGTACCGCGCGCGACAAAACACTGGAAGCCCCGCTGCTTATCCTGCCCTCGCTGCAGGTAAACATCCGTGCCGGCGCGATGCCGCCGGCATCACCTGGCGGGCATGTCTATCTTCGCGTGCCAGTCAACGCGATCTGACAGGGAACCGACCGATATCGAAACCGGACGAACGGCTGGGCGATTTCAGGAACTTAGCCGTTCGTTAACCAACATTTGTTAGGAAAAGCGCAAGTGGAGGCGCTTTTTCGGGTCTGGAAGGCCCGTCGATCGGATGTTGCCAGTGAAGAATATCATACGAAACTGGAGTAGTAGTTTGACCGGGTCCCAGGATGGGTCTGGTGCGACTCCGGCAATCCGAATGGCCGACGCGTCGAAGCGTCTTGAACTTCTGGACGATTTTGAACGGGCGGGAATTGGTTGGCTTTGGGCTACCGATGCCGATGGCAACCTGATCTATCTTTCCGGAAATGCTTTCGAAAGTCTCGAACGTCCGATCGAGGAAGTGATTGAAAAACCGCTGGTTGGCCTGTTCGAGACCGAACCCGACGACCCAGGTGGTTCGCCTGCGCGTCCGCTTAATTTCCAGCTGACCGCCAAAAACAAGATCAATGATCTGGTTGTCCGCGTTAACGCCAGTCGTTCGCGACATGGCGGCAAACAGCTTTGGTGGATGATTTCCGGCCATCCGAAATTCGACACTTCGGGTACGTTTCAAGGCTATCGCGGTAGCGCCAAGGATGTGACCACAGAATATCTGCGCCAGCTTGAGGATTCCCGAATGGCGGAATTCGACTCGCTGACAGGGCTGGCCAATCGCCACCGTATGAACAAACGCCTTGAATCGATCCTGTCTGCATACAAAGCTTCGGGGCGCGCCTGTGCGCTGGTCATGCTCGACCTCGACCGTTTCAAGCATGTCAATGACACGTTGGGCCATATGGCGGGCGACAATCTGCTCAAGCAGGTCGCGACCCGCATCGAACGGGTGGTGGGTGCGCGGGGCGAAGTCGGCCGCCTCGGCGGTGACGAATTTCAGATCATTCTGCCCGATCTCGACGACCGCGGCAAACTGGGCGAACTGGCCAGTAAAATCATCCAGATTGTGTCGCAACCCTATACCATCGAGGACAAGCATGCGACGATTGGCACGTCGGTCGGGATCGCCATTGCGCCCTATGACGGCAGCCACAAGGATGACCTGATCCACAATGCCGACCTTGCGCTTTATGCCGCCAAAAATGGCGGGCGCGGGCAGTATCGCTTCTTCTCAGCGGAACTGAAGGATGAGGCGGAGGAACGGAGCCAGATCGAGGAAGACCTACGCGAAGCGCTGGATCGCGAAGAGCTGGAGCTGCATTATCAGCCTATCGTGCGCACGGGCGACAATATGGTGGTGGTGTTCGAGGCGCTGATGCGCTGGACCCATGAGGAACGCGGACCGATCGGCCCCAATGTTTTCATACCAATCGCGGAAGAATCTGATCTCATCTTCAAGCTGGGCGAATGGGCGCTGCACAGGGCGTGTCACGACGCAATGCAATGGCCAAAATCGGTCCGCGTGGCGGTCAATGTTTCGGCTGCGCAATTTGCCCATAACGATCTTGTCGAAACCGTTACTGCCGCTTTGCATGCGTCGGGCCTCGAACCCGATCGGCTCGAACTCGAGCTGACCGAAAGCGTCTTCATGGGCGACAGCGAAACCGTTGCCGAAACGTTCAAAACACTCAAGGATCTCGGGGTTCGGCTCGCACTCGACGATTTCGGAACCGGCTATTCCTCGCTCAGCTATCTGCGCTCCGCGCCATTCGACAAACTGAAGGTCGATCGCAGCTTCGTCGACAGTTGTACGTTGAAAGATCAGAATAGCGACAAGATCATCGCCGCAATCATCGGGCTATCCGACGCATTGGGGATGGAGGTTACCGTCGAGGGCGTTGAAGCGTTCGACCAGCTCGAATTGGTAAAGTCGAAAGGCGCCAAGCTTATACAGGGCTGGATCTATTCCAAGGCACTGCGGCAAGACGTGATTGTCGAGCGCATGCAATCTGGCGAATTCCGCATTGAGCCCGACGGTCCAGAAAAGCACCGTTCGGAACGGCGCTCGGTTTATCGCCGCATCGGCATCATCCACGACGATCACCGCTATGAAGCGCTTTTGCGCGACCTTTCAAAGACAGGTGCCCGTGTCGATGGCCTGGTCGGCGTGCCGGTCGGAACCGAACTCGTGCTCGATCTTGGCGGCGGGCAATTGGTTGTTTGCACCGTCAACAGGGTGAATGAAGCGTCCATTGCGGTCGAATTTGAAACCCCGTTGGTCAGCGATGGTGCCGGCGGACTGTGCACGCGGCATCGCGCATCATCCTACGCGCTGGCCGCTGCGGGGATGAAGATCGAAACCGGGCCGAATGGCAAAAACGGCAATGTGGTGCTTATCCACCCGCCAAAGACAAAGCCGCAATTCATCGAAGTGGAAGTCAGCCGGTCGCAAAGCGCGGCCTGACCGCTACCCCACCCAGATCGGCGAGGTGTAGGCGCGTTCCTGGTCTTTCAGGCGGGCCTCCTTGGGCGGCTTGACCTTGAAGCGTACCGCATCGAACAAAGTCCAGCGCGGCGTCGGGATTTCGAGCACGCGGGCGTAGTAAAAGGCCTTTTGCCCCGGCCTATAGTCCGGATCGCGCCATACCGTTTTCAACTCGGGCGCGCCGATGCTGTTGGTATAGGTTGCGGTTGCCAGATCAACTGTGTCACCGACAGGGCTGAGGCGACCATCCTTGCCACGCCTGCGCTTTTTGGGGTCGCTCCAGACAACGTCATAGACCTTCTCTTGCGCCTCGCCTTTGGCATCGATCCATCCCTTGACGATCTGGATGCGGTCGAGATTGGCTCCCATCGGGTCCTTCAATGCCTGCACGATCAAACTCGGCGCCCGCTTTCCTGCGACCAGTTTTCCGCCCATAGGTACGCCATTGGTGTAGCCGGCCTTTACCCAGTCGCCGCGAAACACCGATGGACTGAATCCCCATCCGGCGAACATCCGCACGCTCATACGCGGACCCGTGGTGGCATAGACTTCGCGGCGCAATATGGCGTCGAATATGGCCTCGCGTGTGTTCGCTTTCGCCCAGACGGCGGCCATCCCGCCCGCCAGATATTGCCAGCCAAAACGGCTGTGCTCCTTGCCCGGATTGAGCGATTCAGCAGCTCTACGGTCGGATGGCTCCACAAGGCTGACCTTGCCAAACCAGTTATTCTCGTCGGCTGTCGACAGGCTGGTGTGCGAGTCAGTCGAGCCAATCATCCCGAATGCATAAGGATTGACGCCAACCGCAGCTTCAATTTTCAATCCGCGCTTTAAGGCTTCACGTGCATATTCAGCAGCCAGCATTTCAGGCTTTTTCAATTCGGTGAGTTGGCCGTTGCCTAGATCCCAGCCTTCATCACCGAAATTTGCGAATTCGTCATTGGTCGACAGCAACGGATGGCTTTCGCTATCGCCTTTGTACTGCGTCACTTCGACAACGGGTTCGCGCGCGGCACGGCGCCGTGCCAATTCGGCCGTAATCGGGCCACCATCCCAATCGGTTGCCATGAACATATTGCCGTTCGACTGGTTCGGATTGTGCGGGATGGCCAGCACCTTTCCGCCAGTCGCACTTTCGTACCTGTCCATATAGTCCCACAGCCTGCGCGGTGTGTCCTTGCTGTTATTGACCGGCAACGGCAGTATCTTGCCAACACGGCCACCACCGTCGCGGAATAGAACCACGCGGTGCTGGGTATTGCTGTTGGGAGCGAGCGTCCATTCGAAGCCGAACATCGCTGTAAACTTGCCGGGATCGTTGTAGCGTTCGACCGTCTGGATATGGCTCGCCCAAGTCTGTGCCAGCTGCGCCTTCTGCCGCTCCGGGTCTCCAAATTCGGCAGGAAGCACATTGTTGAAATTTGCAGCGAGGATTTCCTGCAATGCATCGCCCGCTACGGCCCCGCCTTCACGGATCATCTTGCGCCAGCGGTTGAGCGTCGGGTCTTTGAAGCTTCCTTCCGGCGCGTTGTATAGCGCACTCATGCTGCCAAGATTATTGCTGTGGTCAGCGATCACGAGGAAATCGAGCGGTCGATCAAGCTTTGCCTTGAGCCCGGTTGAACTGGTTAATTCCTCTCCCCGCGCAAAGCGCAACGCTTCTTCAGGGCCAAGCCGGTTTCCCGCCGTGAAAGCATCAAAGCTGTTCGCAGTGTGAAGATGCGTGTCGCCCCATAAGGGGCGCTGCGGATACTCGGTTCCGGTCTCGGTGATTTGCGCCTGCACGGCGGCTTCGGCTGGCGATTCGGTCTGCGGCACCGCCAACGCTGCCAGAGTCACCAAAACACAAGTCCCGCCCGACAGCATCAATGAATTCTTCATGGGTCCCTCCCCCTCATGATTGCGGCGAATGCATAGGCCTATCAAAGCCAGATGTAACACGAAAGCCTATGTCACGGGCTCACAAAGATGAATGGCAAGCGCGGGCGGAGCAGAAAACGGACTGGACTTGATCCTGCGTCGCTTCCCGTCAGCTATATTTGAACTCAGCACCGGTCAGATCAGTGACCGGAATCTGGTCCTTTTCAGCCCAATAATCCTGGTTGTGCCGCCATTCGGGCTTGTCGCCGCGCCTGGGCAGCTTATCGAGCCCGCGCATCAGATAGCCGGGATTGAAATTATCCTCCTCAATCCAGGGCGACAGCGGCATGCCTTCATCTTCGGGCCGCAATTGCACATCGACCCGCTTGGCACCGATCTTGTCCATATGGTTGAGCAGGTTGCAGACGAAATCGCCCATCATATCGACACGCAATGTCCAGCTCGCGCGGAAATAGCCCATCACCCAAGCCATGTTGGGAACGCCGGTGAACATCATCCCTCGATAGGTGACGGTATCGTTCCAATTGACCGGCTTGCCATCGACGCTGAACGGGATATCGCCCATCACCGAAAGGCGGAAACCGGTGGCGGCGACGATGATATCCGCCTCGATTTCCTGACCCGAGATGGTGCGCACGCCCTTTTCGGTGAAACGGTCGATGGTGTCGGTCACCACCGTCAGCTTGCCGTCGACGGCGGCGCGGAACACATCGCCTTCCGGGCAAAAGGCCAATCGCTGCTGCCACACGCGATATTTCGGCGTGAAATGTGGTTCAAATTCGAAATCGGGTTTGCCGGTGAAGGCGCGGACCAGTTCCTTGAGTTCCTCGAAAACCACCTCCGGCTCGGTTTGGCAGCGCTTGGTCATCATGTCCTGGTCATACATGATCTGTGCCCGCACCACGCGGTGGATGGTGGGTTCATCTATGCCAATTTCGCGCAACCGGTCAGCGAGTTCATTCTTGTTTTCGCTGCAGAAGAAATAGGTTGGCGAGCGTTGCAGCATCGTGACATGCGCGGCCTTTTCGGCGAAGGCTGGAACCACCGTCGCGGCAGTTGCACCTGACCCGATTACCAGCACCCGCTTGCCGGTGTAATCAGTACGCGGGTCCCACAACTGGGCGTGGACGAACATACCCTTATAATCACTCAGCCCCTCCCAGTCGGGAATGTACGGCTTTTCATGGTCATAATATCCCTGGCACATCCACAGGAAGTTGCAGGTGAAGACAGCCTTTGATCCATCCGAAAGCCGGATGGCTTCAACCGTCCAGCGATTGTCAGCGCTCGACCATGTGCAGCCGGTAATGCGGTGGCCATAGCGGATGTTCGGGCCGATATGGTTTTCCTCTATCACCTCGCCCATATATTTGAGTATCTCGTCCGCGCTTGCGATGGGCGCGCCAATCCAGGGTTTGAAGCGATAGCCGAAGGTGTAGAGGTCGGAGTCAGAACGGACCCCGGGATATTTGTGCGTCTCCCACGTGCCGCCAAATGTGTCTTTCATCTCGAGGATGACATAGCTTTTGCCCGAGCATTGCTGTTGCAGATGATAGGCCGATCCGATCCCCGAAATGCCTGCGCCTGCGATAAGAACGTCAAAATGTTCTATGCTGGTCGACGATCCTTCTGCTCCGCTGCGTTCCAATATGTCGAGCATCTTTCATTCTCCTCTTTCAGGAAGAGATGATTGCCGGTCGGTCGCCGGAAGCAATTGACCAAAGTCAAAAACCGAGGATCAGAGCATATATTTCATTTTGACGGTCTGCGCGGCAGACCCTGCTAGCGCAAAGGCGGCTGCCGCGAATTTCGGCGGACCGAACGTGATTTTCGGGTTGCGTGAAAAGCCAAATCCCTCACGCGGAATGGCCAGGCTGGTGTCGAGCTTGCCATTGCCATTCTCGTCATGAATCAGTGACAGGGCGTAGGTGCCCGGTGTCAGGCCTTCAAACCCGATTGACGATGCCGCACTGGCTCGCACCGTGCGCTTGATCGCCGCAGGGTCTTTTGAACAATCGGGGAAGGCCTTTGCATTAGCTGTCAGGCAGACATGTACTTGTCCCTTCTGGTTGCGAAGGCCGGTGACCGAAACGTTTAACGATGCGTTATCCGAAGCGTGAACGGGACTCTGCACGGCCAAAATCGCCAAGGCCAAGATCGGTGCCACAAAGGCGGTCCCAAAAACGGAAGTAGAGCCCATAATTCCCCTTATATGCATCATGATGCTTTTGGTGGTGCGTCGCCGTTATCAGCCATTGTCCCAATGGTCCATGAACGATCGCTTTGGGAAATAGTTCCCAGCCCATATGATTGGTAATTCCCATCAACGTCATGACGAACAATACAAAACCGAGCGCAGCGATATGGATAGGTATGAAGAATAGCAGCAGCGGGATGACAATCGCCCCCGTCACCGCCTCCCAAGGGTGAAAGCTCATCGCCGCCCATGCAGTTGGCGGACGGCTTTCATGGTGGACAGCATGCGCGATACGAAACAGTTTCGGGCGGTGCATCCATCGATGGGTCCAGTAGAACCAGCTATCATGCGCCATCAGATAGAGCAGGACTGCGATCGGCAGATACCATAAGGGATAGTCTGCCGGATCGCTGTAAATCCGGGTCCAGCCACGATTTTGCCAACCCCAGGCGACGATGCCTGCTGGAACCCCGTAAATCCCGGCTGAAAGCAGCGACCAGTAAATCTCGCGCCGCATCTGGACGTCGAGGCCCTTGTACAATCCGGGATGGAGTGTCGCGGTCAACCAGACAAAAAATCCACTCGTCGCCAGATATCGGATTCCGACAATAAGGGTCATCGCCAAAGCGGAAATCAGGATAGCAACCATTAACACTGTCTAGTTTTGACCCACAGGTCACACAATCGGGATTCGCATTCGGCTTTACAATTGCTGCATCGCACCTAAAATGGGATTCATGCTGAATATCAGCGATTATGATCGGGTCGTTTCACATATCTATGAAGCCGCACTGGTCCCGGCCCATTGGGACATTGCGCTTACATCGCTTGTAGACCTGTTTGCGCCTCGGGAATGGCATGTGGCCTTTGTCGTGTGGGAGAGGCTCGACCCTCCGGCTGGCAGGTTTATCGGCTCTGCCGGAGTCCACCCCCTGGCGCAGGAAGCCTATCTGAAATATTTTGCCGGTCGTCACGAATGGTCGGTTCGAGGGCATGAAATGCCGCTGGGAAAAGTGGTGCTCAGCGATGAGTTGATAGAACGTGACAGTTTCAAAGAAACCGGCTTTTACAAAAATTTCCTAGGGCCTTGGGGATATGAGTTGGCACTGCTTGGGATGCTCGACCGTCAGGGGCCGGATCATATGGGGATTGTGTGTCCGGGCCCGCCCAATGTGGATACCAGCACTTTGTGTGAAGCGATTACGATGCTGACCCCGCATATCCAGCGGGCAGCCCGCATCAGTCGCCGCATTGGCGAGGCGGATATGCGCGCAAATACAGCAGCCGACTTGCTCGACACATCGCCTTATGCCGTTATCGCCTTGGGCCCCGATCTTGAATTTCTGATGGCCAACCGGCGTGGCCAGGCATTGCTGGAACATGGCAATGCGCTGGTGTTGCAAAACCAGCGATTGAAAATCACCAATAGGGAGACCGCACGGCGCCTTACCGAAATGGCGGGCGGCCGCAGTAGAGAGCATGCGATTACCTTTACCGCGAACGGAAGCGATGGTGCCGAAGTGCTGATGACGGCGATCGCTGTCGCACCCAAGCATGGCGAAAGTTTCGCCAGCAAGGCGGGCGGCGCAGCTCTTATGCTCGTGGGCGGTCAGCGCATCGACATTACGGACAGCATGATCGAAGCATTGCAGACAGGTTTCGACCTGACACCATCCGAAGCGCGGCTGGCCAGTTTCCTGATCGAAGGGTCCGGTGTGCGCGGCTATGCGGCCGATCGTGGCGTATCTCAGGAGGCGGGCAAATATCTGCTCAAGGGCATTTATGCAAAAACCGGTCTTTCGAACCAGACCGAGTTGGTGGCTATGTTGCGCGAAGCTCCTTTAGGGTGGGGCGAGCCATTGGTGCCAGCAACTCCCGGAAAATTTGTCGCTTAAAAAATCTCCTACCCAATCGGGTAGTGCCGAATCACGCGAATCGGAAGATAAAGCGGGTACAAGGCCCGACCGGTTTTCAAGCGACCCGAGGATTGGTGGGGGCAAAGGCAGGCTGGGCTCCCGGGTTCCAGCCTGCCCGTTTCTTGTCCGCTATTGCGGTTCTTTCCAGGTAACACTCCCGCGATAGCGTCCAGACACTGGTACGCCCGACGTATCTTTTGCCGGAGAAAATCGCGCCCTTTTCATGAAGGCGTTGCATGTCGACTTGTCTAGCGCATCATTCCCAGCCGATACCGTGATGGAGCAGCTTTGCGGACGGCCGTCAGCGGTAACGATCATTTCAAATCGGGTTGTTCCCTCGGCCCTTACACCTCTGGGATAGTCAGCAGAGGTTATGATCGAGGATGCATTTTTCAGCGACGACGCCAGCAATAGCGGGAGATCGGCTGTACCCGTAGGATCGCAGACGCCCAAACCGCCGCTCCGCATCTGGACAACCGCTGGCGTTCTGCACGCAAACAGGTTGATAACGTGTAAGGGAGCAAAATTGCCAGGCAGCTCCGACTTTGGCGTTACCGACAGTTTTTGCCACCCGATGTCGCGCGAACAGGCATCGGCCGATGCTGCCTCTACGCATAGTGCGACCGACAATGGCTGGTCACAATCATTAATCAAGCGAAAGCTTTCATTGCCGTCGCGGCGGTAGATTATGCACTGCTCGGCTTGGAGCGGGGTAGCCTCGGCTGGCGACTGCATCGCATTGACCGGATTTGAAGGGTAGATTGCCAAAGCGAGCCCGGCTAGCAATATTCTGGTGTGGGAAAATGCAGTACGCGTCATGGTGCACGGCATAAGTCCAACCCGACCCAATGTCCACGACCAGGCAATGTATTGCCGATCTCCACAACTTCTTTAGGTATCGGGGTTGCACGCAAAAGCGGCTGCGCTAGGGCCCATTTCATGGCTTCAGCCGCCCCCACACCCATCAAATGC
>CAYRDQ010000018.1:0-54619 GCA_964423155.1 uncultured Sphingorhabdus sp.
TGCTGCCCGAGGGCAAGACCATCGGCCCCAAGGAGCTATGGGTCGGCCGCCCGGCCAAGCTCGTCCGCGAACTCCCCGAGCCCGCCCTCATCGGGATGCGCATGGGCGTCGCGCATTATGTCGAAAACGGCAAAGCCCACGCCAAAGCGGTGGCGGAAGCATAGCTCCCCTCCCGCAGGCGGGAGGGGCCGGGGGAGGGCCTGAGAGCTTTGGAAGCTCGCTTCGCTCGCCCCCTCCCCTAACCCCTCCCGCAAGCGGGAGGGGGATGAATAGAAGCCTAGAACTTCACCCGCACGGTTACGCGGCCGTTGAGGGGGGCGCCGGGGGTGATGTTGTTGTTGTTGTGCGCGTCGGCGAAGTAATTGGTATCAAACAGGTTTTCGACATTGGCCTGCAGTTGCACCTTTTCGCTGACATCATAGAACAATGCCGCATCGACGCGGGCGAAGCTGGGCAGCTTGGTCGTGGTGGCGCTGGTGCGGATGGCGGCGAACTGGCTTGACTGGTGGACCACACCAAGACCGACACCAAGGACATCGCTGACATCATAGCGGTTCCACAGGCTGAACTGGTGCTTGGGCAGTTGCCCAAGACGCACGCTGTCATTGCCGCGCAGCGTGCCATCCTGCCAGGTATAGCCTGCGCTCACCTGCCAATCGGGTAGCACGCGCCCGGTGAGGCCGAGTTCCAGGCCTTTGGTGCGCGTCTTGCCGATATTGATGCTGGTCAGCGGATTGGCCGGATCGGGCGTTGTCGCGTTGCTGCGATCCAGCTGGAACAGCGCGGCGGTGACATTGAGGTTGGGCAAAATATCCCATTTGGCGCCCAATTCGTAATTGGTGAATTTTTCAGGCGCGAGGTTTTCCTGCGTTGTCGTCAGCGAGATGAACTGGTCGCCCGAACGTGGCAGGAAGGATCGGCTGAAGCTCGAATAGATCGAGATGTTTTCCTGTGGTTTCCAGATCAAGCCGAAGCGCGGTGACAGTTTGTCATCGCTACGCGCGAAAGGACGATCGACAGCGGGAATGAAATCCACGCCGTTGATTTCGAAATGGTCGTAGCGCAGACCGGCGACGATTTCGAAGTTGTCACCAATCGCGATCTGATCCTGTGCATAGGCCGAGAAAAACTCGACTTTCGACACAGTGTCCCGGGTGGGCGCGGTAAAAGTGACGGACGGATAGACCGGCGTCGACAGGCTGAAAATATTGCCGGGGCTGAAGGTCCGGCCAAAGCGGTGGTTGCGCGTATGCTGATCACCATATTCCAGACCGAAAAGCAGCTTGTGCCCCAACGCGCCGGTCTGCACGTCCCAGATCAGGTTCGCTTGTCCGATCAGGTTTTCACGCTTGGTCGGATCCGAATAGGCGTCTAGCGCGACCGTATTGGCAGCGGTCACAGCCCCATTGGCGTATACATTGACGTACAGCTTGTCATAATCGCCATAGAGCAAGGTGCTGGTGAATTTGAGGTTGTCTGCCAATTGCCCGTCGAGGCGAAGCTTGGCGATATGCGCCTCGAGCGTGGTGCGGTTGACACCCGGAACGCCGAAGAACAGCCTGTCATAACCGCGCACCGGTGTGTTTGGCTGGCCCACAGCCGTAGCGATCGAAGGCACACCACGATCGGGCACGCGATCATCATTCACATATTCATAGGAAAGGCCAAGCTTCCAGCTTTCGCCCAGATCGGCGGCCAGATAAGGGTTCCATGCGAAGCGCTCACCGTCGACAAAACGGCGGTCGCTTTCCATTTTCTCATAAGTGGCGTTGAGGCGGACCGCTGCCTTGTCACCCAGCGGCGCGTTGACGTCCGCCGAGATATCCCAGCCGCCAAAGCTGTTGATGCTTGCGCGAGCAGCACCAAAGCTTTCGTCGGCAATCGGCGTTTTCTGGACGCGGTTGATGATGCCGCCACCGCCGCCACGCCCGAAGATCAGCGCATAAGGGCCCTTGAGGACTTCGACGCGCTCCACATTGTACAGCCCGCGATAATATTGCACGTCGTCGCGCACGCCATCGAGGAAGAAGTCGGCGGTGGTATTCTGCCCGCGCAGCGTGATCTGGTCGCGATTGCCTTCGCCCTGCCCCACGGTGGTGCCGGGGACATAGCGCAGCACTTCGCCGAGGCTATATTGCGCCTGATCGTCCAACTGTTCGCGGGTGACAACATGGATGGACTGCGGAACATCGAGCAACGGGGTGTCGGTCTTGGTTGCAGTGACAATATCCTGCGCGACATAGCCGGTGCTGGTTCCGGTCACGACAATCGTGCGGCATTCCTCGCATTGGTCGCCCGCCTCGACATATTCACCAGCATGGGCTGGAAACGCCAATGCCGCCGAAACTGCCAGCGCCGATACCGCCAAAACACCGATTTTCATTCCAAATGTCCCTTTGTTGAGAATGACTCTCAATCCCCGTTTGCTCCACTATTGCGAATCGTTATCATGTGCAATTGCAAAAGCGACAGTCGGTTGAACTTTTTTCGGAACGTCATAGAAGGGCCTCAAAGGAGCTAACCCGTGAAGGCAACCATCTGGCATAATCCGGACTGCGGAACATCGCGCAAGACGCTGGCAATCCTGCAGGAAACGCCGGGCATCGATCTGACTGTGATCGAATATAAGAAGGTACCGTTTGAGAGGGCCAAGTTGGAGCAACTGTTTCGCGACGCAGGGCTTTCACCACGCGAAGCGTTGCGCACGCGCGGATCACCGGCCGAAGAGCTGGGTTTGATCGACAGCGCCGACGCAAACCGGATCCTCGACGAAATGGCGAAAGATGCAATCCTCGTCGAACGCCCCTTTGTCGAAACCGAAAAAGGTGTCCGCTTGTGCCGGCCCCAGGATAAGGTAAACGAGATCTTGTAATATTCGGGTCGCGATAATGAAGAGAGACAACAGATGCGCAAATTTCTGAAATGGCTTGTTATCCTTCTGCTGCTCTCGCTGGCTGGTTTGTTTTTCTGGGGTTTTGCCGGTGACATCCCGGCCAAGGAATTGCGCGCCAAATATGCCAATGCCGAATCCGAATTTGTCGATCTGGGCGATGGCCTGACTGTTCATTTGCGCGATGAAGGGCCAAAGGATGCCCCTGCCCTGATCCTGCTGCATGGTTCCAACGCCTCGCTCCACACCTGGCAGCAATGGGTGGACCGGCTGGGCAAGGACGTTCGCATCATCCGCTATGACCAACCCGGCCACGGCCTTACCGGCCCGCATCCGAAAGACGATTATAGCGCCCGAGGCTTCGTCGACGTGGTTGACCGTGTTGCGAAAAACCGCGGTCTCGACAAATTTTATCTCGGCGGGAACAGCATGGGCGGTTGGGTGACGCACGAATATGCAAAGGCCCATCCGGAAAAACTTCTGGGAATCATCCTTGTCGATGCCGCCGGAGCGCCCGATTCAAAGCCCCGCCAGACGCCAATCGGTTTCCGCATCGCCCGGATGCCTGGCATCAGCCGTTTGATGCAAGTGATCACTCCGCGCAGCGTGATCGAAACATCCTTGAAGCAGAGCGTCAGCAACCAGGCCATCGTCACCGATGCAGAGGTAGACGAATATTGGGAATTGCTGCGGTACCCGGGAAACCGTGAAGCCACCGGCAAACGCTTTGCCCAATATGGCAGCCGCAACACCCCAACGCCGGTTTCAGGTGCCACGCGTGGGGTACCGGCGCTGATCCTGTGGGGCGATGAGGATAAGCTGATTCCTGTTAGCGCAGCTAAATGGTTCCAGTCGACCTACGCCAACAATGTCACGCACATATATAAGGGTATCGGACACATCCCGATGGAGGAAACAGCTGACAAAAGTGCGGACGATGTGGGGAGCTGGCTTAAAACCAGATCGGCGACTTCTACTGCCAATTAGGCTACGTCGCGCCCCTGCACTTCGGCGAACAAGGTCAACGTATCGCGGTGATCCATTGGGCGACCGAAATAATATCCCTGGATCTTGTCGCATCCAAATTGTTGGATCATCACAAGTTCGTTCTCGTTTTCGACACCTTCGGCGGTTGTCGCGATGTCTAGAGCATCGGCCATCGCAACGACCGCGCGGATGATCGCGATGCACTCGGCCTTGCCTTTCGAAGCACCGGTGACGAAGCTGCGGTCGACCTTGATGGTATCAAAGCGGATGTTGCTGAGATAGCCGAGCGAGGAATAGCCGGTTCCGAAATCGTCGAGCGACAATTTGATTCCCAGCTTGCGAATACGGTCGAGCACTTGGACTGCAAGACCGCCGTCGCGAACGAAAATGCTCTCGGTCACCTCTATTTCAAGGCGCCATGCCGGCAGGCCGGAATCGTGCAATGCCTGCACAACCTGTTCGACAAAACCGGGGCTGGTCAGCTGATCGACGGAGACATTGACCGCAACCTTTACATTTTCAGGCCATTTCTTTGCGTCCTGACACGCCTGACGAAGCACCCAGTTACCAAGCGGTACAATCAGCCTCGCCTCTTCCGCGACGGGAACGAACTTTGCCGGGGAAACCATTCCGAATTTGGGATTGTTCCAGCGCAACAGTGCTTCGAAGCCCAATATCTGGTGATCGTCATTGGCATTGACCACGGGCTGATATTGCAGGTGAAACTGGTCGTCTTTCAGCGCATTGCGCAGTTCGAATTCGAGGACGCGGCGTTCCTCTGCATTGGCATGCAGCTTGTGCTGATAGCTGTGGTGCGTATTTCCGCCTTCGTCCTTTGAGCGGTAGAGCGCGAGATCCGCACTGCGCATCAGCAATTCCACCGTGCGGCCATCGAGTGGCCCAACCGCACTGCCGACACTCGCGCCAATATAAAGCGTGTTCTGATCGACTTCATATGGTTTGGACAGCGTGTCGATGATGGTCTTGGCCACCCTTGCGACATAGGACGCATCCGATGCATCCTTCAGCACCACCGCAAATTCATCACCGCCAAGCCGACCACAAAGCTCGTTCGACGACATGATCATCTTCAGACGCTTGGCAACCTGCGCCAGCAATCGGTCGCCCACCGGGTGCCCCAGCGTATCGTTGACCGCCTTGAACCGATCGAGATCGATCATCATGAAGCCGCACCGGCGACGCCATTGGTCCGCCTCTGATAGCGCCTGGCCTAGCGCCTCGGTCAGCTGAAGGCGGTTAGGCAGGCCAGTCAACGTGTCGAACCGGGCAAGGTGGGATATTTTTTCCGCCGACTCACGTTGCTCGGTCACATCGGAACCGACGCCGCGGAAACCCAGAAAAACGCCATCGTCGGCATGACGCGGAGAAGCTGACAATTCCCACCAGCGCCGCGTACCGTTTATTGTGACGGGCACGATCAGGTTCGAAAAGGATTCGCGCCGCTTCAATTTGTCCGCAAGATCGTGGAGTTGTTGGGGGTACCGCCCTGTTTCCCAACTGTCGCCGGCAATCAGTTTGAGCAGCGGCTGCCCTTCGATCGTCTTGGGGTCGGATTCAAGTGCACGGGCAAAGCGGGGGCTGGCATGGGTAACGCAGCGTCCGGTATCGGTCTGCCACAGCCAGTCCGCACCGCTATCCTCAAACTCACGCAGCAGCAGGCTGACGGTTTCGGATTTTTCGTGCAGGACGTTGCTTGCGACTTCGTAAAGGATCAGGGCCCTTGCACTGCGCAACACGCCGACAACCATCAGAATGCCCAGTGCCCCGCTTCCGATGGCGAGATAATATTCCTCAAGCGTGACCCAGCCGATGAACGATCCTAAGCTCGCCGCGCTGATAAATGCTGTTGCCGCAATGGGCAGGCCTGGCGCCGCCATCGACACATAGACCATCATCGCTAGGCAAACCGACCAAATCCCCAGCCATTGCTGAATTCCGCCGAAATGGCCCAAAAAGGGCAGTGCACTACCCCAGACCAGTCCGCTGATCGCGGCACTGCGACCGACCGAAAAAAATTCTGTCTTTGTCGCCTGCCCGGTGCGAATAATGTCAAACTGCCTGAAACGACTGTACCAGATGGCGAAATACCCGCCGAGCAAACCGCCCCAGCCCGCCAAAGCCCAGATAGGCGCGGTCGACAGGTTGATTGCCATGATCATCAGTCCGCATACGATAGTTGCGGCTAGATAAGTTTTGGATGTGTCCGTCAGTGACCGCGACTGGATCTCTTCCAACTGCCCCGGCTCAAAGCCAGACGCCCCCTCCAGACCCAATAGGGCCTTGGCGGAGATATCACGTGGTAAATCGTGGGCTGAGTCTTCCTTGGTCACCCCCGCGGATTAGCCGCAGAAACTTACTTAATCGTAAGCGTGCTGACGGAAAATTACATCAAGCCGCGATAGCGTAGGGCTGGATTTCACCGGACAGATAGAGGTTGCGCGCCTTGGCCCGGCTTAATTTGCCAGAGCTGGTGCGCGGCAGGGTGCGCGGCGGGACCAGTTCGACAACGCAGTTCATACCGGTGACCGAACGGACCTTGTCCTTGA
The DNA here is from genome assembly GCA_964423155.1 of uncultured Sphingorhabdus sp. GTDB lineage: Bacteria > Pseudomonadota > Alphaproteobacteria > Sphingomonadales > Sphingomonadaceae > Sphingorhabdus_B. The sequence goes on from CAYRDQ010000018.1 coordinate 6,445, forward strand.
TCTGCTCACGCAGCTTGGCGCGCTCGGCCTCGTCCGAGGTGCGGCACTGGACGAGCACCGCGGGGGTTTCCTCGCCACCGCTGCTCACCGAGAAAGCGGCAATATCACCGGCCTTGAAACCCGGAAGCTGCTCGACCGCCCATTCGATATCTTGCGGCCAGTAATTCTTGCCGTTGATGATGATCATATCCTTGGCGCGGCCAACTATGTATATGTATCCATTGGACATATAGCCCATGTCGCCGGTATCGAGCCAGCCGCCCTTCATGCAGGCTTCGGTCGATTCAGGATCACGGAAATAGCCAACCATCAGCGACGGTCCGGTGCACCACACCTTGCCAATCACGCGATCAGGAAGGATGACGCCATTTTCGTTGCGCACTTCGATCGCCATGTCCTTCACGGCCTTGCCGCAATTGACGATGGCGCGATAGCGCGTGGGGCGATCGGGCGAACCGGGAACGCCCGTCAGTTCGCTTTCCTCGACCAGCTCGACCTGGATGCCCTCTCCCGGAGGCATGATCGAGACAGCGAGGGTCGCTTCGGCCAGACCATAGCTGGGCAGGAAGGAACTCGCCTTGAAGCCGGCATCGCCATAGGCGTCGACGAAGGCCTGCATCACATCGGGACGGATCATGTCCGCACCATTACCCGCGAGTCGCCAATGCCCAAGCTTGAAGCGCTCGGAAACATGGCTCTGGCTCGAAATGCGGCGCGCGCAAATGTCATAACCGAAGGTCGGGGAGTAGCTGATCACCGTGCCGTCGGCGCGGCTGATCATGTCGAGCCATGCGAGCGGGCGGCGGGCAAAATCCTCGGTCTTCATATAGTCGGTCGACACCTGGTTGGCGACGATCGAGAGGAAGCAACCGACCAGCCCCATGTCATGATACCAGGGTAGCCAGGATACGCAGCGATCGGTCGGCTCTAGCCGCATGCCGTGGCTGTGCGCAGAAAGGTTATTGAGCAGCGCCTTGTGCGTCACCGCGACACCATGCGGAAAGCGGGTCGATCCACTCGAATACTGCAGGTAGCAGATTTCGTCGGTGGTCGCCTGCGGCAGGTCGGTCTTGAGCGCGATGCGATCGTTGAATTCCGCCCAGTCGATGCCCTCGACATTGCAACGTGTCGCCGCTTCGCCGGCCATTTCCGCCAGTTCGGGCGGAAAGAACAGGATCGAGGGATCGCTGCTTTTCAGCTGGACCATGATCTGGTCGATATAGCTTTCCTTGCCGCCAAAGCTGGTTGGCAGTGGCAACGGCACCGGCCAGGCCCCGGCATAGACGCAGCCAAAGAACAGCGCGGCAAATTCGGGCCCGGTCTCGGCAATCAGGGCGATCCGGTCTTCCTTCTTCACACCATGGCTGATCAGGCGATAGGCGACATCGAGCGCATCGCTGCGCATCTCTCTGAACGGATATGGCCGTGCCAGTTCGCCACGCATATTGTGAAAGTTGAGGCCGCGTGCCCCTTGCGCTGCATAATCAAGCGCCTCACCCAGAGTTTCAAAGTCTGAAAACCGGCGCTCCAGCGTGTCGCTGGAGGGCGTGGGTGTTAGACCGGTCATGTGCTTTCCCTTAAAATCTTGCGATCCCTTATCCTTCCTGTTTACCCGCTCTTTGGAGTTCAAAATTCGACCCGACTGTGGCAACAATGCGGCGCAGTGACTGCCCCAAAAAGACACAAGGCCGTTAAGCCATTGAATATAGTGAGGTTGCGTGACCTCGCCCTGCATTATGTCGGGCGCTATGCCACCAGCCGGAAGAAGCTTTCCGACTATCTGCAACGCAAGCTGCGCGAACGCGGCTGGGAGGGAGAACTACCGGCGGACATATCGGCACTGATCGCCGATTTTGTGCGCCTCGGCTATATCGACGATGCTGCCTTTGCCGCGGCGCGCGCCCGGACACTGGCTGCACGCGGGCTGGGCAAAAGGCGGGTGCAGGAGGATCTGCGCGCCAAGGGCATCTCCGAAGACGATGCGCAGGATGCACAGGAGGAGAGCGACGCACAGAAATGGGACTCCGCCGAACGCTTTGCACGGCGCAAGCGGATCGGCCCCTTTGCTGCCCAACCCGCCTCGGAAGAGCTGAAACGCAAGCAATTCGCCGCGTTCCTGCGCGCGGGGCATGATTTCGCGATGGCGCGTCGTTTCGTCAACGCTTCACCCGGAGAGGAAGTCGAGGCAGATTAGCAACATGAACCGCCGATTCGTCCTCGCGGCCCTGCCGCTCCTGATCGCCCTGACCGCCGCCGCACCTGCGAAAAAGGCCGCGCCCCCCCCTGCCCCCTTGCCCGATCTGGTAAAGGTGGTGCTGATAACCGAATTGGGTCCGATAGAGCTTGAGCTTGATGCCAAGCGCGCGCCGATCGCTACCCGCAATTTCGTACGCTATGTCGACCAACGGCGCTTTGACGGAATTACCTTCTACCGTGCGATGAAGCTTCCCTGGGGTGAGCAACCCAATGGCCTGATCCAGGCGGGTACGCGAGGCGATCCGAAACGCGACCTGGCGCCCATCGCGCATGAAACCACCGACCAGACCGGTATCCTGCACAAGGCAGGCTCGATCTCGATGGCGCGTTGGGCACCGGGGACGGCCAAGGGTGATTTTTCGATCCTGCTGGCGGATATGCCCAGCCTCGACGCCGATCCGAAATCGACCGATCCCGAGGCGCGTGCAGGCTATACGGCCTTCGGGCGCGTAAGCGCAGGGATGGAGGTGGTTCGCCGGATTTTCGACGCCCCGATTTCGCCGACATTGGGCGAAGGCGCAATGAAGGGGCAGATGATCGCGAAGCCGGTGAAGGTCATTACAGCAAGGCGGGTGGTTGCGCCTTAATCTGAAACAGGCCCTCCCCTAGCCCCTCCCGCAAGCGGGAGGGGGATATCAGTGCTCAATTCCTTGGCGGTTGCCGCGATAGGATAGGGCGTCGGCGATGTGGATGCGGCCCACGGTCTCGCATCCGGAGAGGTCCGCAATCGTGCGCGCCACCCGCAATATCCGCGTATAGCCGCGCGCCGACAGCCGCATCGCTTCGCTGGCTTGCGCAAGCAGGCGTTGGCCGGGTTCGTCGGGGGTGGCCTCGAGGCCCAGATAGGCTACGGTAGAAACAATCGCGACCACGGTACGGCAACTCCTGAGAAACAGGTTCAAAAGTTGCGCCATTTTGGCCACCGCGCGCCCCCACCGGTTAGCATGAAATCGGGCGAAGGCAAATCATGCCTAAATTCCTTTTAACCCTTGGCGAAGAGGAATTCGCAATCCGCGCGCGTGCATAGGCGCAGCCATCATGGCAACACGTCCTCCCTTTCCAATCGGCTTTGCAGGCCTGCTCGCGCTCATCCTGATCGCGGTGCCGAGCCATGCCGCGACGCTGGCAACGGCAAGCGAAGTCTATGAGATCGAGGAAGTTGTCGAACTGGTTGACGACGGCGCAACCGCCGAACGTTTCGTTGCCCAATCCTTTGGCGACATCGCCCCCAGCCGCACGCCGCTGGCCAGCTTTGGCCCCTTCCACATGGTCGCCCCCGACCGCGCCGAACTGATCGGCAGTATCGAGAGCGAAACGCCGGCGCAATTTGCAGCGTTGCTCCGCGCTTTCCCCGCGCTCAGACAGATCGACATGGTCGACTGCCCGGGTACCGGAGACGACGAGGCCAATCTGAAGCTCGCCCGCATGGTACGCCGTCATGGCGTCATGACTTATGTACCCGAAGGCGGATCGGTCCGTTCGGGCGGGGTCGAGCTGTTCCTCGCAGGCGCCCAGCGCCGTGCCGCGCCGACTGCCGAATTTGCCGTCCATAGCTGGCGCGACGAGGACGGCTATGAGGCAGACGATTTCGCCGCCGACGATCCGGTACACCAGGAATATATCGCCTTTTACCGCGAAATGGGACTGAGCGACGCCGAAGCACGCCGCTTCTACGCTATGACCAACAGCGCCCCGCACGACGACGCGCTGTATCTCAACAGCAACGACCTCGCGCGGTACGTCAGGCTCGACTAAGTATCGTCTACGTCAATAGACGACACGTTTGAGATCGAGGCGCATCGGCATGCCCCCACTTATCGCCGTCAAACTCACCCGGTCGCCAAATTCGCGATAGACGAATTCGAGTTGTGACTCCGGCAGTCGCAATTTCTTTCCGTCGAACTCAAATTCCTCGCTGTCTTGCTCTTCGATGCCTGCGCGCGCGCGGCGACGTTCGATAAACATTGTCGATTCCGCCGGATCAAATTGCAGCCGATCGCCCCGTGCCAAGTCAGCAATGCCTTCGACATTGCGAATTTCCCAGTTTCCGCCGATCGCCATGCTGCGCAGTTCGGGCGAGCTTTCGCCAGCATAGCCAGACATCTTCGCGGCCTTTTCAGTCATCGCGGTGACGAGCTGCATTTCCTGCTCCATATCCTCGCCGCCAATATTTCCGAGACGAGAAGACAGGCCCGATAACAGACGATAGGCTTCCTTGGCCTTGCCATCACGGTGATAGGCCAGTGTCGCTTGCTTCATGACCAGATATTGGTCGACCAACGCCTGTGCCTTGACCAGGTTGGCGCTAGGCTCCTTTGCCGGGGCCGCAACGGTCAATAGGTCGCGCCCGCCGCGCCCGTTGGCAGCGGCGCGGTAGGCGAGTTCGACGGTCATCAGGGGTTTATCCGCCGGCAATTGCATCGCCGGCAGGTTCGCCCTCTTGCTGTCCTTGGCGAGGCTGACGAAGATCCCGCCCGCTTCGGTCGAGAAGAAAGCGGTCGGCACAACGATGCTGACCGTGCCGTCGCGGCCATTTTCCATCATGCCGTCGGGAACGCCAAACACCCCCGATACCGCATAGCCCTTGGCCGGCGTCATCGAAATCCGGATATCATGGGCGATCTCACTGACCATCGTGTTGAGTTCCTCGCCAAATAATTTGGCGACACGGGCCTCATCTTCGACAAAGAACAGGTTCCCACCCTTCACGCTGCCGATCTTGGTGGCAAGGGCGCCATCATATTGGACACCTACGCCAACGGTTGTCATCCCGATGCCACGGTCGGCCGCGCGCTGCGCCATCCCCATGAAACTGCCCGCGTCGGTTGCGCCTACATTGGGCTGTTCATCGGTGAACAGCATGACGCGGGTATTGCCCTTGAACCTTGGGGCGTCGTCGTGTGCAACGCTGTACCCAAGCTTTAGCCCAGCCTCCATATTGGTCGAACCATGGCTTTCAATTTCGGCAATGCTATCAACAATGGCCTGTTTGTTGCCCGACCAATTGGTGGGTTTCAGCCAGACATGCGGCTCATCACCATAGAGGATCACCGACATCCGATCGCCGTCCTGCATCTGTCCGGCAATGCGGGTGAGCGCCATCTTAACAAGATCGAGCGGTTCGCCGCTCATCGATCCGGACTGGTCGACCACCGCCACCAGATTCAGCGGCTCACGCTTCCAGGTCGCCGCATCGACATTGCTGGTAAAACCCAGGCCGACAAACAGCCGGTCATCGGGCCGGGTCGGCAGCGAACTGCTCATAGATTCGGTTGCAAGGCACAGTAGCTGGCTGCATTCGCGCGCTAGCGGTAACAGCAAGTCGTGCTGCCCCAGCAAGCCTTCGACCGTGAGCGATTCCGGACGCGGCATCTCGCCTTCTTCAATCGCCAGGCTACGGAAATGATTGATGTCTTGCGCGCCTCCAGCGCTGACGCGCATGGTGCCGGTTACGACAACAGCAGAAAGAGCTTCTTCTTCCTCATATTGCTCTTCATCCTGAGCTATGGCTGGCCACAACGAAACCAACGACGCAACTCCTGCCAGGAACAGCAATTTACGCATTTCGACTCTCCTCCTGCTTTCCACATGGAGCATAGCATGATCAATGGATTCCGTAACGTAAATTCAATGCACTAGTAGCATTTCACGCAGCATCGTCTGTTTCGATCACTTGATTGGCCGCCACATTTTCCCTTAAGCCCGATGGCATGGGGGCGACTTCAATCCAGTTCAGGCACGATAGGCGACCAGGCGACGACCAGTTGATCGTTGACCTGCACCGGCTGGGCTATGCCCGCGAAGGCGATCGTTTTGGCGAAGCTTTTTGCGTCTTTGTTGGCGAAACCGTTGCCGAAGCCCGGCTCGACCAGCCGGGCCGCAGCCGGGTCTGGTTTGCGGAACTGGACGGAAAGCCGGTGGGCTGTTCGGCACTGGTCGATCGCGGGGATGTCGGACAGCTGCGCTGGGTGGTGCTGCTGCCCGAAGCGCGCGGGACCGGAGCGGGCAGGACACTTGTCGATCTTGCGCTCGAGCATGCGCGTGCCTGCGGCCATCGTGAAATCTTCCTCGAAACCACAGACGGCCTCGATTCCTCGATGGCGATTTACGAGAAACTGGGGTTCACAACCCGCGAAGCGCATGTCGAGCGCCTCTGGCACGGCGATGGCTTGCACATTACCATGACGCTGCCGCTGTAAGCCCACCGCCGCGCGCACCACACTCAGCTGTAGCGCGTCGTTTGACAAACATACCGACTGGTCGGTATTGTTGTGCCATGTCGAGTCGCAATGCCCGTGCCCCGCGCCCCTCCGCACGATCCAAGCTGATCGATGCGGCGCATGTGCTGGTCAAACGGCAGGGCTATGCCGCGACCTCGGTCGATGAGATCTGCGCAGCGGCGGGCGTATCGAAGGGTGCCTTTTTCCATCATTTCGCCTCTAAAGAAGAACTGGGCGTGGCGGCGGCAAACCAATGGACAGCGCGCGCCGAAGAACTGATCTTCACCCTGCCCCATTGGGTCCGCGTCGAAGACCCGCTCGAGCGCCTGCTGGCGCATATCGATTTCCGGCTGTTCATGATGGAGGGCCCCGCCGAGGGCTTCACCTGCTTCGTCGGGACGATGGTGCAGGAAAGCTTTGCCAGCAGCGACACCCTGCGCCGCGCCAGCGATGCCAGCATCAGCGCCTATTGCGAACGGCTGGCCGTGGATATCGAAGCGGCCATCGCACGCTACGGCATCCGCGACGGCGTTTCGGCTATGAGCCTTTCTTACCATATCCAGGCGGTGCTGCAGGGCGCCTTCATCATCGCCAAGGCGAAGAACAGCCCCAAGGAGGCGCGCGACAGCGTGCTCCACCTCAAACGCTACATCAAAATGCTGTTCGACAGAGGAGACCCCGAATGAGCTATATCGACGGTTTTGTGATCGCCTGCCCCAAGGCGAACAAGGACAAGTTCATCGCACATGCCAAAATGGGCGACAGTGTGTTCATGGATCTCGGCGCGCTGCGCGTGGTCGAATGCTGGGGCGACGATATCCAGGAAGGCCACACCACCGATTTCCGTATGGCCGTCAAGGCTGAAGCGGATGAGGAAGTGTTGTTCAGCTGGATCGAATGGCCCGACAAGGCAACCCGCGATGCCGCCTTTGCGACGATGACCGAATGGATGGAAGACCCGTCCAAGGCCGATCCGCGGATGGACCCCGAAAAGAACCCGATGCCCTTTGACGGAAAGCGGCTGATTTTCGGCGGATTTGTGCCGGTTGTCGAACTGAAAGGCTGAAAGGATCGATCATGGCTAGATTGCAAGGAAGCTGGATCTGGTACGAACTGATAACCTCCGACGTCGGCGGGTCCAAGGCGTTTTACGAAGCAGTGGTTCCGGGCTGGACGCTGAGAGCAGGTCCGCCTGAGGCTGATGGCTATGGATTCATCGCCAATACCGATGGTGGCATGACAGGAGGAGTCCTTACATTGTCATCTGAAATGATCGAGCATGGCGCTCGCCCCTGTTGGTTGGGCTACATCGGCGTTGACGATACCGACGCCAGCGTGGTCGCTATCGAGGCAGCAGGCGGCAAATGTCTGATGCCTGCGCGCGACGTGCCAATGGCCGGTCGCATTGCGATGGTCGCTGATTGCTGCGGCGCGCCATTCTATGTGATGACGCCCACTCTCCCACCCGGCGGTGGCGAGAGCACGGCCTTTGCGGCGGAAAAGCGAACCGGCCGCTGCGGCTGGAACGAGCTGATGGCTGGCAATGCGTCCAAAGCCATCCAATTCTATACTGGCTTGTTCGGCTGGTCGCTGCCCGATGCGATGGATATGGGCGAGATGGGTAAATACCAGTTTATCGGGCATGACGACGTGACCATCGGCGCAATCATGCAAAAGTTCGCCGAAATGCCGCAAGCGATGTGGAACCATTATTTCTGGGTCCCCTCTATAACTATCGCGCAGGATGCCATCGTCTCACATGGCGGACAGGTGATCAACGGCCCGATGGAGGTTCCTGGCGAGGACTGGATCGTTCAGGGAATCGATCCGCAGGGTGCGATGTTCAATCTGGTGGGTGGTAAGTGATGACCGCAACAGCAGAAAATGGATGGGAACTCTCCATCAGCCGTTTCATCAACGCGCCGCCGGCAAAGGTTTGGGACATTATGACCAACCGGATCAACGAATGGTGGTGCCCGACGCCTTGGCGCGCGGAGTTTGACAAGCTGGAGCGTCGCGCGGGCGGAGCCTCCACCTGCACCATGTATGTCCCCGATGGTGAGGTGCACCCGCACCCCGGCACTGTGCTGGCATGGGATGAAGGTAGGCGTTTTGCGTTTACCGATGCAGTGGTCGATGATCTGATGCCGGCTGGTCCATTCATGATCGGCATCTGGTCGATTGACGCTGAAGGCGATGGAACACGCTACAAGGCTTTATGCCGCCATTGGACCGAGGACGACTGCAAGCGCTACGCCGAAATGGGCTTCGACGAAGGTTGGGGCGCCTGTGCGGATCAGTTGGTGGCACTGTGTGAAGGCGGGACATAGTCGCCATAACTTTTGCGCAACATGATGGCTGCAGCAGCCTGACCTACAACCGCCAGAAAGATAGGCAACCCCAGCGACACGCCCGAAGCGATTAGTGCCGCCGATATAAGACATCCCAAGGCACAACCCAGATCCCACCCTGCCTCGGTCGCCATATGAAAGCGCAAGGGGCAGCCGGAATCCTTTGCCAGCGTGTAGACCCGCGCCATCATCACCGGGATTTGCACCGATGCGGCAATGGCACCAAAGGCTGCGGCAGTAACCGCCGCCCAAACTATTTCGAAGGAAAGGGCTTTGCTGAAGGCAGCAAGCATCGCCAACCCATAAGCAATAATCACTGAACGCCTGCCATGGCCAAGGTCGATCAATCGACCCGCTAACAGGCTCATTGCCGCCCCCGCCAGCCCCGCCAATGCCATCGCCCAGCCATAGTCGGCAAAACGTTCCCCCAGCGTGATGAACAGTGCGATCAGCCAGAGGTAATGCGCGAAAGCTACTTGCGTGCCGTCAAAGCCATAGAGCCAAGCGCCAAAGCGCCTGATGCTCCGACCTGCTTCGGCTTCGTGTGGAATATCAACATCAGGTGCCTGCATCAGCGGCACGGCTGCCGCCAATTGCACCAGCCCAACAATTGCATAGGCCCATAAGGGACCCGCATTAACGATCAACAGACCGACAATTGCAGGGGCAATGATCGCGACAATCGCGTTAACCGCCTCGATAATGCCGACTTGGCGGCCACGGCCCATATTCTCGCCGGTGGCGGCGACATAGGCGTGATAGCTGGTCCAATAGATAACGCTGCCAAGCGCGCCGAATGCGATCACAGCGTAGAGCATGGGGCCAATGCCTTCAACATGCGGGGTCAGCCAGTAGGTGCTGGATTCGAGGATTGTGCCGGCAATCAGTGTGCGGCGGAGCCCGAGGCGACGAGCCAGAGGTAATACGCCTGAGCGCAGGGCATATCGGCCAATCAGGATCGCCGCTATCGCGCAAAGCGCCAGTTGCGAAGAGAGCCCTGCCTTCAGCAAAAGGATAAGAAAAAAGACGCCACCACCGGTTTCGGCGAAGGCCTGGATCGCGCTATGGAAATAAACGCGATTGATCGCGCTTGTGTTTTCAGATTTCATGAATGTGCGCTCAGGGGAACGGGAAAAAGTCTGTCACGCAGCAACGCCGACGTTCAGATGCTAGAGGGGCCAATCAGCCGCGGAGACGTTCGCAATCCATGAGAACCGGTTTAACGCCCAATTATCCAAAGGCAAGTTCTGCAGGTTATAGAAAAGCCAAACAGTATTGTCCTTGTTTCGTATGAAATCTCTCCCACATGGGAAGCATGCCGAGCGACGACAGAGCAAAGCCGAAAAAGCTGAGCGACAACCGCTCCTTCCAATGGGCGATGATCGTCCTGGGCTGGTTTTTGATGATCCTCGCTCCGTTGATCGGATGGCTGCCCGGGCCAGGTGGGCTGATCCTGTTTCCGATCGGACTTGCGCTTGTTCTGAAAAATTCGCTCTGGGCCAAGCGGCAATTTGCACGTCAAGCCAAGCGCCATCCCGAATATGGCGAATGGGCCAATTGGGCAATGCGGCGGAAGCGGTTCAAGACGCGTCCCCCCTTCCCGCCGGTCAAGCGCGACCTGATGCGCATCTTCCGCCGTGATGATTTTGGCCAAAAACTGCCCTGAGTCATGTTGACTTTTACCGGTTCAAACCATAAAGGCCCGCTCAACAAAGGCGGTCGCCGTAGAGATTCGGCGGCTGTTTTTATTCCAATAGCTGATTTTTTTGAGGATTTGAGCCATGAAGCGCACCTTCCAGCCGAGCAATCTTGTGCGCGCTCGCCGTCACGGATTCCGTCTCCGCATGTCGACCGCAAAGGGTCGTGCGATTCTGAACGCACGCCGCGCCCGCGGTCGCAAGAAGCTCTCGGCCTAAGCCGGGCGCCTTGCGGTAGCCGCGAGATGCGCGGTTACACCGTCATAAAAAAACGGCCAGAGTTTCTGGCTGCCAACCGGGGGAAGCGCTATGCAACTCCCGGTTTCGTTTTGCTGGTGCACGACCGGCGCGACGACGACCCGGCCAAGCGGCTGGGCATAACCATCACCAAAAAGGTCGGAAATGCTGTGGTCCGCAACCGCATGCGGCGCCGTTTCCGGGAACTTGCTGCGGAGTTGCTACCAGACATGGGTAAGGCTGGGGCCGATCATATCATCATCGGTCGCGATGGCGGAATCGAGCGCGATTTCGGCCTTCTGCGTGAAGAAATGACCAAGGCGTTGCGGAAGCTCGCTTCATGATCGCCAAACTACTCATCCTGATCGCGCGCGGCTGGCAAATGGGGCCGTCACGCATCCTGCCACCGACCTGCCGCTATGCCCCTAGCTGTTCGTCCTATGCGATAGAGGCTTTGCAGAAACATGGCGCGATTAAGGGTGGCTGGCTGGCGCTGAAACGGCTATTGCGCTGCCATCCTTGGGGCGGGCACGGATATGATCCGGTGCCTTAGCGTGTTCCAAACACGATCCAGACATTGATTTAACAGGGAATATTTGAGTGGAAGACCGGCGTAATATCATTCTGGCTGTATTGTTGACGGGCCTTATCCTTTTTGGCTGGCCTTATGTCGCAAACATGTTTTTCCCGACGCCCCCGCCAGCGGAAAAGAGCGCAAGCGCGCCGGCGAAAGCCGATGGCACCCCCAGCGCCAGCGGAGACATTGCGCCGGTCGCTGCCCCGTCCAAGACGGTTTCGCTGGCATCCGCCCTGTCCGCCAACCCGCGCGTGCTGGTCGAAACGCCGAAACTCAAAGGGTCGATCAACCTCGAAGGCGCGCGCATCGACGATCTGGTGATGACGCAGCACCGCGAGGCACTGTCGAAGACATCTCCCGCCGTCCGCCTGTTTGCACCATCGGGCACGGCCGACGCTTATTTCGCCCGATTTGGCTGGACCGGCAATGGTGCGACGCTTCCCACTGACAAGACGGTTTGGACGGCCGATACATCGAAACTGACGCCGAAAACGCCGGTGACGCTCAGTTGGACCAACCCGGAAGGCCAGCGTTTCGACATCAAGCTGTCGATCGACGAGCATTACATGATCACCGCCGAGCAGCGCTTCACCAATGTTGCTGGCCTGCCCACCGCGAATGTTGCACCCTTTGGCATTATCAGCCGCAAGGGCATGCCGAAGGATGCCACAAAGGGCGGCTCGATCTTCACCCAGATCCATATTGGCCCGATGGGCGTCTTCAATGGAGAGCCTAATTATGAATGGGGCTACGATCAGGTCGCCGAGGCCCCGAATGGCAAGGTCAGCTTTGCCACAACCGGCGGCTGGAACGGCCTGACCGACAAATATTGGCTCGCTGCACTGATCCCCGACCAGAAAGTACCGGTAAAGGCCGAGTTCCTCTCCGAAGGCGGCTATAATTGGGCCAATGTCCGCAATGCGCAGCTGACTGCAGTTGCCGCCGGTGAAACCAAGGCCCAGACGTCTCGCCTTTTTGCCGGTGCCAAGGAATATGAAGAACTGAACAACTACACCGAAAAATTCGGCATTCCTTATCTCGATTATTCGATCGACTGGGGCTGGTTCTGGTTCATCGCCATTCCGTTCAAGAAACTGCTGCTGTGGCTGTTTGGTCTGTTTGGAAACTTTGGCGTGGCGATCATCGCGCTCACCGTCATCGTCCGCATCTTCATGTATCCTGTTGCTCAAAAGCAGTTCGCCTCTATGGCGGGCATGCGCGCGGTGCAGCCCAAGATGAAGGCGCTGCAGGACAAATACAAAGACGACAAACCCAAGATGCAGCAGGAGTTGATGAAGCTGTATCAGGAAGAGAAGATCAACCCGCTCGCCGGCTGCCTTCCTATCCTGTTGCAGATTCCGGTATTCTTCGCGCTGTACAAGATCCTGATGCTGTCGGTCGAAATGCGGCACCAACCCTTTGCACTTTGGTTGAAGGACCTTTCTGCGCCCGATCCGCTAACCCCGGTCAACCTGTTCGGCCTGTTGCCCTTCACACCGCCGGCTTTCCTCGCCATCGGGATCCTGCCGATCCTGCTCGGCATCACCATGTGGCTGATGCAGCGCCTGAACCCGCAGCCGATGGACGAAGTGCAGAAACAGGTCTTTGCGATCATGCCCTGGTTCCTGATGTTCATCATGGCGCCCTTCGCGGCTGGCCTGCAACTCTACTGGGTGGTGTCGAACATCATCTCTATCGGCCAGCAGAAATGGCTCTATTCCAAGCATCCGATCCTGAAGGAACAGATGGCGAAGGAAGAGGCCGAGAAGCAAAAGGCGAAGGCTTAACGCGCGCCGAATAACGACACCGTAGTGCTGAGCTTGTCGAAGCACGCCTCAAGGCTGGCACCTCGCCGCAAGGTGCCCTTCGACAGGCTCAGGGCTACGGTGTAGGGACTGGAGATTATGGATACGAAAATCTTTTCCGGCCCGGTCAACTTCCTGAAGTCTGCCCCCAGCCTTGAATTCCTGCCCGACGCGACCGTACCGGAAATCGCCTTTGCCGGGCGTTCGAATGTCGGCAAGTCGAGCCTGATCAACGCGCTGGTCAACCGCAACGGTCTGGCGCGCGCATCGAATACCCCGGGGCGCACGCAAGAGCTCAATTTCTTCGACGTGGGCGAACCGCCAATTTTTCGTATCTGCGACATGCCCGGCTATGGCTATGCCAAGGCACCGCTGAAAACAGTGCAGAAATGGCGTTACCTGGTAAACGATTATCTGCGCGGGCGGCAGGTGCTGAAACGGGCTTTCCTCCTCATCGACAGCCGCCACGGCATCAAGGAAGTCGACCGCGAAATCATGAAGATGCTCGATGGTGCCGCCGTCAGCTATCGCATCGTCCTGACCAAGACCGACAAGATCAAGGCCAGCGAACTGGCCGCCGTCGAGGCGGCCACGCTCGAGGAACTGCGCAAACATAGCGCGGCCTTTCCGGTGATTTCGGCGACCTCTGCGGAAAAGAAGGGCGGGATTGATGCCCTGCGCGAGGCAGTGCTAGAAGCGATTCAATCATGACGCTTAAACTCATCGTCGGGAACAAAGCCTATTCGAGCTGGTCAATGCGCGGATGGCTCGCCTGCAAGCAATCGGGGCTGCATTTCGAGGAAATGACAGTTCCGCTCTACAATCAAGGCTGGGACGAGCGGAAGCGCGAGGAAGACATTGCACCTTCGGCTGGCAAGGTGCCGATCCTGTGGGATGGCGAGGCCGTGATCTGGGACAGTATCGCGATCCTCGAATATCTGGCCGACAAGGTCGGGCGCGAACGTTTCTGGCCGAAGGATGATGTCGCCCGCGGCATGGCGCGTTCGATGGCCGCCGAGATGCATTCGGGTTTCCTCTCGCTGCGCCGCGAATGCCCGATGAACCTGCGCAAGACCTATGAGGGCGTCACCATCGCCGAGGAAACGCGCAATGATGCGCTTCGTATCCTTGGCCTATGGGCGGAGGCCCGCGCTCGTTTTGGCAATGAGGGGCCTTATCTGTTCGGGACCTACAGCGCTGCCGATATCATGTACGCGCCGATCGTAACCCGCTTCGTCACCTACGGCTTCTCTCTGCCCGGCTTTGCGCAAAGCTATATCGAGGCCATTCTGGCCCATCCCTGGATGGAAGAATGGTATAAAGCCGCGCAGGACGAGGAATGGGTGATCGAAAAGTTCGAGACCGAACCAACTAAATAAGCCGGGTGGCAGGATAGGGCGTGCCATCCTTGTGGTAATAGCCATTCTCGTCAAACGTCATGTCGATATCCGAATAGCCACCGCCCTTTGCCCGTTCGCCCGTGCCGATGGCGATAAAACTGCAATCGCTATCGGTCCGGTTGATGAGATGATGGCCATTTTTCGCTCCCGCAGGCCAGGCGGCAACATCGCCCGGACGCATGATCGTTTCGCCATCATCCTCGATCAGCACTGCCTCGCCCGTCAGCATGATGACCATTTCATCCTCGCCTTCGTGCCAGTGGCGCTGCGATGACCAGCCGCCGGGTTTGAGCACAACATGGCTGGCGCCCATCTGCGTGAGTCCGCCAACCGGCGCCAGCCTGCGCCACCAGCGTCCCTCGACTTCCTTGTTAAACGGGGCCGGATAGCCGGTGGCGTTGGATTGCGGGATGGCGTCGATATCGATTTTGGGCATGGCAATTCCAGTCAGAAATTATGGACAAAGCATAGCGCGATTGCCATGCGGTGCAAATGACCGAAAGCCTTGCCCTCACCTATGCCCAACGTCTGATGGCCTGCGAAAGCATCTCACCTGCGCGCGGCAGCGTGTTTGACACGATGGAGGCGATGCTGGTGCCGCTGGGTTTCCATGTAGAGCGCTTCATTGCCGGTGCCGACGATCCCGATCCGGCGCATGGCGGGCCTGTGGAAAACCTGTTCGCAATCCGTGGAAAAGGCGGGCGGCATTTCGCCTTTGCGGGGCATCTGGATGTCGTGCCGCCAGGCGATGGCTGGTCGAGCGGGCCCTTTGAACCGGTCATCAAAGGCGACCTGCTTTACGGGCGCGGCGCAGTCGACATGAAGGGCAGCATCGCGGCCTTCGTCGCGGCCTTGCACGAGATTCCCGAAGATACCGGAGCGATCAGCCTGATCATCACCGGTGATGAGGAAGGCCCGGCCATCCACGGCACCCGCGCGTTGATCGAGCATATGCAGGCGCGCGGCACCCTGCCCGATCTGTGCCTTGTCGGTGAACCCACCAGCGTCAACCGGCTGGGCGACATGATGAAGGTCGGGCGGCGCGGATCGGTGAATATGTGGATCACCGTCGAAGGCACGCAGGGCCATGTCGCTTACCCGCATCTGGCCGACAATCCGATCCCGCGACTGGTTGCCATCCTTGCGCAGATCAAGGCGGTTGTGCTCGACCAAGGCACGGAATTTTTCCAGCCGAGCAATATCGAGATTACCGAGCTGCACACCGGCAACCCGGCGACCAACGTGATCCCCGCTAAGGCGCTGGCGCGGCTTTCCATCCGTTTCAACGATCGGCACAGCGGCGAAAGCCTGGTCGAGCTGATCCGCGGCATAGTCGAGCCGGGTGGCGGCACATTGAAGGCGATGATTTCCGGCGAAGCCTTCCTGACGCCTCCGGGCGAGCTTTCGCAAACGATGGCAACCGTGGTCGAGGAAGTCACGGGTATCGTCCCCGAAGCCTCAACCACCGGAGGCACATCGGATGCACGCTTCCTTTCCAAGCTGTGCCCGGTTGTCGAATTCGGGCTGTGCAATGCAACGATGCACAAGCTTGATGAGGCGGTCGCGATAGCCGACCTTGATGCTCTAACCGAGATTTATCGGCGGGTGACGCTGCGGCTGTTGGGCGCTTAGCGTTTCAACACAATATATAAAGCGCCATCGCCGCCGTGGCGCGGGTGCGCTTGGCGGACAGCGGCGATATGTGCGCTGTGTCGCGATGCCGCGAGCCAGTCGCGAACCACAGCAGCGATTGCTCCTCTGCCAGATCCGCTTGCCCGATCATGGGTACGTGCCTTGCCTGTGACGAGCAGCACGACGCGCAGCCGCTGATGAATGGCTTGCTCAAGCGTATGGTCGAGTCGCGCGTGCGCACTGGCCAGTCCCTGTCCGTGCAGGTCGATACTGATATCGGGAATGACCGCGCCTTTGTTGAAGCGCCGGTCCCAATGCGAATCAAGATTGCCTTCGATGGTTTTCGCTGGCTTCGGTTGGGCGGCGACCGCTGCCGGTTTGGCTTTGAGCTTCGCTTTTTTTGGTTCGGCGACACTTAGCTTCGGTGCTTCCTCGACCGGATGCGGATGCAACACCACCTTCACCGGGTGCAACGGCTTCACCGTCTGCACGACACGGTTCCACAACGACCGCTCCTCCGGATGGAGGCGGCGGGCCATTATTCCGCGGGGATCAGGCGCGCGACAGCGGCCTTTGGCAGGAACAGCAAGGCGCTGCCCCGCGCCGACATGCCCCCGGCAATGGCGCGCGCGCGGTCGCCCGCACCCCAGAAGCTGTCAAACCGGTTCGCTCCCTTGATCGCGCCGCCGGTATCCTGCGCCACCCACACACCATTGGGCTCGGCGCGGTCGAGCGATAACCAGACCGGTGCTCCAAGCGGCACATATTTGGGATCGACGGCTACACTCGCCTCGCCCACCACGGGGTAGCCCATTGCGCCCAGCGGGCCTGCGCCGGTCAATTCGCGAAAGAAAACGAAGCTTTTGTTTTCGTTCATGATCTTCTTTCCCTCTTCGGGGTTTTCGCGAAGATATTTGACGATGCCCTGCATCGATCCATCGGTGATCAGTCCGCGATCTTTCATCAGCTTGCCAATGCCGGTATAGCCGCGTCCGTTCTGGCTTTCATAACCGATGCGCATCACCCCGCCTTCGGGCAGCCGCAAGCGGCCCGAACCCTGTATTTGCAGGAAAAAGAATTCGATCGGGTCAGCCGCCCAGGCAATCTCAAGCCCTCTGCCAGCAAGCGAACCATCGACGATGGCGGCGCGCTCATCATAAGGAATGAATTTGGTGCCCTGCACCTTGCCGCGGATCGACTTGCCCTTGAGGTCGTCGGAGAACTGTCCAAGATCGACATCGATCAGGTCGGGCGGGCGTTTGTAGATGGCTACGTCATAGCCGGGTTGCTTGGTGCGCGATCCGGCGATTTCGGGTTCAAAATATCCGGTGACAAAGGCTTTGCCCTCACCCACCTGCACCGCGTCCATATAGGTCGCAAAAAAGGAAATCGCATCGCCCGTCCAGGTCTTGACTGCATCGCAAGCCTCTTGCCAATCGCTGCCCTGTGTCAGCCCCGAATTGTCGGTGCGTTTCAACAGGCCGGGGCATGAAGTGCGGAACGAGGCAAGTGCAAGGCTGGTCTTGCGCGGATCTACGGTGAGACTACCGATGGCTGGCCCGCGCACGACGCCAGCGCTTGCTGCATTCACAATTTCACCGGTCGCCACCGCGGCCGCGACCGGCGGCACTGGTGTAGAGGGCACGGGTTTGGCTGCGACATCGGGCGCAGGGCTGGTTGAAGGTGCCGATGCACCGCCTTTGGGTATGATCCCGCCCGAACAGGCGGAAAGCAGCAGGGCCGATAAAGCGAGCGCGAAAGCGGGGCGTGTCATGCCCCGGGGTGAATCAGACCGCGTCGGTTTCGTCAAGCTTCCAGTTGCGGTCGCCCGACTTCACGTCGCGGAAGAATGTCCAGATATCGTGCGTATCAACCGCATCGGTCAGCGAGCCGCCAATGATCGCACCGCTTGCATCCTTGGTCAGCGCAGCAATATCGGCATCGAAACGCACAACGATGCGCGCCATCGGATGGTCATAGCTGGCATCAATGATGCGGGCCTCTTCGATCCGGACGAGCCTGTTTTCAAGCGTTTCGCCACGTTCGGCACGCCCGTCAATCACCTCCGCAAAGCTTTCATAGACATCATCGTC
The DNA here is from genome assembly GCA_964423155.1 of uncultured Sphingorhabdus sp. Taxonomy (GTDB): domain Bacteria; phylum Pseudomonadota; class Alphaproteobacteria; order Sphingomonadales; family Sphingomonadaceae; genus Sphingorhabdus_B. The sequence continues at coordinate 24,713 of CAYRDQ010000018.1, forward strand.
GCACAGGAAGCGCAGCTGCGACTTATCGCCTTTCCAGAAAGCCTCGAGAATCATGCCATAGGCCGTCTTCGCGCCTTCCAAGAATAGCGCGGGATCGAAGGTGCGATCGGCATTGGCGATCGAACGCAGCCCGCTTTGTGCTGCGGTTTCGGCAAGCGGACTATCAATTGTTTGAGTTGAAGACGCAGCTTCACGCTGGTCTATTGGTTGGCGCACAACCGCAGGCTGGCGTTCATCAATGGCTGGCCGTGCAACCGGTTCCTGCTCATGACCGGTGCGCTTTCCCAGCACCGAATAGAGCCGCAGGCCCAGAAAGGCCGCAACCATTGCCAGCAGGACGATTTCAACAGTCACCATAATACGCGCCTTATCAGATCGAGCTAAAAGCTATTAGTTCGAAAAACCGAAATCCGGGTTAACCTTGGTTGAACGCGGTTAACGCCAGCTTCCCTGACGTCAACATAGGCATTTCCCTGCCCGGTTTCAAATGGCTTGGTAACATTCTTTAATTGGGTGGCGTAAATCCTGCCTGCCACCTTTGCTTAACCATTGCCCTTTGCCCCTGCCCCTGCTAGGCGCGCAGCCAAAATACGGCCATGAGGGATGGCCGAAAACCTTAGGAAAGCACATCTAAATGGCCGAAGAAGGCAATATCGTTTCTGATGCAATCAAGCCAAATGGCGAAGACACCGCACCTGCAGTCGGCATGCTGAGCCAGTATATCAAGGACCTGTCGGTCGAGAACCCGAACGCGCCGCACAGCTATGGCTGGGAGGGCCAGCCGCAAATCGACGTTCAGGTGAATATCGAGGTCAATCCGGTAAGCGAGGAAGTCAACGAAGTCTGCCTCAAGCTCGGCGTCAAGGCCGAAGGCGAACAGGGTGTGCATTTCAACGTCGAACTGGAATATGCGACGCTTTACGGCCTGCGCAATATCGAGGACGGCCATGCGCACCAGTTCCTGTTTGGTGAAGCGCCGCGCCTGATGTTCCCCTTTGCGCGCCGGGTGGTTGCCGATGCGATTCGTGATGCAGGCTATCCGCCGCTCGTCCTCGATCCGATCGACTTTAACGGCCTGTATATCCAACAGCTGGCCCAGGCTCAGGCAACCGCCGAGGCCCAGCCTGCTGGCGAAGCCTGATTTTCCGTTTCCAGGGGTGAATCGGCGATGAGTCTGCTTCGGCACACATCCACCATCGCTGGGTTCACAATTATCAGCCGCATATTCGGCTTCATCCGTGATATCCTGCTCGCACGCGTTTTGGGTGCCGGGCTCGCGGGCGACGCCTATCAGCTTGCCTTCACTCTCCCGAACACCTTTCGGCGCCTGTTCGCCGAAGGGGCGTTTTCGGTCGCTTTCGTGCCAATGTATTCACGCAAGCTGGCTGGAGAAGATGGCGAAAACGAAGCTGCAAAATTCGCCGATGATGTTCTCTCGGTTTTCCTTTGGATATTGCTGATCTTTTCAGGCTTCGCGATGCTGATCATGCCGGGAATCGTCTGGTTGCTAGCAAGCGAGTTCCAGTCGGTTCCGGGAAAATTTGACCTGGCAGTGCTGCTGAGCCGCGTTACCTTTCCCTATCTGTTTTTCATCAGCCTTGTGGCGATGCTCACCGGGTTGCTGAACGCCCGCTCGAAATTTGCACCTGGTGCCATCGCTCCTATCCTGTTCAATATCGTACTGATCGGCGGCATTGCAGCTGGCTATTATTGGCGTGGCGACAGCGGAGACGATCGCTGGGTGGTCTACGCGCTAAGCATCGCCGTGTCGCTGTCGGGACTGGTGCAACTTATCTACCTCTGGTGGGAGGTGCGCCGCGCTGGCCTGAAAATTCATTTGAGGCTGCCCAAATTCTCGCCCGAGGTGAAGCAGCTCGGCATGGTAATCCTGCCTGCGACCTTTGGTGCGGGGATTTACCAGATCAGCCAGTTTGTTGACACCTTCTTCGCCACCCAGTTGCCGCAAGGCTCGCTGACGCTGCTGAAAATGGCCGACCGTTTGAACCAGATGCCACTGGGTATCGTCGGGATTGCACTGGGAACCGCCATCTTGCCAATGCTTGCACGCCACATCCAGAGCGATGACCTGCAGCGTGCGCAGGACCTGCAGGCCGATGCGTTCGAAATGGCGACCCTTCTGACGTTGCCCGCTGCGGCAGCGCTGGCCATTTGCGCGCCAGCCTTTACCAATGCCTTTTTTGTGGGCGGAAAATTCACGCTGGCGGATGGGGCAATCATGGCGCAGATCACCGCGGCACTGGTTGCTGGCCTTCCCGCCTATGTCATCGTGAAAATTCTCAACCCTGGTTTTTTTGCCCGTTCGGATACCAAGACACCTGTCTACACCGCGCTCGTCGCGTTGATATTCAACATCATCCTCAATGTCTTCGTCGTCCAGCCATGGGGCATTGTGGGTCTGGCGGGGGCGACAGCAGCCTCTGCATCGCTGAACTGCCTGCTGCTCTATGCCGTGCTGCACAGACGTGGCTGGTTCCATTTCACCGGCGCGTTGGGCGCGCGCATTGCACGGCAATTACTGGCAACGGCAATCATGGCTGCGCTTTTATGGTGGATGATGAGCTGGATGCTGCCTTATTTCTCCGCCGACATCCTTATCCGTATCGCGGCGCTGGCGATACTTGTCGGCGGCGGCATGGCGGTCTATTTCGCGGCAGGATATATCGTAGGCGCGCTTGATCGAGATCGAATCAACCGCCTCCTGCGGCGCAACCGCGCTGCGGCCAACAACAGCTGATGGAAAGCACAAACATGCGCGTCGTATCGGGCATCCAGCCCACCGGAAATTTGCACCTTGGCAACTATCTCGGCGCCATCCGGAACTGGGTGAAGATGCAGGATCAGGGCGAATGCCTGTTCTTCCTCGCCGATCTGCATGCCATTTCGCAGCCGCATGTCCCGGCCGAACTCACCGCCAACACCCGCGAGATGGCGGCGGCTCTGATCGCCTGCGGCATCGATACCGACAAGTCGATCCTTTTCAACCAGACGCAGGTTCCGGCGCACAGCCAGCTCCAATGGCTACTCAACGGCACCGCGCGCATGGGCTGGCTCAACCGGATGACGCAGTGGAAAGACAAGGCGGGCAAGAACCGCGAGGGCGCTTCGGTTGCGCTGTTCACCTATCCGGTGCTGCAGGCCGCCGACGTGTTGCTCTACCAGGCGACCCATGTGCCTGTTGGAGATGACCAGAAACAGCATCTGGAGCTGGCGCGCGACATTGCGCAGAAATTCAACAATGACTTTGGCAATGGCGAAGACATCTTCACCCTTCCCGAACCGATCATCCCGCCCGAAGCCGCGCGAATCATGAGCTTGCGCGATGGCAGCGCCAAGATGAGCAAGTCCGACCCTTCGGACATGAGCCGTATCAACCTAACCGACGATGCCGACAGCATCATGCAAAAGGTGCGCAAGGCCAAGACCGACCCCGAACCGCTACCTAGGGAAAAAGAGGGGCTTGCCGGACGGGCCGAGGCGGAAAATCTTGTCGGCATTTACGCCGCGCTTGAGGGCGTCAGCGTCGATGCTGTACTGGCCCAATATGGCGGTCAGGGCTTTGGAGCGTTCAAGCCGGCATTGGGTGAATTGATGGTTTCCCGGCTCGCGCCGATAGCAGCGCGGTTCAACGAGTTACGTCACGATGTTGCAGCGATCGACGCTGCGCTACGCAAGGGTGCGGAAAAGGCCAGCGCATTGGCTACGCCCACGCTCGATCGGGCCTATGCCGCACTTGGCCTGCTGCGTTGAGAAGTCTTTACATGTCCCGCTTCTGAACGCGGGTTTGTTCAACGACAGTTCAGCGCATTTCCGATAGATATCGCCGCAAGCCAGCCTATATTGGCGGCAACGGAGGTTGTTATGTCTATGCGAAAAGCTGTTTCCATATTTGCCCCGGCGCTTTTGCTGACACTTGGCGCCTGTGCGACACCTTTCAGAGCTGATGTTTCGCGTTTTCAGCAAATGCCTGCCCCACAGGGCCAGACCTTCACCGTCAAGGCGGCTGACCCCGCCAATGAAGGCGGGATCGAATTCGGCCAATATGCCGCGATGGTTTCGACCGAAATGACCAAGGCGGGCTATGTTCCGGCGGCGCCCGGCTCCAATGCGGACCTGACCGTCAAGCTTGGATATGGAGTCGATGAAGGGAAAGAGCGGACCGTCGTTTACGATGATCCATTTTACGATCCCTTCTGGGGCTATGGCCGATTCGGGTTCGGCCGCGGTTATTACCGGCCCTATATCGTGCGTACGCCCCGTGGCGCTCGCTATGTTTATGGATGGCACGACCCGTTCCTGTTCGGTCCGGGCTGGGGTGGCGGATATGATGTTCGCAGCTATACGGTATTCACCAGCGGGATCGATATGATGATCGAGCGGACAGGGACAGGTGAACGGCTGTTCGAAGGCAAGGCTGAGGCCAAATCGCGTTCGAACCGCCTGCCCTATCTGGTACCCAATCTCGTCACTGCGATGTTCACCGGATTCCCGGGCAATAGCGGTGAGACGGTGCGCATTTCGGTTGCTCCCGAAGGCGGTAACGCCAAGAAATAGAACCGAATTTCCTGCAGATAATCGAAACCCCGCCCTTTGTCAGGCGGGGTTTTGTGTATCAGACACCGCAACTCAGATCCGATTTGCCATAGCGTGCGCCTTCGCCGCTGGCAGCGCCGATCCCGGCATAGAGGTCGGCGCTAGGGATGCTGCCGTCGCGACCGACCTTATAGCCTTTGGCGCGAAACACTTCAATCACGCGCGCCGCAGGGTCGGCAAAATAGACTGACTGCGATTCATAATGCTGGGCGATGGCGGTAATCGTCAGCCCTTCGTAGCTGCGTTGCAGTTTTTCGTACGTGCTCCTGCCTTCGATCGCAACCAGCGCTTTCGAACGCGCTTCCTCACTGGGATAATCCTTGTTCTCCAGCGCCTTGTAATTTGCGCGGAGACGATCGCCCATTTTGCTGAACAAGGCATCGATTTCGGGACCAAAGCTGCAGCTATTGGGATTGAAGGCCAGTGCGATCGGTTTGCCGTTTGCACGTTGGGCGATGGCCGCACCGTCGGCGATATAGCCGACCCCGCCCTTTTTCAGCTTCACTTCGATAAAGTCGTTCGCTGTCAGACCAAATAGGGTCAGCGTTGATCCGGCCGCGACGCGATCGACCAGCGTCGATGACGTGTCGGGCTGCGACCATATTTCGATCGCCTTGTCCGCCGCCCATTGCTTGTCACCCAATGGCTTCACGATTTCGGGCGGTGCTACCTCTCCCAGATTGACGGTGGCAACAAAGCCCTTGCCGTCAGCCAGTTCAAGCCATTCGTTTGTGCCGTCTTCACCCAGGATGATTTTGCCGCTGACGGCGCTTCCACGCGCGAGCTTGCCGAGTATCGTGCTGCCCTGTGCGGTCGCCTTGTCGCGGATATTGGCTTCGGTCATTGCAAACAACTGCTTGGGCGCTGCATCTTCAATCTCTGCCTCTGCCGGAGCGATGCGGTCTTCCAGACCCGGCGAGCCGAAATCATCCCTCAGGAAAAGGATGTAGTAAAGCGCCAGCAAGGCGAGGATCAGCACCCCGCCACCGATCAGCAGCCAGTTGATTTTCCGGGGCTCCTCTTCCGCCGACAAGGCGTCATATTCGTACCCTTCTTCACTGACAGGTGCCGTGGTCTGCGGTGCAAAGTCGGGAACCGCTTCGGTAGTGCCGGCTGTGGGCGGAGGAGCAGTAGGCACAACGTCCGGGGTCGGTTGCGCCGTCGATGGAACCGGCGCGCCGCATTCGCCGCAGAACCGCGCGCCTTGATTCAGCGCCGCGCCGCACTGGATGCAGAATTTCGCCATGGATTGGCCTCCCGATTCCTTGTCTTTCCATCGGGATAGCCGCAACCGCTTTCGTTGGAAAGCGGCCCGCAGGACTATTTACTTGGGCTCAGGCTTCCAGCTGGCGGAGCAGCGCACGGACATCATTGTCCATGTCGTTGTCCATCCGGCGAAGGTCCTCGACCAGGCGAACGGCATGGATCACGGTCGAATGGTCGCGACCGCCGAATTTGCGCCCGATTTCGGGATAGCTCCGCGGTGTCATCACCTTGGCGAGATACATCGCAACCTGGCGCGGACGCACAACGGCACGGGCGCGGCGCTTTGACGACATTTCGCTGCGGTCGATGCGATAATATTCGCATACCGCGCGCTGGATTTCGTCGATCGTGATCCGGCGACGGCAGGCGCTGAGAATATCCTTCAGCTGTTCTTCGGCCAGCGTGCGGGTGATCGGCTTCCCGGTCAGTTGCGAATAAGCGATCAGCTTGTTGAGCCCACCTTCGAGTTCGCGGACATTGCGGCTGATCGTGCGTGCAAGAAACTCGACTACATCTTCGCCCACCTGCGTTTCGGGCATGTTGGCCAAACGCTGGTTGAGGATCGAGCGACGCAGTTCGAGGTCCGCCGGCTGGATGTCAGCGACCAGACCCATCGACAGGCGCGACAAGATACGCTGGTCGACGCCGTCCAGCGCCTGCGGTGCACGGTCAGCAGCCACGACAAGGCGCTTGCCTGCGCCAATAATGGCATCGACGGTGTGCAGGAATTCCTCCTGCGTAGACACCTTGCCGATGATGAACTGGATATCGTCGATAAGGAGGACATCGACCGCGCGCAAGCGGGCCTTGAACTCCATCACTTCTTTGCGGCGCATGGCAGAGACGAACTCCATCATGAACTTTTCCGCCGACATATAAAGAATCTGCGCGTTCGGATTCACCTCGGCATAGGCATGGCCGATGGCGTGCATCAGGTGCGTCTTGCCCTGCCCGGTTGCGGCTTGCAGATAGAGCGGGTTGAACAACGGCCGTTCGGCAGCCGCGACGCGATCTGCCGCGCTCAGTGCCAGCGCATTGGTCTGGCCCTTGACGAAATTCGCGAAGGTCATGCGCGGGTCGAGCTGGCTTCGCACCGGCAAGGCTTCGTTGACATGAACAACCGCAGGACGCTCGGCAAGGCCATTGCCTTGCAGCATTTCAATACGAGCAGCGCCGGGCTTGGTCCGGATTTTCAACTGGCGAACGACAGGATTGATGCTGGTCCATGCCAGACGGATACGATCAGCATAATGATCCGACACCCAACTGGCGGAAAAGTCCGACGGTGTGAGCAACTCAAGCGTGCCCGTCAGTTCGCAGAAATCACCCAAGGTGATCGAACGAATCCATTGCCCGTAAATCTGGGCCCCCAGATCCCGTCGCAAACGCGATGCTACATTTTGCCAATCGGATTCAAAAGCGGAGCCCCCCATAATTTCCTGCTCCGACTGCACGACCTTCAACGTCACCTAGCCACCCCTTTCACCCCACCAAGCAGGTGCATGCTTTCTTGTTCCCATACCTGTCCCACCGGCGCGACAAAGGTCCACCGCCCCCTTGCTTCGCATTGCAAAGGCCTTGATCGCTTGCTTCTGATTGAGACAGGCACGAGGTTAATCGCACTCTGCTTGAAAGGCCTTCTTAGCCATGCGTATTTGAGTCGTTCAAGTGGCTGACTGCAAAAAAAGTGAAATATTTCGCATTGACTCGCACCAAGCGCTGAAATTGCGTCATATTTTTTTTATATAACTGATTTTATTGTATATTTTTTGAAGGCGCCATGGGGCGCAAACTCGAATCGCAGAAAAAGCTGGATTCGCTGCGGCGCACCATTTCGGCCAAAGAAAAAGCCCGCCTCCGAAGGGGCGGGCTGTTAACCTTGTTTATAAGCAAGAGGATGTTTTCACCCTCGCTTGAAGTGCGAATCAGGCGAGCGCAGCGACACGCTTGGTGAGGCGACTGAACTTGCGCGAAGCCATATTCTTGTGCAGCACACCCTTGGCAACGCCGCGGGCCAGCTCGGGCTGGGCAGCGGTCAGAGCGGCAGCGGCAGCAGCCTTGTCACCGGCTTCGAGCGCGGTTTCGACCTTCTTTACAAAGGTGCGGATACGGCTGACGCGGTTGCCGTTGATTTCGTTGCGACGCGCGTTGCGACGGATACGCTTTTTTGCTTGCGGCGTATTTGCCATTTCAGTCCTCAAAAAATCAGATAGTTACGGGCATCCAGAACCGGAGAAAATTCTCGACCGGACCCGATGAAGCGCCGCCCTTAGCCATGCTTTACAGATTCGTCAACCGCCAAATGCCGCACTAACGCTGGCATTTCGGGCAATAAAAGGTCGATCTTCCCGAATCAACGCGCCGTTTTACGGTCACACCACACTGGCAAGGTTCGCCCTCGCGGCCATAGACCCGCCAGTCCTTGGCAAAATAACCCAGTTCGCCATCGGGTGCCGCGAAATCGCGCAGCGTCGATCCCCCCGCCTTGATAGCAGCCTCGAGCACCTCCTTGATGGCATGGACCAATTTATCCACTCGCGGCTTGCTGATCGCCGACGCTGCCGTGGTTGGCGCAATCCCCGCCATGTGCAGCGCTTCACACACATAGATATTGCCCAGCCCTGCCACCACCGACTGGTTGAGCAGCATCGCCTTGATCGGCGCCTTCCTCCCTTTCAGCGCCGCATGCAGCACTTTGGCGTCGAACGCATCGGCTAGCGGTTCAGGCCCCATCGCAACAAAATGGCGGAACGCATCAAGCTCTTCGCGACGCACGATATCGAGTGAGCCAAAGCGGCGATGGTCGTTCAGTGCAACGACCCTGCCCGCTCCGGTCTCCAGGATGAAATGGTCGTGCTTTTCGATCTCTTCGGGATCGACCCGCCATCGGCCCGACATGCCCAGGTGGAAAATCAGCGTATCGTCGCGATCGGTGTGGATCAGCCCATATTTGGCGCGCCGCCCTAGTCCCGTCACGCGCGCACCCGTCAAGCGCTGGCGCAGGTCGACCGGGATCGGCCAGCGCAGGTCGGCCCGGCGCGGTTCGGCGCGGACGATCACTTCGCCATCAAGCACGGCGCGCAGGCCGGCAACGGTGGTTTCGACTTCGGGTAATTCGGGCATAGCGAATCCGCTAGCGGCGAGCCCACCACTTGGCTAGAGGCCAGAAACATGACCGATACCGTCTCCTTTGGCTATGAACAGGTTAGCCCCGAAGAAAAGACCCAGCGTGTGCGTGGCGTCTTTTCAAGCGTTGCCAGCAAATATGACATCATGAACGACGCGATGTCGGGCGGGATGCACCGGCTGTGGAAGGATCATTTCGTCCGCCGCGTGAAGCCACGTCCCGGCGAGGACATTCTCGATATGGCAGGTGGCACTGGCGACATCGCCTTCCGCCTCGAACAGGCGGGTGCCAATGTCACCGTCAGCGATATCAACCCCGATATGCTGGCTGTTGGCATGGAACGCGCGGTCGAGCGCGGCATCGACACGCTGGTGTGGAGCGAGCAGAATGCGGAGAAGCTGACCTTTCCCGATCGCCATTTCGACGCCTACACCATCGCCTTTGGCATAAGGAACGTCACCGACATTCCCGCCGCACTGCGCGAGGCGCATCGTGTGCTGCGTTTTGGCGGACGCTTTTTCTGCCTTGAATTTTCGACCGTCGAGTGGCCGGGGCTTTCCAAGGCCTATGATATCTATTCGCACCATCTGCTGCCCAAGATGGGCAAGGTGATTGCCGGCGATGAGGACAGCTATCGCTACCTCGCCGAATCGATCCGCAAATTCCCGCCCATGCCGCAGTTCGAAGCGATGATCCGCGACGCCGGCTTTGTGCAGACCAAGGTCGAGCCGATTTTGGGCGGGCTGGTCGCCATCCACAGCGGCTGGAAGGTTTGACGCCCCTGCAATGACGCGCCCGACCACGCATATCCTCCGCCTGTTGCGATGGGGCCGCATTTTGGCGCGCCACGGGGCTTTGCGCGGTATCGAAAAAGACCGGAACACCCCGCCGCAGGTGAAGCGATTGTGCCGGATTGCGCGGTTGGGGACGATCCAGCCGAAAATCCCGGATTATGCAGGGGCTTTCCGCGAAATCGGCCCTGCCGCCATCAAGCTGGGGCAGACACTTGCCACCCGCCCCGATCTGGTGGGTGAAGAGGCGGCGCATAATTTGCTGACGCTGCAGGATTCGCTGCCGCCCGAAAAGTTCGAGCGGATTTACGAGGAGATCGACCACAGCCTCAACAAACCTGCTGCCGAGCTGTTCGAACATATCGACCCTGAACCGGTTGGCTCGGCTTCGATTGCGCAGGTCCACCGCGCGCGCACCACCGAAGGGCGCGAGGTTGCGGTCAAGGTGCTGCGCCCGGGCATTCGCGAACAATTTGCGCGCGACATCGAAACCTATGAATGGGCGGCAGCCCATCTGGAGGCGTTGGGCGGTGAAGCCGCGCGCCTGCGTCCGCAACTCGTTATCGCCAACCTCAAGCGCTGGACCTTGCGCGAGCTTGACCTGCGCCGCGAGGCAGCTTCGGCCTCCGAGCTCAAGGAAGCGATGGCGGCGGTTGAGGGCTACCATATCCCCGCAATCGACTGGGACCGCACTTCGGGCCGGGTGATGACGCTCGAATGGGTGGATGGAATCAAGATTTCGGATGTCGAGGCGCTCAAGGCTGCCGGGCATGATACGCACAAGCTGGCCGAAAAACTGGTGCTCACCTTCCTGCGCCAGGCGATTTCCGAAGGCTTTTTCCATGCCGACATGCACCAGGGCAATTTGTTCGTGCGCCCAGATGGCAGCATCGTTGCTATCGATTTCGGAATCATGGGGCGGATCAACCGGCAGGCGCGGCTTTGGCTCGCCGAAATCCTTTATGGCCTGACAACCGGCAATTACCGCCGCGTCGCCGAAATCCATTTCGAGGCGCAATATGTGCCCAGCTATCACAATGTTGATGAATTCGCGACCGCGCTGCGCGCTGTGGGTGAACCGACGCGCGGCAAGCCGGTGAGCGAGTTGTCGGTCGGCCAGATGCTCGACAGCCTTTTCGCAATCACCCGCGATTTCGACATGCAGACCCAGCCGCACCTGCTGTTGCTGCAAAAGACGATGGTGATGGTTGAGGGCGTGGCGACCAGCCTGAACCCGGCGATCAACATGTGGGATACCGCAGCCCCCTTTGTCGGCGAATGGATCCGGAGCGAACTTGGTCCCGAAGCTGCCCTTGCCGATGGCCTGCGCGACCGCATGAAAACGCTTTCGCTGATCCCCGACCTCATCAAGCGGCTCGACGATCAGCTGCCCAAAAAAGGTGGAGCACCGCCCCCACCGCCTTTGCCGGACATAGAGCTGATCTGGGAGAAGCGGCGCGGCGGAAATGGCTGGCGCTACACCGCAATCGCCATCCTTGCCGCAGCGGCTGGCGCTGCGGGCATGTGGGCGTTAGGATAGGCGCATGACCCAGAAACGCATCCTCCTGATCGTCGGCGGCGGAATCGCGGCCTATAAGGCGTGCGAGCTGGTGCGGACGATCCGCAAGGCAGGGCATGCGGTGCGCTGTGTGCTGACCAAGGGCGGTGCGCAATTTGTGACGCCGTTGACGCTCGGCGCCCTATCGGAGGACAAGGTCTACACCGACCTGTTCGACCTCAAGGATGAGGCCGAGATGGGGCATATCCAGCTTTCACGGCAGGCCGACCTGGTCGTCGTGTGCCCGGCGACTGCAGACTTGCTCGCCAAGATGCATGCGGGGATTGCAGACGATCTTGCCACCACGCTGCTGCTCGCCACTGACAAACCGGTTCTTGCAGTGCCCGCGATGAATGTGCGGATGTGGCAGCATCCGGCAACGCGGCGCAATGTCGCCGGTTTGCGTGCCGATGGCGTGCATGTGATGGATCCGGATGCGGGTGAGATGGCGTGCGGCGAATATGGTCCGGGTCGCCTGCCCGAGGTTGAGCGGATATTTGGCGAGATTAGCCACCTGCTCGCAACCGCAACACCGGTAATGGCTGCACAGCCTGATTTTGCCGAACCGGCCCACCGCCCGCTCTTCGGGAAGCGCGTGCTGGTGACTGCGGGCCCGACGCATGAGCCGATTGATCCGGTGCGCTATATCGCCAACCGTTCGTCCGGGCGGCAAGGCTTTGCGATTGCGCAGGCCGCGGCTGAACTGGGGGCTGAAGTCACTTTGGTGGCCGGCCCTGTGCATCTGACAACCCCACCCGGCGTGATCCGCATCGATGTCGAAAGCGCGCGCGAAATGCTCGCTGAGGTCGAAAAAGCCCTGCCCGCCGAAGTCGCGATCATGGTGGCGGCGGTTGCCGATTGGCGCGCCGCCGATGAAGCTGACCAGAAAATCAAGAAGGATGGCAAAGGCGTGCCGCCGCTGGCACTTGCAGAAAACCCTGACATATTGGCTACACTTGGTAAGCATGCGAAGCGCCCTGCCCTATTGATCGGCTTTGCCGCCGAAACCGAGAAGGTGGTTGAGCACGCCCAGGCAAAGCTCGCCAAAAAGGGCTGCGACTGGATTGTGGCCAATGACGTCTCGGGCGATGTCATGGGTGGTGCCAACAATGCGGTGCACATTGTTACCAAGGATGGCGTTGAAAGCTTGGCCGATGCGCCCAAGGATGTGATTGCCCGCAAATTGATGGAGAGGGTCGCCGATGCCGTCGGACAAGGTTGAAATCAGGGTCAAGCGGCTCAACAACGGCGCAGGCTTACCCCTGCCTGCTTACGCAAGCACCGGGGCTGCGGGGATGGACGTCTGCGCTGCCGAGGCCTTCACGCTAAAGCCCGGCAAGCGCGCGGCGGTGCCGACAGGTTTCGCTTTTGCCATTCCGCATGGCTATGAAATCCAGGTCCGCCCCCGTTCGGGCCTCGCACTCAAGCACGGCATTACCTGCCTCAATACACCAGGGACAATCGACTGCGATTATCGCGGCGAAGTGAAGGTGATCCTCGCCAATCTGGGCGATGAAGACGTCAGTTTCGAACGCGGTGACCGAATAGCGCAACTGGTGGTGGCCGCAGCGCCGCAGGCTAGGATAAGCGAAGTCGACGCGCTGGACGAAACCGCGCGTGGAGCGGGTGGATTCGGCTCAACCGGGGTATGAATAAGGCCGCTACTCTGGGCCTCACGGCGGTTCTTACCAGCACGCAAGGGTTGCCGTCTTACGTCGTGAACCATCCATTTGCGGATAATGAAACAGCCGCCCAATTTGGCTCCAAAGCGATAAACAACGGTTACGTCCATCATGAAGAACAACGCTGCGGTAGGGACTATGTGAAGTTCAAAATTGAAGTTGAGCTTCCGTTTCCTAAGCCGCCAGCATACAGAAAATTCTCCGTGACGGGACCCGACTGCGCACCTGACCGCAGAGCAATTATCGAAAAGGAACTGGCAGCGCTGCCAAGTGGAGCATTCAAAAAGGTTCGATACAGAACTGTTTTCAAGTTCAACTTGATCGCAAAACTGGCTGAATGACTAAACTCACCGACCACCAGCTCGATCGCTATGCCCGCCACATAGTCCTCCGCGACATTGGGGGCTCTGGGCAGGCGAAACTGCTTGAAAGCCATGTGCTGCTGATCGGTGCGGGCGGGATTGGTTGCCCGGCGATCCAATATCTGGCGGCGGCGGGCGTAGGCACGATCAGCGCGGTCGATGACGATGTCGTGTCGCTATCGAACCTGCAGCGTCAAGTGTTGTATAGCGACGCCCAGATCGGTGAAGCGAAGGTCGACGCCGCGCAGATGGCAGTGGCAAGGCTAAACCCCGATATCCAATTCAATGCGATTAAAGAACGCATTAGCAAAGAAACCTCGCATTTGATGTTCGCTGGAGTCGATGTCGTCATCGACGGAAGCGACAATTTTGCCACCCGCCTGATCGTCAACGACCTGTGCATCGCAGCGCGTGTTCCCTTGGTAAGTGCCGCCATCGGGCAGTTCCATGGCCAGATCGGCAGCTTTCGCGGCTGGGAAACCGACGCGCCCTGCTATCGCTGCTTCGTCGGCGACGCACACGACCCTGACGATTGCGATGAGTGCGTATCGCAGGGCGTGCTCGGCGCGATGTGCGGGCTGATGGGCAGTTTCGCCGCAATGGAAGCGATCCGCGCCGTCACCGGATTTGGCGATGACCAGACGGGCAAGCTGCACATTTTTGACGGCCTCAAACCCGCCATGCGGACGATTAACCTGCCCAAGGATCCGGAGTGCAGCAGCTGCGCCAATTAACCGGAAGACATCAATCCGCTTCTGCGCTTCGGATGACTTTTGCGAAAACAGGCAAGCACGCAATCAGACGCGAGCCAGCGATTTCAGGCTCAATCGGTTCCAATCGTGTGGCGACCGCCGCAATTTCGGCTTCTCGTGCTGTTCGTTGAGCACCCTTTGGCCCAACGATCCGAGTGTAGACGTCACCACTGCCGCTACCATGAAGGAAGTCGTAATTTGCATAATTACGGGATTTTTGTGCGATCCGATCATAGGCAAGACAGGTGTTAACGTCGGGCAAGGCGATTGGCTCGGCGCTGGCACTAGCGAGCACATTGGCCAGATTGCTTGCTTGGGCAGCTTCAAAAATTGAGGCGCAACCCGGTTTTACCGCATCGCGAACCCGCGCTTTTTGCGCGATTGCTTCGTCCGAAACATCCCACGCAGGTGCAAATTGATGCATCCTTATTGCAAACATTTCGATTGCCATTTCTCGATCGCCAACGTCGCTGAGAACCCGCAATATTACTTGCGCCTTCAAATCCTCAGCTTGGGTTTTGGTTAGCAATTCCTCAAATACAATGCTTGGCTGCTGCTGCACCGGCGCAGCAATTTGCACATCGGTTGCGTCCACGGCAACTTCATCGGCCACTTCAAGCATATCCATTTTTTGGTAAGGGAGATAGGCGAGCGCTGCACAATTCAATTCATTTTGACGTTCAGGGCTAATCAGTAGCGACCTACCAAAAGCAGGATTAGCCAATCCACTGAAGTCCGATGCCCCTGCAGATTGCGCGACAAAAAGCGCCAACAAGGTCAAAAAGAAGCTATTTCTCAAATGCATCAGTTCAGCACCTCCTCGACCCATTCGGGCACAACTTCGGTCGCCGGACCATAGCGTGCCTCGTCAAAGAAGTGGCTACCGTGCGACGGCTCCAGATTGAGCTCGAGCGTCTTTGCCCCCTGCTGTTTGGCATCGCGGACGAAACCCGCTGCAGGGTAAACCGCACCCGATGTTCCGATGCTGACAAACAGGTCTGCTGTGCGGATGGCGGCGTAGATTTCAGGGATATGATAGGGCATTTCGCCGAACCAGACGACATCCGGGCGCAGCGCAGTTGCGCCGCAAACCGGGCATGGCGGGCGATGGTGCATCGGTTCGCTCCATGGGCTGCGCACTTCGCAGATCTGGCATAGCGCCTTCAAATGCTCCCCATGCATGTGAAGCAAACGTTCGGCCCCCGCACGTTCATGCAAGTCGTCTACATTCTGCGTGACGATGAGCAGATTGCGCCCCTCGCCGCGCCAGTGTTGATCAAGTTCGGCCAACGCAAAATGCGCTTCATTGGGCTCCTTGGTCTGGATCGCTGCGCGACGCATATCGTAAAAACGGTGCACCAGATCAGGGTCGCGTTCAAATGCCTCCGGCGTCGCAACGTCCTCCACGCGGTGCTTCTCCCAAAGCCCGCCCGCATCGCGGAACGTATCGATCCCGCTTTCGGCGCTGACGCCTGCTCCGGTGAGGATTACGATATTTTTCATTCTTCGCCCTGTCTTAAATTCAACCGTCACCCCGAACTTGTTTCAGGGTCCATTTCGCCGCATAGAGCTATGGTCTCGGCTGATAAATGGATGCTGAAACATATTCAGCATGGCGAGGTTGTTTGATGACTGCAATTGGTATCATTGGAAGCAAGGGACGGATGGGGCACGCCCTGATCGCTGCAATCGAAGAAGCTGGCCTCGTTCACGCTGGTGGCGTCGACAAGGGCGACGATATTGCAGGCCTTGCTGCGGCGTCTGACGTTCTCGTCGATTTTTCCAGCCCGCACGCTCTTGAAACCAATCTGGCTGCCTGCAAATTTGCCCAAAAGCCGATTGTCATTGGCACAACGGGACTCGAAGAGCGGCATCACTGGCTGATTGACGATGCCGCACAGGACATCGCGGTGTTGCAGACTGGTAATACCTCACTTGGAGTCACGATGCTGGCCGCCTTGGTGAAGGAAGCTGCATCGCGGCTGGGGACGGACTGGGACATCGAAATCGTCGAAATGCACCACCGGATGAAGGTAGATGCGCCGTCGGGAACGGCATTGCTCCTCGGCGAAGCAGCTGCGTCTGGCCGGGCCATAGACCTGGCGGACAACAGCGAACGTGGCCGTGATGGCATCACCGGCGCGCGCAAGGAAGGCGCCATCGGCTTCGCCTCGCTGCGGGGCGGCACGGTGGCGGGCGATCATAGCGTGCTGTTTGCCGGTAATGAGGAAAGCATCACCCTTGCACATCGCGCCGAAAACCGGATGATTTTCGCGCGCGGAGCGGTGAAGGCAGCCCTGTGGCTGCAAAACCAGAAAACGGGTCGCTATACAATGCCCGAAGTATTGGGGCTTTAACTTCCCCGACGCACAAGTTGCACTGGAACGCGCCGCTGGGTCAGCGGTTCCCCGGCAATCCGGTTGAGGACATTTTGCACAAGCAAGTCGCCCGCCTGCTGGAAATCTGGTTCGATTGTGGTGAGCGGCGGAGAGGAATAATTGCCTGCACGGATGCCGTCAAAGCCGATCACGGAAACCCGTTCAGGCACCATGATCCCGCTTTCTGAAAGCGCTCGCAATACGCCCAGCGCAGTCAGGTCGCAGGCTGCGAAGATCGCGTCGAAAGGCTGGCCCGACTGGAGAAGAGTACGCACTGCCTCCACCCCCTGCTCCTCACGCGACAGGCTTTCATCGACGTCGATCGCGGGCGGCGCTATACCCGATTTCTGCAACTCTTCGGCGAAGCCCGCATAACGCTCGCCAAACTGGCGCTGCTGCGATGCACGGGCGCCGATGAACACCGGGTGTTTGCGTCCGGCCTCAAGCAAATAACGCGCGGCAATTCGACCGCCCCCTTCATTTTCGCTGCGCACCCAACGCAGGTCGTCATCCGGCGCACCCCAGCAGACCCACGCCTTTTCCGGATGATCGAGACCGCGGAAATAGGCCCAGGCTTCGGGGTTCTGCGTCGTCCCAATCACGATCATGCCATCGGCCTGCCGTGCATCGTCATATTGGCCAAAGAAATTTTCTTGGCTGTCCTGGAACGACACCAGCAGATTATAGCCCTTCGCCGCCGCCGATGCCGCAACGCTGCCGAGAAGCGAGAAGTAGAAGGGATTAGTCTCGGTCGCGCTTTCACCTGCCCGGCCGATCAGCACCACTGCCAAGGTCATTGTTTCGCCGCGACGTAGCCGGGTGGCGTTCTGGTTGATGACATAGCCCAGCTCTTGCGCGGCCTGCAGCACCTTGGCGCGGGTTTCGTCGCTTACTTTCGGGCTGCCGTTGAGCGCGCGCGAAACGGTCGGCTGGGTTACCCCGGCACGCTGCGCGACGTCAAATGCGGTTACCCTCAAGACCATAGCTGTTCCCCTGCTGTGTTTCCCTTACACGCGCTGGCGCGACTACATCAACTGCCGGGTTTCGATTGTTTTGGACTTGGCGGGAAGCGAGAAAAACATGCCATCTTCACCGACAGTTATAACGCCGCCGAAGCGATCGCGTGCATCACCAAGAAATGCCGCATTGAAGAAGCGCGACGGGATGGGCGGTACAATGTGGGTCAGGACGAGCTGCTGCACCCCCGCCTTTTTGGCGCTTTCGGCGGCGTCTTCGGGAGACGCGTGATAATCGAGAATGTCGCGGGTGATCTGGGCAGTGTTCTTCATCCCCCTCGCGTCCAGCGCCTTCGTCATCTTGCCAACAAGCTTGGGCTGCAAGGCTTCATGAAGCAGCAGATCAGCCCCTTTGGACACCGTTTCGAGCGTCGCCGATTTTGCGGTATCGCCGCTGATCACCACCGACCGCCCCTTATAGTCGAAACGATATCCCACCGCGGGAGAGACAGGGTTATGGTCAACACGAAAAGCCGTTACCTTCAAACCATCAACCGCAAAAACCACTGCGCTGTCTCCAGCCAGCTCAAACGGCATTGCCGTAGCCCCTGCCCCCGATGGCGGCGCCAAGGCTTCGCCATGATGCGCCGTGCGATAGCGATTATCCTGCGCGTAGGCCGCATTGAACCCGGCAATCACTGCCTCAACGCCATTGGGGCCGTGAACGGGTAGCGGAGATGTCACCGCAGCGCCTGTCCAGCGGAGCAGCATCATCGGCCCCAACCCATCCATGTGATCAGAGTGGAAATGGGTCAGAAACAGACGGTCTATCCTAGCATTGGGGATCCCCATAATCGAAATGTTCCGAGCCCCGCCTTCACCCGCATCGACGACAAAAATTGTCTTGCCGGCGATCACTACAGTGCAGGCCCCCGCCCGATCGACATTGGGCAATGGCGATCCGGTTCCGCACAGCGCAACATGCAAACCGTCCGGCAGTCCTTTGGTCACGTCACGTCCGACGCGACTTTCGACCGCACGGCCAAAAAGCCCGGCGCCAATATCCGCCTGATAATAGCGAACCGCAACCGCACTGACTGCCGCAATGCCCGCAAGTACAAGCAACCATTTGACCGATTTTTTCATGCCACTCTCCCAAATCGCAACAGTCTTACGCCAAGCATGGCGGGCCAATCAACTTGATACGAAACGTGGCAAATTTGTCGCGCTTGCAGAAGATTTTACCTGAGCGGTTTTCACGCATTGCTGCATTTTTCAGGAGAGGCTAAAGCTCCGAGCAGTGCGTTAGCACAAACAATAACAACAACCATGGATGGCTTGCCATCCCCACTCCCAACGATGTTCGCCCTTTCACGGCGACAGTGATAATCAGATGGAGAGAAAAAATATGAAGTTCGCACAAACCGCAGCGCGTATCGCGTTGCTGTCTTCGATCAGCATCACCTCAATAGGTCTTGCAACAGCCGCACAGGCGCAGGACGAAAGTGTTGCAGCTGAGGACGATACCGCCGCCGAGGAAGATGTTATCATCGTAACAGCCACCAAGCGCGAACAGACGCTTGAAGAAGTGCCGGTTGCAGTTTCGGTTACGGATGCGGCCTCGATCGAACGCGCACAGGTTCGCGACCTGAACGACCTGCAGACGCTCGTACCGTCGTTGCGCGTAGGCCAGCTGCAAAGCTCGGCAAACACCAATTTCATCATCCGCGGTTTCGGCAACGGTGCGAACAATGTCGGCATCGAGCCCTCGGTTGGCGTGTTCATCGACGGCGTTTACCGTTCACGCTCTGCCGCGCAGATTGGCGACCTTCCCAATCTCCAGCGCGTCGAAGTGCTTCGTGGCCCGCAGTCCACGCTGTTCGGCAAGAACGCCTCTGCAGGCGTAATCTCGATCGTGACCGCTGCTCCGCAGTTTGAATTCGGCGGTTCGGCAGAACTCAGCTATGGCAATTTCGACGCGATTGTCGCCAAGGCCGATGTAACCGGCCCCATCACCGACAGCTTCGCATTCAGCATCGGCGGCAACTATAACAAGCGCGATGGCTATGGCATCAACCTTGCTGACGGCAGCCGTACCAACGAACGCAATCGTTGGGGCGTGCGCGGCCAGTTGCTTTGGGAACCGAGCGACGTAGCCCGTTTCCGCTTCATCGCCGACTATGACAAGATCGACGAAATTTGCTGTTTCGTCGGCAATGTCGTTGATGGCCCTACCGGCAACGCCGTCCGTGCTCTTGGTGGCCGAGTCAATTCCGGTGGCATCAACACGTACAAGGAATATTACAACTTCCCGTCGGAAAACCTGATCAAGAATTATGGTGTTTCTCTGCAGGGAGACCTCGACTTTGACGCACTCAAGGTAACGTCAATCACGGCCTATCGCGAATCGCATAGCGATACCAATGCGGACAGCGACTTCACCAGCGCCGACCTGATTGGCCAGAACCGCGGCAATGTGGATATCGAAACCTTTACGCAGGAAGTTCGCCTGACCTCGGATTTCGATGGCCCGTTCAACTTCCTGTTGGGCGGTTATTACTTCAAGGAAGATATCGCCAACGAACAGGCGCTGACCTTCGGACGTGATTTCCGCAACTATGCCAGCTTGCTTAGCGGTGGTGCATATACCGCGAATGAAGCTTTGATCCGTGCGCTGGCTGGCCTACCCGCTGCAACGCCGACCACCCAATTTGGTGCGCAAGGACAGGGACGTTTTGAAGACTGGACCTACAAGAATACCGCATGGTCGATCTTCGGCTCGGTCGATTTTGAAATCACCGATGGCCTCGTGCTGACCGGCGGCTTCAACTACACCAAGGACAAGAAGCGGGTGACCGGCGACATCGTTACGACCGATGTCTTTTCGGCCGTTGATCTGGTTCGCGTTGGTGCCAATGCGGGCCTGCCGGCAACCATTCCGGCGAATACGTTCCCCGGACAGACGGCAGCTCTTTTCCCGCGCACGACACCCTGCGCAACCGGAGCGCCTGCTGGCACTTGCAACCCGTTCCTGGGCTTGCGTCCGCTGCAGTTTATCCCGCCGTTCCTGGGTATCCCCAATGGAGTTGAAACCGGCCGCACCAATGACAGCGACTGGTCTTACTCTATCCGCCTAGCCTATGAAGCTACGGACAACATCAACGTCTATGCAAGCTACGGCACGGGCTTCAAGGCAACTTCGTGGAACATCTCATCGGATTCGCGTCCCTTTGCTGCGGACTTCATCCCGGGTTCGCCCGCTCAGTTCCCTGCTCCCGCCGCGTCGCCGATCCGTACCGCGCTGGGTGCTGCCCTTCCGAATAACCTGACCACGGGTACGCGTTATGCCAACCCTGAAAATGCAAAGGTAATGGAAGCGGGTATCAAGGCGCGTTGGGATAATGTTGCATTCAACCTGACGGTATTTGACCAGTCGATCAAGGGCTTCCAGGGTAACGCCTTCATCGGAACCGGTTTCGTTCTGACCAATGCGGGCAAGCAGTCGACCTTTGGTATCGAATTCGACGGCAGTGTACAGCCGATCGAACCGCTGCGGATCAATCTGGACTTCACCTACCTTGATCCGAAATATGACAGCTATGTCGGCAGCGCATTCGGCGATCTTTCGGGCCGCCAGCCTGCTGGCATTCCCGAACTGTCGATGACGATTGGTGCGACCTATACGCACGAATTCGACAATGCAGATGCACTGATCCTGAGCGCCGACTACCATCATGAAGCTCAGGTGGCTCTGGATGACAATCCAGCCAACGCACGTTTCCAGCGTGAAGTGAATGCGCTGAACGCGTCGCTCACCTATCGCATGGATATGGGTCTGCAGTTCACTCTGTGGGGCCGCAACCTGACCGACGCGCGCTACATCACGACGATCTTCCCGTCGGTGGCACAGGCTGGTTCGATTTCGGGCTATCCCAGCGCTCCACGCACCTATGGTGCGTCGGTCAAATATAAGTTCTAAAGATGAGTTCGGTCCGGCAGATACCGGACTGAACAACGAAACAGGAAAGGCCGGAGGGGAAACCATCCGGCCTTTTTTGATTCCCGCAATTGCTGCATTGTGGCGAACTTGGATTTGCCCTTATGGCTCATGATCCAATTTCCAGATCAGGATGGATGAACATGGCGCGAGCAGTGGAAATAACCAAAGTCGGCGGGCCAGATATGATCCAATGGGTTGAACGGGAACTGCCTCCCCCGGGACCGGGCGAAATCCGGATGCGCAACACAGCCATCGGGCTTAATTTCATCGACACCTATCACCGTTCCGGCTTGTATCCGGTCAAACTGCCTTCGGGCCTGGGAACCGAGGCCGCCGGGGTTGTCGAGGCATTGGGCGCAGGTGTGAGCGGTCTCTCGGTCGGTGACCGTGTTTGCACCTTTGGCCCCGATCTCGGTGCCTATGCAACAGAACGCAATATCGATGCGCGACGGCTGTTCCGGACGCCGGAGCAAATCGACGACGAAACCGCCGCGGCGGCCTTACTCAAGGCCTGTACGGTCGAATTCCTGGTCGAACGCTGCGCCAAGGTAGAACATGGCTGGCCTGTTTTGGTGCATGCCGCAGCAGGCGGCGTCGGCCTGATCCTGGTGCAATGGCTGAAGCATGCCGGCGCGACGATCATCGCAACGGTCAGCACCGATGCAAAAGCTGAAATGGCAAAGCGCGCTGGTGCTGATCATGTCCTGCTTACCTCTACCACAGACATGGCGGCCGAGGTTCGAAAGCTAACAGGCGGCAAGGGTGTCCGCGTCGTGTTTGACGGTGTGGGCGCCGACACCTGGGAGATTTCGCTGAACAGTTGCGCTCCACGCGGGCTAATTGTCAGTTTCGGTAATGCCAGCGGCCCGGTGACGGGTATCGGGTTGGCCACGCTGTCCAACAAGGGTAGCCTGTTTGTAACGCGTCCTGGACTCTATCATTATTATGCCGATCCGGACGAGCGGTCAGCAGGTGCCGCAAGGGCATTCGAAATGATAGCGTCTGGTGCCGTACGCATCACCATCGGTCAACGTTATGCGCTCGATCAGGTTGAACAGGCGCATCGCGACCTGAAAGCCCGACGAACGACCGGTTCGACGATCCTGTTGCCCTAGGAATATGTGGGAGGGTCTGAATGCCCTCCCACGTTAATCGCTCAATAGAACAGGAAATCGCCCGGATTGAGCACCAGACCGGGATCGAGCTGCGCAAGCTGCACTGCCGCACCTGCCCCATCACCATCGGCGTCGTAGCTCAAAATCCCCGTGCTGCTGTCATAGAGGAAGGTTGAGTTCGAACTGTTGGCCGTAGCACCAACTCCGCTGATGAAATCAACGGTCGCGGTACGCGCAAAGGCGCTCGACAACAGGGCAATGCGGTCTTCCCCACTGGTGAAGCCCAATATCCGATCGAGACCGGCTTCGCCGCCCTGATACCGGAAAGTATCAGCTCCGGCGCCACCGATCATGAGATCAGCCCCGCTTCCTCCAAGGAAGCTGTCGTCGCCATCAAGACCCGACAGAAAGTCGTCACCTGCTCCACCCGAAAGCTGATTGCCCAGGTCGTTACCTATCCCGGTAAAATTTGAGTTTCCTGTGTAGACAAGCCCTTCAATATTGGCACGCAAAACATGGCTGGCGAGATCTGTGTAAACCGTATCATTGCCTTCGCCCGCAGCTTCGATCAATGTGTCGCCAATCGCCGATACAAAATAGGAATCGTCGCCGGTACCGCCGATCATTTCGTTGGCCGCTACGCCGCCACCCATCAACATGTCGTTTCCGCCAAAGCCGATCAACGTATCCAATGCGGTGCTGCCGACGATGACATTGTCGAGGTCATTGCCAACACCAATGAATTGGCCGGTTCCTTCATAAGTCAGATTTTCGACATTTGAAGGCAGCGTGACCAAAGACAAACTGGTCCGGATGAGATCGGTCCCCTCATTCTGGAATTCGACGATTGAGCCGGGACCGGTGTAGACATAGGTATCGTCGCCGGTTCCTCCGATCATTTCGTTGGTACCAACACCCCCAGCCAGCACATCATTATCTGCACCGCCAACAAGCACGTCATTGGCAGCACCGCCATCGAGCTGGTCTGCACCCTCGCCGCCAAAAATCACGTCGTTGCCAACGCCGCCGTTGAGCACATCATCGCCATCATTGCCATAGACGATCCAGTTGGCTCCGCTGGTAACAGTAAAGTTATTCGGCTGGCCATCGCCATTGTAAACAGGGGCCAGGAACAGAGCGGCTACCTGTGGGTCGTGATCGGTCCCGCGTGCCGCCGTCGTGAATTCGGCGTTGATATGCACCGCATCATAGCGAGCGCCGATGGCGAGGCCATTGGTCACGAGAATATGGTCGAGCGCCTGCAGATTGCCGTCGAAGAAGTAGCTATAGCGCTCCTCCAACGGAAGCAGCGTGTTGAGATCGCTCAGCACATTGCCCGCGGTCAACGCACTGATGGCATTTTCCCAGGTGAAGCCGTTAAAATCGCCCATGACTGCAAAGTTGAGGTTGGGATTGGTAGCCAGTTGCGCGTTGATATAGGCGCGCACGGCAGTAGCCTGTGCCGTACGCGAGGCATCACCAGCGTCGGTCGGCGGCTGCTGCTCCCCAAATAGCGGATCGCTGCCCCCGCGTGATGTGGAGTGCATGTTGACCAGGTTGATCGACTGTCCGTTGAACTCAAAGGTCGCCACCAACGGGCTGCGGCTGCCGGTAAAGGCGACATCCGAAATCAGCGTCGCACTTCCCGCCACATAGCTCACGCGCGACGTGTTGTAGAAATAGCCGTTGCGGATATTGCCATTGGGTTCACCACCGGTCGAATTCGCGGTCGATGGTGCCACCTCGACATAGGCATAGGTCGGTCCGCCGGCGGCGATGATCGCATTGATCAGCAGCTGGGCCGTAACCGTTCCTGAGAGATTGCTGCCGCTGCCAGCACCGTCGGCATCCTGGATCTCCTGCACGGCAATGATATCGGGCGCGCCAAGGCGCAGTACGATATCCGATGCCAGCAAATCGAATTTGGTGCTTGGGTCGGTCGGATCGATATTTTCCAAATTGTAGGTCGCGATGGTGATGTGGGTATCATCCCCGCGCAACAGCGTCGATTCCCGGGTCAGCGTATTATCCAGCGTCACCGTCACCGCTTCGGTGACCACCAGTTCGTAGCTATCAAACGCATAGTTGAACACGCCAGTGACGTTGCCGAGACGATCGCCGATTGTGTGGCCGGGCACATAACCTGCAAACACGCCTGAATCGTCGTCGATCTGAATCCGTTCCGGATTCATGTCGCCTGCCGAGATAGTGATCCCGCCGCGCGCCGAGAGCGTGGTGGCACCTGCGCCGCCCGAAGCCACAACCCAGGTTTCGCCAAAGCTGTTGGTATCGCCGACGACCTGCGGTGCGTCGATGGTCACCCGCATCCCTTCCAGCGTTTCGTAGAAGTCGATTGCGTCATTCGCCGGATCGAAAACGGTGTAGCCATCGTCGTCATACACGGCCGTTGGCGGCGTACGACCGCCCGTGCCGATCAAAACGGCGGCAGGCAGCGGATTACCGGACGAAAGCACCGTTGATACCGGGCTGGTAATCTGCGTGAGCGTCAGCGCAGTGGCACTGCCGCGGAATTCCGAAACCGATCCGGAAACCGAAACGCTGTCGCCGACTGCGACGGTCGGTGCAGTGCTGGTGAAAACGAAAATGCCATCGGATGTAGCTACATTGGCATCCCCCGTCGGATCCTGCAGATAATAGCCATTCGTATCAACTGCGGTCACGATTCCCGTTGTGGTAATTGGTTGGCCGACATAGGCGGACTGGTGACCTGCCCCCTGGATTTCCATGATGGTCAGCGTGACCGGATCGTCGTTGGTGATAGTGCCATTGGCATTGGCGTCGGTAATCGAAACATTGCCCACTGCGTTCGACAAGGTCAGCGAAAGCGTCTCGTTCCCCTCGCTCAGCGCATCTCCCTGCACAGGAATGGTGATAGTAGCGGTTGCGGCACCAATCGCAAAATTGACGGTTCCGGAAAGAACCGCGCCTGCTCCAATATCTGCCGCGTTGGCGGTGCCCGTCAGGTTGACGGTATAATCAACCGATGCGGCCGTACCGAGCCCTCCGGCGCGCTCGACAACAAACACCAGATTGCTGGTACCGCTATTGCCCTCAACGACGCTGGCATCGCCAACCGAGATAAGCCCGGTGGCATTGTCGGGAATGATGGTCTGACCGACATTCAGCGAACCGAAACTGCTTGTCGCGGGGGCTTGCCAGGTGAAATCGGTTCCGGCCGCACCATTGCCGATCAATTGCAGCGACTGGGCCGAGGTTCCTGTGCCGTCTTCGGATACGCCAATGTCGGTACTGGTAAGGCCCGCAGCCGGAGTACCTGCAGCTGCTGTAATGGTGCCTTCATAGGAGAGGAACTGGACGACTGTGCCGCCCGGCGCGATCAGCGCGATACCGTCCGCCGCGCCATTCTGGATACCGGCAGCAGCAAAGGACAGAGCGCCATAGCCCGAACCTTCGTCATCAATCACACCTGTCAGGTTGATCGTTGTATAGACAACGGCAGCGCCAGGTGTGTTCGAGCCATTGTACAATACAAGGCTGTATCCGGTCAGGTCCGTGCCCGCGCGACCGGCAATCTCAACCGCCTCATTCGCGTCGACACCGCTATTGTCGTAATGGATTTCGTTGATGAAGACATTGGCAGGCAACGTATCGTCGGTCGTGATGGTTCCGGTAGCGGCTGACGTGCCCAGCGCTGCTCCTCCGGTCGGTGCCGAAAGTGTTACTGCAAAGGTCTCGGTCTGCTCTGTTGCGGTATCGCCCTGCACATTGAGCGTAATGACCTGGCTGGTCTCGCCATTGGCAAAATTGACGGTACCCGTGAAAAGCTGACCGGCGGCAAAATCCGCGGAATTTGCTGCGGTGACGCCTGCACCAAAACTGGCAGTCCATGTCGCACTGACCGCACCGTCGGAACCGCCAGCACGTGTTACGGTGAAGCTGATTGGCGTGGTGCCGCTATTGCCTTCAATCACGCTCGAATTGGCAATCGATAGTGTCCCCGGAGCAGCATCGTCGTTGGTAATCGTTCCCGTCCCGCTCGCAGTGGCAATCGTCGCACCGCCGGTAGGCGCCGACAGCGTCATTGTGAATGCTTCATTGGGTTCGGATACTGTATCGCCCGCAATTACGAGCGTGATCGTCTGGCTGATCTGTCCATCCGCGAAACTGACTGTACCGGTGAACAATTGTCCAACATCAAAGTCGCTGGCATCGGCATTGCCCGCACCGGCCCCAAAGCTCGCGGTCCAGGTCGCTGAAACTGCCCCCGTGCTGCCTCCACTCCGCAAGACGGTGAAGGTCAGGTTTGTCGTTCCGCTATTCCCTTCGGCTATACTGGCCGAATTGATCGCAAGCGCTCCTGCTGTGTTGCCCGAAGTGAAGGTTTGCCCCGCATTGATGGTTCCAAAACTGGCTGTCGCAGGAGCCTGCCAGGCAAAGTTCGTTCCGGTCGTCCCGGTCCCAGTCAGTTGCAGAGACAAGCCCACCGCCTCGGTGCCCGTTTCCAAAACGCCGATATCGGTGCTGGTAACGCCTGCGGCGGGGGTTCCGGCTGCTCCTGTTATGACCCCTTCGTAAGAGAGGAATTGCAGCACCACGCCGCCGGGACCAATCAGGGCAATCCCGTCAAACGCGCCATTCTGCAAACCGTTGGCAGGCAAGGAAAAGGAAACAGCGCCAAATCCGCTACCTTCATTATCGATTGAACCAGTCAGATTGATGGTGTTGTAAACCACCGCTGCGCCGGGTGTGGTCGATCCATTATACAACACCAGGCTGTATCCGGCCAGGTCCGTTCCCGCAGGTCCGGCAATTTCAATTGCCTCGCCAACATCGGTGCCGGTGTTGTCGTAGTGGATTTCGTTTATGAATACCGTCGCCGGAAGGGCGGTGAAGCCCGTTGCTTCGTCCTTGGCAAAACTGGCCTCGATACCGGCAGATTGGGTTGCCGATAACCAGCTTTCCACCCGCCCGAAACTCGCCGAATCTTCGGAAACAAACCAGTCTGCGCGTGCCGAGGAATAATCGCCATCCATCATGCCGCCATCGGTTTTGGACAACACCCAAGCTATGCCAAAGCTATATTCCCGCTCCGACGCCAGAAAGCTTTTGAAACGCGCTTGAGCTGCAGCCTTGAAACGATTGATGGATGACGGCATTTTCTTTCCCCCGGCATTAGCAGTTTCAGGCGAGACGGTTCTCGCCAACAATCAAGCGGATTGTGTTCGCTCGCTAAACCCGGCTTATGGCAAAAAAATGAAACCCGCCAAAGGGTACTCGAAAAATAGCCTGTTCAAAAGAATGTGGAAAAGTCTCTGCTTTCAAGCAGGCGCATTTCGCACAGACCTCAAGCATCATATTGAATTAAAACAATATACCTTGATGCGCCATAGGGCCTGCGCGACTGCGCAGGCCCCCGGCTTTGATCAATAGAATGTAAAATCACCAATAGTGAGCGTCAGGTTCGGATCAAGATAGGCCAGTACAATAGCCGCCCCTGCCCCGTTACCGTCTTCATCATAGCTCAGTTCACCTGTGGCTTGATTGTAGAAGAAGGTGCTGTTGCTATTGGTGGCCGAAAGCGGCCCAACACCCTGCACCAGATTAAAGGTAGCAGTATGTGCAAAACCTGCACTGCTGAGACCGATGCGGTCGATACCAGATGTGAAGCCAAGGATTCGGTCTGCTCCGGTTTCACCGCCCTGATAGGCGAACATATCAGCACCAGCCCCACCGATCAGCAAATCTGCTCCAGAACCACCGATCAACATGTCGTTTCCATCGCGACCATCGAGGAAATCAGCTCCCGCACCACCGCGCATCACGTTGTTGTCCGTGCTGCCGATGCCGGTGAAGGTACCGGTGCCAGTGTAGGTCAGATTTTCGACATTGTCCCGCAAGGTGAACGAAGCCAGAGCCGTTTCAACAGTGTCGGTTCCTTCACCGGCAAACTCGATGACGGTGTCTCCAGCGGCTTCGACAATATACAAGTCGTTGCCTTCCTGACCGAGCAAGGTATTCGCCGCGCCGGTTCCGCCACGCAAAGTGTCGTTGCCAGCACGTCCGAACAGATCCTCGACACCAGTTCCGCCAACGATGACATTCGCCAAATCATTGCCGACACCCAGATGAGCCGCATTAGAAGTGAATGTCAGATTTTCGACGTTGTTTTGCAGCGTATGGCTGTAAAGCGCCGTCCGAACTTCGTCGGTTCCTTCACCCGCCATTTCAACCGTCGAATCGCCAGACGCATCCACGAAGTAGATGTCATCGCCTAGCCCGCCTAAAAGCGTGTTGGCAATGCCAGTGCCACCAAACAGCTGGTCATTGCCATCACGACCATAGAGATCGTCAGAAGCGACGCCGCCGTAAATGCTGTTGTCCAGCGTGTTGCCGATACCCAGGAAGTTCAGCCCGCCCGTGTAACGCAATATTTCGACGTTGTTCTGCAGGGTATGCACGCTGAGTGCCGTGCGGACCTCATCAATGCCCTCGCCTGCAAATTCAAGTGTCGAATCGCCTGCAGTTGCGACGATATAAACGTCATTACCGGTGCCACCTTGCAGCGTGTTGGCCGCGCCTGTTCCGCCCGAAAGCAGGTCAAGCCCGTCTCCGCCGATCAGATAGTCGCTTCCCAGACCGCCAACGAGCGAGTCATCGCCGTCTCCGCCGACCAGGATGTCGTCGCCATCACCGCCGTCAATGATATCGATGCCGCCTTGACCATTGGCGAAATCGTTACCGCCCTCAAGCAGGATGTTGTCGAACAGATTGCCACCCAAAATCGTTTCAGCAGCGCCGGTTCCGACAACAAATTCCGGATCGACATTGTTGACCGTTATGGTTGCGACATTGTCGCTGAACGACCCGTCGGAGCTTGTCGCCCGGACAGTCACCTGATGCGTCGGGCTTTGCTCGAAATCGAGCAACAATCCGTTGACGACCGAGATGACGCCTGTTGCAGCATTTATCGCAAACCGACCGCCAGCATTGTTCACAAGCGAGTAGGTAACCGATGCTGTACCATCCGCGTCGGTGGCACTGGCTGTGCCAACAGTTTGGCCGGTGGCAGTTACCTCGTTTGCACTTCCCGCAACAATGGTGACGGGGCCAACTGCAAATTCGTTGACGTCGTTGACCGAGACCGTGACCGTGCGGGTCGTGGTGTTGGCACCATCATTGGCGATCACATCGATCGTGTAGCTGGTGTCAGCCTCATAATCCGCGCTCGCGTTGAGGCGGACCTCGCCGGTTGCGCTGTCGATGTTGAACAGTGCTGCATCCAAGCCACCCAGGCTGTAGCTGACAGGGCCGCCCACTGTATCAACAT